>JAHFFW010000004.1 GCA_023247725.1 Candidatus Omnitrophota bacterium | reverse complement strand
TTCATAGCTTCTCTGCCTCCTTTGTCTTGGTGGACAAAGGTATTTTCCGGCGAGAAGCTATTTTTTTCAAAGAGCTAATTCAAAATTTGCACCAGCGCCTAATTTTGCCAAAGTCGAGTTAATAATTTTAAGAACTCTTTGAAGTCCTTTTCCATGTGCATCAAGCTTTCTCACTTTCTTCGATTGTCTCGGGAACTGTAATAACATTCCTCTAAGTTCCTGAACAATACTGAGTCTTTGCTGAGGTGTCATCTGAGCATAATAATTTCTATCAAACTCCTCCGCCTCTTCAAAACTCTTCGCTTTGTTCATCCAAATTTTTTTCATGCTAATCCTCTATATGATCGTTCTATTTCGATAAAATCGGATCGGTATTGGAGGACATCGCGCATCGTCGTCAAAATGTTGGCTAAAAGCTGGTACTGAAGATTGATGTCGCAAGACCGCCCGGGATCAGGAACAAGATGTTTCAGCATCGCTTTTGCCAACTCAAATTGATCCATCCCGGCATCTTTCCAGGCGTGAAAATATTCCTGATATCGTTCGGCGATCATCTGTTTTTCCTGTTCAAGACGCTCGAGGCCGCGTTCCGATGGTTCCAGGTTTTCCGAAATAGCGGTCAAGTAAACCTGATGCAGGGCATTCAAGGCAAAGTCATCCGAACCGAAGGCCTTGGCGATCACCCACAAGTTGATCCGGCGCAATTCGGATTTAAAGTTGTCGTCGCAGGCCGGATCAAAAGAATACCCGGTTTCTTCCACCAGCGACTTGAACGTCGGATAAAAGCCTTCCGTGGCTTTCTCCGACATGAGCCAGAGGGTTTGGCCGAGTTCGTCGGGAGAGTAGGATAGATTTGGGTTATGTGTCATGAGTCATGTGTTATCGAGAAAATCTCGTTAGTAAAATCTAATGCTTTTTGATAAACTTCTAGTTTTTTAAAGTCAAATGGATAATTCACATAACACATGACACAATTTACTCAAACCTCCGCAACACCATCGCCGAATGGATTCCCGAAAATCCGCTGGAGGTCTTGAGCATGCAATTCACTCTCTGTTGGCGAGCTTCATTCGGGATATAATCGAGATCGCATTGGGGATCGGGGAACTCTTGGTTAATCGTCGGCGGCAAGATGCCTTTTTCAAAGATCTTGCAGCCAATCGCCAGCTCGATGCCATTGGCCCCGGCCAGAGGATGACCGATCATCGATTTGAGCGAGCTGATCGGAATTTTGTAGGCATGATCGCCCAGGGCCATTTTGTAGGCGTTGGTTTCGAACACATCGTTCTGCCGCGTGGAAGATCCATGCGCGTTGATATAATCCAATTCGCGGGGTTTCATACCGGCATCCTCTAAGGCCAGATTGATGCAATCGGCCATGGCATCGCCCTCCGGCGGAAGATCGGTCATGTGAAAGGCGTTATTGGTTGTGCCAAATCCCCTGATCTCACAATAGATTTTTGCTCCGCGCCGTCGCGCGTGTTCCAATTCTTCCACAATAAGGATTCCAGCCCCTTCCGATATGACAAAGCCGTTACGTTTCGCGTCAAATGGGCGCGAGGCCTTATGCGGATGATCGTTATGGGCGGAGAGAACATTGACGGTATCAAAGGCGCCAAAGGTGATGGGCGTAATGGGGGCCTCGGCTGCCCCCGTCACCATGATGTCGGCATCTCCGTCGGAAATGGCCTCAAAAGAAAATCCGACCGAATCGGTTCCCGCGGTGCATCCGGTGGAAATCGTGTTGCAAATCCCCTGCAGGTTGTATTTGGCCGCAATTTCGCTCGAGGGAGTATTAAACATCGAGGCATCGTAAAGATCGGGCCGCACGATGGTCGGATCGATTGGCCTGCGGCCATTGTCGGTCACCAGGGCAAACTCTTCTTCCATATATTTGGTTCCGCAAATGGCATTGGCCAGGGAAACGCCCATCCGTTCTTTGTCCACCTTTTGAAAATCCATTCGGGCATCTTCCAACGCCATTTTAGCGGCAGCCAGTGCAAATTGGACGTATCGATCCATCCGCACCATCTCATCCTTGGTCAAACCTAACCCCAAAGGATCAAAATCGCGGACCTGCGCCGCGATCTTTGTGTTAAACATCGAGACATCAAATTCAATAACCCGCTTGACCGCGGAAACTCCTTTAATCATATTGTCATAACAAATCCCCGCTCCGACGCCATTAGGGGCGATGATGCCAATTCCGGTGACGACCACGCGACGCTTGTTATTCATGGATTGCTCCTTTAAAGTCACAAGGTCACAAGTCACAGGTCACATAAATATCATGTGACATTGTGACCTTGTGACGTGTGACCTACTTCATTCAAACTAAACTCCCGCTTCACCTCATCCACCGATAAAAACTTTCCTTCCCTTTCCACCTTGTGCACCAGGTCAACGACCTTTCGGTTTAAAGGGGCTTGCGTGCCCATATTGCTGGCCAGGGAAGTAACCTCGCCATTGATAAAATCGATTTCGCTCATTTTCTTGCGCAAGATGCTTTGCAAAATGGATCCATACAATGGTTCTTTGCTTAAACCGGTCAGGGTTTTCTGAATGATCATGGACCCTTGCTCAACGGGCATGGCGGAAAGTCCCAGGATTCGCTCCGACGGAAATTGCGGTAAGGAAACCAATTGAATGCCGGCCTTTTGGGTAATTCCTAAGCCTTCTTTGAGAAGCATGATGCTCAATCGGCAAAGATCCAAATCGGTGAAGGTTTCTTGCATGGAGCGGCCGACCAATGCCGGAATGCAGTTGTTGAAATTGATAAAAAGTTTTAGCCATTTCATCCCGGTCATGTCATCGGTGACATGAATTTTAAAGGCCTGGCCAAGAACTCGGGCCAACTCTTGAACGAATGGATCGTTGGGCAGAAAAGGTTTTCCTAAAATCCAATCCCCTTCAAAATTAAAAGTGACTTCTCCCGGACGAATATAGGTCGCTCCAAACATCACGATCGAACTGATAATTTTTTCCCGGTCAAAGTGGGAACTTAAGATATTATCGGCTTGGACTCCGTTTTGGGTCGTCAACACATAAGGCGTTTCCAGAAACGACTCATTTTCTGCAAAAGCCTTCTCGATATCCTGCGTTTTCACGGAGAAAATCGCCAGATCACAAGGCTCTTGTAGTTGCGTGAGCGTCCGGACTTTGAAATTCTCGTTACCCCGCACTCCTTTGATCTGTAGGCCATTTTTTTGAATGGCCTCAGCCTGATCGGGGCGGCCAATCACAACCACGTTTTGTCCGGTCTTGCTCAAGTAAGCAGCGATGACCGATCCAATCGCTCCGGCTCCGATAATCGCGATCTTCATGAGGTTCCCTCCGCCTGTGAATTCTTTAGCTCGCAATATTTTTTTAAGGCAGCCAGGATAAGTCGAATATTTGCATCATGCATCCGCCGGAAAATCAGCGGCCAAAAAATTTTGTTGCTAATCCCGCGTACCTTAAAAACCATTTTATAATCAACCTTGGTGCCATTATAGCGGCCTTCGATCGTCACACTTTCCCGTCCCTGAAACATCCCATCCATGAATGTTCGTTCGATTTCGTGTCCAGGCGTTAGCTTGGTCACCCGGCTACGCCAATGTCTTCCGCCCACGGGCGCCATCACCTTTTGTTGATATTCGGTCCCGATTTGAATAGGAAGGGCAGACAATCGCTTAAAACGCATCCGCGATCCTTTGGGCCACCATTGGGCTTCTCCCCATGTGATCATCTCAGGCCCGATGATCGACTCCGGAGCCTCGATGAGGACAAAGTGATGGTTAATCGCTTCCTTCTTCGGACCAAAAATTTTTAAAAAAGGCACCGGCATAAAATCGATTTTTACGTACGAAAACCCTGTCCTTTACTTCGGTTCATATTCCTTGTAATTGAAACCAACCTCATCCAGCAGCCGAACCATAAGGCTATAAAACGAAATTGGGACCTCAGAAAAAAATGCCTGAACGATATCCTTTTCCTCGACCTGTGAGGCGCCGCGCTCAATGGCGTTTTGCACGGCCTTTTTGTCGACGACGATTTTGGCAATCTGTCGATGGAAAAGTGGAATCTTCTCGATCATGCGGTGATACCGGTCGAAGGCATTTTTTTCCCAGACGAGCTTTGTTTGGAGTTGGGTAGGGGTCATTGTCGTATTCCTTTTCGTGAAAGGTGAAGCGTTCCTCGTGAAGCGTATGACGAGATACGCTTCACGAGGGATCACTATTAAACCGCCGCGCCCTGCGCCGTGACGCGGGAATTTTTCTCCCATTTTGAAATATTATTCATAAAGTCCATCACGCATTGTTTGACCTTGATGTCGTAATTGCTTTCCATAATCCGGTGAATTCGTTCAGGCTTGGAATAATATTCGCGCATGCACCAGGCGCCAAGACGGCCGACTTCTTCCATGGTGAGATTATCCGTAGGAACAACCGGGTGCTGGAAGTCCCAATTTTTCAGATTAATTTTATCCGGCTCGATCCAGCCCTTTTGAATGCCGTAACGCCAGTCCGGGGAATTCGGAACCGGGGTCAGGTAATCCAACGCAAAGACATCCGGATCGATTTCATCCGCCGTTTGCAGACGCCGTTTAATTTTTTCTTCGTTATCATCGCGTAGACCAATGAGAACCGTGCCGACGGTCCCAATGTCCTGCGCTCGCAAGATATCGATCGTCCCTTTGATCTGTTCGATCGTAACCCCCTTGCCGGTTTTGGTGAGCGTCTTGTCATCTTCGACTTCCACGCCGGTCAGCGCCATAAAAAGTCCTGCCTTGCGCATCAATGGCAGGATATCCCGCTGCGAGATCCACTGATCGGCCCGTCCCAAACAAACCCAATCGATCTTGTTGCCGCGACGAGTTTTTTCTTCACAGAATTCAATCATGGCCTTCGTGTCGCTGTTGAAGGCATCGTCCTGCATAACCACGGTCGTGATCCCATAGTTCTTTTCCAAGACTTCCAGCTCGTCGACAATCCGTCTGCCGGAATTTCCTCGCCAGGACGTAAAGTCTTGCGTGGCCGAACGGCTGTCGTATAAAGCCCACTCATAACAGAAATGGCATTTTCCGGGACAGCCGCGGGAGGTCATGAGTTCCGCGAAAGGTTTCCAGTACGTGTGGCCAACATACTTTTCCATAGGAAAAAGATCATAGGCCGGCATGGGCAGGACATTCAAATCCGGAATCAAGCCGCGATGCGGTCCGACCACGATGGAGGTTTTATCCCGACGGGAAACGAGGCCGGGGATATCGCGCTCATTCGTTGCCTGGGAGTTCAAGTTATTAATCAAATCCTCGAGCGTAACCTCTCCTTCGCCGATCAGAATGTAATCGATAAAGGGGTTGAGCCGCATCTGGCGTTCGTAATCCGCGGAGTACCAGAGGCCGCTCGCAACCGTGATGATCTGGGGGAATTCCTCTTTGACCATCCTCATGGCTTCATTGAAATACCAAATGACCGAGGCGCCGCAGGTTGAGAAAAGCTGATCTCCCAGATACACCATATCCGGTGAGCTCTCTTTAATTTTCTGCATCATCATGTCCCAATCATAATCCCTGGCGCGGCAGTCGATGGCCTCGACCTCCGCAAGCCCCTTACTCCGGATGTAGGCCGCGACCTGAGCGTGCATCTGATTGGCGGCCCGGTGAAACCCGTGAGAATCCCAGGCTTTGATCGGTGGGGTTAAAAATAAAATTTTCATTGTTGTCTTCTCCAATTTATGATTTGTTTTTAAAAGATAGCTTCCTTAACCAATGACACTCATCCTAACCCGTCCCAGGAGGCGGGTTCCCTAGTTAAATCTAATCGGAATGACTTTTAAAATATCTGCGATGGCCTCTTGAGATTTACGCGGCGAAAATAAATCGCTGTTAAAATAGGAATGAGCGTAAGAAAAAATGATTTCATTCTCCTTAAAATTGATCAATTGAAGATCAATTCCCATCGTGCTTTCCTCCTGAAGAGCGCCAAGGAATCCGCGTTTGGCAATATGATTCTTAATTTTTAAATACAGGACCGTGTCGGTTTGTTCGCCCATACTCGTTCGACAAGCTAAGGATTTGCGAACCAACGGATTGAAATCTTCCGGGGTAAAACCCTGAATCCGATAAACCGTACTCTGGTTATCAATCTTATTTTGTTTGAGACTCAGCGAAGACAGGTTATTGGGACGCATATATTCCAGAACCGCATCCCGGATGAAGACCGCTTGCTGATCTTTAAGGTCGAGATCCTCAAAATCCTTCCCGCATTCCTCAACAGAATAACCCTTTTGAGTCAGCTCCTTTTCAATGGTCTTTCTGGTCAGCCTTAAATTTTTTTTAATCCGGGCTTGAATTTCCTTTTGAGTCAATTCAAATCCTGGATCCATGGTTGTTTCCACAGCAATGGGCATCACATAAATATTTTTTACCGAATCGGCATCCTTAAACACATCGGAACGGATGTAGGGAAGGCTGCTGCACCCTCCCATAGAAATGAGCATTATTAGAGAAAGAATCCAAATCTTTCTACAACTTTCATTTGTTTTTGTCCATTGGCCGCCCGTGGAAATCCGTGTGAGTCCCAGGCCTTTGACAGAGATGTTAGGAATAGTACTTTCGTTGTTTTATCCTGCGTTTTGTATATGTCAATATTCATCGTGGCTCATTACTTATCCACCCGCTCATAATATCCTTCGCTTCTTTGGACAACCTTTTGGGCCCAGCCAACAACATTCTCAGAGATCTTAACAGCTTTTTTATATTCGACCTTCTTAACCGGAAAATAATCTCCCGGATAACGCGTTTGAACGGCATAATCGGAAAGATCAAGGACTCTCTGGATTTCTTTAGGAATCCGCAACCATTTCTCTAGCCGCTCCAACAAAACCGCAAAAGAATGCACCTTAGGAAAATGGTCCCCGTGGTAAATCAACAAGGCCTTTAATGCCTTTTCCGCTGCTTGCTGCGCTTCAAAACATAGATCTTCGTAAGCAACTCCTTTCCCCTCTCCCAGTTTGGCCAACCGAATATTACTATCCGCTCTTTTTAACCACAAAAGCCAATCTTCCCGCTCAGCCATACAAGACCTTACCCTCTTTTAAAGCCCATGAATAAATACGATAAGGATTATCTTTGTTCAAATTCAATTTATCGGTTCCAACGACCACAACATCGACCCCTTCTTTTATCTTCTTATCAAAAAAAGCATGATAAATCCGACGGGAAACCAACCTTTCATTTTTTACACCTTTTTTGACAACCAGTAAATCGTAATCACTGGTCTGAGTGTGATTTTTTTTTGCCCGCGACCCAAACAAAATGATCTGCTGCGGTCGCACGGCCTCAACAATCGTATCCACAATATTTTTTAATCGGCTTTTCATGTTCAATTTGTTTATTATGCCTAAATTATTTGATGAGTCTTAAGTTTAAAGGATATTTGTATAAACTGCCTTTGCATGCTTGCGCACTCCCTTTGATCCCGGCGCATAGATTCAACATAAACGACCCCGGCCCCAATACGGTCATTAAAAGAAACCCGATTGGTCCTACGGCCGCTTCAATATCGGACATATCGCTCCCATGAATTTCTGGTACCCAGCTCGGCAAAAAAATCTTTGCAATTCGTTCAAACTCCATAACGTAAGCCAATACAGATAACAAGAAAGCTGAAAATTTAAGGCTTCTTTAGATTGCTCATCGATAAAAATGTTGTTTCTTTTATTCAGGACCCATATGAGTAAAGGAATCACAATGGGAAGAATGGGAAAAAATAAAAACATAAGCAATGATTTTGAAAATAGGAACATCAACAATAAAGTTGATAGCGTGCCTAAATGAGCAATACCAGCTAATCTTCTTGACCTCAACGATTCTATATGACCATTTAAAACCACGATGTTACCAGAGATTTTCCACCCGGCGTCTGGTCGGTACAGACATGTTTGGTTTGCGTAAATTCCAAAAGTCCGTCGACGCCAAGCTCCCGCCCGTAACCGCTCTTTTTATAACCCCCGTAAGGCGCCTGATGGTAAAAACCCCCGTAGGTGTTCACCCAAATTGTGCCGCAGCGCAGCCGTTGCGCCACTTGATGGGCCTTCTCCAAATCTTTGGTCCAGACACAAGCCGCTAATCCAAACTCCGTGTCATTGGCGAGTTCGATGGCTTCTTCGAATTGCGAAAACCGCAGGACCGACAGGACCGGGCCGAATATCTCTTCTTGGGCAATCGTCATCTCCGAGCGCACATGAGTAAAGATGGTCGGTTCCAAATAATATCCTTTGGCCAGAGCCGGATCCGTCGGAATTTTCCCTCCGCAAACCAAGCGGGCTCCTTCTTTAATACCCTGCTCAATGTAAGCCAGAACCTTGTGCCGATGCTCGTCGCTAATGAGCGGTCCAAAATCTGTATCATAATGGTTGGCATCACCGATTTTGAGACTTTTAGTTTTTTGCACCAGGATTTCTAAAAACCGATCATAAATTGCATCCTGCAAAATCAACCGCGACCCGGCGGTGCACATCTGACCCTGATTCATGAAGATGGCCGACATCGTCCCGCCGACCGCAGCCTCCAGATCGCAATCAGCAAAAACAATGCTGGGCGACTTGCCGCCGAGCTCGAGGGTGGTTTTTTTGACGCTTGCGGCGGCAAGTCGCCCAAGCTCCTTGCCGGTTTCGGTTCCGCCGGTAAAGCTCAGCATATCCACATCGGGACTCGTCACTAACTCCGTGGCCGCTGCCCTGCTTTGAGTCGAAAAAATATTCACCACGCCTGCTGGCAACTGCGCCTTTTGGATGAGCTGGGCCAGTTTCAAAACCGAAACACTGGCCAGTGAGGACGGTTTAAAAACCATGGTATTGCCCGCCATCAAGGCCGGGGCCAATTTCCAGGCAGCCATAATGAGCGGATAATTCCACGGTATGATCCCGGCGATCACCCCCATTGGTTCACGCCGTAAAATGCTGTGAACCGGAGCATCAATCGACAGCTCTTGATCCTTTAGAAGCTCGCCAATATGAGAAAAATATTCAAATGTGACGGCGCAGGTAGGAACATCAATGAATGTCGTTTGCTTGGCGGTTTTTCCAGTGTCAGCGGTTTCCAGTTCAGCTAATTCTTTGGCATTGTCTCGGATCAACTGGGCGATTCGCTGCAAATAAACACCGCGTTCTTGCACGGATAATCGAGGCCAAGGTCCTCGATCAAAGGCTGTTCGAGCCCCATCAATCGCAGCGCGCGCATCTTCAATTCCAGCATCGGCAAGATAGGCGCAGATTTCCCCATTGGAGGGATTAAAACTGGGAAAGAAATTTTGATTGCTCGCGGAGCGTAAACGCCCGCCAATCAAAAGATCAAAATGTTGAATCGTTGCCGTCGATGCCATATGTTTTCTGTTCAGCCGGCGAAGAATCTCCAGCCGGGGAAAGACCTTTGAGCCAAATCGCTGTAATGTCGTCCTGGTGCCATATTTGATCCGCTTTGAAAACGGAATTTCCTTCGTCGCATATTTGTTCATTCGACCGGGACTTGCGCCCAGCATTTCAAATTGCAAATATTCATATCGGTCTTCGTATTCATAAAATAGTTCTAGCTCACCTTGTCCTTCTTTCTTTCCAACGTTCCCTCAAGAAATTGAATTCTTTTCTTCAAATGCCGAATCTCGCACCAGTAAGAAACAATTAGAACTGTAAACAAAATCGCGAATCCCCATTCCTGAGTATAGCGCCAGAAAAACCATGCTATCAATGCTAATGACGCACTTGACAAAAATAATACTGTCCGATCCATTAGTTCATCCTTCCTGTGTCCTCCACCGGCACCTGCACCTCGACGTTCTGTTCATTTCCTAAGGTAGTCGGGACAGCAGCTTCCTTCAAACTTATTCCACGGGAACCTGTGTCCATAATTCAAAAATCCGGCTGCAGGGCGTCTTCATGAGGATTTGATCAGTGATTTCACAATACTCAAAAAAACTTTGGCTTCTTCGATCTTACCGATGGCCTGAGATTGAACGATTTCTTCTTGAATATCATAATCCGCAATTTCTCGGAATTTTCGCGCTTCAATGAACATTCGGTGATATTTTGAGTCCAATTTCCCGGATTTGACAAAATGATAACCTAAGGTAGATTCAACAGCAGAATGCTTGGTCACATCAATATTTTCAGATTTCAAAAGGGCTTGAGCGGCATAAAACATTGAATAATAGGCCTTGCTCACCGCATCAGGGGCATAACCATCCGTTCGTAAATCCTGGGCAACTCTGAGGGCATGCTCTGATTTCTCGATCAGCGCGGGGATTTCTTCCTTCATATGACAACGCCTTCTCGCTGAATATTCCTATAAAAAGAAAATCCCTTATGGACGGCTTGATTAAAACGGGACTCAGCAAAAATCTTGACAGAAATGATCGGCTTGAAATCATGCTCCCACATGAGTTCATAGACGCTATCTTCAATTTTTTTTTCAATGGCCGCCGTTTTCTTATCCAGTAAGATGACGACATCGAGATCAGAGTATTCCGAGGCATTTCCTCTGGCTCGGGAACCAAAAACAACAAGACGCTTCAAATTTTTTTTGATGTCGGAAGGAATTCGTGATTTTAACTCCAGTATTAATGCCTTGTCTTTTTTATCCATTACGGACCTCCGCATTACTCCACCGGAACCCGCTGCCCCGCCATCTCTAATAAATTTTGTTGTGGCCGGGACTGCGGGTTCCCGTCCCTTACATTAATTATTCGACGGGAACCCGCTGCCAAAGTTCAAAAATCCGACTGCACGGGGCATACCAGCGCGAGATCTTGGCAAAGTCTCCCCGCAAATTCATTTTCTTCTGAGTCGTCGCCACAAAAGGATCAATCTCCCGATTAAAGACCGCTTTCCAGACGGATATCGGAGCGGAAATCAAAAATTCCGCTTGCGGGTCCCGACCGACCTTGTTAATCCGGCCATTCTGAAAACTAAAGCTATAAACCTGCGCGGTTTCATCCAGCTTGACCGCGAGGTCCATCGTCATCTGGGTCTTTTCCCCCAGTTCTTTCATCTTGGAATCATCATTGACCAACCTAACGATTTCATCAATTTGTTCTTTGGAGAATAATTTGTATTTTTTGGTTTGAATTTTTTTAGGTTTAGACGAGGATTTATGATTTATGTTTGGTGAGACTTGTGACCTGTGACTTGTGACTTGTGACTTGTGAACGGTGACCGGTAACCTATGGCCTGCAACCTGTGACTTGTGACCTATTAACTGGTCACTGGAAGAGGCTTCGGACGTCTGCGAATACAGACGGCTAATCGCATCGACCTTGATGGATTCCTCCAGCTGTTGGATCAAGAGAAAGCAATCAAAGAGGTCCTTGCCCATCGCTACAACCCCATGTCTTTTTAAGACGGTGATGTTATTGGCCCGAAGACGTTCGACCACCGGCGCCACATCCGTGACTGAAGGGGTCAACTGAGGGACTGAGCGAACGGTCCCTAAATAAAATTTGGCTTCAAATGTCGTCGGGCTAAATAAATCTTTAACCGTGAAATAGGCGTTCGTGTAGGTCGTATGCGTATGCAAAACCGCCTGAACCTCGGAAAAATTTTTGTAGATTTCCGTGTGCAAAAGTTTCTCGGAAGAGACATGACCTTCTTCAAGGACTTCGCCGTTCAGTTTCATGGTCAAGATATCCTTGTCCTGAAGCAATCCTAAACACGTGCTGTGGGCCGTCAAAAGAATGGTATCCTCTCCCAGGCGGACGCTGATGTTGCCATTCAATCCGCTGACGAGTTCCTTATCCCATAAGAGTCTGCCGATGGCGATGATATCGGTCTTTAATTTTTGTAACTTTTCATTCATAGCTTCCATTCAAAAATTAAATTTCCTTTTTCATCAAATTCCTTTTCACTCGAAATAGCATACTGAGAATAATACGCTTCATGTCTTACTTGACCGTTCGTATAAAATTCCTTAAAAACTAATGGGATTCCGTGGTCAAAAACTTGAATGTTAGCCAAATGACCCTCACGATCATAATATTGGGCCGCACCCTGCAACCGTCCAGCGACATAATTTTCTTCAAGGACCAAAATTCCATTGTCATGATACTCTTTTAACATTCCGGAAACCGGATTTCCAGATTTATCCAGCCGCGTTCCCCCTTGATAGGTGAATTCACGCCAAATCTCCCCGCTGGGATAATAAACTTTCTGGATTCCATCGAACTCATTATCAAAAAAATTGAATTCAGATTCCAATTGTCCGTTTTCATAATAACTTTTTGTTGGTCCATACAATTTACCGTCCTGATAAGTCGCTTCACTTTTTAAATGTCCTTTATCGTCATAGTGCCGAAAAATCCCCTCGGCCCGACCGTTACGGAAATTACCGGTGCGGCGCAGAACTCCATTTTGATAGAATTCTTTCAAAAGGCCATTAGCCTTGCCCCGGCTGACAATGGCTTCACTTCGCACCGCTTTATGGATATTACCTTTTGCACCTTTATAATATTCAACGAAAATCCAGGGTCTAAAAAAATTAACCGCCGCGATAGACAGAAAAAAAATTACAACGACAACTAACATCATGGGGACAAGACGATAAGTTTTCTCCGCTTTTTTCTCCGGTTGAAACGACAGCATGGTATTGTTTTCTACGGCCTCTTGCAAAACCGAATTGTCGACTTCACTTTCGGTCGACTCCAAAAGATCGAGGGCCTTTTGAGCCTCACTTTGATGAACCAAGAGTTGAACATTTCCTAAACCTTCGGGGACCTCTCTTTAGAATGCCGCCCCAGTTGGGAATAGAAACAATCGCCTCGATTTGATTTGCCTTAAGCAATTCCTTGGCTTGCTCCGCCTCGAAATTACGGCGAAAGGTTTTAATAGTGATTAGGTCCTGCATCTAATGGATCTCCGAAATGTATTTTCCGGGCACCCATTCTACCAATGGCACATAAGCCTTGATGCCTTTGGGCGCCAAGCGGGTTCCTTGAAAACACAAAAGCTGCTCGGGTCTTCCTAAAAAACTCGTCTTACGCTGCGCCGGAAAAAGCTTAACCGGAATGACGTGACGCTTAGCCAAAACGCCGAGAATGAGCGCCCCAGAATCGCAAACCGCGCCCTCTTGATCCGTATCCTGGTAAGCCATCCAAACTTCTTTCACCAAATTTTTATAAAAAAGAACACCAGCCATATTGTCGGAAATCAAGGTCGGGGTGATCCGTCGTTTTAAAAGTTGCCGGCAACCTCGAGTGGCCGCTTCCAGCGTCGGACGGCCTTCCATCAGAAACACCTGATCGGTGGAACGCTTTTTTAATTCGTCAAAAAATCTTTCCGCCAAAACCCCTTGAATGAGAAGGACCGGCTCCTTAGGATTGGACATGGATGGCAATGGATTTTCCGATCAATTCCCGAGGAGTCACATCGAATCCTGGATAAAAACCCCGGACACCTCCAGCCACGATTTTTCGTTTTCCAAACTGCAAAAGCTCATGGGGGTCACGGATCTCGATCGGGATGTCTTCTCCGCGGGCAATCCGGGTGGAGGGTTGCGTCAGGGCAAAAAAAGGCACGCCGAATTCTTTAGCCAAAACCGCAATCTGATATGTTCCGATCTTGTTGGCGATGTCGCCATTGGCGCAAGACCGGTCTGACCCAACAATCACCTTGTCAACCAAACCATCTTGCAAAAGCGATCCAACGGCATTGTCTGCCACAAGGGTCACATTCGCGCCGAGCTTTTGCAATTCCCAGCAAGTGAGCTTCGTGCCTTGAAAAAAGGGGCGGGTTTCGGTGGCAAAAAAATGCACACGTTTGTTCGATTGCTGACAAATCTGAGCCGCCATGGCCAATTCGCCGCTGACATTGCAATGGGTCAAGATTCGGTCTCCATCTTCGATCACTGACGCGATCTGTGCCACTCGCGCAAGGCGGCGATGGCGAATTCCTTGGAGGTATCCTTGAATATTTTTTTCGAGAAACCTTTTCATCGCTGGAAGTTCTTGTCCATGATCCAAAGCGATTTGCGCCCAATTCACGACGACCGCAGTGACCTCTCCAAAAGGAAACGTCGGTCGGCTGTTATTCAGGGCCTGCGCGGTTTTTTTGATCTCTTTCATCAAGACCTGGGACGTTTCCGATGAGGTTTTAAGTGTCAAAAGGAATGTATTGAAGACAACCAAAAACTGGCCAAAGGCCCGGGTTTTCATCTGGCGGATAACCCGGACCGCATCATTGGTCCCTTTGACTTTGATGTAATGAATTTTCTTGGGGATCAATGTCTCATCGAGGACCAGTAGAGTCCGGCCTTTTAATTGGGCCGGCCAGAATAAAGGGGATTCTTTCATAATCGAGGATCCTTTAGCATCTTTTCATAGGTCTCACAAAAACGGTGCTGTAGATATCTTTTCGGTAGGATTTTTTCAAATAAGTTCCTTAAACTGTTCTTCCGTTAACCCGGCATCACGAATAATCCCTTTCGATGTATAAGGGTTAATCCGTGGATGACGGGGGATCACCAAGAACTTAGTGCCATTCGACATGCCAATATGTTTTCCCTGACGAATAATTTTAAAACCCGCTTTGGTCAAAGCTTTAACAACACGGTCAGAAGAAAGATCCGTAAAGAGCATCAGACTCCTACTTCAACTTCATAAAGCTGGCCTTTTTCTTCGTCAGCGACCATTTCCAAATATGTTTTAATGGCGTCCTTGATATTCTCTAAGGCTTCTTCAATGCTTTCTCCCTGACTATGACACCCCGGCAGAAGAGGACAGTGGACATCGTAGCCATAGGAACTTTTATGCACCGTTACCGGAAATTTCATGGCCATCCTCCCTCGTTTACTTTTCTTCCAGTTTCTTTATCAGGTTCAACGCAATCGTCACCAACGAACTCTCCGCCATATAATAATTCGGCGAAAGGAATCCCATTTCGCCGGTGATGATATTGTCACTCACGGCCAGAATGACCGTTGCCGGAATTTCATAAAGCTGGCACAGGGTCAAAAAGACGGATGACACCATATCGACGGCAATCGCACCCTGATCGATGGCGTTATTGACGTTTTCTTTGGTCTCCCGCAAAATGGCATCGGTAGACCAGACTTTCCCGAGATGGATTTGATGACCGCTTTTTTGCGCCACCGCATAGATCGCCTCGGTCAAGGCCTTATCGGTTTCAATCTTGAAATCCTTATGGACATAATAAGGGGTCACGCCTTCGCCGGCGATGGCCCCATTGACCACAATGATGTCACCGATGTTGATCTCATCGCTCAAGGCCCCGCAGCTCCCGATCCGGATCATGTGCCTGGCCTGGGCGTTGCACAGGAGTTCCGTCGTGATCGCGGTATCCGCCGAAAACCGCCCCCCGTTCATGGCGGTCATCTTAATTCCCTGATACATGCCGGTGAACATGGAATATTCCATAAACGTGAAATTTTTGATCGGGTTTTCCAATTTCTTGACCAGATTGTCCAGCCGCTCCTTCGGTCCAGGCACGATGGCATATTTGCCAAGGTCCGTCGGCCTTAACTGCACCATATTGGTCAAATCCTGTCCGGTCATGTGGATGTCGCGCGTCATTCTTTGTACTTTGTTCGTCATGTCCTTTCCCTTTCTTATTGACCCACGGATTGGGCTTCTTGTTTAAGGAGCTCTTTGTCAACCTTTCCGGTTCGATTCTTAGGCAGGGCCTCGCGGATTTCCACCGACTGCGGCACCTTGAAATGCGCCAGATGGTCCCGAAGAAAATACCGCAAGTCTTCGCTGGCAATACTTCCCTTCTCTTTTAAAACCACAAAGGCCTTCACGGCCTCACCCCGCAATTGATCCGGCACGCCAATGACCGCGGCTTCAGCGACGGCTTCATGTTTATAAAACGCCGATTCAACCTCGGGGGCGTAAACAATCTGACCGCCCACTTTAATCATTTCCTTTTTGCGTCCGACGATATAGAGAAATCCTTCTTGATCAAACCGGCCCAGGTCTCCCGTATGAAACCACCCATGACGCTTGGCCATGGCGGTTGCCTCCGGATCTTTATAGTAACCTTCCATAACAACCCAGCCGCGGATCACGATTTCCCCAATCTTTCCGACGGGAATCTCCTTGTCCTCCTCATCGAAAATTTTGATTTCACAATGCGGCGAAGGTTTGCCGACACTTTCAATTCGGTTACTTCCTAAAGGCGTAACGGTGTTGGGCGGACAGGTCTCGGTCATTCCCCAGCCATTGAGCAGTTGGGCATTCGGACAGTACTGATGAAACCTTTGTAAGATATCCGGCGAGCCCGGCGCTCCAAAAACCACGACCCAGCGTAACGAAGACAAATCAAATTTCTCAATCTGTTTTAAGGTGAGAATGGCCGTGTACATGGCGGGGACAATATGAAAACACGTCACCCGGTAACGCGCAATGAGCCCCAGGAATTCGAAGGGATTAAATCGATCCATAAGGATCAGTGTGATCCCGAACATGATGCAATTCTGAATATAGATAAAACCGCCAACATGACTCAAAGGCAGAGCACAAAGTTTAACATCCCTTTCGGTTAAATCAACAAAATATTCCATGGCCCTGGGAGAACCTTCCAAGTGCCGATAATTCAATAGAATTCCTTTGGGCTTCCCGGTAGTTCCGGAGGTATACATGATCAATGCAGGATCAGTCTCGGTCGTGGTGATAGAAATTGGATGGGCAGGAGCGCGGCGGGTAAGATTTGTAAAGGAATGAAAGTTTCCTGAATGCGGACCAAGGAGGATGATTGTTTTCAATGAAGGCACGGCTTTTTTGAGTTCATCGAGAGAAACAGCGGGGTTCGTTTGAGCAATAAGAACCGTGGCCTCGGAATGCCGTAGGCAGGAAATAAGCTCATCCATTTTAAGCATATAATCCAAGGGGATGCCGACAGCGCCCAGGCAAAAAATGGCGAGATAGGAATAGAGATATTCCGGACAATTTGGTAGAAAGATCCCTATCTTCTCCGACTTCTGAATGCCTTCAAGTAAAAGCGCGTTAGCCACCTGTAAAACCATTTCCTGCAATTGCTGGAAGGAAACCGTCTCTTCCCTATATATAAGGGCGGCTTTCTGAGGAAAACGCTCGGCTGCAGCTAAAAGGATCTTTTGAATGTCCATGTCCCGTTATCTCGTCGGAAATAAAACGATGGAATCTTTCTATCTCTAATGAAATGAACTGTTTTTGTCTTATTAAGGCAAATAGTAAAATTTTACTAGTAAGATTTTATTACAGCACTCCCTCTTGTCAAGAAGTATTCTGGGGGATTTTGAACGAAACAATGGAAGGATTAAATCAAGGTCTCAATCAGACTGGAAAGGGAATTAATCTCGGCGTTTACCAGAGCAATGTCATGTGAGAGGATGATCCGCAAATGCTGGGTATTTGGTTTGATATTCTTTTCCAGCGCTTCTAGATCGCGCATGATTCGTTTGAGAAAAATGATTCTGGCTTTCAGCCGGCGGCGCGCAATCTTTTTCTCCACGAAGGGCAGAAAGTACAACGAGAGATCGATATTGAAATAAGGCCGCTCAATCGTTAAAAAATTTTCTGTAATCAGGTGTTCAAAGATCTTTTCTCCTTTCGGGGTGATGCTATAAATATATTTCTCCGGCCATTTGCCTTCCCGGCCGACATCCTTATTGACCAGGCCTAAGCGCTCCATCTTTTTTAAAGGATAATAAATGGACTTAATCTTCAACCCAACAAAGGGAAATAATTCCTCCTCAATGAGCCGTTTGATTTCGTAGCCATGTTTTGGCCCATCTTTCAGTAAACCCAAAAATAACAATTCATGTTCGATCATCGCGATTTAACTTATTGTTACGAGCTTTTAAAAACCCTGGCTTGCCTTATCGCGAAGCTCAACGAGTTTTTTCTGGATGGCTAACAGGGGAGGGACACCGCCATAAAATTCGAGTTTTCCGGCGATAAAGACAATGGGCGTTTGGGCGGGATTAAAGGAGTGGCCGGCAAAGGAACCGAAATCGTTGGTGAATATGATTTGTACGGAAACATTCACATTCTTGGCGCCCTGCTGAATGGCGCTGGCGATGGCTTCCATTTTTGGTTTTTCTTCGGCTTTGGCAAGGATTTCAATCTTAAGAGCCACGAGCACTCTCCCTTAAAGCAGGAAACTTCCCCGTTCTTTAATCTCTTTAAGTTTTTTCTTCAACAAATTGACTTGAGGAACCGCACTCACAAACTCCAAATTCCCATTAATAAAAACCACCGGAGTATTCGTTGGATTGAAATTGTAACCCGAATAGACAGGAAAATCATTGGTCCGAGTGATCTCTAGATTCACTTTAAGGGCCCGACCCGCCATTTCGAGCGCTCGTTGCAGTGAGTTCACCCGGAATTTTTCCTCCGGTTTATACAAGATGACCACCTGGATGACATCTTTACGATCAGACAAAAAATCCGGCTGGCCTTTTTCGAAGGACATGGCTTAGGGTTCGGGAAAAGTGTTGGCTAATTCGGCAAAAAGAGTTTCGGCTGCGGTTCTCTTGGCATTCGTACTCAAAGAGGTCACCGCAATCTCCACTCGGCCGGCAGAAATGGACTTAAAGAAAATCCCCACCTCCGTTGTTTCCACCGCGCCTTTGATCCCCATCACAACGATCATTGGCTCTTTTCTTTTTTTAATAAAAATTTCCCATTTTTCTAATTCTGCAATTTTGAGGGTTTCTTTATAACACGCATCAAGATCGCAAGAAAAATCCCGTCGGAAAGCATTGGACCGGGCAGCCTCCAAGGCGCGAGTCGAGGACCCCCAAAGGATTTTCGCGGTTTCCATGGCAGGCCCACAACCGACCAATACCAAAAGCATGAGGCCAATAAAAAATTTTTGCAATGTTCCGGACATCAAGGTCTCAATTATAACAAAATGTCAAGAATAATCAATCGCTCAACCCCTCAGAGAATGATGAATGATTGGTTATTTCCGCAGACCCCAACGAGTTAATGATGATCAGCGTCTTTTCCCTTCCACACAGTGAGCCAAGAGAGGTATCAATTGGGTTTCTTCAATCTCGATCCGAGCCAAGACCTCTTTAGAAAATAAGGAAAAATCCGTGATAAAAGTTTTTTGACGGAGGTCTCCCATTTGTCCGGGATGGCGGTCAAAAAAAACTAGGGATTTGATTTTCATATCCCTTAAATCATCTTGGAGAAATCCCAGCATTTTTAATGCCTTGGGATCTAAACGATGGAATTCCGCAATGGGCGCAAAAAATAGCTGATCCTGTCTGCCCAAATGGTGAAACCATTTGATCTGCAGATCATAAACCAAGGGCCTGACCTTGTTGTAGTCCCGTATGGCCAACTGGATCCGGTCAATCGCCTCAATAATGGACTGATGCCGGACTCTGAATTCCTTAAGCGGATCATCCATCGAATGACCAAAAACCACACCCTTAGTTCTTCTTGGACAAAAGATCGTGATAAAGTTCCAAGGCCTTTTTGACCGAATGGTTCTCATGAACAATGGAGCGCACCGCTTGGATCATAGCGACGGGTGATTCGGCTTGAAAAATATTACGTCCCATATCCACACCGACGGCTCCCTCACGAATGGATTTAAAGGTCAGCTCAAAGGCCTCTTTCTCGGGAATCTTTTTTCCCCCGGCAACGACGACCGGGATCGGAACTTTTTTGACCAGCCTAGAGAAATCTTCACAGTAATAGGTTTTAACCATGTGGGCTCCCGTCTCCGCGGCAATCCGGCAGGCCAAACTCAGATAGCGTTCGTCCCGGGCCATCTCTTTGCCGACGGCCGTGACCGCTAAAACGGGGATCCCAAATTTTTGTCCCCAATCAACCGCTTTCGCCAAATTCACAATCGTCTGATGTTGATGCGGTGAACCGACATAAATCGACATGGTGATCGCCGAAGCATTCAACCGAATGGCGTCCTCGATATCGACGGTCAAGTCCTCATCGGAAAGATCCTCTTCGAGAACGGAGTTACCACCCGAAACTCTTAGCACGATCGGCGTGTTGGTGGCCGCATTGATGCATTGCCGCAAGGCACCTCGGGTCAACATCAGAGAATCAGTATAGGGTAATAACGGCGCTACCGTTTTGCCCAAATCTTCCAGGCCTGAGGTTGGTCCCAAAAAATATCCATGATCCACGGCGAGCATGAGGGCCTTGCCGGTTTTTGGCTGGATAATCCGCGCCATCCGATTTTTCATTCCCCAATCCATCGTGTTCTCCCTTCCTCCAAATGAACCAAAAGGCTTATCTTTCAATCTTTTTAAGGTGTCCCTCATCTATCGCTGCGGATAAATGATCACCTTAACCGAATTTTGTGGCCGAACCGTTAAATCAAATCCTTTCTGAATGTCAGTCAAAGGCAAATGGTGAGTGATCAGGTCTTTGACCTTTATGTTCTTTTTAGCGATCACTCGCAAGGCTTGGGCTAAATCTTTCGGCGCCGCCGCATAAGAGCTCAAAATCGTCAGTTCACTTCGCCAAAACAAATCGTTCAGAGAAACTGGTAACAGTGCATCTTTGGCAGCGGCCGTAAAAACCAGAACCGTGCCTCCCCGCTCGACTGAGCGTAATCCCTGTTCAATGGCGGTTTGCACTCCGGTGCACAAAATCACCAGATCCGCCAGTTTGCCATGAAAATTTCTTTTGACTTCGGCCACGACGTTTTCCTGGGCTGGAATGACGGCATGCGCCCCGCATTTTTGTGCCACCTCCAATCGAAATGGATCAACATCCGTGGTAACAATTCGCCGGGCATGATGGTATTTTGCGATTTTGATATGCAAAAGCCCTGCCATGCCACTGCCGATGACTAAAACATTCTTTCCCGGACGCATGCGTGCCAGGCGCTGGCCTCGCAAGGCACAACCGAGCGGTTCCACGAACGTTGCCTCTGCGAATGAAATCTGATCGGGAATCTTGAATGTCCCCTTCTTAAGATTGACGGCTGGCAATCGAAGGAATTCACAAAATCCGCCCGGTTCAAAATGGGTCTGACGCAGCAAATCGCAGACTGTTTCGTGGCCGTCGCGGCAGAAAGCACACCATTCACAAGGCACATGATGCGTGGCCACCACCCGATCGCCAACCCGGAATTTCTTTACCTTTTTCCCAACCGAAACCAAAATGCCGGCAACTTCGTGCCCCAAAACCAAAGGGACCTTATCTCGACGATACCACTCCAAACAATCCGTTCCGCAAATGCCGCTAGCCTCAACTCGCAGCAAAGCTTCATCCTTTCCAATGGCCGGTTCTGGCAACTGAACCAAGCGGACATCGGAATTGCTGTAATACATTGCGGCGCGCATGATGGAAAAAATGGCTTGGTTTTAAGATTGAAATAGCGGTGGGTTAAGGGCCAATGCCTTCTAATCGAGATTTAAAATCAGCGAAAATCTTTTCCAAACCCCGCAACTGTTCGCGACTTTTTTGCAGTTCGACCTGAGATTGTTGTTCCTTGCTCGTAATCGCTTCGGCGAAAGCCCGCAGGTCCTGCAATTCTTTTTGGGCCTGGTGTCCATTTTTTTGTAAATTCTTATTCTGCGCCTTGAGCTCATCCATTTCTTTGAGCAATCTTTCCATTTGGGTTTTGAAATCAGCGCAGATTTTTTCCAATCCCATGGATTGGGCCTTGGCCTTGGCCAATTCGTACTGCATGGTTTTCTCTTTTTCCAAGAGGCTCGTATTGATCTCCTTGTGCTTTTGGATATGCTGCTCAAGTTCGCTCTTGGCCTGGAGCGAAGCCTCACGATCCTGTCGCAATGCATCGATGGTTGTCCTGGCCTGAGCCGACTGTTCGTCGTTCTTTTGGGACAGCTGGACCAAATCATTCTTAAAGCGGTTGATTTCGGCAGTTTTCTCGTCGGCAATTTCCTTCAACGACTGATGGGTGATTTTCTGCCGTTCCAAATTTGCTTGCAACTCGTTGATCTTTTGCTCCCGCTCTTTGAGGATTTGAAATTGCTGCGAGAATTCCCCTTTGAGTCGTTCAATTTGAGAACCCCTCTCCTCGGTTAAATCTTTCAGGGAGAGGTTCGTCATTTTCTGGCGTTCCAGTTCGGAGACGGCCTCGCTCAATTTTTGCTCGCGATCCTTGAGCGTGCGGGAATATTCGGATTCGAGCTGGTGAATCCGGGCGAGTCCCTGGTCAATTTGTACCCGCAGGCTTTTCCTTTCGTTGTTCAATTGTTCGACCATGCCGTTCGCGGAGGCCACCTGACGCTGATGTTCTTTTTGGACCTGCGACTGGTTTTCGTCCAGATCACGAACCTTATTGAAACTTTCGCGCAGTTGGTCCTGAAGAGATTGCTGCGACAATTTCATGCTTTCCAGAGACCCATTCGCTACCGCCAGCTGTTTTTCATAATCGCGGCGCAATGAGAATAAAGATTCTTCTGTGTCTTTTAGGACGGAGGTTTTTTGCTCAAGCTGTTTCAGAAGCTCCGCATTTTCCAATTTCAGCCGATCAGTCAAAGCCGTCGTCAGCCCCAATTGGCGATCCTTCTCCTTATTCGTCTCAGAGAACTCATTTTCCAAGCGACGGATCTGGGAGGCCTGACCCTGGTTTTGTTCGCGCAACAAACGTGCCTCTTCCTTAACCCGTTCGAAAGCCGGTTCAATAACCGAGGAGAATTTTTCCTTTTCTTTTCGCAAAGCCAAAACTTCCTCTTCCATCTCTCTGGTCTTAAAAATCAATTCATTGAGCTCTCTTTGCAGATGTTCATTTTCGGAAGTGAGGGATTGGAGATTATGGGTTTGAGAAGCGAATTTATTTTCCATCTCGCTTTGGGTATCAGCGACGAGCAATTCCAACTGCCGGACCCGGGCATTTTTGTCTTCCAACTGCAAACTCAGAGCTTGCGAATGAGTTTCCAATTTATTGATTGTGGCATTCAAATCATTGACCATCGCCACATGATGCTCATCAGCTTCGACTTTGAACCGGCTGTTTTCTTTTTCCAACTGCGCCACCTGTTCATCGCGCTTTTGCAAATCAGCCTTGATTTTGTCAATCGTGGCATTGAGTTCTTTGAGGGCAACGGCATGCTGTTCATCCTTTTGAGTGCCGATGCGGCCAATCTCTTCCTCCATCTGAGCCATTCGCTCAGCCCTTTTTTGCAACTCCGTCTGCAGAGTCAAATTCTCATTTTTGATCTGCTCATTGGCGAAGGCCATGGCGGTTTCGACATCCTTGATCTTGCTCAAATCATCGCGGGTCTTTTTGAGCGCCTCAGTTTCCCGCGTTAAGGCGTTGACAAGTTCCAAGGCTTCTTTTGCCTGCGATTCCGCCTTTTGATTGACCCGCATGATCTCGGCTTCCAACTGCTGTGTTTTGGCAGCCCCAGACTGTTCCTCCTTTTTGGCTTTGTCCAGGGCCTCCTTGCTCAAAGTAAACTCTTGTCGCAGGGTTTGCAATTCCGCGCGAAGTTTTGCCTCTGAATCACGGGTGGCGGTCAGATCACTTTTGAGCCGATTCGATTCCGTAATGGGGACGACCAGATTGGCATTGGGAGAGGTAGCGTAACCTTTGAGAAGAAACCACACCCCAATGGCAAAGAGGGCAGTTCCAACGGCCAAAAGCACTAACATCATTGTTTCCCCCTGTCAAATTGTGGCGAAGGCTCGACCCACTTCATCAGCAAGAGTCCTTTTACCAGTAACGATTCTCTTTCAGATAACTCAGGTAATCCGCAACCGCGTCTTCCAGTTCCATAAAGGATTTGGAATAACCCGTATCGCGAAGCCTGGTCATATCCGCTTGAGTGAAATACTGATACTGATCGCGCAGCTCCACCGGCATGTCGAAATAGGTGACTCTAGGCGGCTCCTTTAAAGCGGCGAAGATGGCCTTGGCCACATCGTTCCAACTGCAGGCCTTGCCCGAACCGACGTTAAAAATTCCGGATTTTTCCGGATGCTCAAGAAAGAACATCACGACATCGACGGCATCTTTCACATAAAGGAAATCTCTTTTTTGCTCACCATGGGGATATTCGGCTTTGTAGGATTTGAAAAGCCCGATCGTTCCTTCTTTAACCGCTTTGGGATAAGACTTCGCGATGACACTGCGCATGTCACCTTTATGATATTCGTTAGGGCCAAAAATATTGAAGAACTTCAGTCCAACCATCCTGTCGGTCAGACCATTTTTGATGACCCACAGATCAAAGGCTTGTTTTGATTTGCCGTACAAATTCAAAGGTCGCAACCGCAGCGCGGTTGCCTCGTCATCCTTGTAACCTCTTGCCCCATCGCCATAGGTCGCCGCTGAACTCGCGTAAATGAATCTGACCTTCTTGGCCCTCGCCCACCGGGCCAGGGACCGGGAATATTCAAAATTATTTCGCCGGAAATACGCCGCATCATTCAACGTTGTCGAACTGCAAGCCCCCATATGGATGATGCAGTCAACCGTGGGATCGATTTTTTGGGCGCGCACCAATTTTAGAAAATCGGTTTTATCGGTGTATTTCAGATACTTTTTTCCGACCAGATTCTTTTTCTTCAAATCGTCTTTGACGATATGGTCGACGATCCAGATGTCTTTGATATTAGAGGAATTCAAGCGAGCGAGGATGCCGCTGCCGATGAAACCCGCGCCCCCCGTCAGGACGATCACGTCAAACCTTTCTTTAACTGGCTGGAAGCTGAATTTCGGTTAGGAGCCGTTGACCAATCTGTTTTCCTAAACGGTAACCGAGAGAAAGAAAATCCTTTTTAGGACTAGGTTCGCTCAACGAATACACCATGACCGCCAGCCGCCTTTGCGAAGCGGTTTCCCTGATTTCCAGCGAAACTGCGAGTTTCAAAACATTTTCGAAATGAATCCACTCTTTCACTTGGGATTTTTCCGATTTCTCTTCAATGTGGCCTTGTAGGAGCAGCTGTGCGGCTGAGGCGTTGTCAGCGGAAAGGATTTCGAAAGGACCGCCGGATTTTTTTAAGGTTTCTGCGATTCCTTTGACGATCATGAGAGAAATCTGCTCGGATTGGGTGGTGGCCTCGACCTGGGCATTAGCGGAAAAAGGGATGATCAGGAGTTTCCCTCCTTGCCTCAATCGTTCGGCATCAACGATTTTGCAGGGTTGCTGCGCAACCGTCGAGGATTCTGTCAGCCTGGCGCCATGACAACCCGATGCCAAGAGGCATGCCATCAATGTGCCCCACCAAAGGAAATTTTCCATGAGCCCCTCGGGCAAGCCCGTGGTCCCTTTCTGATTTACCCTGCTACGCCAAATTGCTCCGTTTTGCTCCGCGTTTGGCTTCGCAGGGTTATCCGCCCTAGGATTGCGAAGGAAGGGCTTGCCCCTCGGCGACATCCGCCGAAGCGGGAACCTCTCCGCATTCATCCTCCTTCGTTCAATGTTTCCGGTTGAGCTTCGGAGGATGGTCCTGCGAAGCTGAACGAAGAACATTCAGCGAAATCCACGGACAAACCCATGGTCTTCTGCGAAGGCGGATAACTGGAAAAAATTCTAACATACACTCCCAAACGCCTCAAGGTTTTCCTTTAATTTCGGCTTCGCCGACTTGACTCTGTGATCGATAACAATTTTTCTTTGATCTGAGGGCTTAAAGCCGAGGCCGCAAACCGCCAGCGCCAATTCCCCTGGGTCGTTCCCGGTTTATTCATGCGGGCCTCGGTGGGCAGATTCAACACATCTTGTAAAGGGATCAGGCAACCGTCCGCCACTGATTCCATGGCCATGGAAATTAAGATCCAGGCGATCTCCTGCGTCTTGGGTTCATAACCAAGATAGCGGGTGAGATTGGCCTTTTCTTCAGCGGAGGCCTCGTGATCAAACCAGCCTCGGGCTGTGTTATTGTCATGGGTGCCGGTATACACCACGCAATTGGTCAAATAATTTTTGGGGATGTAGGGATGGGTTTCCGTATCTCCACCGAAGGCAAACAACAGAACCTTCATCCCCGGAAATTGGAAACGATCCATCAGTTCGGTCACCGCCGGAGTGATGGAACCCAAATCCTCAGCGATAAAAGGGAGTTGATGGAACTCTTTTTCCATATTCATGAAAAATTCTTCCCCTGGAACTTTGACCCATGATCCATTGACCGCCGTTGACTCGGTGGCGGGAATTTCCCAATATGATTCAAATCCACGGAAATGGTCGATGCGCAGCATATCAAAGAGTTTCAAATTCTGCCGAATGCGATCCTTCCACCAAACGTATTTCGACTGATGCAGTTTTTCCCAGTTGTAGACGGGATTGCCCCAGCGCTGGCCGGTTTCGCTGAAATAATCCGGAGGAACACCCGCCACGAATGACGGTTTTTTGTCAGGGCCCAATTTGAATAAATGCGGATGGGCCCAGACATCGATGCTATCATCATTGACATAAATCGGGATATCGCCGATGGTCGTGATCCCTTTCTGATGACAATATTCTTTAAGGCGCATCCATTGCTCTGTAGCGACAAATTGGATGAAGCTCTCCTTTTCAATCTGATCCGCATGATTTTTTTCAAAAACTTTTAATGCGGCTCTCTCCCGGTCCCGAAGTTCCTTGGGCCAACTGGTGAAGGCCAGGCCTTGGAAATGTTGTTTGATGACAGAAAATAAAACAAAATCCTGCAACCAGGAGGCGTTGTCTTGTAAAAATTTCTCATAGGCTGTTTTTTTCCCACGAACTTTGCGAAAATGTTCGAAGGCCTTGGTCAGGATCATGACCTTATATTGAGCGACGGCAGCGAAATCACACATCCAGGCCGGAAAGGGCGGGACCGATGAGAGATCTGACTTTTCCAACCAACCATCCTCGAACAAAACCTGAGGGCTGACGATCAAGGGACTTAAGGCAAAGGCGCAGGAGCTGCTGTAAGGCGAATTGCCGTACATCAAATCCGTCGGATTCAATGGCAGCATTTGCCAGTACGTTTGCCGAGTTTGGAAAAGGAAATCCACGAAGGCAAAGGCCTCGGGCCCCAGATCTCCGATTCCAAAGGCCGAAGGCAACGAGGTGATATGCAGCAGGACTCCGCTTCCTCGCTTTTTCATAAGCAATTATTCTCCTTCGCAAAAGTCATAAAACTGGTGCTTTTGCTTCGAGGCAATTATTCTGCTCGAGAATATTGCTGCGAAGCCCCACCCACGGCTGGCGTAGCAGAATAAAAATATCCAACCCTTTTTTCAAATTTCAAGATAGGTTCCGAGATTGTTGAAATGCTCCAACCATGCTTTCGCTTCATCGTCTTGTTTTGCGGCACGCTCTTGCATCATCTTGAGATGTTCCTTCCCAATGGAAAAATAAATATTTTGAGCTCGCCAACGTTCCAAAGGCAAATGGAGAATTTTCAGAGTTTTAAAAACAGTCTCAATCGTAGACAAAAGCTCTTTATTGAGCGGTTCTTTGGCTAGTTGCTGCATGAGGTCATTAATCTTCTTGGTCGCTGCAAAACTTAAGGAGGCATCATCCAATTGGAATGACCAGCTTTTGACCTCATCCACCAGACGCTGCAATTCTTCCAGATTGATGTTGGGATAAAGTAAGAGTTCGCGCAGATCTCGATTAACGGCAAATTCAACCGTCATGGCCAGCGTGCGCGGTAAAGCAATCCGCAAACTTTCCTGTGATGCCAATAATGGGGATTGGTGGTCAAAGATACTGTGGAAAAGGAAACGGATATTCTCCAGGGCAGGTTTAAGGATATGACTGAGGGCCTTCTCTTGCTGATTGGGAAATAAATTCCAGAACGAGTAGATTTCCTTTCCGAAATGGTCGGTCATCTCCTCCAGGACCTTGGCGGTCTCCCCTTTGCCGAAAGCCTCCAACAAATCTTGTTTCATTCGTTCGTAGTGTTGTTCATCCATATCCAGCTTTAGCGACCCGCGGTAATTATGTTCCTGGGCATAAATGACCGCAAAGCTGAATCGGATCTCTTCCCAAGTAACCTGCGAACGCAGCGTGGCCCGTCCCAAAATCAGCCTTTCATCATCCTTTTGCCTTTTTTCGTAATCTTGTCGACTCACTTCGTAGCAAAACAATTTGACGGAATCGGGATAATCCTCAAAAATCGAGGACATCGCATAATGCGCTCCCACGTCCATGAGCCCAATCACCTTGGGGCGAATATAAAAGTCATAAATGAGGGCGCCATCTTTTAATCCTTTCACATTGCTCGTAGCCTTTTGTAAAATTTTTTTGAATTTCCCCTCGAGTTCAATGCCCGCCAAATCTCTGGCGAGTTGTATGGCCCGGGCCGCGTATTGCATGACCTGCACGGCTTCCACTCCGGAAATATCGTCGAAGAACCAGCCACAACTGGTATACATGAGCATGGCCTGACGCTGCATTTCTAAAAGTTTCAAACACTGAATTTTTTCTTCCGCCGCCAAACCCGGACGACAAAAATCCGCAAGGAATCGCTCGACATTGGCCACCGATCGATCCAGGATAACTTCGATATAATGATCTCTGGCCTTCCAAGGATCGGGGGAGAATTGCTTCATTCGGTCTTCATAAATCGGGATGAGTGCATCGCGAACCAGATCCAAGGCCTGACGAAGCGGGGCCCGCCAGGCTTGGGTCCATCCGGGAGTTCGTCCAATACTGCAACCGCAGTTGAAACGCCAGCGTTCCACCCCATGAGCGCAACTCCAGGAGGTTTGTTCAATGATTTCGACTTCTTTTTCTGGGGGATGATATTCCAAATATTCGCTGTAAATCATAATTCGGGCGAGTTTATTTTTTTCCAGATAATGAAAGCAGTAGGCGAGCGCCATATCCCCAAAACGATGGTGATGGCCATAGGTTTCTCCATCCGTGGCGATATGCTCCAACAGCTCTTCGTGCGAATTTTCCGGAAAGATTCCCACCAAGCGTTCGGCGAAGGCCTGACCATTGCCCAAAAGGCCCCGGAAAGCGACATCTTGAGAAACCGGCCCGTCATAAAAAAACAGAACGATTGAACGACCCGACGGCAAACGGCACAGATAGGGATATTTGGGATCGATCTTCTCGCCACTGGCATCGGACCACTGTTCGTCTCCCAGTTCGCGCACTCGCTTGGCCTGATGCGGAGCCAAGATGGTGAATTGAATCTTGTGTTCGGCCAGAATGTCAAGGGTTTCTAAATCCACCGCTGTCTCCGGCAACCACATCCCTTTAGGGTCCCGGCCGAAACGATAGTGAAAATCTCTGATCCCCCAGATAACCTGAGTGATTTTGTCGCGGGAATTGGCCAACGGCATAATCATATGATTATACGCCTGGGCGATCGCCGAACCATGGCCAGAGAAGCGCTCTTGACTGAGACGATCAGAAACAAGGATCGCTTGGTAAATTCCGGGGGCATGGCGCTCCATCCAAGACAATAGCGTCGGTCCGAAGTCAAAGCTCATCTTCGGATAATTATTGACAATGTCGACGATTTTTTTCTTGGAATCCAGAATGCGCGAGGCGGTATTGGGGGCGTAACATTCCGCCGTTACCCGCTCATTCCAGTCATGGTAAGGATAGGCCGATTCCTGTATTTCGATTTCTTCCAGCCAGGCATTTTCACGGGGTGGCTGATAAAAATGGCCGTGGATACAAACATTGTGTTTCAACTGCTTGCTTTCTTCCTTCCTTTGGACTTATACCATCGGTTATCGCAGAAGACAGTTTCTTGACTTGGTGGCGCTCTATTTTAGGAATTTATGAAATTCGGCGTGTATTTTTCGTTTTGCCGGTCAATGCATTGCTTTTTCGAGCGACAGGATTTTCTTCACCGGCCTGGGCTTGCTGCATCAAACCCGCAAATGACCGTATTTCGGATTCAACGAGCGACACCATCGTCTTATTATTTCGGGTGTTGTAATTGATTTTATCTTCGCGGGCAAGCCAGCCGATGGCTTGGCAAACTAATTCTTCTTCTTGCTGCAGGATCTTGGCTAGATCGGCAATCGAGGTCTCTCCTTTTTCAGCGAGAGTCCTCCAAGTTTTACCGGCGGTCTCAATGACCTCTTCTTTACTCATATCAATTCTCCTCTCAAGATTAGCGAAAAAGCATGGTTTTAAATATAAAGTATCTTAATTCGGAAAGAAATACCCGTCAAGGAATTCAAACAATATTTCAGATTATTGAGCTCAGGTTAATTTAAGAAAAAGGGCGCAGAGGGAAGGCAAGGTCAAGTTTAAAGAAAATCTTCGCTGGTGAAAGCTGATGGCCTGGGCCGATTGGCCGCCATGGATCAGGCCGCTTCCTCCGTATGGCGCTGCATCGCTATTGAGAACCAATTCCCAAAAACCCCCTTCGGGAACTCCAATCCGGTAATCCTGGCGAACCGTCGGCGTCAGATTGCAAACAACCACGAGCGGTTTGTGACCAGGGCACTTGCGGATAAAGCTAATCACCCCCTGTTGCCAGTCCTGGCAATCAATCCATTCAAAACCCTCAGAGGAAAAATCCCTTTGGAACAAGACCGGTTCATGGGTGTAAAAATGGTTGAGATCCCGCACCCAGCGCTGGATCCCCTGGTGCGGGCCATATTGCAAAAGATGCCAATCCAGACTCTGTTCGTGATACCATTCGTTGCGCTGGGCAAATTCTCCGCCCATAAAGAGCAATTTTTTTCCCGGATGGCCATACATATAACCATACAACAGCCGCAGATTCGCAAATTTCTGCCAGTCATCGTTAGGCATTTTGTTCAGAAGCGATCCCTTGCCGTGAACAACCTCGTCATGGGAGAAGGCTAAGACAAAATTTTCCGTGAAGGCATAAAGCATGCTAAAGGTCAATTCTTGGTGATGGAATTTTCGGTAAATGGGATCCTTAGAGAAATATTCCAAGGTATCGTGCATCCATCCCATATTCCATTTCATGCCAAATCCAAGTCCTCCGGAATAAATTGGACGCGAAACCATGGGCCAGGCCGTCGACTCTTCCGCAATCATTTGCACTCCCGGATAATCGGCATAAACGACCTCATTCAAGCGCTTGATAAAATTGATGGCCTCAATATTTTCCCTTCCGCCGTATTCGTTGGGATTCCACTCTCCCTCTTTGCGGGAATAATCCAGATAAAGCATAGAGGCCACTCCATCCACTCTCAATCCATCCGCATGATATTGATCCAGCCAGAATAAGGCGGAACTAATGAGAAACTCTTTGACCTCATTGCGGCCATAATTAAAAATGTAACTGCTCCAGTCTGGGTGGTAACCTTTGCGCGGGTCGGCATGCTCGTACAAATGAGTCCCGTCAAAATAGGATAAGCCGTGCGCATCCGTCGGAAAATGGGAAGGCACCCAATCGAGGATCACCCCAATGTCGTTCTGATGCAGTTGATCAATAAGAGACAACAAATCCTGCGGAGTGCCGTAACGGCTGGTGGCGCAAAAATAACCCACCGACTGATAGCCCCAGGAACCATAAAACGGGTGCTCCATGACCGGCATCAATTGCACGTGGGTATAGCCCATATCTTTCAGATAAGGAATCAAATAATCCGCAATCTCGCGATAGGTCAAAAATCGATTGTGTTCCTCGACGTTCCGGCGCCAGGATCCCAAATGCATTTCATAAATGGCCCAGGGCTTGTCAAGGCTGTTGACGTTTTGCCGATTCTGCATCCAGCGGGAATCATGCCATTCATAATCAAGATCCCATATGACGGAAGCGGTCTGCGGCGGGCGTTCGCCCCAAAAAGAAAAGGGATCTTTCTTTTCGACCTTGTAATTATTGTAATTGGAAACAATCTGATATTTATAGAGATGGCCTTTTTGCGCCTCGGGGACAAATCCCTCCCAAATACCCGAGCCGTCCCAACGCGCAAAAAGCTTATGAGCGTGCGGATTCCACCCATTGAACTCTGCGATCACTGAAACCTGCCGGGCATTAGGCGCCCAGACGGCGAAATGCGTTCCTAGCCGGTCATCTTGAACCATCGGGTGAGCCCCTAAAAATTCGTATAAACGGAAATGATTCCCTTCTTTGAAAAGGTAAACATCCGATTCTGACATGGGCTGGTAGATTTTGGTCACAAGCATAGACTCAATTTTTTGACTCGAACTGCAGAAAGAACAGGAATGAAATCAATTCAAAGGGACGGACGTAAGATGAAGAATCCAACGGAACTGCGAAAACATCATCATTATAATGAGGAAATTACAATTTGCAAAAAGAACTTACTTTTCGACAGGAACGAGTTGAAAACGAACGGATTTAAGGAGGATTAAAAGGGGAGATTTTTATTCATAGCGACCATATCGACCCTGGGGCTGGGTCTAAAAAGATAATAGCCCTGGCCTGCCTCGATTCCAATCTCCAAGAGCGATTGGAGGTCTTCTCTTGTTTCAATTCCTTCGGCAATGGCCATGATGTTATTTTCCCTGCAGAAGGCCACCACAAATTTCACAATGCTTTTCTTAAATGGATCTAATCTGAGTTCATTAACGATGTGACGATCAATTTTCACCACTTCCGGATGGATTTCCACAATGGCCTCGAGACTGGCATAACCCCCGCCCACATCATCGACAGCAATCTTAAATCCGCATTCTTTATAGTGCTTAAGGCAATCATAAAATGCCTTAAAATCCGAAATGGCCGAGCGTTCCGTGAGCTCCAAAACTACATCCTGTGGTCGTATTTGATTCTCCTCAAAAATGGATCTGACTTTGAGAAATTTGGGACCTTCGATGAGATAGGGATTGCAATTCAAAAATAATTTTTTTCCTTGCAACTGCGGGGCAATAGGACCTATGGCCTTTCTCCAGGCCAACAACTCTAAATCGGGATAAAGACCAAATTGTAAAGCCGCTTTAAAAAGTAATTCTGGATTTGCCAAGATGCTTTGAGTTCGCGGTCGGCTAAGGACCTCCAGTCCAAAGACCTTCTTCTGCCAAAATGAATAAATCGGCTGGTAGAAGGGAACGATCAATTCTTGATCGATGATTTTCCGTAACTCGATAATCAACGCTTCCGCGCCGTCGTGAGCTATATCCAGGCCGCCAAAAAGCCCGCGCCGCATGACCGCTTCCATCCGAGCAAAAAGCTCCTCATGATCGAATGGTTTCGTTAAATAATCATCGGCCCCCAGGTAAAGGCCCTCGACTTTATCTTCGTATAGGTATTTGGAACTAAGGATGATGATGGGGATATGCTGAGTGCTTTTTTCTTCTTTCAGACGACGGCAGACTTCAAACCCTTCTACATCGGGAAGGATCAGATCAAGCAGGATCAGATCAAGGTTGTGGTGCTGCGCTTTGTCAATGGCTTCTTTTCCGCAAGAAGCGATGTTGACTTCATACCCGCGGGTTTCAAGGAGCATGGCCAACATTTGCGTGATGCTTTTTTCGTCATCAACAACCAGAATCTGCTTCTTGCTGCTAATTTTTTTAGGAATGATCATATGTTCCTGGAAGAGCAATTCCTAAACACAGCCCTCCACTATGTTCCGAATTCCAGAAGACATAATGTTGCAGAATCATCTTAAGTATAAATGACTTACAAAAATTCTACCATGCGAACTTTGGGAAATTTTTTCAGGGATTTTTCCTGAGTTGCTACAAACCAGCCTGTAATAATAACTTAGCGAATAACCCGGATTTTTAGGAAACGTTTCCAAAAATCGCCAAAAAATTGTTAAGAAATCGGCGTGCGATGCCACTCGCTGAAATAAAAACTCAATGATTGTTCTGTTTGTAACGATGATTTGGAGACTTCCTGGAAGTCAGGAGGAATCGGCGGAAAGAACGTGTCACACTGGAAATCGAAAAGGATTTTGGTGAGGTAAATTTTGTTGCAGGCCGGGAGGATTACGGTCTGTTGAAAAACCTGTCCGCCTCCAATGATAAAGATATTTTCAATTTTCTGGTCTTGAGGAGATTGCGCCAAAAACTCCATCGTTTCATTGAAATTTCTTGCTAGGTAAGAAGCTGAAACAAAGCGAGTGGAATCCTGACTGCGGCTCAAGACAACATTGTAGCGTTTTGGCAATGGCCGAAATCTTTCCGGCAAAGCTAGCCAAGTTTTGCGGCCCATAATGACCGCATTCATTTTACCGGGATGCTGCGTCCGGTTCGTAATGTCTTTAAAGTGTTTTAAATCCGTCGGCAAATGCCAGGGGAGCTGGCCGCCCTTCCCTATTCCTAAGTGAGCATCGACGGCGACAATGATGGAAAATGCCCTCATGAATTAAACCGCAATGGGAAACTTGATAAACTCATGATGCTGATAATGGAGCAGATGGATGTCTTCGAAGGTCATCTCTAAAACTTTTTTATCAGACAGCTGCAGGCGGGGCAAAGGTAAGGGTTTGCGCTGGAGTTGCAATTTCAATCCGTCCACATGATTCAGATAGATATGGGCATCACCCAAGGTGTGAACAAAAATTCCGGGAGACAAACGGCACTCCTTTGCGACCAGGCTCATCAACAGCGCATAACTGGCGATATTAAAAGGGACACCCAAAGCAACATCCGCCGAACGCTGATACAGTTGACAATCCAAACGGCCATCCACAACATAAAATTGGAAAAAGGCATGGCAGGGAGGCAGGGCCATTTGATCAAGATCGGCGACATTCCAGGCACTGACGATGATCCGGCGTGACTGCGGCTCAGCCTTAATCATAGCGATGGCATGGGCCATTTGATCAATATGGTTCTTTTGATAAGTTTTATTTTTTTCATCCCAGATGAATTGCTCCCACTTGCGCCATTGATAGCCGTAAACCGGACCGAGTTCCCCGTGCTCATCGGCCCAGGCATTCCAGATAGGGGTGTGCGCTTTGAGATCATCGTTGATGTTGGTGGATCCTTTCAGGAACCAAAGCAATTCCCGGACGACCGCTGAAAATAAAACTTTTTTGGTGGTCAAAAGCGGAAATCCGTCACGCAAATCATAACGCATCTGATAACCAAAGATGGAGAGCGTTCCCGTACCGGTTCGATCCTGTTTTGGGCTGCCGTTTTTTAGAATGAAATTAACCAAATCAAGATATTGTTTCATGACTTAATGCCACATCTTTTCAAAATATTCCTGCATCATACGCTGAGCATTAAAGTAACCGCCCCGGGCAACGCAATTGATCATTTTGTCAAGCCAGGGACTCTGGGCATTGATCGTTCCCTGCCTATTGGTGGCATAATACAGTCGGATGACCGATTCCAAAATTTGATAAAGCGCCGCCGAGTCTTCCTCGAGTCGGAGATCGGCCTCGCTGCCAATATCCGGTCCCTGATGGCGATAACCGAAGATCCAGCCAATGTCATCGTGTTCTGCCTCCACCACCCAGCCATCTAATGTACTCAATTGCAAAACCCCGTTCAGGATCGCCTTCATGCCGCTCGTGCCCGAGGCTTCAAAGGGCGGCAGAGGGTTATTGAGCCAGACATCCACACAATTGGTCAAAAGTTTCCCAAAATATGTATCATAATTTTCCAAGATAAGAACCTTGATCACCTTGCCGTGCTCATTGACCGCATCGATATGTTCTAAAATCTCGTCGATATGGGCGGCACCGATATTGTCATTGGGATGAGCTTTTCCGGCCAGGATCAATTGGACCTTCCCTAATTGATAGGCCATATCGACGACTCGCTGAAAGTTATGAAAAATAAGGGCCGGCCTTTTATAGCCGGCGATCCTTCGAGCCCAGGCCAAGGTAAAAACATCCTCTTCCAACCCCCAGGGTTTAAGGAGGGTCATAAGATTGCGTTTGTTCACTTGATGGGCGGCAAAAAGATTCTGGCGAAAGTGCTGATCGTCGCGGAGATCTCTAATACGGGATAAATTTTCCGGACTTCGCCGCCAATCGCCAAAGACGGACTCATATTGGTCCAAGAGTTTTTTAAAACTTTCGGACATCCAGGTATGAATGTGCACACCGTTGGTGATCGAGATAATTTTCTGTGCAAATAACGGAAACTGCATACGCATGATTTCGCCATGCTTGACGGCCACTGCATTGACCTTGGGGCAGGTATTCAATGACATGAAGGTCAAATTGATTTGATCCGAATGCGGGAATTCCTTGCCAAATTGATGGGCCGCCTGCCCATATTCCGGCAATAGAATTTTCTCCACCTCCCCGACCGGAAAACGGTCATGCCCCGCCGCAACGGGAGTATGGCAGGTATACACGAAATTTTTCCTGACTGACCCCGGATGATTTTTTTCTTCGGAAGAAATATATTTTTCCAATATGGACAAGGCCGCATGGCCTTCGTTCAGATGGTAGCAATCAATCGAATATCCGACGGATTCGAGAGCCTTCACTCCTCCTATTCCTAGAATGATTCGCTGGAAAATCTTCCACCAGGGATGATCGCTGCGGTAAAGCTGATCGCTCAGCTTACGGAAATGTTCCGGGTTCTGGGGCAGATTCGAATCAATCAGAAGAATCGGGCAGACTCTTTCTTGATCCCAACTATAAATATAGTATTTCCAAACGCGCAGATGCAACTCTCCCTCTTTTGTCTTGACAGTGACCATAGTTTTCAAAGGGATGAGGCCCGGATAGCGCCTGGGATTCCAGGTCATTTCTTCCGGGACTTGTCCATGTTTGTACCAGAAATTTTGTTTGAAGTATCCCTTATTCCATAAAATGCCAATCCCCGCGACGGAATATCCCAAATCCGCCGAACTTTTGATGGCATCGCCCGCCAGAACTCCTAATCCGCCGCCATACAACGGGATATCCAAGGTTTTATCAATCTGGATTTTAAAAATGTAATCACACAGCCAATAATTCGAGAAAACCTCATGGTTGAAAAACTGGTTTTTTTCATCCAGGGGTCGACTGAGACCAAAGGAATGATAAATGCTTGGGGCTATGCCGTATTCCATGGAAAAATAGGCCACGGACTTGACATCCGTCGACAAAAGAGCTTTTTCGGCGTTCAGGATGGGAATTAAAGGGAATCCAAAATAGGTCTTTGGATTGATATCCGGGGAATAACTGTTCTCAAAATCATCAATGGACCCAATAAAATCTTCATAGCCGTAGGTCGCACCCTGTTGGGCGAGAGTTTCCTTCAAAATCTGTCTCCTTTTTCGAATTTTCGGATTTGATGCAGGTCATATTATAACAAAAAGGTTATTGGCTCAAAGCGCAATTTGAAAATGCTGCGAAAAATTTCCAAATATTTTTTATCGAGTTCCCCTCAGGCGGTACTTGGCAAAATTCCGACTCTCCACTTCCTGAAGCTTCTCGCCGTCCTCGAGGTAAAGAACCGCCGCCCAATCCTCTCCTAACGAATTGATGAGTTCAATGCCTTTCTCCGGCGACAACACGCACAGGGCGGTGGATAAGGCATCGGAATCTTCGGTATTAGGGCCGATGACGGTGGCGCTGGCGATTCCTTTTTCCGGATAACCGGTTAAAGGATTCAAAATATGCGACCAGCGCTTCCCCTCGATTTCATAAAATTTTTCATAGTTGCCGGAGGTCGTGACCGACTGGTTCTCGATTTCGATGACGCCAATCATCTGATCGGGTTTATGCGGGTGCCGGATTCCGATCCTCCACTCATGGCCTTCGCAATTTTTTCCGGCCGCGTATAATTCACCGCTGGTATCAATAAGGAATTGGGAAAATCCTTCCGCCTGGAGAATCCGTTTGGCCACATCCGCCGCGTACCCGTCAATGATACTGCTCAAATCAATTTGGGTTTTGGGACTCTTCATCCGAACGCTTTCATCCGGCAAAAGCTCGATCTTGTCCGATCCCAAAATTTGCAGGACCCGCTGCATTGCTTCACCGGAAGGCAAATGGTGCTCTTGTTCACTTTGTCTCCACAGTTGAATGAGCGGCCAGACGGTCACATCAAAGCGTCCGGAGGTTAACTGATAATAGCGCAAGGCGTCCTTCAGCACTTGGTAAGTTTCCTTTTCTACGGGTACGGCGGCCGGATAGGCCCGATTGATTTTCGCTACATCGCTTTTCTCGTCATAGACATTGAGCTTCCAGGAAATCTCGCCCATCCGTTCCCAGACTTTAGCAACGGCCAATTCCAATTCTTTTTGTTGTTCGCTGTTATAGCAGACATCCAATTGGACCGTCGTCCACATCAAGAAACGGGATTCATGATATTTGCGCAAATGCCTCTTTCCTTCGGTTGCACAGCCGCCTGCCAATAGGGACAACACGATAAAAAAAATCCAACGCTTGGTCATTTTAGATTTTTTTCCAGAATCAGGTCGAATCGCCAATCGATCACTTCAGGCTTTCCTTCTCGGAAGAAAGGATTAAAGGAGGGCAGAAATCGATGGTCCATGTTGTATTTTCCCAAAAAATCTTTTAAGCGATTCCGGTCGAACAATCGCAACGGGGGTAAATAAAGGTCCCGATTATTCTTTCCCAGCAGATAATGCCGTTGACAAAATTGCAAATGGTCGGCCTTTGCCAGCTCGTAATCAGCCGAACAATTTTGGTCAGGCAGTTGTCCAATTAAGGCCCGACCACCAGGTTTTAGAATGCGAAAGATCTCCAAGAGCGATTGTTCGACATAACGATAGTCCCGAAAATTCAAAAATACATAGTAAACCAAGGCACAATCGAAACTTTCAGATCGCAAAGGCAATTGGCCGATCTCGCCGCAAAGATAATTCACGCGGGCTTTGCGAGTCGCCATTTTGAGCATTTCCCAGGAAATATCCAAGCCGACTCCCTTTGCACAGCGCGACAAAAGGGCCTGTAAAATCCAGCCAGCCCCGCATCCCAAATCGATCAGACAATCCGAAATTTTTAAACTCAATCCTTGGGCAATTGTTTTGACCATCAAATCAATCTTTGCCGCAGACCATTCAATTCCCTCAAATACTTCCCATTTGCTCAAAAGCCACTGCTGATGGGCATAATCCGGATGAACGCTTTTTGCCCAATGATTGAAAATTTCTTTTAATTCCATTTTGGTTCTTTGAGATTTGGTCATTCCTTCTTTCAAGCTAAGTATGGATAAATAATCTGGCTTCCCCAGCGGACGGCGGCTTCGGGCATCCAGGGCCGGGTGCAGATTGTCGTGAATGCCTTGAGGATTCTTTTTTTGCTGAATTTGAATCCCGGCGGGGCAAATCCCAAGTGAAAGATATATTGCCCTTTTACCCCAGCGTGTTCCTTAAATAAAATCAGGCCCTTTTGTTCCAGACCACTCGAGCCTAAGTCCAAATATTCGAGTCCCCGCTTTTTAGCGAGCTCAATGCCTTCCCAAAAAAGCACATTGTTAGGCCGTAGATGCGTCGCCGATAAATCGGAGGTATTGAATTTATAGTATAACGTATTCCCGCACTCCAAATAGATATTGGCCGCGACCAACTGTTCCCTAAAGAAAGCCCCCAGCATGAATCCTTTCTTCCTTTCCATATACTCATTCCAAATATTCTCAAAAAAAGCCAAAGGCTGCGGAAATACCCGATATTTATTTTTCCGCAAACGCAAATGAAGCCGATAAAAATCCGCCAAATATTTTTTCTCACACACACGGACAGAAATCTCTTTCTTTTTGCCTTGCTTAACGGCGGACCGAAATGATTCATGCGTACGGTTCCAAATGGCTTCGAGACTATCCTGAAGATTCAGCAAATGAAACCACTCCTGGCTTAGAAGTTGAAAGTGAGGGTTGGCGCGCACAAGATCGTCACGCAGATTGCGCACGGCAATGCGGTAGGAAGGGTACTCCCTCCGGAAATCTTGGAAAAAATCCTCCCAGTCTTGGGCACAGTTGACATATCCATCGCAATAATCGCAATAAGAACAAAGGCAAATCTTCCATTCCAAAAAATTTTTTACCACCGTATAAAAAACATAACTAGAAACTTTTGCATCACGTTCGATGTATTTGACAAAAATTCTGGTTCCATAAGTGCATACAATGACCTTCATCCATTCGGGGGAAGAAAAAAGATTGCGGTCGGTAGCCGGCAAGGCTAGTTTCGCCAAGGCGTCCTTTAAAGGTAAGGTCTTCACCGTCATCGCGATCCTAAACGTTGCTGAATGGCGAGCAAGCACGCGTTGATGTCATAAATCCGTAGTCTCCCCATCCCGGCATCATTCATCCGCAAAAAAGCCAGCGAACGCTGCAAATTTTCATTGTGTTCGAAAACAAATCTCTCCAATAAATCCTGGTTAAAATGTGGGAATTCCTTAACAGGTTTGGCGTTGGTTAAAATGAATCCAAGGTAATCCTTAAGAACGGGCGTGAATTTATTTCGGTCAGCGGTATAAGTGATATAGGCTTGGGGATCTAAAACTAAGTATCGGTATCCTTGCATGTATAAGGCAACCAGACCGATGAATTCCAGTGGACACTCTTGAACGCGCTCTCTGGGTTCAACATATAGGTTTTGGACGAAAGGCTGTGTGGAAATGACTTTAACCGCAGGATCAAGACCGACCAAGTATTGCATCGACGGGCGATAGTCAGAAACTGCCGTAGCCAATCTCACGGATTTGAGTGTCATGCCCGCAACAAGAAAGAAGACCAGAATCCCCAGGACAACTTGCCGACGGGGATTTTTGATATCGTCCCATAACCGGGCAATTGTCACCGCCACGGACGCCGCCAAAAAAGGAGTCACGACACACACATAGCGAGCGGCCTTATCCGCCGCGAAAGAAAAGATGGCCATCTGCAAAAGCACTAACCCCAAAGGCAAAAGATCATAGAAACTCCTTCGAGAGAGTAAATATGCCCCGCTGAAAAATAACAATCCAAAGAATGGATGCTCCAAGCGAAACAAATAATAGGGAAAGGAAAAAAAGTTAAGCCAGTCGAATTGGTGTTGGCCCAGCTGCGCCTGATGGAACATCCAAGAAAAGGTGACGACGGTATTCTGCCCTTCATCAATGGCGCCAATACTGAACATCAGGCTGAGGAAAGTCAGTACATGCCAGATATATTTACGAACATTGGGTCTCTGGCCTAGGGATAATGACATCCAGATTTCGGCCCAAAGAACCAGTAAAGGAATAATGATGAGGCGGTAATTGGTAAAATAGGCGCCGATGAAAAAGACCGCCGATAAGAACGTCCTTGAATTCAATTTTGCCGGAAACAAATAAAAATAGAAACCGGCGAGGAAAAAAAGTGTACTCAAAGTTTCCTGCAAGGCCAGGCGGGAATAAAACACATGGCTGGGTAAAATACTCAAGAGAACCACACTTAAAAAAGCGATGAGCCGATTCTGAAAAAACCGTTGGACAAAAATAAATTCCAGACCAAGGGTTAAAGTGCCTGACACCGCCGCAATGACACGAGGAACCGACCACCCTTCCCACAACCCCCAAAATACCCTCGAATCCACAAGAAAAAGCCACAGCGCCTTGCCTTGGGGTAAAGAAATCAACAGTAAGGTGTATACCGCTTGCCAGAAATCCGCTCCTTTAAGGGGCAAGTGCTTGGCCACAAAATCCGAAAACGGTCGGCTGAGATTAAGGTAAAGCCCTTCGTCATAGAAAGTAAAATCCGCGTCGGTGATGCGAAAAAAGCGCAAAATGATTCCTAAGACAATGATGAACCCGGCCAGGCCCGCCAGGATATGAAGCCATGGCAACCGATTTTTAAAGTCCATTATTTTTTGATCCTTAATCCTAAATACACCAGCGGTCTTAAAATACTCCACCAGTCGATGAATGGGCGCATCTTAGTGTAACCCTCTGCTTTTTTCGGATAAATCTTTGTAACCGGCACTTCTTTGACTTTATAACCGCAGGTAATCGCCTTATAAAACAAATAAGGTTCGAGTTCATAATGATCAAGCCAGGGCTGATTCAGGTTGATTCTTCGATCATTGAACATGTTTACCCGAACCGCCCGAAATCCATTGGTGCTATCCGTAATCCTTTTTCCGGTGATTAGAGAAAATAGCCAGGGATGGATATATTGAGTTGTGAGCATTCGATACAATGGCATTCCTCCATGACCGCCGCCCGGTAAATATCGGGAGCCTTGCACAAAATCGTATCCGGCCTCAATCGCGTCTTTAAGTTTAGCGACATCAGCGGGAGAGTCTTTATCATTTCCAGAGACAAAAATGACGGCTGTATAATGATTCTGTCTCGCATAATTCACGATCTGTCTTGTCCCATAGCCGGCGCCGCGATTCTGTTCATTACGAATCAGCGTGACCGCCTCATGAGATAAAACTACACTCAGAGATCCATCCGTCGAACCATCATCAATGACTAACACCTCGTAAAGGCCATAATCAGCGAACTTTGTCATGACCCTCTTAATTTTAGCTCCTTCATTAAAGGCACAGATCCCGACCAGATATTTTTCCATCGTTAGGATTTTGGAAATCCATTCAGAGGGGTTTGCGTTTGAGTGCCAATAGGTATTTCCCTGACTTGACTGGTTCGTAATGCTCATACAAAAATTGCATGAGGATCGTCAGCGTCTCATGATAAGCATAATAGGGCCGGGGAAGTTTTCCTTCGAAAAGTTTTTTTTCGACAAAAATATATTGGGGAGAATGCTGCTGCAATTGCATTAAGGTCTTATCCAAGCGGCTCTTTTCCCAAAGGTAAGTTCCCTGAAAACTATTGACCTCCATGCGTTCAGAATTGATGAGAGGAAAATAATAAAAATATGGGCGACGCTGGGCCTCAATCAAGATCTGGGTTTCAAAACTGCTGATCAAAGCCACGCGCTCTTCGGGCCTCGTCATTTCTCTGATGAGGGCCTCGTCCGATTGGAAATGAAATTCCTTTTCAAACTGGGCCTTTTCCTCAGCCCACAGCTGCGCTTTAGAATGAAAGATATTGGGATACTTTTGAAAGATGGGATTAGAGAATAACTGAACTAACAGAAGAAACAAGACAACGCTTGTCATGATTCTTCTGGGAAAGCGGTCCAGATTTTCCAAGAGGGCTTGCATCCAGTAACACAGGATGAAGACCAAAGGCAGACTCACGACCAGATAACTCATGATCGCAGACCGGCAAACATAGTAATGATACAAGCCCAGCCCATAAATGCTCAGCAAGATCGCCAGCACATGCTCTTTCCCGAGTTTTCCAGAAATATATAAAGAACCGATGACCATGAGATTCAGAACATAAATTAAGGGAATCGCCAATCCCAGGAGAAAAAGTCCCGGAAAACCTTCTTTCAAATTGGTGTAGATCGGCAAATTGCCAAAACCACGCAAGAACAGTCGGATATTCTCAATTGAATTGTTCCAAAACTCCGCCGAGAAAAACCAGGGGCCTTCCATCCACCCAAGGATCGCGGCGGCCACCATCAAAGGCAAGATGGCACAGGCGATCATCCGGTACAAGCTGGACTTAAAAAAATTCTTCCCGCTTAGTTCCCGCACCGTTTCTAAAATCAAATAAGCCCATAAGGTCAACGTCACATATATTCCGGTATCGGTCACATGGGCCAACGATACCCCGGCAAGGATGGCGGCGAAGTAAAGAAAGATGAATTTTCCTCGACGAATATGAGCCAGGATAAGGACAAAAATAAATACATCAAAAAAATAGCGAATAACGGTTGCCGAAGGAAAACGCCAAATCACACTTTCGAGTCCGGAATGGAACATCTGCCAAGTCAACCCTAAGACAATGCCACTGGCCGCTAACAGCGAATCTTTTAACCAAGATCTTAAGAATAAGTAACTGACCATGTAATAAATGATGGTCGAGGCAGCGATAACGGCAAGGACATGCTGATAACTGAACCCGCCGAGCCATTGTGCCATTCGGCTGAGGACCGCCACACAAAAAATCCCATACTGGGTGATACAATCGTGGTTGAGAACCAATCCCGATAAATAAGCCCAGCCTGGCGCCATGACAAAGCCGTCCCAATGATGAAATTTGTCCTGCACATAGCTGAGGGCAAGCACCGATTCAACATCGACGATCGCAATGGCAGCAAAGATCCAAAGCAAAAATAGGACATCGCCGCCGTACCAGCGCTTAAACGCGTCCTTGAACCGAGCCCCCGCCAATTCAATCTGCCGGATAACACTTTCACTCGCGTGTGGAAGAAATTTGGCGGCCATCGCCAAAGCTGCCATCAGATAGAACATCACCTTAGGTTCATTGGCCTCGGGAGCGAGAATCCATCCCAGCCCCGAGCTCACCAGGCTAATCGTTATCAAGCCTTCTGCCATTAACCGCATGGTCAGGCTCGGGAGGCTCTCCGGAAAGTTTTTCAATCGACGAAATAACAAGAAGGCAAAAATAGCCACTGTTCCCAAAACAAAGAAACGGAATAACAGGATTTCTCGCTCTGGCTGAACCTCGGGGTGAACGACGGTAAAAAAATCGGCCCAAACTCTCTTTTGATCAACGGGGAAAAGGCTGAGCCCCCAGCTCAAAAAGGCCAGGAGCTGGATTCCCCAAAGAACCGCCAGGCCGGAAAGGCTTAAAATATTTTTTCCTTCCAGTGCGGACAATAACTCTGGTAATTTCTTTGGCATTATTTTTTCTCTGAATCCTTTGTGAGATAAATCTCTTTCCAGAGAACGGCGACGACCGATATCACCGTCACCACATTTTTAAAACGCAGGGCCGTTGATTTTCCGCCCCGTCGTCCGATATGTTGGAAGGGAATCTCTTTGTAGCTATGGCCTTTTTTGATCAAACGAATCTTGGTTTCGGCAACGACCGTCAAACCCGGACTTCGCAGCGGCAGGGAACTTAATAGCTCACAACGACAAATAAAGGGACCATTGAAATAACGCAGCTGCATCCCAAAAAGACAATTCATCGCCATCACAAACGTCTGGGAAATAATCCGTCGGAATAAAGACCGGATTTTCATGTCCGTCAAATAAGAGCTAATCAGATCGCTCTGACCGGCATTAAGAATAAGGTCACGGGTCGACTGCCAGGCCATGTCGTTGTCACCATGGAAAATCAAAAAATACTTTTTGCTGGCCAAACGGATTCCTTCTTTAAAAACATACCCGTATCCCTGATTTTCTTCGAATTCAATGAGTTTGATTCCAGGATGGAGCCTGGCCTGGTCTTGAACAATACGGCCGGTGCGATCTTGGCTACCGTCACTAAAAACCAAAATTTCATAATCATCCGTCAGGCCCTGGATCGCTTTGTGAACATTCTGCAAGGCCTGAGCGATATTGTCTTCCTCATTATAGGCGGGGACAATGATGGAAACGGAAAAATCTTGGGTTGGCATTAAAAAAACGATGTCAGGGTTTGTGATGATATTCCAAGGGCAGTTTTTGGATCTGCTTCCAGAACTGGTTGACCCATGCGATCACTTGATCAATCCCTTGGTCTAAAGACACCTGCGGGCTCCACCCCAGCTCGGTGTGGGCTTTGGTGGAGTCAATGACATAGGCCTGATCCTGCCCCAGACGTTCTGAAACAGGGACGGTCGCTCTCTCAAAATTCGCACCCATCCGCTGGCAGATCCTGCGAACAAGATCACGGACCAACATTCCCTCTTTTGGCGAAAGATGATAGGTTTCTCCGACGCGGCCCTTTTCTAAGGCCAAAAGCTCTCCCCGGGAAATATCGCGGACATGAATATAGGATTTCACGGCCTGGCCGCCACCATGCAATTCCAATTTTTGTCCGGACTTGATCCGGATCACGGCGCGTGGAAAAATTTTGAATAACTGCTGGTGGGCTCCGTAAACATTGGTGGAACGAATAATGACCAATGGAAACCGGTAATTCCTAAAATATGCGAGAAGAAGCAGATCGGCCCCCGCCTTGGAGACGGCATACGGGGTGCTGGGATTTAAACGATAATCCTCTTTGACGAGTCCCTGGCAGTTCCCGTAGATTTCCGGACTGGAAATATGAATATATTTTTTGAGGAAGCTTTTTTCTTTGAGGTGATCGATGAGGCGGGATAAGGCGACCGTATTGGTTTGGAACCAATCCCACGGAGACTTCCAGCTTGGCCCCACTTCACTTTGAGCCGCGAAATTAACGACATAATGCGGTTTAAACGAATCCACCAGTTCCTTAATCCGGGACATGTCTTTGTTCAGATCCAACCGAAAAAATTGAAACTGGGGTTTGGCATGGCGCCGATAAGGCAAAAACACCTCACTCTTCTCCGGTGAGCGGCTCATTCCAATAACATCGTTGCCGGAATTTTCTAGAAGCAAATCAATAAAATCGCTTCCCGAAAAAGAATTGCTGCCGATGACCAGGATTTTACGCTTCATAGGTTCTTAAATCGGCCGGCGAGTATAAAGGATCACTTCCCTGACGGTGGCCGTTGTGCTGTGGCGAGCACAAAATACGGCCGCCCGGGCGACATCTTCGACGCTGATATAGTGATCCAGATTTCCCTTAATGGGCCTATCTTTGCCCAAGGCTTCAATCCGTACGCGTTCGGGAGAAATCAGGCAAACACCGATGTTATATTCCCGAACCTCATGCAACAAGGCCTCCGAAAAACCTTCCAAGGCAAATTTGCTGGCACAATAAAATGCCGAACGGGGAATTCCGTTTTTTCCATAAGTGGAGCCGATGTTGATGATCGTCCCTTCTTTGACCTTGAGCATCGACGGCAAAACGGCCTTCGTCACCAAAAAAACCGCGCGCAAATTCACATCGAAGGTCTGTTCATATTCTTGCAGGCTGCAATGAACGACCGGTTTACCAAAAGATCCGATCCCGGCGTTGTTGACGAGGACCTGTACAGGCCCTCTCTCTCGGTGGATTTGCCGAAATACTTTTGCGATCGCCTCAGGCCGGGTTAAATCAAGCGGATAGATAAAGGCCGTGCCACCCTGTGCCTGGATCCCGTGTTGAACTTTTTTTAGCTCATTTTTACGCCGGGCGATCAAAATAACCTTCATGCCCAAGGCGCCGAATCGAAGCGCAATAGCCTTGCCAATCCCGCTCGAAGCCCCGGTCACAACGGCAGTTTTTCCGCTCAACTCATCCATGAAAATTTCCCTTCAATAAACAACACTAAAGTAACATAAGAAGAAATTTTGTCGATTATTACTTAATGAATCCGGTCTGGCTGTAAACCTTAAAAAGCCAGTCAGCCGGAAAATAATGCAACCTGGGTGGGGTAGGAAAAAATGCCGTGCTGTGCTTTCCTTGGCCAGAAAGAATAAAGGCCTTCTGAAAATCTTCGATAGAATTTTCCCCGGTCAATTTTTGCTGGATCATTCCGCGCAGGGAATAAAATTCCGACTGCCCGGGGTACTGGGCAATGGCGGCATCAATGGAGACCTTGGCATCCGCCCATTTTTCCAAAAGGAAATAACCGATCGCCAGATGGAATCGGAATCTTGCCTGGCCCGGAAAAAGCCTGGAGCCCTCCTGGGAAATCTTGAGGAATTCCTGTATTCGTTTCTGATGATAATAAGTTTCCCCCAGAATCAGCCAAAGGGTGGGTTCATCCTGATCGATGCGATTCAAATATTGCACCATCTCGATAAAAAAAGGATTTTGATTCTGATTTAAAAAAAGCGTGACCTCGCGGAATAACCCGCGGGTCTTGGGGATGATCGAGAGACTTTGTTCGAGAAATTTTGCCGCCTGGATATAATCCCGGCGATCATAATAAATCAACGCCAGGTCGAAATATAAATGATACCAATTCGGTTCCTCGGCAATAGCCCGACGATAAGCATGAATGGCCCGCGGGACGTCCTTGGCATAAAAATAGCAAAATCCGAGATTCCCGTAAGCCAAAGCCTTGTAGGGAAGATATCGCACCGTCTCCCGGCTTTCCATCAAGCGCTCTTTGAATTGATCAGGCGTTAATGAGATCTGATTCTGGGCAAATTTCCCCAAGATGTTATCCGGATCATACAAATAATTTAGACGGGCGATTCTCAAAAATTCATAATTGATCCCAAAGAACAACAAAAACAAGGTAAAACCCAGAAGCGCACCGGAAGACCCGAAAATTCTTTTGAGAAAAGCTGCTGAGCCATGGAGCCCCGCCGGCAGGGTCCCTGCCTCGCCGGCAGGCGGGCGGGGGAGCTTGATAGGACCCGCCTGCGCGAAAGGGCGCTTCTTCGCTTCATGCTGATCGAAGGTTGCGTCCACGAAATCCTTTCCAAGAAAGATACAGGAGATCCGCAAAGGTTAACCACAGAATCATCATCGTGATCCAGGGAAAAATTTCCGCTCCCCATGGTTGATATTTCAATCGCAGCACCTGGGGTCCGCAAGGAAGCCTGATTCCTCGGAAGGCTCCCAGGGCACGCTCGATGGGGACCTCTTTTTCGTTGATCCAGGCCCGCCAAAACGGATGATAGCTATCCGTCAGAACAAAAAATTGTTCCGTTAAGAAATGGGTTTGGAGAATCAATTTGTTTGGATCAAAGCGAAGGATGCGCACTTCCTGCGACCCCTCCCAGATGGACCTGCCTGCCCCGAGTCCCAAAATCCTTGCTTCTTGAGAAGAATTAAAAATGAGCAAACGGTTTCTAAGAAGTTTGGCTGTCAAAGGATCAAGATTTTGCGAAAGCTCATACGACCAACGCGGCGGATAACCATAACGATAAGGGGAAACCGGCGAATTTTCACGTAAGGCCAAATAACTGTAATACAGATTGTAATCCTCAACGTCAGTTGCAACGACGTTCGGCATCGGCCTCGTATAGGAAAAAACACTGCGCCGGGTTTCTGCCTGCAGACCGCGGGCAATAATGGGCGTGTGATGACTTTTGGCCTTGTCTTGAAAAGCCCAGAGAACCTCGACGGGCTGCAAAATGATCGCCAGTAAAAGCACCCAGGGCGTCCAGGCATTCCGGAGGGTTAAAAGCCGACCCCACGCCAACAAAAAAAATACCAAACTGACCAGGAGCGTCAAAAAAGTCGTTAAAAGAATTTCTTCCTGCCGCAATAAAAAAACGAAAATGGCAGCATGAAAGAAAATAATCCACCCATAACCCCAAAACTTTTTACCATGGACTTGAACCATTTGAAAAAAAGCCGACAATTGCTCGGCCGCCAAAAGAATCAGCAGGGAGCTGATAAAAGGAATGAACAAATGCAAATTTCGGAATAATTTGAAATAAAAGACATGCCTGAAGAAAAATGGATAAACTGGCGTAGCCTTGGTTAAACAGATAAAAAAAAGCAATAATCCTGCGCCCGTGAAGAGCACCATACGCCGGTTGGCGCGGGTCCAGGGAAATGCCAAAACCGTCAGATAAACAAAGAACGGGACATAAAAAAATCGCTCGTTGCTGTAAGGAATATCTATTAATGAAGCTGAAAAGATTCCCCTGCCCAAGGGAATTTGAATGGCTCCGTTGGTGGCTTGTTGTTCATAATCAAAGGCTAGGCCCGCGGAAGCCTGGGTGGCCGAGTGCCAAACCGGAACATTCAAATCCGAATTGAGCAACCGGTAATTGAACCAGGCGCTCATTAGGGATATTGCCAGGACGATCGCTCCGATAAAACAAAAGATCGCTTTTGGGCGGAAAAAATCCGCTAATTTCCGAATAAAATCCGACACATCCGCAGGATAAAGAATAACGACGCCCAAAAACATGAATAAGAAAACCGTCAAGAAATAAAAAGGAATATACGTCGTGATAATCATTGATAAAGTCAACACGCATCCCATAAAATCCCGATGCCCGGGGCTTTCGTAAAAGCACAAAAGAAAATAAAAAAACCAGACAACGGGGACATAGATCAAGACAATGGTGATTTGGTTGAAGATGTTCATGCCCAGTGAAGAAAATAAAAGCAGCACAAAACAAAAATACGCCGCCGCCTTATCTTGGAAAATCCGCAGGGCTAACCAATAAAAGCCAGCCACACCCAACAGAAAATAAATAATAAACGCCGTCAAGAATGACGGATAAAAGGAAAGCCCCGTTTTCGAAAGAATTCCGACGAGGATAAGGATGGGGTTGAATTCACCGAAATGCCGTATATAGGGTTCACCGAAATTTAAGAAAGGATCCCACAAGGGAAAAACCGCTTCCTGCAAGGAATCGAGAAAAAATTTCACGACACAATAGACGCTAAAGGAATCCCCGATAATAAAGGCCCTGGCCGTGACCAGATCACGGAACAAAAAGAGCCAGAAGGCAACCGGAACGATAAAAAGCATTAGCGAAGACCGGTTCGGGGTTCTCTCACAAGGACTGCTTTTGATCGCCCTTAGGACCATTGATGAATTCATTCAGTTGGGCGACCATTCGATCGGTCACCAAAAAGAGATTGATTTCCTTTTTAAGATGATATAAATGCCCGTCGTAGGATATATCTCCTGCCTCCATTAAGCGACCTAAACGGCGTTTTAAAATAATTTCCGTATTATACGCCTGCAAAAGCGCCGCCAATGAGCAGCCTTTGGGATAATAGCGATCCATCTCCTGAACAATCCGTAACCGGACCGATGATTCGTAAGGACCCAAAATAAATAAGACATACAAAAAAGCCATTAAACTGTAAAGGATAAAGGATACCAAAAAGACGATCACGAGCTCTGCCGGTCCTCGTCCATGGAAGGCCGATACGTTCCGGGCAAAAAAGATGGTCAATCCTTCTCCCAAAATCGTGCTGATCCAATAAACGTTCATAAGCCACTTTAAGACCCCGGCAGCACCGATAAAACGAAACACCAGGACTTGAATCGCAATGAAGAAAAGGCAAGAAAGCCCTGCCATCACCAAAATGAATTGATCAAAAATACTGAACATGTTCTTTTTTGACTATCCTCCCAATCCCCGGTTGCAAATTTTTTGGCAAAGCGAAATCAATTTCGCCACCCCGTGCCCTCGACGCAAAAGCCAATATTGATCGTTTTCCCGACGAATGAAGCCACCGGCCTCAAGATCCTGCAACCGCGGCGAAATAACCTCTTCATAAGTCAGGAGCTTCAATAAATCTTCATAGGTCGAAGTTCCCTCGGCTTGCAGTTTCTTGAGAATCATTTTCGAGGGACTGTCCGTCAGCATGGCAAAATATAACAAGGTATAGACGGGCACCAACATCACATAAAAAACAATCGCCGTTCCGTAGAGGGGCAATGTGGCTACTCCAGGGCTATTGTTTCCGACAACGTGGCTAAAAATTCCAGCGAAGACGACATCCCCGCAAAGCATGATGAGAGCAATGAAGCAAAACATCGCAAGCCAGCGGGATGGATTTCTTGTTTTCCGCGACCAAACAATATGAGCGATAACCGCCAAACTAAAAAAAAACCAACTGGCAAGAAGATAGAACACAATACTCCGGTTTTATTGTTTTAATGCGTTCTTCCATGTTGATCTGCCCGGTTCTTGTTGAAGAACCCGAGGAGTCAGATAAATGTCTTTAAAAAGGATGGCAACATTTCTTAAAGTCTGTTTGATGCTTTTCCATCGCAGCGCGCTGGAACGCCCGGCCTGGCGGCCAGTATGGTCAAAACGGATTTCTTTATAGGTGCATCCCATTTTCAGCAGGCGAATTTTGCACTCCGCCAAAGCCGTCAGCCCCTCCGATTTGATGGCTAAGGATTGTAATAATCCCCGCCGGCAAATGAACGGACCGTTGTAATATTTGAGCGGCAACCCGAAAAGCACGCTCAACAAGAAAACAAATAAACGCGAAAGACATCGCCGGCCCCAAGGTCGCCTCTTGCTATCGGACATATAGGCCGTGATCATGTCCGCGTCGCCGATGTTTTCCACCAAATCGAGCAGGGATTTTGCCGACATATCGTTATCGCCGGGGAATATTCCAATGTAAGAACGCGTGGCCAACCCCACCCCCCGCTGAAAGGCGTGTCCGTAGCCGAGATTTTTTTCATTATGGACGACCCGGACCCGCGCATCGGTCTTGGCCTTTTTTTCCGCCAAAGAACCGGTTTGATCCGAGCTTCCGTCATTGACCACAATGATTTCCCAGTCCATCCCTTCCAAAGCACCCTTTACATTTTCAATGGCCGAGAGGATATTTTGTTCCTCGTTAAAGGCAGGGACAACAACCGTTAGACTTTTGTCCATCGCCGTCATGATAGCGCCCTTAACCCAACACCCATTCCCAATAAATAATGAGCCATCGGGTAATAACCGGTATGCACGATTTCATCATTCATGGAAAAAATCAGGGCATTCTTAAAATAACGCATCAGGAGCATTCTTAAGGTCTGGGCGGTTTTTAAATTGACGTGGCCTTCTTGGCTCGCTTTGCTGGCAAATCGTCGGGCCTCTTTATTCGGGGTTCCTAGAATACAAACCGCATCAGGTTTCAAACTCGCAACGATATTGTTCATAAAACGACTTTCTTTTCTTTGCGGAATGTGTTCCAGAACATCGAGCGAATAGACCGCATCAAAACTTCCGGGAACCGGCCGCACCGTGAGGTCCTCAACTGAAAAAGTGATCGGGCCCATTCCTTCTTTTCGATAGCGGGCCCGGGCATCAGCCACAATGAGCGGCTCAAAATCGACGGCATGAATCCTTCGAGCGGATTCCAAAATGATGGGGGTTCCAAAGGCATCGCCGCATCCGATTTCCAGAACTTCTTTTTTGCCATGAAGCATTTTGGCGCAAAACTTGTACCGGGCCAGCGTAAACCCAATGTGCTTTGGATCGTCCCGCCAGCTATGACTGCTCCAGGGACCAAGCCCGACGGGTCCCTTCCCACGGTAATGGTCGAATTGGAATTGATTTTGCGCCTCTTTGGTCTTTGGTTTTGGCATCGCTAGTTTTTAGAAAATTTTTCCAAGACATGACGAAGGATCCCTTCCTTCGTCAGACCAACGCGCCGGCATTGATCCTCGTACGAACCATAGTGGGTGGCAAATTCGTTGGACAGACATAAACTTGAAAATTGTAAATCCCGAATGCCGCGGACCAGTTCCAACACCCGACTGGACAACCCGCCATGAAAGACGTGTTCCTCCACGACGAGAATGCGGCGCGTCTTTTGCACGCTGGCTAACAATTGATCCCGGTCAAGAGGAACGATGGTGTGAATATAAATGATTTCGGGATGAAATCCCTTTTGGCGCAACTCATCTTGCGCAGCCAAGGCCGTTGTCAGATGAGGGCCGGTGGTGATAATCGTCAAATCACTTCCCTCCTGAACCAGGATGGCCTTTCCCGGGATAATGTCATCGTTGTTCCAGGTTTGTTGATGCGCGATGGCCGGAAGACGAAAAAGATTGAGACGGCCCCTGCGATAGACTTGGCGAAAAAGGGTATCAAATTCCACAGCGCTTCCCGGATAAAAAAGTTGGGTTCCGGGAAGATTTCCCAGTAAGGCAAAATCATCGTAGCAGTGATGGGTGCATCCCAGATTCGCATAATCAAAGGCGCTTCCGACGGTGATGAGGTTTCCTCCCAATTGGTGATACCCAAAATCCAGTTTGATCTGCTCAAAGGAACGTTCCAACAAAAAAGGGGCAATGGTATGAGCGACCGGAATAAGCCCGACCTTGGCCAGGCCCGCGGCCATGCTGACCATGGTGGGTTCACAAATTCCGATGTTATAAAACCGCCCGGGGCACGCTTGCGCAAAAGGCTGCAATTTGAAATGGCTGATGTCACCCACCAAAACCACAAGATCCGAATCAGCGGCTCCGACCTCCAGCATCGTTTGGGCGAATTGATCACGAATGGGTGAGGCGCTCACGCCAAGGCCTCCATGATGATCTTGTACTCGTCGGGTTTAGGAATCCGGTGATGCCAGGTCCCGTGACCTTCTAACAAGGGAACGCCTTTTCCTTTGATCGTCTTAGCGACAATCACGGTCGGGGTTCCCACACTTTTAAAAGCAATTCGGTCCAAGGCCTGGCGTAATTCGGTCACGGAATGGCCGTCGATGACGTGGGTTTCCCAGCCGAAGGCCTTCCATTTGGCCGGCAGATCATCGCGCGGCATGAGTTGTGCGGCCGAACCATTCCAGTCGACGACGACACAAAGATTTCCCAGCTGCAAATTATTGGCGACATTCGCCGCTTCCCACACGGTTCCTTCGTGACATTCCCCGTCGCCGACCAAAACAAACAACCGGTTATTCCTATTTTGGATGCGTAAACCTAAGGCCATTCCCACCGCCATGGAAAAGCCATGGCCCAGCGAACCGGTGGAGAGCTCCACTCCCGGAACCTTCGTTGCATCGGGGTGTTCGCCCAAAATTCCGTCGGGCTGGCAGAATCCATTCAAATCGTTTTCGGTCAAAAAGCCATGTTCTTTCAAGACAACGTAAAGGGCCAGGCACCCGTGGCCCTTGCTCAAAATGAAATAATCCCGCTTTTCCCAGGCGGGATTCTTCGCATCAAATTTTAAATAATATTGATAAAGGACGGCGATGATATCAATAATGGAGAAGGCGCTCGGGATATGGCCATCCTTTCCTTCGCAGACCATGTCCACGATCCGGCGGCGATACGCGTTATGGATTTGCCATTCCTCTTTTGGTGGAACAACCCTATTGCCCAAAATAACCTCTCCCCTGTCCCCCATCGACGGGAACAATCGCCCCGGTGTTGAAGGAGGCCAAGTCCGAACACAAAAAGGTGACAAAATGGGCAATCTCCTGCGGCTCGCCAAAGCGCCCAATGCGCTGGCGTTCAGTGAGGAATTTTCTCACATGGTTCGGATTCGTTCGGGAGGCGATATCCCAATAACCTTTTTCCGTAAAGACAGCCCCGGGCAAAACCGCGGACATCACAACCCCGTCGGGAGCAACAACACCACCCATACTGCGCGTGTAAGCCGTCAAGGCCGCCTTGGCCGCGCAATACGTCACCGGCCCCTGATTTTCCATGGCCGCAATGGACGAAATATGGACGACCCGTCCCCACCTTTTTTTCTGCATGGCCGGGATTAACAAAAGATTCAATTCCACGGCGATTTCAAAATTGATCCGCATGACCTGCCGCCATTGGTCCAGCGAACAGAATGGATCGCGAATGTCGAGAGCACTTCCCAGGTTATGTACGACGATATCAAAGGAAGGAAAATCCCTTGTTTTCAAAACCTGGACCAACTTTTTCGGTGCACCTTCGACCGTCAGATCCAAACTCACACCACAATGACCGGTCTTACCTCCTGCCATCTGTTGCATGAGCCGGTCAATGTCATTCTTTGTGCGGGCCACAACCGCAACCTTGGCGCCTTCCTGAGCCAGCGCCAAGGCAATGGCCTGACCGATGCCACGCCCGGATCCGGTCACGAGAGCCTTTTTTCCGCGGATACCCAATTCCATCACATCGCCTCCAAAGGAAAGATAATATTTTTGGGCCGGCTGGCCATTAACTTCGTCAAAATCGGCTCCACCGAATCAACGGCGGTTAGAAAAATATTGGTTTCAGTGAAATTTTTGACTTCGCTGGGGTGGTGAATCCTGAGCGGTAGATTCGCATAATAAAGTCCAGCCCGACGGATATCATCATCAAGGACAGCCTGCAAAAGACCGAGATCGTGCTGCATATGGTAAGCGAGGATCGGCAACATGGCAGAGGCCCCATACCCATAGATCACCGAATCCTTAAAGGAATCGAGAATCCGGCCCACGCGTTGCAGATGCTGCTGAAAAATTTTAAACCGATCCTTCATGACGCGGATATCGAACCGAAAAGGGGGATCTTGTTCCCTGGCAGATCGTCCTTGTTTGGAAAAGGCCACCGCCATGGCTCCCCAGTCATGATAATGGATTTGGTAATCGATCAGATGCAAATTGAACAGCCGCATCAGCCCGCAAAGCGAGTGCAAAGAGAAATATTGCAAATGCTGGTGAAAAATCTGGTCAAATCGCGAACGCTCCATGAGCGTGTCCAATCCCGGCAATTCAAAAACAAAAAGGGTTTGATCGGAGGTTATGGAGACGAGTTTTTCCAGCATTTGCCGGGGATCAAAAATATGTTCGAGGGTGTGACGGCAGACCACGAGGTCAGGCCGTCGGTGAGTGGCCCCCATCACATCGGCTTCCTCTAGCGTCCCGCCGATGAGCCCAATCCCTTCGGTGTGATCCGGAAGGGGCTGCGCCGCCCACATGGGATCGATCCCGACGCGGATTGGGACTTTATCCTGCAATTGTTTTAACAAATACAGGTCATTGCACCCGATATCGAGGGCGCATTGAAAATCCAATTGCGGCCGGATGGATTTCAAAAAATTCAGAAAAAAATCTGTCCCGGCCCGGGCCGTGGCACTTAAGGAGGTGCGAAAAATATAAGTCTCGTCATAAAGGTGGGATGGATCCACGGCAAAGGCCAATTGCCCATGGCCGCAGGCTGAACAAAATAGGAATTGCTGGTCGATGCCGCTGGGCTGTTCCTCCATCGGTTTCTGGGAAAAAATTCCCGTCAAAGGGAGCCCGGGATGATCCAGCAAAACCGCAAGGTCCGACGAATGACAGATTGCGCAGGATTCGCGCCTGGCCACAACTTTGTATTCTGCCTTGGTCTGGCTTTTCATTTCAGACCCATCCCGACACCAAAGAGATAATGCGCCATGGGCGCAAATCCGGTATGCACGACTTCATCATTCATGGAAAACATAAAGACATTCTTAAAGTATGTTCCCATCTGCTCGCGCAGGGCCTCATGACTTTTGAGATTGATGTGTTCGATCCGACTGCGGGGCGTGGCATATTTTCCGGCGGTGATGTTGGGGGTCCCCACGATGCAAATGCCGTCGGGATGCAGACACTCACACTGATGGCGCATAAAAGCACCGTTCAAATGAGCATCCAGATGCTCAATGACGTCCACGGAAAACGTAGCAGCAAAAATTTCTTTAGGAACTTCTTCACAGATATCAAGCCTTTGAAATTCAATGTTCTTTATGCCCCTCAATCTTTTTTTATTGGAACGGATCAGCCGGTCCTCCGGGTCCACCGCCACCACCCGCTGCACCGCCTGGGCCACGATGGGAATCCCAAAGGCATCCCCGCAGCCCACCTCCAGAACGTTGGCCTTTCCCTCCAATACCTTTGCACAAAATTTGTACCGGGACAGGGCAAAGCACATATGTTTGGGGTCATGCAAAAGACTGTACGATGTCCATGGACCCAGCTCAATGGAGTCAACAAACTGGTGGTCTGTTCCCGCTTTATAAGCCTCCTTTTGAGTCAATGGACGCTTAGGCATTTTGATGAGTTCAATTTTGCGGTAATAAAGTTCGTGCGATCAATAGGGTCCAATAAACACGTCGGCTTTGGGACTTTCCATTTGAAATTTTTCTTTTCGGTCCAACATGGCATAAACCGAATTCACGATCGTTTGGAAGCTGGGATAGAATTCTGCTTCTAGTTTTTGTGAAACCGGACACGGGCAATCCGCAAGGGTGATCCTTTTGACCGGTCCCTTGAGCGAACCAAAACTTTTCTCGGCGACGATGGCCGCGACTTCCGCGGCGAAGCCGCAACGCCGCCAGCTCGTGTCGGCGCACAGCAACCGTCCGGTTTTAGCAACTGAGTTGAGAATGGTTTCTTCATCCAGCGGATTAAGACTGACCGGATCGATGATCTCCGGATCAATCCCTTGGGATTGAAGAATGTCAGCCGCCTTAACCGCCTCCGGAACCATGAAGGATGTCGCAACGATCGTGATGTCTCTCCCAAGGCGAACAACCCGTGCCTTGCCAAAATCCAAAGTGTAGGATTTTTCCGGAACTGCTTCCTTGAGATCATAAAGAGCCCGGTGCTCGAGGAGCACAACCGGCGTATCGATCTGCAGGCTTTTTATCAGCAATCCTTTGGCCACATACGCGCCCGACGGCATGGCGACATAAAGCCCCGGAAAATGCGCAAAGATGGATTGAATGCTCTGGGAATGCGTCGGTCCCTGCCCCCAGCCCTTGCCGATGATCCCGCGCACGACGATCGGAACGCTCGATTGTCCGGCATAAGAATATTTCCATTTGGCCGCATTATTGAGCATCTGGTCGAGCGCCAGAAACATAAAGTCATTGCGGGCGTGAACCAGAATCGGCCTTTTCCCATTTAAGGCCGCTCCAATGGCGATGCCGGTTAATGCATTTTCACTTGCGGGAGTTCCGACGACGCGGGAGGATCCAAACTTCGCAAAGGCTTCTCTGGTGGTGTTAAAAATTCCTTTAAAATCATCCACCCCCAGGCCGAACACAAAAACATTCGGATCAGCCTCCATGGCTTGAACCGTGGCTTCCGAGATGGCCTGCGCGTAGCTAATCATTCGACTTGCCATGAACTTAGATTCTGATTGAATGCGCGATCATTGCAGGTGGAATTGGTTCATTATATCGTTGGGGCAAGGCTTTGCAAAGAAGCCCTTCAAATATTTTCTAAAAATTTCGCTGTATTTCGCCGGGCAATCGCCATGATGAGCGCCTGGGGGTTCACCCTGGGGGCGCTGGGCAAAATGCTCGCGTCATTAAGATAAATATTCTTAAAGCCATGCAATTTTCCGTAGGAATCCACGGCGCAGAGTTCTGTCTTTTCTCCCATCGGACAGCTGCTAAATAAATGAATCGTCGAGATATCCATTTTATTCAAAGATAAGTTGCCCAAGAATATTTTTAAATCGTCTGGGGTTTTTAAGATTTCCAACCCCTGCATCGGTGGAAATATTTCCGTCGCTCCAGCGGCAAATAGCAAACGGCCCAAGAGTTCTAAACCTTCCCGGAAAGAACTGGCATCCGTCCTGGTCAGAGGCATGCGAACCCAGGGCTCATCCGTCCAGGGAATATTTCTTACGGTTCCAGCTCCTTGACCGACAATGAGCGCATAAAACATGGCCAAATTTTTCCAAACCGGAAGAAGCTTCTGTATGCGCTGTGGACCTAACCACAACGCCAGATGCGGTAGGGCGCTGTAAGATCCACCCAGGGTCAAACGGGGTTTGAATTCTTCCACCTGAACGACCGGAACGCCTTCTTGCTCTTCGTTGACTGCTTCGGAAAATTTTGCCACCATCCGGATGGCCGGGTGCATCCGCAGCGAATTGCCAATATTCTTCTTAATTCCGCTGCGCCTCAAAAGGGCCGGAGTTTGCACGGCGCCCCCACAGACGAAAACCTGGCGAAAATTAATCGTGGTCAAACTTTGTTCACCAGCTTTCGTAACGGAACTCACCAAGGCGTGATCGGCTCGATGATTTTTCAAACAAAGTCTTTTGACCTTAGCTCGCGTCAGCAATCGGCAGCCATGACGCAAGGCCTTGGGGATGATGGTTTCGGTCATCGACTGCCGGGAAGAATGCCAGGTTCCGTCGGATAAACATTCATATTTCCAGCAGCGAGGGATCTGTGCAGTTTTCCAATTGAGCTTGCGGGCTCCTTCCTGCAGCTTCAAAGAGGCTGAGCCCACCTGACCAGGCATGGAAGAAACCGAAATATCTTGCTCACAGGATTTGAAAAAAGGCTCCAGCTTCCCAAATCCAAAATCACGAATAGCAAAATCTTTAACCCACTCTTCTAAAACTTCCGGTGAAGGATAGTGGTATAAACCGGCATTGATCTCACTGCCTCCGCCGACACAGCAGCCCTCGAGATAGGCTACGCTCGGTTTGCCCAAGGCCACCGTCATACCGCCATGACGGTATTTTGATTTCATTTCTTCCAGCGAATAGGCCGGGGTTTGCTCAACCGTCAAATTCTCCCCTTCTTCGGCAAGGATTACATCCTTGCCCGCTTGCGCCAATAGATAGGCGGTATTGGCCCCGCCGGGTCCGGAACCGACGACGAGCACCTCACAATCTAAACGATTCTGCAGCATGGGAATAAAGAGCCTTAAGCCATTTTCAATTCTTCGTCGGGGAATAGGAGTAATAGATAAATCCGCTCATTTTTTCATGAAAACGGATCAACTCCCGACAAGGCGATAAAAAACTTTTTTTCCAATCTTCAATCTGTGCCCGCTGAGAAACAGCGGATTGACATCGAAAGATTCGACCTCCACGCAAGATTCCCGCCCAATCAAAACAAAGGGTTAGAAAAATAATGGGCAGGGACAGATGCCTCGGCATGTGTCGAACAGTTTTCCTCATCTGTTGGGCGGTTTGCTCAACAAGGACCGGATTCGCCTGATCATCAAGCAAACCCTTGACCAGAGAAGAAATCACCGCGTCATAACTGGATGACATGGAATGAAGACTTAGGGATTCTGCCCGGACTTTCCCAGAAGTGCCTGTAGCTTCGCGCGGTATTTTTGGCTGTTCAAATCCGAAACTTGAATGGCCGTCAACAGTTTCTTTGCGGCCCCACCGAGATCGCCGTTCTGTTCATCTTGCAAGGCAATGACATAAAGGATTTCTGGATTTCCAGTGGTAAAAAAGGTCGAATAGATTTTGTTCTGCTGAGTGAAGGTCTGCATTTCTTTTTCCACCGAATCCAAAAGCCGGGAGAGCTTTTTAAAATCCGAAATAAAAAAAGCGGACAAGGCCAAATAAACCATGAACGCGATGATAAAACATCTTGCCATAAAATCGACCCATCCCGACCATCGATGATTCATAAAGCCTCCCGGATTTTTTAAACAAATGATTTTTCTTTAAGGCTGCGGCTTAAAAGTCGAAACTTTTTCCCCCAAACCTGCAAGGTCAACAGGGCCCAGATCGTCCGGCTATGATCAAATGTTTTCTCTGCATGCTCGGCCATCAGGGTTTGAATGAATTCTCGATCGAAGAACTGGGCCAATAATCCTCCCTGCAATTCCTCGGTCACGTAACTTTTCAAATCAGAAGAAATCCAATGGGCTATCGGGGATGTAAGCCCCTTCTTTGTGCCTTTGATAATCTTCGTCGGCAAATAATCCCTGGCCAGGTCCTTGAGAATCCGTTTGGTTTGCCGGAAGGTGACTTTAAAATCCGCCGGCATCCGCATGGCCAATTCCACAATTCGGTAATCAAGGTATGGAAGCCGGGCTTCCAAAGAATGCGCCATGGTCATCCGGTCGATTTTGCGCAGATGATCATTGAGCAAATAAGTGTGAAGATCCGCATACATCAGCTGGTTTTTCACGCTCAAGGCCTTTCCTTTTTTAAAATAGAACTCGGCAACGGAAAAAGGATCATAGCCCTCCAATTCTTCCCGGTATTCCGGCCGGAACAAACGGTGCTGAAGATGAAGCGAAGCCACTTCTCTCCAGGTATAATGCGCCCGGTCGAAAGGATGGTCCAAACCTTTCCACAGTTGTTTAAGCCGGTAATCTAAACTGATCCGGTTATGGGAGACGGGAAGATGGTTGACAAAATCCCTCCCTATCCGCCGGAGAAATCGCGGTGTCTGCTGATACATGGTTTGGTAATACGGTGCCTGGTAAGTGGGATAACCTCCGAACAGTTCATCTCCACCGTCGCCAGTCAAAACAACTTTCAATTCCTTTCGCGCCGCTTCCGCCAAAAAAAAAGTTGGGACATAACTGGCATTGCCCAGTGGCTCATCGAAGGCAGTCAAAACCTTCTGAACCCTCTGGGCTGTCATCTCCTCGAGTTGACAAACGCGCAGGTTCACACCATAACGACGCGCAGTGAGCGTCGCTTCCTTGACCTCGGAATACGTTTCTTGCGGGAAGCCGATACAAAACGCCGTGAGCTCTTCTTTACGGTCTTGGCCGGCCAAGGCGGTGATGATTCCCGAATCAATGCCGCCGCTTAAAAAGGTTCCAATGGGGACATCCACCTTCATTCGGAGTTTGACCGAATCCTGGATGAGCGCCTGCAATTGTTCCCGGGCCGAAGTAAACGAGATGTCTGCTTCTTTTTCAGCTGGAACTTGCCAGTAGCAGAATTTCTTAAGCTCCCCGTCGCCAAGGATGGCATAAGTTCCCGGAGTCAATTGATAAACATCCTGGAAAATGGTTCGGGGTTCGCAGATATACCAGTAGGCCAAATAGTCGGAAATCGCCTTAAGATCGAACCGCAAATCAAAAAAACCGCTCGCATAGATCGGCGTCAATTCCGAAGAGAACAAGATTCGTTCTTGGTTTTGGGCATAGTAAAGCGGCTTGATTCCCAGCCGGTCTCTGGCCACAAAAAGTTGCTGTTGATTCTCATCCCAAATGGCAAAGGCAAACATGCCGTTTAAAGACTTCAAACAAGCCGGTCCCTGATCGATGTAGGAATACAGCAGGGTTTCGGTGTCGCTGCGGGTTTTGAGGGGATAACCTTGGTTGAGCAAATTCCGGCGCAGCTCGTCGTGGTTATAAATCTCTCCGTTAAAGACAATCGTGTACCGACCATCCGCCGAGGTGATGGGCTGGTCCCCTTTTTCCAAATCGATGATGGATAATCGCCGCACCGCCAGCCCGACGGGTCCCTGAAGGTAAACGCCGCCGGAATCCGGCCCCCGATGCCACTGAAGCTCATTGAGGGCCTTTAAATGGGGTTGCGAAATTTTTGCTCCCGGCTGGAAGGCGACATGCGCGAGGATGCCACACATGGTAAAATGATCCTATCTATTTAAACCCAAAATATTTCGCCGTCAAACGAATGCCCCAGTCCCGTCCCAAAAGGCGTTTGGCCCAATGCGCTTTTTTGGCATTGGCTCCCACCACATAACAAAATTTCGGCGATCGTGATTCCATCGCCGAAAGGATGGTTTGAGCAACGATCGCCGGATCCATGCCATAACGGCTGTCAATCTTGCGGACGACCCTGGAATATCCGGCGTCAATGGATCTGTCTCCCACCGGTTGATAATCATTTCCGGTTTCATTAAACCCGGTATTGACATTTCCGATTTGGATGACAATGCATTTGATCCGGCGGTGCATGACCTCGACCGACAATGATTCATAAAACATTTCCAATCCGGCTTTGGAAGCGGAATACAGCGAAGACATGGGGATTCCAATTTGAGCGGCGATCGAGCTCACTCCCACGATCCTGCCGCCGTCACGAATCAGTGGCAGGCAATCCCGGACGAGCTTCATGTGGCTGTTGAGATTGACATTTAAAACGCGGTCAATCGTTTCATCGGTCATAAACTCAACCGGAAAGGTGGAATGAACCGCTGCGGTGACAACCAAAACATCCAAAACTCCAAATTTTTCCCGGATCCATGAAATGAGCTCTTGCCTTGAGGCAGGAACGGTTAAATCAAAAAGCAGGCAAGATAGTTTTTTATCGGCATGGTCATGTTGGGTTTTGAATTGATCCAAACGCTTTTGATCCCGATCGGCAACAATCAGGTGATCGTCTCGCTCCCATAATAATTCGGCGGTCCTTTTGCCGATGCCTCCCGCACCGCCGACGATCAATACAATTTTAGAATCCTGACCCACATTCATCCAAAATGTTTCCAGAGATACACGGCCGTTCCCGCGAGCATCAGGGTGATGATGAGCCATTTGGCATAACGGATCAAACGAATGAGTAATTTCGACTCCTCAAGGGTAAACATCTCAAATGCCTCCCGATTCGAATCTTGATCGAAAAAGAATCCCACCGCCGGTTTTAGACGCCCTTCAGGATTCCTCCATCGATCATGAGACTTGCGCCGGTCACAAAGCTTCCTGTCTCAGAGCAAAGAAATCTTATTAATTCAGCCACTTCTTCCGGCCGGCCAAATCTCTTTAAGGGAACAGCCTTCACCACCCTTTCATGTTCTTCATTTTGCACGCTGGATAAATCGCGGCGCTCCTGCCGCGATTTATCCAGCAGGTAGGTTTCCCAGCCTTCGGTGTGAATGTTTCCCGGCAAGACCGCATTGACCAGGATGTTGTCCTGGGCAAATTGCAAGGACAGATGCTTGGTCAGATTGAGCAGGGCCATTTTCATCGCCGAATAATGCGGGTTAAAACTCCCGGGCTGAAGCGCCACAAATGAGGAAACAAAGATAATGCGGCCTCCTCCGTGCTTTTGCATGAAGGGAATAACGCGCCGAGACATCGTCACGGCCGTCAACAAATTCAATTCAAAAGAATCGCGCCAGGCTTTTTCCGCCAGGTCAAGAAATCGACCCCGGGCAGGTAGGCCACCACAATTATTGACCAGGATGTCAATCCGGCCCCATTTTCGTACGATTTTCTCAACCAGGCGACGGCAAGAATTGGCAGAACGCAAATCGGCCGTTTGCATGAAAGCCCTCGCTGGATCTTTAAGGTCTTTTTTGATCCTTTTTATTTTCTGGGAGGATCGTCCGGTAAAAACAACTCTGTCCCCGGAGCGATAAAAGGAAAGCGCGGTGGCCTTACCGATACCCTGCGAAGATCCCGTGACCAAGACAACTTTATTTTTTTCCGTCAAGTTTTACCCTTGGCTCCAATAAAAAATCCCGAACAAGTTTGGAAGGTTCCTGAATCGTCAGACCCCCGTCCACGCACATGGTCTGACCGGTCATAAAAGCGGATTGATCGGATAAAAGAAACGTGATCGGTCCCACCGCGTCGACATTATGCCCCACGCGTCGTAAAGGCTGGACCCGTTCCAGCCAAAACCGATAGGCCGTATTCTCTTTTGAATAGAACCGTTCCTTAAATTCATCCTTTACAAAATGGCCAAGCTGTAAAATATTTGTGCGGATGTGATGAATTCCCATTTCGACCGTCAGGTACCGGCACATCGACTCCAGAGCCGACTTCGACATATGATAAGAAATGCTTTCGGCTCCCGCATACTGTGACAAAACAGAGGACAAAAGCACAATGCTCGCATAAGAATTGATTTTCTTTTCTTTCCACAACCGCTGGATGATGTAAAGGATGGCCTCCACGGTCAGGCCCAGATCTTTTTTCCACTTCTTCTCATCCAGGTCGGAATAAGGATATTTTTGCCGACCGCGAACGACATAAACGATTCCATCCAGTCCCCCTTTCGCCAGCAAAAAAACCAGACGGTCCGCAACCTGAGCGTGATCCGCCAAATCGCAGACATAGCCCTGGCAGCGAGTGTATCGGTTGAGCCGTTGACAAAAGACAGTCAATTTTTTATCAATATCCAATAAAAAAAGATCGGCCTTACGGCGGGCCAAATCCAAGGCGAGGCTTCGCCCTATGCCATTGGCCGCGCCCAGCACAAGAATTCGCTTGCCCTTCAATCCTTTATCCACGACTGAGGGAATATGTTCTGGTCTTCATGGTCCTAAATAACTTCCCAACGGGTGCCCGCATCATGATTCGACCCAGACCATCGACCTTCTTGCCATATTGTTGAACGTAAGCGTCGATTTTTTCAATCTGGCGATGATCATGGTAAATCTCGAGCATCAGCGGTTGGGCACTAAAATAAGTCTGCGGATCGGCGCGGTAGTTGCATCGCGCCAATTGCTCGAAATCAAAATTTAGGGACAAGGCTTTTCTTTGCGACGTGATCTCAAGAAAGTCTTGTTTTCTGGCATAATTCAACTGTTTCAACTGTTCCAGATAAAGCGCCAAACACCCATTCCCCAACCTTTGATCGTCGAGGTATGTTTTAAACTCCCCGGAAACCAGTTCATTGATTTGCGAAAAATACCGAAAAAACGCCAGCGCCTTGCCTTTGGCCATTTCATTGGTGCCCTCGCTATCAAAGAGTAGACCATCGATCAGGGATTCCGAGGCTTCTTCCAACACTTGCCAGGAAGCCCAAAGGCCTCTGAGGGTGTCCGTTTTAAAGGTGTCGTAAAGTTCCTGGAGTCCCGAATTCGGTTGCCGCGCCTTCTGGTAAAATCGCAAAAGAAAATCGAACCATGAGATCCTAAAATATTTGCAAAGGCCACAGAGTTCTGTAAAAAGCTGGGTATTGTGGACCACCTCAACGGTAAAATCCATCTCCCGGCACATCAGGTAATCTCCCGCCGACAACGTGTTGTTGGCGACAACAATCTCTTCGCTTTCAATAGAAGCAACGTTTCGATTGAGGACTTCATACCTTCCGAAACTGCGCGGATTAATGCGGAATTTGGTGATGAATCCATAAATTTGCCGGCTTTGCGGAGTATTCATCTCGGTCTGGGGTAGCAAGATCAGCTGATACATGCGGATGTTGTCCAGATTGGAATCGACGACATCTTTTAAACTCTGCAGATGGGTTTGAAGCGTATCTCCGGGAAGGCACAAAATCAATTCTGTATAAGTGGTCGTTCCGATATGCTGGGCTTTTTCCACAATCTCGTTGAGCACCTCCAAAGAAATATTCTGCCGGCTGATATTTTTGAGGATTTCCTTGTTGGTCGATTGTAAAGAGGCCGCGAAACTCAAGGCCCCCCCAACGATCGAGGCGACTTCAATAATCCGTTCCTTTTTATTTTTTCCCGTCGAAACAATGATCCGACGAGGCCAATCATATTTCTCCTGAACCTTGTGGATCACCTGAGCCTTGGCGATGTCTTCGGCGTACATGCCAAAATTCGCGTCGGTGATCAGTAAATCCTGCACTCCTTTTCTTCGTTGGGCAATGTATTCCAATTCCTCCTTAAGATCCAGGCGCTGGGCGACCTTATTGTAATAGAGATTGCCTTCGGTGCAGAAGGTGCACGTAAAGGGGCAGCCTCTGGTCGTATGAATCATGGGGATGAGGACCGAGTCAAAAAATTTGTCCATGAACCCCTTTAAGTAAGGCGATCCCAAAACCTGCAAATCGGCGAGCCGCGGCAGGACCTCACCTTTCGTCAACCCGTTCTCACCGACATAATGGGCATTCGAAATGCATTCGTCAGAGTTCTTTAACGCCGGGGCATCAAAACCATAACGCTCCAGCTGCTCGAGCAATTTTACGAATGCCAGTTCGCCCTCTTTGACCAGGTAGAAATCCAACCGCGGGAAACGGGACCAAAACTCTCGAACTTCCGGATCCGTCAATCCATAATTCGGCCCGCCAAAGACAACGATCGTTTGCGGAAATTGTTCCTTGATCGCTTTCGCGAATTGATAGGACAAATGGCAATTCCACGAGTAATTGGAGAATCCGACGATATCCGGGGTTTCCCTTTTCAAGGCTTGATTCAAGTCATCGGGATATTTGAAAAGCTCAATTCCGTACTTTTCTTGGTAAATTTCTTGAACATAAGAAGCCACAAGCCCGATGGCCAGAGGAAAAACGTTGGAGGCAATGCCCGCTCCGGTATGGGTCAAATCCGCAAGATAAATGAGACGTTTTTTCATCGGTCGGCCGGCTTAGGCTCGTTATCGATAAAACGTGAGCAAGACCTATAAATATCCTCGGTCGCTATCAAAAATAAGTTTCTCTTCGGGCGAGATTTTCTTCGGCTTAAACAAGCTGGGGATGTTGCGCAAGGTCATCTCTTTGGAGATCAGGACCGTGTTTTTAAAAAATTTGAATCCCGAAATGGGGCGGATCCGGTAAAACAACAGTTCCTGGATCATATTCATCGAGCCAATCATGCGAAAGAAAACATTATCCGGCCAGCGCACGATTTTTTTAAAGAGCGGAATGAATGGGGGAGGGAATTTGACAAAAACCCAGAATAAGGACGCGAGATTACGAAATTCCTTGGCAAAGGGGGTCTTGAGGTTAATCTCCGTCGCCTCGGCCACATGCTTTTGAATATCGAAGTTGGGATCCACAAAACCATTGCGCATGGCGTAATCCACCATGGGCAATCCTGGAAAAAGCAAAAAGGTATTCGCCCGGGTGAAGTTCGATTTGAGCTTCATGTTGAGCTCCACCGTTTCAAAGGCCTGATCCAGCGTTTCTCCGGGCAGGCCAATCATATTGGTCGTGAGCATCTTAATGCCGCGTTCCCGCAGCAATCTTGCCCCTTCGACCATATGCTCATTCTTCACCATTTTCTTAATGACGACCTGGCGCAGTTGTTCGCTGCCGGATTCGAGCCCGATGGCGACGCCATAAGCGCCGGCTTTTTTGAGCAGATTCGCCGAGTGCTCAACGACGGAATCATAACGGATGTTGCAGGAAAAGGGCAGGCCAATTTCTTTGGGATAAACCTCGGCGAATTCTTCGAGCCATTCATAGGCATTGCGGATAAAAAATAGATCGTCGGAAAAATGCACATGTTTGAGAGGGTAGCGGTCCTGGATGTATTTGATCTCAGCGATGGCGCGGGCCACGGATTTGCGCCGGACATAATTGCCTTTGCCGCGGTACATTCCGCGGATAACCGGTTCATGGCAAAAGGTACAAGGATAAGGACAGCCCATGCTGGCGATGAACCGTTTCATCGGCACGTCCCGCAAAAAAGGATACTTGTAATACATCTCCCGGTCGGAAAAAGGCAATTCATCCAAGACAGCCGGAGCCCGCATGTCATTTTTGTGGATCGTTCCCTCCTTGGTTTTGACCCAAAGGTTTTGGATTTTGGTCACATCGCGATCGGCTTCTAAGCTATTGGCCAATTCCAGCATCGCGTGCTCGCCTTCTCCCCGGCAAATAAAATCAATGCCCGGGTGTTCAATGACCTCCGGAGAGTAAGTTGGATGCGGTCCCCCCATCACGACAGGAATGGGGAATTTCGTTTTGATTCTTTGGGCCAATGAGGTCAGGGAATGATGGACGCCCGTCAAGCCGGAAAGGGCAATGAGATGCGGACCAAATTCGGAAATCGCCTTCTCTAAATTGGGCGTGTGGGAGGTCAATAAGAGATCGGTTTTATGCCCATAAGCCTTGAGCATACCGGAGAGATTGGCAACGCCGACGGATTCCTGGATCCCATTATTTTGAATAAAAAGAATGTTCATTGATCTGATCCTTACGAATAAAGGCCTTGACGCTTCCCCGGCCCGCCGTTACCGGCGATAGCCCACCCTCGCACCCCGGGGGTGAGAGGATCTTTATGCCCGTCTCTCACCCCCGGGGTGCGAGAGACGGCCTTTCAGGCCAGGGAGCATCGAAGGGTTGATGCTTCGACTTCCCTATTAGCATCAACCCTGAGCGAAGTCGAAGGGCTGACTTCAATGTACTACAAAACGCTGAGGAAATCATCCACCTTATCAATTATTATTCTCCTTGGGGATGAGCGGCGCGGAGGCTGGTTCCGCCAAAATAATCCCGGTAGGCAAATTCCTGTTCTTTTTTGCCCAGCAATTTATGGGTCAGCTCAATTGCAAACCGAATGGAATGATCGGAATTATTATACCAGAAGGCCCCGCAACGGCCTAAGAGATGAATCCGGGGAGAAAATTTCTTCACCTGACCGGCGATCGAGGCAAAATCCCGGGTGTAGTGACGGTGGTAAACCGGATACGTATCAACGACAGGATTGATCTGAACGCCTTCAACAAACCGGGAATCTTTTAAGAAGGCCATGCCTTTGAGTTCCTCCAGGATTTTGTCTTTATACCGTTCGGGATTAAGAAAATAAAAAGGTTTTGCCTGCGAATCGGTCAATTCACAGATCACGTTATAGTAGCCATTTTTGCAGGTGTAGGGAGCAAATTCTTTCATACACGTGATGCGGCTGATCAAGCTGTCGCCGCGGCTGACGTAAATCCACTGCGAACGCTGATGACTGATCCCCTCCTGACGGCAGATCAAATTATAAAAAATCGTATTGAGGTAGTGGACATTCTGCTGCGAAGCAATAAGATTGGCCAAATAATTGAGGTTTCCGCTCCAGATGAGGTGAGTGCAAGAAATGGATTTTCCGTCTTTGGTCCGAATGCCCAAGCTCTCCTCCTCCTTCGTCAATTGGCCGACGGAGTTATTGAGCAAAAGCGAAAACTGCGGATACTCTTGACACCGCGCGAGCAGGCGCTCATAAAACCCGCCGAATCCTCCTTGCATGGGATAAAGAAAATGCGTGTCGACCTTCTCGGGCAAAACGAGGACCTTGAGAATATCCAATAAGGTGTTGGTTTTGATCCGTTTGTCGATGACCGTCCGGTTGATTCCCGTCGAAGCCCAGTCGGAATGAATATCCTTAGGATCCCAGCGCAGGAACTTTCCCGTGTAAGGAGCGAAAAAGATTTCGTACAGAGTTGGACCATATTTGGAGATGATAAATTCCCGGAAGGAATGAGGATCCTGTATTTTTTTCGCTTTGATCAAATCAACGGCGCAACGCCCAATGACCGGCCAGGGCATTTTGAACAACTCGCGGGTTTTCAAAGGCCATTCGAAATATTTCTTAAGGAAATAAACCTCCGTCGAGCGGGAAATCTGCAGGACGGAATCCTGGATGATTTCCTTAATAAAATCAAGAACGATGGGGTCCTCGGTATGGAAACGCTTCGGTCCCGTGTCAAAAACATGACCGTCATAGTTATAACTTTTGGCCAGGCCGCCGATTCGGCTGTCCCGCTCCAAAAGAATCACAGAATGTCCGGCCTTAAGCAACTGGTAGGCCGCGGTTAATCCGCTGGGTCCGGCGCCTACTACACAGTAATCGTAAGAACTATTCATCGACGGATAATGGCTTCCCTTAACAAGTCATTCTCCCAACGAATCCCCTTAATGATCAAACCAAAAAAGACGAGGACCGTTAGGATGATCGAAATAAAAATCATGATCCGCAAAGGCGTACCGGGCCAGTAACGCAAAAGAATTCTGTGTTCCCCTTTGGAGAGGGGGGTCCCGATAAAGTACCCGTTGACTTTAGCAATTGGCGAGGGTTTTCCATCGACGGATAAACTCCATTTAGAATCGAATGGATAATGCACGACCAACCATCCGTCACGCGGCGCCCGGTAGTTGAACCCAAAATCATCGTAGGCATTGCGCCAAATATCAGATATTCCCTCTGGCAATTTGACCTTCAGCATAGCGGTTATCCCCGAAGTATTAAAATCCTTAGGAAGAAGAATCGCTAGCTTGCCCTGCCGAACATTTTGAACATCGAACGTCCAAGGGTTAAGACTTCCTTGCACGGGAAGGAGTTCATGATCGCCGATCTTTAACTGCCAGCTAAGCCGATCATCAGTAAAAATAGTGGTCGAAAGGTACGACGGAAAATCCTTTGGCAGGTCAAAAATGTATTTTTTAAAATCGCCCTGCTGCCGAACGCGGGATGGCGAAAAAGGAAACTCCCAGGACCGATAAACCGGTTCTTCTTCCGGACCCTTCAACATGTTTTGACTTAAATCGGCCAGGTTTTGCAAATGCTTGACCCATCGTTCCCCCCCCTGGCCTTCGACCAGGATCACCTTTCTATCCAAATTCCGATTCAGGATTTCACCGAGGCTACCATGTTCAGCATCGATGGCATAATCGGCTAGATACAGGAATCGTTTATCCCGAGCGAGGTATTCTTCGATTTCGGGATCATCATAAATATTTCGGTAAGACCAATGAAAGGGGTTATAAATCATAACCGTGCGGGTATATCTTTCCAAGGGCGTGTACTGGAAAAAAAGTCCCGGACAACCGATCAAAAGCCCATAGGCGACCAGGCCCTTTGCGGAATGCTCTTGGTAAAAAAGATTTCCTATTTGAAAGATGGCAAAGGGCTTCACGTCTTTTTTGCTGAAGGAATAATACTCCCGGAACGGCAAGAGGAACGGATTTTGGTATTCCAGGAGAACGGGGTCGGGATCATCTAAACCGACGTAATGCATAGGGGTTAACGTTCGGCCTTGATAATACTCCTGGTGCATATAAATACAAAGGGCCTTTAAGTCCACTGCGACCGTCGAGATAATCAAAAAAACCAAAATCAGATTCGTGTTTAAAATTTTTAAAAATGGCTTTTGCGCCGTGATCAGGGGTCGATGGTGGATGAAGACCAAGATCGCCAAGAAGATGATTCCGCTCAGGATCGTATGGACCTTTGCGGTAAAGGGGAGCAAAAAGCTAAAGGCAACGACGATCGCCATGACAGTGACCATGGCGACCGGAACCCGATCCGCATAAGTTGATTCAGAATTTTGACTCAGTAATTCCTTTAAGGCCTGTAATCCGAAGGCGACCAACGGAAAGAACAACAAGGGCATGAGTAAACTCGACATGTGAAAACTTCGCAGCAAAAACCGAAAAGGATTCGTTAAGGCGTTGAGCCAATGGCCAAGGGAAAAAAATGAATGGGGGTCTTGCGGAAAATTCACCGAGAGAATACCAATCGCGGACCAAAGAAAGATATGTTTTTCCCGATGTTTTGAGAAGACAAGACCGATCAAGGAAAACCATAACACACTGGCCCCCAGAAATAACCAGGACCCCGCCCAGTCGTTGTGTTCAAAATCCACGGCTTTAACCGGCCAGTCCCAGGGATTGGCAAAGGATTTCCCGGCGGGCTTAAAATATTCCAAAGGATTCAATCCCATCTTCATCCTCCCTTTGGTATCCCCCAGTCCGGAATTCGGAATGTAAAAATCCTTTTTTAAAGACCGGGCCAAGTATAAACAAGGCAGCGTGAGAAGAATGCACACCGACAGGACGCCCAGGACCCGCCATAAGTTGGATTGGGTGAAACCCTGTTTGAATTTGCTCATGGTGGCCTTGAACTGGCCAAAATTGAATACAAAACATCCAACCATAAAAAAATGCACGACCTGATAAAAATACCCTAAGGCCAATAATAAAGAATTGGCGCAAGCCATCGCCATCACCAGCAAGGAACATAAGAAATCTTTCAAATGAAAACGGTCAAAGAAGCGCAACAGAAAATAAGCCAGCAGCAAAAAATAACTGTATAGATTAGACGGGGTGTAGCCCACGTACATATGGCTGGTCAAAAGGGTATTGAGGATGAGCAAGGATACAAAGATCACCAAAGGATGGCAACGAAATTTTCTCAGCAGCAGATACCCGCCGGCAGTCCGAATCAGGATGAGAAAGAAATGAAAAACGCTGCAATAAAAAATATGCAGGGCCTTTCCCGGCTCGGCGAAAAAAGGCGACAACAATAGGTACGTCCAACCCGTCAAGATGTTGACCAGTGTTTGAATTCCATGACTGAGATACAGATAGGCATAATTCATCTCATCGTAGCGATTCCACAGCTGAACACCGCCGTGAAGAGCATTAGACACGAACGTGAAAAGGCTCTCCTTGAGAATGCCGCCGTCGTTTTGCCAAAGGAAACTCAATTCATGCCGAAACAAAAGCTCAGGATAGACAAAGCCCATCACCACATAAGACACCGTCGCTGACAACAGAATAAACAGGCAGGATTTTAGGCTGGATGAAGATTTGAATTTGCCGTAATAGGAGTGAATGAGGACGGACATTAAATTTTTCTGGTGGCGCTGATTCTCCAGCTGACGCCAACATAAGGACTCACATGGATATCTTTAAATTCGGCTTCACTAAACCATGTTTGAATTCGCTTCTTGCTAATAAAATCGACCTGAGGCGCATTGAGTTTATCAAAAATGTTCAAGGTATTACGATAAAAAGGTAATCTTCTAAAATTTTTAAAATATCCAAAATAAGGCAAGAAAGGCAAAGGGAAAAGATAAAGGGAATAAACCGGCACATACAGTAGTAAGGTGATCCCTTGGGAAAAAAATTTTAGGTTTCTCCGACTTAATTTTTTAAAGATAAGCCTTCTCGCTGGTTCAACCAAATGCTTCATCAGGAAGTTTCCCTTTTGACTATAAACCCACAATATAATCCTGCCGCCTCTGGAAAGGTGCCTTTTTAGGTTTTCAACGGCTTTTTCCGGATGATCCGTGTGGTGGATCACACCGATCGAAAGCACAATGTCAAACTCTTCGCCTAAATTCATATCCAGGATATTTTCTTGCCGAAAAACTATATTCTGGGCATCACGATTGAGATCTTTGGCCAGATCGATCGTATTGAGATCAACCGCGACGATTTTATTGGCAAACGGAGCCATTAAGGCGGTGTGTTGTCCTCCCCCGCAGCCGCATTCCAAAACCGATTTACCCCTAAAATCCTCCAGTTTATTAGGAAAAATCCATTCCTCAAAAAGGAAAGGAATCTCTGGCTTTCTGAACAGGCTCCATTGTTCGTGCCATTCAATTTGGGGGGCTTGGGGCATTCGTGTTCCTAATAAACGTGATCCAAAAGGGTGGCCGGCTCGGGGAATGGACTTTCTAAGGCCTTCCGATAAGCTCGTTCGGCTTCTTGTGAAAATTGTTGTTGTAGTCTGATAAATTCTTGTTCCGTCGATATTTTCTGTCTAATCAATTTTTTTCGATAAGCTTCAATCGGGCATTTTTTTTGCCAAGCCTCCACTTCCTTTTTCGTGCGGTACCCCTTGTCGTAATCATACAAAGGACCAACGTGCTCCCGATAGCGATAGGTCAGATATTCCAAAAAAACCGGCCCCGTGCCCCTGCGGCAGGCCTGTATTGCGGCGAGCGCACTGGTATAAACCTTTTCCACATCATTGCCGTCGAGCTGTTTGGTTGCAATCCCCTGCCCGGCCACCCGACGGTAAATGGCGCAGGCCGGTTGACGGTCGCGGATATGCGCATGGGTCGAATACAGATTGTTTTCACAGACAAAGAAAACAGGAAGCTTTTTGATGATGGCAAAATTGAGGCTTTCGGCAAAGACGCCTTCTTCAATAGCCGCATCCCCTAAAAAGGCGACCGAGATCTGTTTCGAGTGATCCATGGCCGCAGCCAAAGCCGCGCCGACAGCGACGGGAATCATCGCGCCCAGAATAGGAGATGCATACATTCCCCCCGAAGCAAAGGCCAAATGGGCCGAACCGCCGCGACCGTTATTGCTGCCGGCGGCTCGGCCGCATAATTCGGCAAAAAAACTTTCGGTCGTTCCGCCCCTGGCCAAAAACGCCGCATGACAGCGGTGGGATGCAAAGATTTGATCACCCTCTTTGAGCACCTGGCAAACCCCAACGGATACGGCCTCCTGTCCGATCGAAAGGTGCGAAGGCGTGCGCATGTGGCCTTCGCCGTAAACCTCCACAATCTTTTCCTCGAGCTGGCGGATGCGGATCATCTGGGCCAATAAATCTTTTTTAAGCGAATGGGTTAATAATTTTTCCGCCATAGACGTTGAGCCTAGCTCCCAGAGTTTCTTAAAACGATGCGGCCGGCCTTCCCGCCGCAAAGAACCTTAAAGGCCTGATTGATTTGATCCAAATCAAATTCATGGGTGATGAGTTTTCCAAGCGCAAGTCGGCCGGCGCAATATTCTTTGACATAAAAGGGAATATCCTTTTGCGGGATTGCTTCTCCTCCCCATGTCCCGACGATCCGTTTGCCTTTGATCAATTCGAAAGGATGAAGACAAATTTTTTCATCCTTTCCCAAATTTCCAGCAATGACCATGACGCCGTGAGAATGAATGCAGGCAAATCCCAGCTCCATGGCGGCTTTATTGCCGGATGCATCGATGGCGTAATCCGCTCCCCGCGGAACAATTTTTTGAATTTTTTCCAAAAGATTATTGTCTCGAAACAAAATTCCATGCGTTGCGCCTACCTTTTTGGCAAATTGGAGTTTCCATGGCTCGGGATCGAGGGCAAGAATTTGTGCACAGCCAGCCAGCCTCGCCGCCATGATGACGCTCGCGCCAATTCCGCCGGCCCCCAAAACCACGATGGCGTTTCCCTTTTTAACCTGCAAGGTATGATGAACAATGCCAAAACCCGTGACAATGGCACAACCGATGATGGCCGCGACCTTGGGTGGGATTTTTTTCGAGATTTTAGTTAAACGGTTTTCCGCAACAACCGCGTAGTCGCTAAAGGTCGTAACCGCTCCGGCATTAATGACTTCTTTTCCCCGTCGATAAAAAGAACGCGGGGCTTCCAACCCATCGCCTTTAATCCATGACAAGGCGATGTAATCTCCGGGTTTGACTTTATGCACACCGGGGCCTGAATCTTCCACGATCGCCGCTCCCTCATGTCCCAACAAATGCGGCAAATACCGATCCGGGCCTTTAAGGCCGATCATTTCGTTCCACTGCGCCCGGCAGATCCCGCTGTACAAAATCCGGACCAAGACTTGCCCTTTCTGCAAAGCCGGGATCTCAATGTCATCAATGACCAAGGGGGCATTTAGCTGATATAAGATGGCCGCACGCGTCTTCATCGATTAAGGAATAAACCAGTAGTAATCACCCTTGTATCCCACCACTTTAAAGAGACTGATCCAATCATCGACGGACATATAGGTTTTGGCGGTTAGATTCCACATATCCATCAACCGTTTCTCTTGGGGAGTACGAAAAGCATCGATGGTAATAAACGCATCCTGGCGCGTGACCCGCCCAATTTCCCGCAACGCCTGCTTGCATTCTTCGAACGGGAGATTATGAATGGTATTAATCGAGATGACCAAATCAAAGGATTGATCCGCGAAAGGAAGTTTCTTGGCGTCAGCCACCTGCACAAAGGGTTTCATGTCGGCCACGGCATTTTCAATGGCATATTCAGAAATATCAATACCCCGAACCTTAATCCCCGGGATGAGCTGAAGAAAATCGTGCAGCATAAACCCCTTGGCACATCCGACGTCGAGGATGCGGCTTTCCTGCGTCAGGCCATAATGGTTTTGAAAGACCGGTACGACGGGCTGCCAGAATCGCGGATGATACTGATACCCTCCATAACCATAAAGGCGATCGCCGTCAAAAAATTCTTTGCCAAATTGCCGGGCAATGCGTTGCACCTCCGGCGTTTTTCGTTCTTGACGTTCGTCCAGATTCCGTTTGGATTTGGGATAATTTTCCAGCAGGTTAATTTCTGGCATAAGCGACCTTTAAGTCAAATGGATGGCCTGCATGGTCTTGATGTTGTAATACCGGATATCATTCAACGGGTCCGGAACAAGACCGGCCTCAAAGGCCTTCGTGAGATCGGCGATCGCGTCCTCCACCGAATAACGAGGCACAAATTCAAGCTCGCTTTTGATCTTCTGCGAAGAAATGCAATAAGACCGTTTGTCGTCGGATTCGACGCTCGTGATTTCCAGGTCCGGACGGTTCACGACCTTTTTGACCATTTGGGCAATTTCCTTGACCGGATAATTCTGATAGCCGACGTTGAAAATTTTTCCGGCAATCTTTTTTTCCTCATATTCCAAGGACTTCACATAGAGATCGGTCATATCCTCGATATGGATGTTGGGACGCTTCTGCTCGCCGCCAAAAACCGTGATCTTTCCTTTGTTGACGGCATGATTCGTCAGGATATTCACCGTCAAATCCAGGCGCAATCGCGGTCCATAACCGCAAACCGTGGCCGGTCTTAAAATCAATACGGTGAAATCTTTCTCTTGTTCTTTGAGAAGATGCTCCTCGCACAAAACCTTGTACTTGGAATAATCGGTCAACGGTTCCAAAGAAAGCTCTTCGGTCACCTCGGGTTCCTTCTTCACCCCATAAACGCTGGAACTGGAGGCAAAGATAAAACGTTTAACCTTGGCTTTTTTAGCCAACCTCACGATCGGTAAAAAGGCATCATAATTGATCGATTTACCGAGGGCGGGGTTTAACTCATAACTCGGATCATTGGATATGCAAGCCAGATGAATGACCGCATGCACACCGTCGATGGCCTGCTGCAAAATCCGTTCATCCCTGATATCGCCTTTGATTTGGGTCAGCCCGGGATGATCCTTGACTTGGTCCAAGACCTGCGACCCATAGAGATAAAGATCCAGGACCCTCACCTGATAACCTTCGGCCAAAAGTTTTGGAACCAAAACCGATCCGACATAACCGGCCCCGCCGGTCACCAGAATCTTTTCGATGGGATTTTTCATGGCGACAAAAATTCCCTGCACTCATCGGCAACTCTTTGAGCGGAGATTTCGTCCATGCAAAATTTGTCGTTTTTACAGACCGGCAAATAACAAGGCATAAAAGCGCATTTCGATCCGGAGGGAATGACGCGGATATGCGGCACCCGTTCCATCCGCTTGTAATTCGTCGAGCCGTAAAGGGTGATCACCTTTTTTCCAAACGCATGGGCCACGACTTGCCCCAGCGAATCGGAGGTGACAATGAGCCGGCAACTGTCAATCCAATCCATATACAGCGACAAATCCTGAAAACCCTGCTGCCAGCTCACCGAGAAATCCTTTTTTAAAAGCTTCTCGAGCTGTTTCCAGCGTTCCATGGGCCAGGCCTTGGTGGGCCATTTGGTTCCCACCGCATGATTAAAACCAATATCGAATTTTTCCGGCCGTCTCATCCGCCGGGGCAAAATGGCGGCCTGCCCTTGCCATTGTTGGCCAACGGTTTCATACAGAACCTCGTAGGAATTTTTGTTGAGTCCCTTTTGATTCTCCTGGCCAACGAGCAGATACCGGGTCGATCGCTTAAAAGTCACAATGTCATGAATTTCATCGCTGAAATAAAAACCGAATCGCTCTTTGGCCTGGACATGGTTTAAAAAGGTGCACAGCCCATTGTCCTTCTCCAAATTGACGAGAATATCAAACGATTGCCCGGAGATTTCACGCAGGGCGTCTGTTCCAAAGATCAAAAGCTTGGCAATCCATGGATTGTCCAATAAAAGCTGGCGGGCGGCCCAAGATGTCACCCAGGTCACTTCATCGTCTTTGAATAAATGCAAAAGCGAGGTGCAGGCCAGGACATCGCCGAGGCTGACTGTCGTCGAGATTCCCATATCCAAAACCTCGGAAAATCCGGTCTTGACGATCAAGATCTTTCTGGATTTGTTGGGGCCGGCCTTGCCTGATTTTTGCGAAGGGCGGGAAACCGGAAGCGACAAAGGACTGGACATGCGGCTTATGCGTCCTCAAACCGGATATCAACCGAGGTATATCCGAATTTCTGAAGATGGTTATTCTTGACTTTCACGTCGCAGGGGATACAAGTCCCATAAAATGCGCAATTGCGGTGACGGTGTTCCAATGTGAGGTCCGGATCCAGCAAGTTTCCCAGGATCATCTCCTGCCGACGGGAATAAAGATCCGCGTGGCACCGGTAAACCGAACCGTCAGGGCCGACAGGAAAAACTGTATTCTTGCATTTCACATTCGCTCGCAGCACCCTGCCTTCGCAGGCGTCGGGATATTTGTAGTTCAAATAATTTTTGCCATTCCATTTTCCGAGGAATTCCTTAGTCCTAAATTCGACTCCCTGACTTTTAGCGTACTCTCCTATGGCGGCAATTTCTTGCGGGTAACCCGGGTGATCGATATGATAGATGCCGATACTGACGAGCTTCTGCAATTCTTTGATCCGATCGATCTGCTTTTTAAAATCGGTTTGGCCTTTGTGATAACTCACGCGGATGGTGGGATACGGGGAAGGCCGTTGATTCCATTGTAGGGTTTTTAACACGGCCAGACGCTGGGGTGTGACCTGCGGCGGCAAGGCGGTCAGGATATCCATTTTGTGCCGCACATTCTCCAAGATGTCCCAGATGCCTTTGTAGATAAAAGGTTCGCCTCCCTGGAGCGTGAGCGGAATTCCCTCAGGAAGATCCAGGCGGTTCAAGGCCTCGATCCATTCTTCCGGTTCCAATTCCCGAAAGGCCTTGATATTAATGAATTGTTCGTTATAGTTGGTGATGCAATAGGAGCAGGAAAGAAAACACCGATTCGTCAAGTAGACGCCTATATAATCGGTTTCGGAGGGGACGATGATCGTCGGAAGATATCCTTTTGCCACACTCATGCCATTAGACACTCGGCCTTCCCATCACTCTATGAAAAATTTTTAAGCAGTGCTGATCCCTTTGTCCGAAGGGAAATTTTTTCGGCGAATATAATTTGGGAGGTTTGCTATTTCAATATTACCTGAATAGTGAAAGAAATCAACCTAAAAATCCGAAAAGTTTCGCACTTTTTGATAAAATTTGAGAAAAAATGCGCCGCCAACGAGGCCCACGGAAAAAAGATTTGAATGAGTTTCGATCCTATTCTTTATAATCAATGCGGAATAACCCTCCTCTCACCTCCGGGGTGAGAGGAGGGTCTCAGCGTATGATGAAAAAAATGAAATTTGCCTGCGAACGCTGGTTGAACCGGCATCCATGGCTGCGGCATCGCATTCGCCAAATTCTTCCCTTTTTCCCCTGGCTCCTTCCCCATCATCAGAGCTTTTACGGGTTGAAACATTTGGCGCAAAAGCCCCAGGGTCTTTTCCTGGATGTGGGAGCCAATGACGGCATCTCCGCCCTGGGATTCCGCCAGCTCAATTCCTCCTATCGCATTATTTCCATTGAACCGAATCCGATCCATGAACCTTCGCTTAAGCGGCTCACCAAAAATTTAAAAAATTTTAGCTATGTTTTGGCCGGCGCAGGCCGCCAGAGAGCAAGGATTCCGCTCATTGTTCCGCAGTATAAAAATTTGCAATTCACGACCGCCGCTTCCTTTTATCCTCAAGTGATTCGAGAGAATCTGGCCAAAGAATGGTCTACCGAAATGATTCAAACGATCCGCTTTTCGCAATGCCCGATCGATGTTATTCCTCTGGATGAATTGAACTTGAACCCCGACGTGATTAAGATTGATACGGAAGGTTCGGACTTTGAAGTGATCTGCGGATTAAAACAGACGATCGAACGGTGTCGACCCTTTTTGATGGTGGAATATTCCCCTGCTTTGCTAAAAGCCTATCAGGGTTTCTGTCAGAGCGAAGGATACACCATCTTGGAATATGATTTTCACAAGGACTTTTTTGTCGCTTTTACGGAATCAGCCCAAAAGGCCGTCGGGGATGAAAGGGTCGTCCATAATATCTTCCTCATCCCAAAAGAAAAGATTTCTTTAATCCCGAAAAAATCTCACGGAATAAAATGATAGGTTCCGCTTTTTCCGCCGCTTTTATGCAACAACCTCGCGGAAATCTCCATCGTTTGTCCCGTCCACTTCATCATATCGTAAACCGTGAGGGCCGCGACGCTGGCTGCCGTCAGCGCTTCCATTTCGACCCCGGTTCGACCTTGACAAATGACTTGTGCGCTAATCATGACTTCGCTCCTGTTAGGGTCGGGAAAAATTTCCAGCGAAACTTTTTGGATGGCCAGGGGATGGCATAACGGAATGATGTCGTGAGTTTTCTTCGCCGCCATAATGCCGGCAATCCGGGCGGTTTCAAAGACATTCCCCTTAGGAGAACCCTTTCTTAAAAGAATTTGAAATTGCCGCCGGCCTAATTTCACCCGCGCCTGCGCCAGCGCCACCCGACGAGTGACCTTTTTGCCGCTGACGTCCACCATTCCTTCAGTGAATTTTTTCGATTTCTTTTTTTTCAACGCCGGCCTCCGCAATGTGGTTAAGACAAGTCTTTGTAAGAAACTGTATTGGCCGGCAAATTTCTTAAGAACAATTTTAATTCCGCGGAACAAAGGATGTCGCGCTCGATCTGCCGGGCCATCAATTTCGAAAAACGAACCGAATCCTCGTCCCACTCATCACCAGGATGGCACATGAACTCACACACTTCGCCATCCAAGTTTGCGATTTCTCTTTGGAATCCGCCGAGAGTTGGCGCATCGGAAAGGGAAGCCCCACCAAAATCATCCACCGTGCGAAATTGCCTTTGCCAAATTCCGTCGGACTGCAGGCACCAAAAATTCAGCACTTTTTGCAGGCGGTTGAGATCCGTCAATAAAAGATCGGTGCCTTCGTATAACTGCGGACCGATCGCGAGGATCCCCTTCTTGCAAGGCCGCCTGACCCAGGCTCGATGAGGCACGACTTGCGCAAAGACCTGGGCTATCCCTGGCCAGACGTGAATATGATGATGGCCGTCAAAATGCGAGGCGCTAAGGCCTGCGCCCCGGAAAAAGTCCCATTGAGCCTGGAATTCTTTGCGCACTTCTTGAACCTCAATCGAACCTTCCAATACTTTTTTGAGCAATTCAAATTTGTTAAAAAATTTTCCTTCGGGATCAACCAAGGTGGATAAACCCGACGCCAATGGCCTCCCGGCGGTTAGGTTCAAATGCAAACCGGTGGCCACCTCAGCAAAGGTTTTTAACCGCACCAACAAATCCTGCCACCCTGCCTGATTGACAATGATGGAAATATTTTTAAGCAGACCCGCTTCGAGGGCGCGAAAAATTCCTCGGTTGCGAGAAGGGTCAATGCCGGCGTCATCAGCCGTCAAAAGTAACTGCAAAACAATCTCCTATTCGATGGCACGAATTTTGTGCCGGTCCAGCTTTTTTTGAGCCCGATGGCGTTTTTGTTCCAGCATCACTTCTTTTGCCGCTTTTGAACGGCGACGCTTTTTCCGGCGGAGCTTTTCTTTTTGCTGAATATTTTTCTGCTCTTCTTGCCGTTGCCCTTTTTCAATTTTTTCCAAAAGAAGCCGCCGGGCGATCAAACGGTTTTGTCCTTGGGTACGGGCTTCTTGGCAACGGACGATGGTCCCCGAAGGACGATGGCGCAAGACCACGCAGGTCGCCACCTTATTGACATGCTGTCCTCCCGGCCCGGAAGAACGGACAAAAATTTCCTGGAGGTCTTGTTCCCTAATACCTCTTTCTTGTAACTTTTGCCGCAACCGGCTCCATTCGGAGGGAAGAAGCTGGGCATGATCGGTCATAGGACGGTTTGGCCTCGGCGAAAAAGCAAGGCAATCCACTCTTTGCCGCGTTTGACCTTGATGCAGCGTAACGGAATTTTTTTGAACTCCCGACGCAACCAGGGATAATTTTCGATGGAGATTCCGGAAATAGCAAGAAAGCCGCCGGGCCGAAGCCGCGACCATAAAATTCTTTTAAAGGCAATCAAATCGGCGGAGATCAAATTAGCGGCAACAAAGTCGAATTGCTGATCCCGACGCATCGATCGCAAATCGGTTACGACAATCCGGTCAAAGCCAAATCCATTGACGGCCAGATTGCGCTTGGCGACGGAAATGCATTGGCGATCATGGTCGATGGCGTGAACTATTTTTGCTCCATTTATTGACCTTTCTTCCATTAAAAGCATGGCTGTGGAAGTCAATACTGCCTTTTCCCGAAGAGAAGAAAGGTCTAATACTGGCTTCCACTCTGCTTTTGGATGGGAAAAGGCCAGTAAAAAAGCCACGATGGACAGAATGCCGGTTCCGGTTCCTACGTCGAGAAAATTATAAAATTGCCCCTGGGAATCTTCGATGAGCCTTGCCATGAAGCGAGTCGTCTCATGTAAGCCTGTTCCAAAAGCCGTGATGGTATCAATACACAAGATGCGTCGTTTTCTGGAACGATCAACACTTTTTCGCCACCAGGGAACCACATCGATCGTAGGCGTCAGGGCGAAGGGAAGAAAATCTTTTTTCCACTTATCCCGCCATTGAGTTTTATAAAGCGTCCGCCGACGCCGTTGAATATTCTTCACCGGTAGGCGAAGCAATTGGCGTTCCAAGCGCTCGGCTTGACGAGGGGAGCGCGGGTAAAGACAAATCCCGGTTTCCTCACTCTTTTGAACGAGGATGATTTCGGTTTGCGGAATTCCCGCCTTTAACAGAAGCGCCTCCAGCAATTCTTCCGACGCGGGTTTCTCCTGCCGGAGTTTGATCATGATTTCGAAAAGGTCGCCTCTGCGCTGTCTCATCCGGGCGGCGGTGTGATTGGTTCGCGATTTTTGATTTTTAAAGGTTCGGGTCTTCATGGAGCTGAAATAGACTATCGCTAAAAGGTCAAGAAGTCAACCCTTCGACGCTGCGAGGCCCTACTCTCACCCCGGGGGTGAGAGTGCCTTTTCAGGGTCGCCCGCGATAAAAAGAAGAGGCGGCCTTGCACCATATGGTGCAGGGCCGCCTCTTCGCTCAACTAAAAAATGAATCCTTCCTTAAATTCCGAAACGGAAATGGACTTGATTATTTTCCGTTACCAACTTTATGGACGTTGGTTGCCTGTTCGCCTTTGTCTCCTTTGACGATATCAAACTCCACCTCCTGGCCCTCGTCAAGGGTTTTGTATCCATCACCCTGCACCACCGAATAGTGCACGAACACATCACTGCCATTTTCCGGGGTGATGAATCCATAACCTTTTTGATTGTTGAACCATTTGACTTTGCCTCGTGCCATCCCTAACTCCTCCTTCTCCATACTGCGAGCGTACGGATTTTCCCGCCATTTCTTTTCTTTAGTTAGTTCATGATGGACAATAAAAAAACCGTTGGAGGATAATTGATTTATCCCAACGGTTTCAATGAGTGATCCAATCATAAACTAACTGCTTCATCCTGCTTCAAGTATATCCGTGCCATTTTTGACTGTCAAATAATTTTCTAATAATTTGACAGATAATTTGATAGCTCCGCCAATGGCCTGCTTCTTGCTATCGCGGGAGAGGTTTCCCTAAATTTTTGAGGTATCCATAATAATCCCCGTCGGTGCTCAGGATCAAGGTCGTTGCATTATTGATTGTATTTTTATAGGTATTGAGCGTCTGCACAAAGGCATAGAATTCCGGATCATTGTTATACGCTTCGGCATAGATTTTGATGGCTTGAGCGTCGGCCTCCCCGCGGATTTCTTGAGCCTTCTTATAAGCCTCGGAGCGAATGATCTGAATATCCTTGAGCATCTGCCCTTCGATCTCAGCCTTTTTGCCCTGCCCTTCCGAACGGAATTTTTCCGCAGCGCTTTTGCGTTCGGAGATCATCCGGTCAAAGACCTTTTTGCGCACCTCCGGGATATAATTCACCCTTTTGATCCGGACATCCAGGAGTTCAATGCCTAACCCTTCCAAATCTTTCGCAGCCCGCGCCAGGATCTTGCGGGTCAGCTGGTCCCTTCCAACCTTGACCTGCTCCAAACTTTCCGGGTCAAGTTCTACATATTCTTCATGGGTCAGATTTTCTTTGATCCGTTCCAACAACAAATTGGTGTTACGGACGGTTTCAATCAAATTGAGGCCGCTGATTTCATCGCGGGTGACGGCATCAACAATGTCGTCCAGACGGGCATAGGCATTATCCAGTGTGCCTACTGCTTGCATGAACAATAACGCATCCTTGATCCGCCAGCGGGCCGTGGCATCAACCCAGATATAACGCTTTTCCCGCGTCGTGATTTGATTCTGGTCGCCATCCCACTGCAAAACTCTTTTCTCGAAATAATTCGCCACTTGAATAAAAGGCCATTTGAAATACAACCCGGCGCGGGTCATCGGTTGCCCCATGGGCTCGCCGAATTGGGTGATGATTACCTGCTGGGTTTCATCCACAATATAAAACACACCGCTTAAGCCAAGCCCAAAGATAATGAGAAACAGGAGAATGAGAATCGTCACCGTCCGCTGCATTAAGGTTCTCCTTTTAAATTCAACAATGGCAGGACTGGATTGCCTTTCGGATCAATGACATAAATCTTGCCCGCCCGAGGAAGGATCTCCTGCAAGGTTTCCAGATAAAGACGCTGGCGGGTCACGTCCTTGCATTCTTTGTAGGCCTTCCACACGGAGAGGAATTGCGCAGCATCGCCTTGAGCCTGGTTGACCCGTTCTAAGGCGTAGCCTTCGGCTTCGCGAATGGTTTTTTCCGCCTCACCCCTGGCCTTGGGGACAGCCTTGTTGTAAGCTTCCCTCGATTGATTGATCACTTTTTCTTTTTCCTGTTTGGCTTCGTTAACTTCATTAAATGATGGCTTGACCTCATCGGAAGGATTCACATCCTGAAGTTTGACGGTTTCGATATGAATTCCGGTATCGTAGCTGTCCAGGATTTCCTGCAATTTTTTTTGCGCCTCGATATTGATATCAATCCGCCGGGTGATCAACGACTCCGTGACCGAGCTATCACCAATGACCTGGCGCATGACAACCTCGGAGGCATCGCCGATCACTTTGCGTGGATCGCTGATATTAAACAATAATTTCAGAGGATCTTTGATTCGGTATTGAATAATCCAGGTCACCTCCAGAACATTAAGGTCGCCGGTTAACATGAGCGCCTCGTCCTGATAGGATCGCTGGGAATACTGGGATTGCACCCCGGCCTTCACGGTGCGGAATCCAAATTCTTCTTTGAAGACCCGCTTGACCTTGACGACATCCAATCGTTCGATATTAAACGGCCATTTCAAATGGAGTCCGGGCTGGGTCGTGCGGGCGTATTTCCCGAACCGGCGAATGACACCGACTTCATCGGTTTGAATTTCATAAAGGCTGGAAAGAAACAAGCCAAACCCAATAATGAGAAGGAATAGGAATGGAATCCAACGGGTCAATTGAGAGAAACCCCGGCGGCCTTGACGAAAAAGCTCCTCGGGGGTGTCGGGGATTTTAAATTCCACAGATGAGGCGCTCCTGAAATTCGTTGGTGGAAAAATTCATTTGGAATACCAGCATTGTAGAGCCAAACCTTTCTTTGTCAAGCTTCACGTCCCGTGGAGTTTCCCCGAAATTTATCATCATTTTAGGAGGGGCTGTTGGGGAACCCTTCCAAAGCGAGTTCCGCAGCCGTTTGTCGACGACAATATTTTATCAAGAAAAGACAAACGTGCGAGGACTGTTCGAGCGACGAAGGGTTCCCCAACAGCCCCAGATCGCATTTGTCTTTGTCACTACCTCATTCTCAAAGCATTGCTTATATCACTTTCAACAAAAAATTTTGGGGAAACTACGGTCACGTCCTTCGTCCGAGCTCTTGCACCCCGTGGAGCGAACGTCCCACGGGCCATAACCGTCTACGTTCCGGAGGCTAACGTCCCCTCTGGCTTATCATTTTGGGATGCAGGATGCGATTGCCGCCGGACCTTTTTGCCAGATACATGGATTGATCGGCAAGCTTGATCATACTCCTGGCATCATGGATCCCTTTTTCCGGAAAGCCGCTGATGCCGATGCTCAGGGCATTCTGGATCTGATCCTGGCGCAGATAACGGATCATGCCTTGCTGGAAATATTTTTGAATCCGCAAGGCGGCCACGACGGCGTCCTGCGGTTTAGTTTCCGGCAGGATCACCAGGAATTCGTCTCCGCCATAGCGGCCAGCAATATCCGAACGCCGAATATTATTGCGGATAATCTGGGCTGCCTGCTTGATCATCTGGTCTCCTTTTTGATGACCAAGGTGATCATTGACCCATTTGAAGTGATCGACATCCATCATAAGGCACGACAAATTCAAATGATGCCGTTTGGCCCGGGAAATTTCTTGGTCCAAACGTTGCACCACGGCGTGATGGTTCAATAAGCCGGTCAAACCATCGAGCTGTACGATCTTCTTTAAATATTTCTCCAGCTTCTTTTGCTCGGTAATATCTTCCAGAGAAAAAATGACACAATCGAGGGATTTTTCCGTTTCCTTAGGAATCGAAAACCGCAAGCGAATATCGCGCCAGCGTCCCGCCAAGGTCTTGAATCTGAATTCTCCCCGGAAACTGGGATCGGCCTTCACCAAGGCCAAGAATTCATCGACCAAAGCGCGAATATTCTTGCGAGTGAGGGTCTTTCCAAAATGAGCGATGAAACTTTTCTTATCTTTGGCTTCGTAAAGCTCGTAAGCCGCCGCATTCATGTCCAGGATCCGGATTTCGCGAAACAAGGAAAGCAAAATCTCCACCCGGGAAAGCAAATAACGCCGATAATCCTTGATCTTCATTTTCTGTAGCTTGCGGTAGAATCGCATCAAGGCAGAGCAATCCTCAACCATGATGGCGTTGGGTAAGGAGGCGAAAATAAATTTGAATCCCTGTTTGATTTTTGATTTCCGGGGAAGACGATTCCATTGATCCGGTTGACGGTCAGAGGGAAATTCAACCATGGAGCGCTCCAGCCTGGCCATTGAGTTTTTCAATCTTGAGAAGATATTTGTCGCCGATGTGGTCCATTTGTTCAACCTCGTAGCGCCCCGATGTGAGACGGGTTAAATCCTTGAACTGGGAACGTTTAACAACCGCATAAGTGGGATTCTGGGTGGAAAGAAAATCTAACACCTTTTGATCCGTGTTGAGAAATGGAATAGGGTGCGGTGAAAAAAAACCCTCTCCATTGATATCGATAACCGCTGTTTTCCGATCCGTGTAGTAACGGATCCCCCGGACAAAAAATTTGCTGCACAAAACGGTTGACTCAGAATGATCCGTCCGCACGAGGACCTGACTGATCTCCCGGCAAGACACCAACGGTTCGGCGCTGCCGTGCCCCAGAAAAAGAAAAATGAGGATAATCAAGGTGACGAGGCTGTTGGCGGCCAGGCACAAAGCGAATCGCCTCTGCCGGGCAAAAATGAATAACACCAGACCACAAGCGGCCGACAAAATCGCAAAGACATAAACCGGCGGCATTTCATTTTTCGTCAGGAAGTGCTCACCGGCAACGATCGAGCCGGCTGCGGCAAGGCCAAGGAGAACCCCCATGAATGAAAATAATCGATAAGCTCCATGCGGCTTTGAAGAATTGCCTTGTTGTAGCCCTACGCGATTTAAATAATGGCCGATGACGATGGCGATCGCTGGGAAAACCGGAAAGATATAACTGGCAAGTTTGGACTGCGCTGTCTGCATGACAGCCCAAATAAAAAGTATCCACATCAATAAAAAAACAAATGGATCTTTCTCCGGCGACCGATTCCTTAATTGTTGCCAAAGGCTATAAAACGCCTGCGGGAGAAAAACGCCCCAGGGCATCACCCCAGCGACGATCGTGCCCAAATAAAAATACCAGGTGTTGCTGGTGGGGTGTTCTGCCTCAACAATCCGGCGGACGTGCACATTGTTCCAATATTCCTGGATAAACTGTTGCCCGTACCATTGGATCATGAGAAGGTGCCACGGCACGACGATCAAACCAAAGAGGATGATACCCAAAAGAGTTGCCTTTGTTCTTAAAAGGAACCCCTCCCTGCGATAGATCGAATAAAGTACAATCGCGCCCAAAGGAAAGACAGCGCCCAGAATCCCCTTTGTCAAAACGGCCAGGGCCGAAAAAATAAATCCGCCGATGATACAGAGATTTTCTTGTCGCGGGTCGGTTGCCGTGAATGCCATATAGAATAAAGTCAAGGCTGCCACAACCAGGATCGAAAAAACCATATCGGTCAAGACCGCCCGTGAAAGCGTCAAATAAATAAAACTCGTACATAAAATGACGGCGGACAAAAATGCCTGAACCTTGTCGCGGAACATCCGGTAGGCTAGCCCGTAGGTGAGAAGAACGCCCATCATCCCAAAGAGCGCCGGAAAAAACCGGGCGGCAAAGGGAGTATTGCCAAAAAGCTTGACGGAAGCCATCAAAAGCCAAAAAAATAAAATCGGTTTTTCGAAATGCGGGGCATCAAAGATCATCGGAGTCAGCCAGTTGTGGTGGGACAGCATTTCTTTGGCGGTTTGGGTGTAGAACACCTCATCCGGATGGGTCAGGCTCACCACCCCATTACCCCACATCAATGTCAAATAAGCGAGTAGCAAGAGCGTCAAAACCAAAGGGAGGTGTCCATCCTTATCGATAAGATTGATCATCATTGAGGATTTCTTCAATGGGAACGAATTCAAATCCTTTTTTGCGCAGGCGTTTGATGAGTATCGGAATTGCCGCGACCGTCTGACGGCGGTCCCCGCCCTCGGCCTTAAAAACCCCGCCGCTGTCATGAAATAAAATGATATCGCCATTATGGACGTGGCGAACCAGGTAGCGGACGATCGTCCGGTAACTGAAGGCAACCCAATCTTTGGAATTCAAGGACCACAGGATGATGTTATATCCCATTTGATTGATTTTGTCTTTTTCACTTTTTCGTAACCAAGCCTTGGGCGGTCGGAAATATCGCGTCACCTGTCCGGTCGCTTCCTTGATGACGTGTTCGCTGTATTTGACTTCCTCTTCCAATTCTTCAAGGGTGTAATAGAGCAAAACGCTGTGGGAATAGCCATGATTGCCGATCGTATGTCCCTCCTTTGCTACGCGGCGCGCCACCTCGGGATATTTCTGAACATGGTGGCCGATCATAAAAAACGTCGCCTTGACATGGGCTTTTTTCAGTTCATCCAGGATTAAAGGAGTCCAAATGGGCGAGGGCCCGTCATCAAAGGTCAAGACAATTTTTTTTTGGTTCGTGCGCACCCGATAAATTGTGCCGCGCCGGGTCAGGATCGCCTGGTCGAAGAAGACGCAAAAGCAGACCACAAAGAAAATGAGGATCGCAACACCAATCAATAAATGAAGAAGCACGGCCTTACCTCTTTTGGATTATTTTTTTCCCTGATTGGCCACAGCCGCCATTTTTTTCGCAATGGCTCCCTGATCGCCGAGATAATAATGTTTGAGAGGGTGTAGTTCGGTATCAAGTTCATAAACCAGCGGAATGCCGGTAGGCACATTGAGCTCAACGATCTCGTCGTCAGGAATTCTATCCAAATGCTTCACGAGCGCTCGAAGGCTGTTGCCATGCGCCGCGATCAGGATTTTTTTGCCGGATTTGAGCTGGGGGACAATGGATTCATTCCAAAAGGGAAGGAATCGCTGGACGGTTTTTTCCAAACTTTCGGTTAAGGGCAGTTCTGATTCGGAAAGATCCTGATAGCGAAAATCATGACCGGAAAAACGCGGATCATTTTTATTGAGGGCCGGAGGCAGGACGTTGTAGCTGCGGCGCCAGATTTTAACCTGCTCTTCTCCGTATTTCTGGGCAATCTCAGATTTATTCAATCCCTGCAAGGCCCCATAATGCCTTTCATTCAACCGCCAGGAACGATACACCGGGATCCACATCAAATCCATTTCGTCCAAAATGATCCAAAGGGTGCGGATCGCGCGCTTGAGAACTGAGGTAAAGGCGGCATCGAACTGATAGCCACCTTCTTTGAGCAACTTTCCGGCCTGACAGGCCTCCTCAATTCCCCTAGGGGAAAGATCGACGTCGGTCCAGCCCGTGAACCGATTTTCTTTATTCCACAAGCTCTCGCCGTGTCGAACCAAAACCAATTTGAGATTATTCATAAAGTGGCACCATTGTACACAAAAACAATCGCTTGGGAAATAAAAAACATCCGGTGAGCGGATATTTTCCATGAAGCCCCAACCGGCAAGTCCTTTGTCCCTCTCACCCCCGGGGTGAGAAGATCTTTGATGCCCTACTCTCACCCCCGGGGTGAGAGGGTGGACACAAAAAATACGTATCCCAAAAGCGGATACGTATTTTTTAGAAAACTTCAAATTATGATTTGATATAAGAACTTGCCCTGCGGGTTTTGCTGACGGTGGTTCTTTTAGTGCGTGTCTTCTTAGCTTCCTGAGGCATGTGGTATTTCATCCAGTCCCGTGCATACTTGGCCACCCAATCATCGGCGGCCTTTTCAAAGCCAATGTCATGCCCAGCCTTTTCACTTTCCAGCCAGAGGTGTCGATGGATTTCTTCAATAACTTCCTTATTTTCCAGCAGCTTCCTCAAATCCCCGTTTTGTGAACTCATGGCACCGCCTCCTTTTATCTTGGGGTTATTGTATCCCAAGGGCTTGGAAAGTGTCAATTATTTTATCCATAGAGGTGAAAATGACACATTCATTCAAAATATTGCCTTGACAAACGATTCCTATAAAGTATACTGCTTTCTCTTTCAACAAAAAGGAAACCTCGTCATGAAATCGTGCGTCATTTGTGGTAAAGGCTCTATTCCTGGCAACAAATTCAAGCGTCGGGGTGCCCGCAAACTGCATGGAGGTGCCGGTTCAAAAATTACCGGAAAAACCCTTCGCCGCTTCCTGCCCAATCTGCAAAAGATTAAGATTGTGTTGAATGGATCTGTCCGAAGATATCTGGTTTGCACCAGCTGTATCCAGGCCGGCAAAATCACCAAGGCCTGATCCTCTCTTGTTTTCAGAATTTACGGACTCTGCCTGACATCCTTCAATTTGAGGGTGACTGTTTGGGTGCCTGCCCACTCATCCAAGCTGGGTGAATAAGCCAGGTCCACCCATTGGTTAAAACCCACAGTATCCAAATATTTGCCCATCCCAAATCCGACCGCGGGCAAAACCACGCGGCCATCCGTCACCCAAAACTTCAAAGTATCCTTTCCCATAATCGTGGAAGGACTTTTGACTTTTACCCGGCGAGTACAGAAGACGGGGGGTGGATTCCCTTCCCCAAACGGTTCCAGGGATTCGAGGGCTGCAATCAGGTCCTGATTGATAGCGCTCAAAGGGATTTCCCCATCAATATCCAAGGACGGGATCAGGTCATCCAAAGACAGATTCTGATTGGCGAATTCGTTCATGATGATCTTTAATTCCGCAATCCGCTGCACTTTGAGGGTTAAACCAGCTGCCCTCTTGTGCCCGCCGAAATTTTCCAAAATCCCCGAACAGGCCTGTAAGGCTTCAAACAGATGAAACCCTTCAATCGACCGTCCGGAACCGGTGCCCACTTCCCCATCGGTCGAGATGACAATCGTGGGGCGGTAATATTTCTCCATGATCCGAGCCGCCACAATTCCAAGAACTCCCCGATGCCAACCTTCTTTATTGAGAACAATGACTTTGTGTTCCTTGAAATTGATCTCCCGTTCGACGATGCTTAAGGCCTCCTGGATCATCTCACTCTGAGTTTTTTGTCGGATCGTATTGTGTTCTTCCAGATTTTTGGCGAGGGCATAGGCCTCTTCATGATTCTCACACAGCAAAAGATCGAGCGACGTCTGGGCCGTCCCCATCCGGCCGGTCGCATTCAAGCGCGGGCCCAAGATAAAACCAACGTAATAAGGACGAAATTTTTTTCCTTTGACCTTAGCGACATCGAGGAGCGCCTGAAGTCCACAATTCTTGGTCTGGCTGATTTTGGGCAGGCCTTGTTTTACGAAGATGCGATTCTCTCCTTGTAATTCCACGACATCGGCGATCGTTCCAATGGCAACCAAATCCAAATCATCCTCAGGAAGCTTTCCCAAAACTGCCTGCGCCAGTTTAAAGGCAAGTCCGACCGAGGCCAAACGTTTAAAAGGATACGGACAATCCGCCCGTTTCGGATTGATGATCGCGACGGCAGCCGGCAGCCGGCCCGCACTGGGCTCATGGTGATCCAAAATAAAAACGTCGACGCCGCTCTTGTTTAACGCCTCAACGGCGGCGAAGGCATTGATTCCGCAATCGACCGCAATCAATAATGACACTGCGTTTTGTTTGGTAAACTCGGCAATACGGGAATTCAACCCATAGCCTTCGGTCATCCGATGGGGGATATAATTCAACGCCTTGATCCCGAGCTGATCCATGAGATTTTTTAAGAGAACCGAAGACGTGACGCCATCGACATCATAATCCCCATAAATGAGCACGGTTTCACCGGCGGCGCGGGCAACCTTGAGGCGGGCGACGGCCAGGTCCATGTCTTTCAACAAAAACGGATCATGCAGATCATGCAAATCTCCTTTTAAGAAACTGGCTGCGTCATCGCGGCAATCAATTTTCCGATTGATCAAAAGCTGAGCGACAATGGGGTGGATTCCCAGAGAATCACTCAAAAGGATTTGTTTTTGCGAATCCGGTTGACCAATATTCCAACGTTTCTCTGACAAACTGGCCTCCTTAAAATCACCCCTACATTCGAACCGGGGCACTGACTCCTAAGATTTTTAAACCATTGGCGAGGACAATCCGCGTGGCATCAATCAGGGCCAGGCGCTCGCTCGATAAAGTCCGGTCTTCGCTCACGACGCGATGCGTATCATAAAACTTATGAAAACCCGTGGCGAGTCTCTCTAAATAATCCACCAGTGAATAAGGATCCAATTGGTGGCCGCAGGTCAATAAAATTTCCGGAAATTGCGCCAATTCCCGGGTGAGGTTGAGTTCCTCGGGTTGCGACAGATGCTGCAGATCCTCGCGCGAAGGTTGCAGGCCCTGGGACGCTGCCAATTGCAAAACACTATTGATCCGCGCATGCGCGTATTGAACGTAATAAACCGGATTTTCCGGAGTTTGTTTTTTGGCGAGCTCCAGATCAAATTCCAAGGGGGCTTTCAGATGCCGCATGAGGAAAAAGAAGCGCGCCGCATCGACCCCGACTTCCTCCATCACTTCTCGCAAACTGATGTATTGGCCGCGGCGGGTTGACATGGACAGCGGTTTCCCGTCGCGGAAGATGGTCGCCAGCTGAACGATCAAGACAACGAGGTTTTTCGAATGATAACCCAGGGCCTGAACCGCGGCCTTCAATCTCGGGATATAACCGTGATGATCCGGGCCCCAGAGATTGATCACTTGCTCGAATCCTCGCTCAAATTTGTTTTGATGGTAAACAATGTCCGGGGCCAGATACGTATAGGTTCCGTCGCTTTTTTTCACCACTCGGTCTTTGTCATCGCCAAACTGGGTGGATCTAAACCAGAGGGCCCCATCCTGATCATAGAGGCTGCCTTTTTGTCGCAGGTCGCCGAGCACCTTCTCTATATGATCAGCGGTGGCGATCTTGGATTGAAACGACCAAACATCAAAATGAACTCCAAAATTCTCTAATTCCTGTTTGATGACATTGAGGAGTTCCTCGCAGCCATATTGGAAAAAAAATTCCGGTGCGATTCGGTCAAGCCCGGCCCGGTCGCGCACCTCATGACGGGCTAAAAAATCCCCGGCCATGTCTTTAATATATTCGCCTTGATAATTGTCCTCCGGGAAAGAAAAACTCTCTCCTACGATTTCCCGAGCCCGGTCGCGGATTGAGCGTCCCAGGATATTGATCTGATTGCCTTCGTCGTTGACATAAAATTCTTTGGTCACTCGAAAGCCAAGCCAATCGAGGATATTGGCCAAGGCATCACCGACGGCCGCCTGCCGGGCGTGTGCGACGCTCAAAGGACCGGTGGGGTTCGCGCTGACAAATTCGATTTGAATCTTTTTTGCATTTCCAAACCTTTGGCGGCCGTAGCGCTCGGCTTCTCGTCGGATTTGAGTGACGGTTTCGCCCAAAGCCGCGGCGGAGAGAAAAAAATTAATAAATCCGGGTGGTTTGAGATCAACCAACTGAATTTTTTGTTGCAAACTTCCCGCCGAAATCTCTTTCTGCAGGTTTTGCTGTATCTTTTTCCCTACCTCCATCGGATTTTGCTTTAAAGGCCCGGCCAGCCGCAGAGCCACATTGCAGGCAAATTCGCCGTGCATTTTATTCTCGGGAATTTCCAGGGTGATGGCAGGCATAGGAAAGGAATTCAAAGGCAATTGCCGGAGCGAATTCTCGATCGCGGTCATCAACTGATTTTTCAGGTCGGATAACATAAATAAGAGGATTAAGAAGAGTTGGCTTGATTCGAAGCCAAACATTCAAGGGTAGATAAAAAATAAAACCCAATCTTGCGGGTCTAAAGGCGTGCGATCAACTGGTGACTCGTTGCTGAATAGATCATGGGCTATCAAAAAAGAATATTACTTCTCCCATTTGACTTTCGCGGCATCCTGCCAAAGATGCTCGAGGCCGTAAAATTCCCGGGCCTCTCCTTCGAAGATATGCACGACCACATCGCCCAGATCCAAAAGCGCCCATGTGGAGATCTTGAGCCCCTGTTTGTGCCGGATCCGAACATTGAGTTTAAGCAGGCCCTCTTCTATGCCGTCGGCAATCGCAACCACCTGCCGATCAGAGCTCGCGGAACAAATGACAAAATAATCGCAGAAATTGACCAACTTGCGCATGTCGAGGACGACGATGCTTTCTGCCTTCTTATCGTCGGCCAGTTGAGCGATGATTTGGGCAGTTTTTCTTGCCGTTAAACGTTCTTTCTTGATAACCAGGAGGAGTCCTTATAGAGCCAGACAATCAATTCAAAAAAAGATGAGGCAAGCCCCCTTTGTTAAGGAGGGCTTGTATCGCTTCTGGAGGTCTTAATGACTTACTTCTTTAATTTGGCAGCCTGATCTTTGGAGAGAACTCTCCAGCATTCATGGGGGCCGGACTTCGCTTTGGCGATCGCGAAAAAACGTCCGTCTTTTTCTTTAACGGAGAACTCTGAGGTTTTGAACTTGGACTTAGATTTCACGTCATAGAATTCAATTTCTGGCATTTTTCTCTCCTAAGGCAGTTGACTTGCAGTTTTAAGATTATAACGGAAAAAATTTTTAAAACAATCGTGGCCAAATCGTTCCTGTTCTTCGTTCACCTCCTCATGACGATTTGGTTTCCCATCGATAAAAGCTCAAAGAATGATTCAAGTCTAACGAATATTCAAATCTTTGTCAATTCAAAAAAACTCTTTGGGGCTTAAATCCGCAGAAATCTTTCAAATGGAAGACTTATTGAAATTTTCTCTTCCAACGATTGATTTAGTAGGATATCGTAATATGTATGAGACCAAATGGAAGCCAAGAAGAGATAGCGAAGCGAAGACAGCTGGCGATAAAGTTGTTGAAGC
>JAHFFW010000030.1 GCA_023247725.1 Candidatus Omnitrophota bacterium | reverse complement strand
TTTTCATAGCTTCTCTGCCTCCTTTGTCTTGGTGGACAAAGGTATTTTCCGGCGAGAAGCTATTTTTTTCAAAGAGCTAATTCAAAATTTGCACCAGCGCCTAATTTTGCCAAAGTCGAGTAGTAATTAACTTCAGCAACATTTTTTATTCTGGGAGAAAAGATTTGGCTTTTGAAGGCAAACAAGAAGGAGGGGTCCCCATTAAAACCGCCATGGAAAAAAATCAGCCTTTTGGGTTTCAGCTGCTTTTGGATTTATACGACTGCAAAGAAGGGGTTTGTGACGATCTGAGCCAGTGCTATCAATTTCTCGACGAGATTGTTGGTGAACTGGAAATGGAAAAGCAATCGCCGCCCAGCATCTTCCGCTCGGACGCCACCCGTTTTCCGGATAAGGCCGGCCTCTCGGGATGGGCCCCCTTGATTGAAAGCTCGATTGTGATTCATACCCTCACTCCCAAGAATTATATTTCCATCGATGTGTACTGCTGCAAGGCCTTCTCTTTGGAAAAGGCCAGAACCATGTGCCGGAAATTCTTCGCGCCCAAAAAAATTGATGAGCAATACATCGAACGGGGAATGGATTATTACAAGTCGGATTCAAGCTATAGTTCCATTACGGTCAAACAAGGGCAGGTGACTCAGGTGACTGTTGATAAGAAAGATCCAATCCTGGCATTAAAATAAGGGGTGGATGGGAAAAGGGCGAGCGGCCAAGCCTACCTACAGCAGCGGCTTTTTTAAAATTTGCAGTCGGCAAAAAAATAGAGTATAAAAGGGGATCGTAGGCAGTTTGTACGATCCTTTTTTATTGAAAAAAAACGATTGGTCACCAGTAACCAGTCACAGGTCACAAGTGATGGACAGCTCTCGATTAAATTCGTTCGATCAAAACTTGTGACTGGTGACGTGTGACTGGTGACCGGTGACCGGAAATGCCCTACACCACCGACGAAATCGAGCGTATTGAAGCCAAATGGCAGGCGTATTGGCACAAGCACAAAACCTTCCACGTTCAGGTTGACCCTACCCAAAACAAATATTACGTTTTAGAGATGTTTCCCTACCCATCGGGAAAAATCCACATGGGGCATGTGCGTAATTATACGATCGCGGACGTGATTGCTCGCTTTAAGCTCATGCAAGGGTTCCATGTGCTGCACCCGATCGGATTTGATGCCTTTGGCCAGCCGGCGGAGAATGCGGCGATCAAAAATAAAACCGATCCGGCCGCCTGGACCTATCAGTGCATCGACCAGATGCGCGCGGAGCTCAAACGCATGGGTTTTTCCTATGACTGGGACCGGGAACTCGCGACATGTGACAAAGATTATTATCGCTGGAATCAGTGGATTTTCTTAAAGATGTTCGAGCGCGGCCTGGCTTACCGCAAAACCTCTTCGGTCAATTGGTGCCCCAGTTGCCAAACCACGCTGGCCAATGAAGAAGTCATTCAAGAAACCTGCTGGCGTTGTCAAACACCGGTGGCGCAGAAGGAACTTGAGCAATGGTATCTGAAGATCACGCATTACAGCGAGGCCTTACTGGATGATCTCAAACAACTGGAGAATTGGCCAGCGCGGGTCATTGCCATGCAGGAAAACTGGATTGGCAAAAGTTACGGGGTGGAAATCCATTTCCCAGTTCCTAAAACCAAAGACATCCTTAAAGTTTTTACGACTCGACCCGATACAATTTTCGGTGCGACCTATGTGGTCCTCGCCCCCGATCATCCTCTTGTCGACCAACTGATTTTTGGCACTCCGACGGAAAAATCTGTCCGCGAGTTCATTAAGAAGATTTCCACCCGGCCCAAAAGCGCGCGGCTCGCGGGCGATTTCAAAAAAGAGGGAATCTTCACCGGCGAGTTTGCCCTCAATCCGGTCAACCAGGAATCGATCCCGATTTGGATTGCGGATTATGTGTTGATGGAGTATGGAACCGGCGCCATCATGGCGGTGCCCACCCATGATGAGCGCGATTTTCTGTTTGCCCGCGAACATCAGCTGCCCATGCGGATGGTTATTCAAGATCCGCAAAATCCAAAGATCAAGGTCGAAGATTTGGGTGCAGCCTACGAAGGCGAGGGAATTCAAATCAATTCCGGAGCTTTTACCGGCCTGCCCAATACCGAAGGAAAACGCAAGATCGCGGAATGGATGGAAAAAGAAGGAATGGGCCGGGTGACCACCCATTGGCGTTTGCGTGATTGGCTCATATCAAGGCAGCGCTATTGGGGGACGCCCATTCCCATCATCTATTGTCCGGCCTGCGGCACCGTGCCTGTTCCTTTGGACCGTTTGCCGGTTGAATTGCCGGCTCATGTGACCATCATCGGCGAAGGCGGAAGCCCGCTCAATCATGTGGCCGCCTTTGTCAATACCCACTGTCCGAAATGTGGCGGTCCGGCCCGACGGGAAACCGATACCATGGCCACCTTTTTTGATTCGTCGTGGTATTTCCTGCGGTTTTGTTCGGCGCACGATAGTCAGGAAATCTTTGACCGTCAGGAGGGGGCGTACTGGATGACGGTGGATCAATATATCGGCGGCATCGAACACGCGATTTTGCATTTATTGTATTCGCGGTTTTTTACCAAATTTTTCCAGGATCTGGGGCTCGTGAATTTTTCCGAGCCGTTCAATCGGTTGCTGACGCAGGGGATGGTCTTAAAAGACGGCGAGGTCATGTCGAAGTCCAGAGGCAATACCGTGGATCCGGATTCTGTGATTGAAAAATTCGGCGCCGATACCCTGCGGTTATTTATTTTGTTTGCCGCTCCCCCGCAGGATCAGCTCGAGTGGAACGAAGCGGCGATGGAGGGGGCATGGAGGTTTTTAGGCCGGGTTCACAATCTCGTCGAGAAAAAATATCGCACCCCTGCGAAGGAACATGGCCCGCTTCTAGCCCCAGATCAGGAATTGGAACGGGAGCGAAATCTTGCCATCAAAGAGGTAACGGAAGATATCACCCGCAATTACAAGCTCAACACCGCGATCAGCCGAATGATGATCCTGACCAATAAACTGGAAAAATACTCTTCGTCTTCCGAAGCCGAAGGCGTTCATCAATCGCTTGTTAACGCGGCGATCCGGACGCTCGTCATTTTACTGGCTCCTTTTGTCCCGCACCTTTGTGAAGAATTATGGGAGAAGATGGGTGAGCCCCCTTCCATCAGCAAAACTCCCTGGCCGACGGTTGATGAGAAGGCCTTGTCGACAGAACATGCGCAAATTGTCGTGCAGGTCAACGGCAAATTAAGGGGGAAGATCCAGGTGATTTCCAACTTGCCGGAAGAAGAACTGCGCATGGCCGTTTTCGCCGATGAAAAGATTAGAACCCATCTGGATGGAAAGTCGATCGCAAAATTCATAGTCGTTCCCAATAAGTTGGTCAATATCGTAACGAATCACTGACTGTATAAATAATAGAACATTACGCAAGCAGTACTGCCAACGCTCTGCGTTGGTCAGTAGTTTTTCTACCCTTCCTTAAAATCCTCGCCGAAGACAAGGACCATTTCGCCTTTCTTTAGCCTTAAGCATTTCTTTCATTGTTTTTTCTTACACGCGACGAGAAAAATGTTTTGGCGTGGCTGATGGCCGTCCTCATCCTGGGTTCTTTTTTCCAGTGCCTTTGGCAAGCCCATCCGGATTGGCGAAAGAAAATTTCCTTAGCCGAAAATGAGACCGTGTATTTCCCTCAGGATCTCAATACTGCGACTCTTCCCGAATTGAACGGCATTCCTCACCTCGGGCCGGTCTTAGCCCAGCGGATCTGGCAATATCGCCAGGAACACGGAGCCTTCCTTCAATTGGACGATTTGCAGCACGTTCCCGGGTTCTCCAAAAAAACTTTGCAAAAGATCCAAAAATATTTTTATGTAAAACAAACACATTATTCTCCTTCGCCCCGCCGTGGGCGGGGTTTCACAGGAATATTTCCTCAAGGAGAGTAGAGGAGGGGGATTGCGGACACATCGGCCATTTTTGTGGACAGCAATTTTTTGGGCAGCAGGAATTGAGATTGGTCAAAGAGTGATGACGAGTATGTTCTGGCCGATGACGGGCGGTGTCCTTTGTTTTTCTTTAAGTCGACTCCTTCGCCGCCGGCCTATTCTAAGCTCCGTGTTTTTAGCCGTGGCTTTAATGTTCGGCGGCATCCTCGCATTCCAATGCCGGCAGTACCGTGATAAGGATCATGTCGATCGAAGGGCGGCTATGCTCTATGGCCGATCGATTGTTTTCGAGGGAATTGTGGTCAGCGACGTGCAAAAGCGTTCGTTAGGCCGGGGAGCCAAAACGTCTTTCGTCTTGACCGCTCTGCGTGTCCGACCCATTGAATCCTTGGACTGGCGCCCGCTAAACGGTCGAATCTTGGTGAATATTTTTCAGGACAAGGAGATCCATTATGGAGACCGGCTCCGGCTGGAAGGGAAATTGCACCGGCCCTTTGAATTTCATTCAGAGGGAAATTTTTCCTACAAACAATATTTGAAAAATCAGGGAATCGCTTGGATTCTTAGCGTCAAAAAATCGGGAAAGGCGATCGTGATCGCAAGCGAACAGGGAGCTTACATCCAGGCCTTTTGTCTGGCAGCCAGAGATTATTTTGGAAAAACCATGGAACGATTTTTTAATCCGACGCAGGCGGGAATCATGAATGCCTTGGTTTTGGGAGAGCGGTCCACGTTGTCGAAACCCGTACAGGAATTGTTTGTGCGGACCGGGACGGCTCATATTTTGGCCATCAGCGGGTTCAATGTCGGGATTGTGGCGTTTGTTTTTTTTCTCCTCTGGAAACTTCTGCGGATCAAGCGAGGCGGTCAATACGCCCTGACGATCCTGTGCCTGATTTTTTATTGCATCCTGACCGGCGGCAAACCCCCCGTCGTGCGATCGACCATCATGAGCCTGATCTGGCTCTGCGCTTTTTTATTAGAGAAGAGGCATGATTCACTCAATACGCTGGGTTTTGCGGCATGGCTGATTTTGCTTTTTCAGCCGTTGGCCATTTTTGATGTGGGTTTCCAATTGTCTTTTGTGAGCGTTTTGTTCATCATTCTTTATTACCGGAAATTTTTCCTGGCGATTTTGGGGTGGTTCAGAGTTCCCCGGGTTGACGACGAGGACCATCTTTTGCCCATGAATTGGTCCGATTATCCGGTGAGGATTTTTCTGGCTCAATCCTTGGCCTTGACTCTTTCGGCCTGGTTGGGAGTCTTGGCGCTTATTGCTTTCTATTTTGAAATCATTACGCCAATTACGATGGTAGCGAACCTGATTATTGTCCCGTTAGTTTCTATTCTGGTGGCGTTAGGAGTGGGCCTTCTTTTGACGAGCCATCTCATTCCGTTTTTGGCTCATGCCTTTGCCAGCTGCATTGAACTTTTGCTGGCGGCTATGATTGGAATCACCTGGATTCTTAGCAAAATCCCCGGCGCCTATTTTTACCTTCGGCACGTCGGCTGGAATCAGGTTGTTATTTATTATTTCATTTTGATTCCATTTTTGGAAGGTTGGCGGCTGCTTTTCCTTAAGCAATATTTATGGTCTGGGAAGTCATTCCGCAAAAATTCTCCGACGGAGATTTCAGATGAGGGATGAAAAGCAAATGGCTTTGATCCGCCTTTTTTGTCCGGGGTGAACGTTGACAAAGCGATAGGCCTATGCTAGAGTGGACGCCATGCAGAAAAAAGCCGCGGTTTTACTCCTCCTTTTTTTGGCTTTCGCGAGGCCGGCCTTCTCTTTTTGGATGTGGACGCCCGAAACCAACCGATGGGTCAATCCTCAATACTCGGTCAAAGACACTCCGGCCAAACAATTGGAATACGCCATGAGTTTTTACCGGGCCAAGGATTATAAAAAAGCCATGGACGAATTCCAAAAGCTTGTCCGGTATTATCCCCGCGCCAAAGAGGCGCCGGAAGCAGAATTTTATATCGGCCAATGCTTTGAGGATCAGGATCGCTATTTTGATGCCTTCAAGCATTACCAGAAGGTGATTGAACGCTATCCTTTTTCGGATCGTTCCAGTGATGTGGTGGAGAGACAATTTCACCTGGGCAATAAACTGATGGAGGGGGCGGGAAAGCGCTGTGGCCTGGGCGGAATTCTTTGCGGCGATGGATATGACGTTGTGGAAATCTTCCGGGCCGTCATAAAAAATGCGCCCTACGGCCCTTTTGCGCCTCAGGCGCAGTACAAGATCGGATTATACCTGCAGGGAAAACAGCTTTATCAAGAAGCCCGGGACGAATTTGAGAAGGTCATCAATGATTATCCCAATAGCGAATGGGCCAAGGCGGCGAAATACCAAATAGCGCTTGCGGATTCGAAGCGCTCGACCGAGGCCCCTTACGACCAGAAGGTCACACAGGCCGCGGTCGAGGGATTTAAAGATTTTGTAAAGGAATATCCCGACGCTGAATTATCGGACAAGGCCCAGGAACAGATCCGGCGGTTACGAGAAAAAGAGGCGCAAAACAATTTTTTGATCGGCCAATTTTACGAGAAGCATAAAAATTATGACGCGGCCCGAATTTACTACGATACCATCGTCAAGGATTTTCACGACAGCACATGGGCGCCGAAGGCTTCGGAAAAATTGCACCGGATTGGTCAAGAGAGCGTTCAATGAATAAATTTTTGCGGTTTTTTTTGCTGGCGGCATTGGGATTATGGTTGACCGGCTGCGGTTATTCCGCGCGCTCTATGCTTCCGGCTCGATTTAAAACCATCCACATCCTTCCTTTCAAGAACAACATCATCTATTCGAGCGACGTAACTCATAATTCTTACGTTCCTTTGTTGGAAGTGAAAGCCCGTAACGCCATCATTGATCGGTTCCTGTTTGACGGCAATTTGAAGATCCGCGAAAAAACCGACGCGGATTTGATTATGAAGGGGGAGTTGATCGGGTTCGAACGCAATGTGCTGCGCACCACCGAAACCAATGACGTGCAGGAATACCGAATCCAGGTGATCGTTTCGTTGGTTCTCTGGGACGTCGCCGAAGAGAAAGTGATGTGGGCGGAACCGAGTTTCGTCGGTGAGACGACCTATTTTGTCACCGGCGCACAGGCCAAACCTGAAAACGAAGCCGTGGATGACGCGGTCAATGATCTGGCCCGCCGGGTGGTGGAGCGGGTGATTGAGGATTGGTAGTTTCGAGGTCACAAGTCACAAGGTCACCCGTCACAAGTCATATCGATCAAAATTTTTGTGACATGAGACCTGTGACGTTGTGACCTTCCTTTTATACGAATCATGATCATCATCCTCTCCAGCCAGGATTCGGCTTTTAAAGATCAAAACTTGCAAGAAATCAAAGCCAAGATTTTGACGCGTCCAGATTCTTCTCAATTTGATTATGATGTTTTTTATGGGGCCAAACTGGAACCGGAGGACTTGAAAAAATCGCTGCTGAGCCTGCCGGCCGTGGGTTCACAACGATTGATCATCATCCGGGAGGCCGAACGGCTAAGTCAACATAATCAAAATCTGGTTTTGGAATTTGCGCAAAAAGACGATAGGACGACTGTTTTGGTTTTGGAAATGACGCAAACCGAAGCGATCGCACCATTGGTCATCAAACTCAAATCCAAGGCTAAATTTATTCAGGGGCAAGAAGAAGCAAGGGCCAATGTTTTTGATTTAACCAAGGCGATTTCGCGGGATACTCCGGCACAGGCGTTGCAGATTCTCGACGGACTTTTGACGCAGGGGATCCATCCACTGCAGGTTATGGGAGGGCTGGTTTGGTACTGGGGGAGTATCCGCTCCACGCTGCGGAAGGCCGATTACCAAAAGGGCCTGCGCGCATTGCGCGAGGCCGATGTGGGCATCAAGCGCAGCCGTTTGGAACCCGGCTACGCCCTGGAAATGTTGGTCGTTAAGCTAAGCTTGACAAGAGCCGGCTGAAGGTGGACTTGCGCCGGGCCGCGGTGTTTTTGTGCAGGATATTGCGTTTGGCCGCCTTGTCAATTTCCTTGTGAACGGTTTTGAGAAGATTTTTGGCTTCTTCCTTGTTCTTCTGGTTGATCAAAAGGCGGAATTTCTTGACGGTCTTTTTGAGATTTGTTTTGACATCCAAATTTGCCAAGCGCCTTTTCTGATTGATGCGTAGCGCCTTGATCGCGTTTCTTCGTTGTGGCAATCCAATCACCTCCTTAAACAGGGCAGTAATTTAACAAACCGGCCGATTTATGTCAACTGATAAATCGCATCCACAGGATTCCCCCCGCGCTATTCTGCAGTCGACATCCATCATTTCCCTAGGAACCTTTGTCTCCCGTATCCTGGGATTTGTCCGGGATATTTTGCTGGCAAAGTTTTTGGGAACCGGTTTTGCCGCCGATGCGTTTTTCGTTGCGTTTCGCATTCCGAATGTGTTCCGAGAAATGCTGGCGGAGGGAGCGGCCAATTCTGCCGTTGTGCCGGTGTTGTCGGAGTATACGCATAAGGCATCGCCCGACGCTTATCGGCGCTTTGTCAATATCCTTTTCGTCGTCGCTGGACTTATTCTGATCTTGATCACCATAGGAGGGATCATCCTGGCGCCGGTGATTGTCAGAATCATGGCCCCCGGATTTATCCAGACGCCGGAAAAATTACAGCTGGCCGTCAACCTCACCCGGATTTTATTTCCTTATCTCATTTTAATTGGACTGACCGCCTATTCGATTGCGGTGCATTACAGTTTGCGTTCGTTTGTTTCGGCAGCCTTTGGACCATGTTTGCTCAACGTCGCTTTTATTGCGAGCATTCTCATCTGCGCGAATCGGCCGAATGCCGTTTATGGGTTGGCCTTTGGCGTTCTCTTGGGCGGTTTATTGCAATTGGCCGTGCAACAGATCACCCTCGCGAACCGAGGAATCCATTTTAGTTGGCCACGCACGTTCGGCGATCCGGGACTTGCCAAGGTGGGGAGATTGCTCATCCCCCGATTATTTGGGAGCAGCATTTACCAATTGTCGATCTTGGTCAATACATTGTGTGCCTCCTTGGCAGTATGGGTCGGGGAAGGAGGGATTTCGGCCATCTATTACTCGGATCGAATCATCCAATTTCCCAACGGAGTCTTTATTGCCGCTTTGGCCTCGGTGGTTTTGCCGACGATGTCAGGACAGGCCACAAAAAGAGACACCCTGGCGTTTCGCGGGACCATCACCTTTGCACTCAAAAATGTTTTTTTTGTGATGTTGCCCACCATGGTTCTCTTTTTAAGCCTGGCCTATCCGATCATTGAAATCCTATTTAAGCGGGGACAATTTGATGAGTATTCGGCAAGGATCACGGCGCAGGCTCTCACTTTTTATGCGTTAGGATTAGTTTCGATTGGGGGTGTAAAGATTTTGGTAACCGCGTTTCATGCCCTGCAAAATACCTTGACGCCGGTGAAGATTGCGGGTTTCTGCCTGGTTCTTAATACAGTTTTGAATTTTATTTTGATGATTCCTTTAAAGATCGGAGGGATCGCCTTGGCCAGCGCCATTTCGGTTACGGTGAATTTCATCCTGCTTTTTTTGCGACTCCATCGTCGACTTCCGGTCTGGGACCGGATTTTGGTACAATATATTGGGAAAGTGGTAGCAGCGTCGCTCGTGATGGCCTTAGCCATCTCCTTGTTTTGGGCAAGGATGGAGACCGAAATGAATTGGCTGCGATTGGCCATAACGGTCATTGTTGGATATGCGGCTTTTGGGTTGGCAGGTTTCCTGCTACGGATTGAGCAAATCATCGCTGTCGCAGAAAAAATATCAGCATGGTCGAAAAAGGCGTAACGCTCTAAAGTCAAATCATGGATTTTAAAAGAACCATTAGCGCATTACCCCTGACGAGCGGTGTTTATCTGATGAAAGACGCCCAGGGAAAAATGCTTTATATCGGAAAAGCGGTCTGTCTGCGCAAAAGAGTGCAATCCCATTTCCGTCATCGGGGGACCTCCGCAAAAACCGATGTCCTCACCGCTGGAGTTTGCGAGATTGATTACCGCGAAACCAATTCCGCGGCCGAGGCGCTGATCCTCGAGGCCAGCCTCATCAAAGAACATCATCCCAAATTCAACATTGAACTGCGCGATGACAAAAGCTATCCTTATATTGAAATCACAAAGGAAAAATTTCCCCGGATTCTGGTCTCGCGTCCGGCGTTGACCAATAAGGTATTGCCCAAGACCTCCCATTTCTATGGTCCCTATGTCAATGCCAAGCTCACCCGGGAAGCCTTGGCCATCATCCGAAAGATTTTTCATTTCCGCACCTGCGAGCCTTTGCCGGATAAGGCCTGTCTGGATTATCATCTGGGACTTTGCGACGCGCCGTGCATTGAGAATATCGACGAGAAAACATACGCCAAGATCATCCGCAATGTTCGCCTTATCCTGGAAGGCAAAAGAGATGAACTTTACAAAAGTCTTCAAAAAGACATGGAGGCCTTTGCCAGGGACAAACAATTTGAACAGGCGGCCAAAGTCCGGGATCAGCTCCGCGCGATCGGCGCTTTGTATTCCGGAACCAAGGACATCAATTATTTCAAGGAAGCCGAACAATTGCAGCGCGCGCTCGCCTTGCCCAAACTTCCCGAACGGATCGAATGTTTCGATATCTCCAACATCCACGGCCAGCAGTCGGTTGGTTCCATGGTGAGTTTTTGGAATGGGAAACCGGATAAAGGCAATTACCGGCGCTTCCGCATCCGCCGCGTGGAGGGCATCGATGATTTCGGAATGATCGCTGAGGTCGTCTCTCGCCGCTACCGCCGGCTCAAGGAAGAGCGGGCGATCTTCCCAGATCTGATTATCATCGACGGAGGAAAAGGGCAATTAAGGGCGGCCATGCAGGAGCTGGCAAAATTGGAAATCGAGATTCCTCTCATGGCGCTGGCCAAGCAGCAGGAAGAGATTTTTTTGCCCGGACGGCGATTTTCGGTTATTCTCCCCCCGGATTCCCTGGGTTTAAAATTGATTCAACGCATTCGCGACGAAGCGCACCGGTTTGCGCTTTCGTATCATCGGCTGTTGCGCGGCAAAAATGCTTTAGGCAAAGACCTGACCGCGGCGAATTGACCGACTTCAAAACAGTTTCTAATTAAAATTGGAAACGGGTTCAGCCTTAAAGCAGAAACAGTTTCAAAATCACGGAGGGAAGTGAGATGAATGTTAGATCAAAAAAATTGACTCCCTTTCAATGGGAAGTGCTTAAAGCGACCCTCGAAATTCCTTTGGGCGAAACCCGCTCTTATCAATGGATTGCCCAGCGGATCGGTCGGCCCAAGGCCATCCGGGCCGTAGGCCAGGCCTTGCGGAGAAATCCTTACCCATTGATCATTCCCTGTCATCGGGTTATTCAGGAAAGCGGGCAGACCGGTGGTTATGCCGGCGTCCGCGCCAGTCGAAAAAAACGCCTCCTCCTCGCCAAGGAACAATGGATTACCCAGATGTTGAACGATTTGTCAGAAGCGAAAAAATCTTAAAAAAATCGTAAATTTTCTGACTTGCCTGTAGTCCTTGTGTACAATAGGAAATGGTTAAATTCTTTTGCCTGAAAAAAGTTTTCATTGAGTCAAAAAATCCAGCCCATGCCGATTAAGATTCAAACTCTCTTTAAATCTATGGTGGAAAAAGAGGCGTCCGATATGTTTTTGCGGACGAATTCGCCGCCCCGTGCGCGGATTAACGGCATCGTCGAAGTTCTGGATAACCAAATCGTTGGCCGCGACGAGATGCTCACCATCGCCAATTTTCTCCTCGACAACGAAGAGCGCAAGGCGCATTTCGCCGCCAATTTTGATATCGATTTTATTTACGCGGATCCCGCCATCGGCCGGTTCCGGGTCAATATTTTTAAGCAGAGAGGGACGCCTTCCATCGTCGCTCGGCATGTTCACACGAAGGTGAGGAATTTTGACCAATTGCATTTACCGGTGGAAATTTTCCGGCAATTCTGCGAAAGCTCCCGGGGTCTCGTGTTATTGTGCGGCCCGGCGGGAAGCGGCAAATCCACCTCGATTGCCAGCATGCTCGAATTCATCAATCAAAACATGCAAAAACACATTGTCACGATCGAAGACCCCATTGAATTCCTTTTTGAAGACAAAAAAAGCATCATCAATCAGAGAGAACTCGGGTTGGATGTTTTGACTTACTCCAAGGCCCTTCGTTCCGTGACCCAGCAGAGCCCGGATATTATTTACATTGGCACGTGCCGCGACACCGACACCATGCAGGCGGCCATGTCCGCGGCGGAGCTGGGGGCGCTGGTTTTAACTACCTTCCATACCACCAATGCGATTCAAACCATCGAACGCGTGGTCAATTTCTTCCCGCCCTACCTCCATACGGAAATCAAGATGCAGTTGTCGCTGATTTTAAAAGGGGTCATTTCTTTGCGCCTGGTCCGGCGCAAGGATGGTCTTGGCCGAATCCCCGCTTATGAAACCATGGTCGTCACCCCGACGATTGCGCGGCTCATCCGTGAAGGCAACACCAAGGACATCCAGGCCTTCATTGATGAAGGGGAACTCTTCGGCATGCGCTCCTTCAAGCAAACGCTCGTCCGCCTGGTCAATCAAGGTCTGGTGGAAGAAGACGAAGCGCGGAAATTTTCTGACAGCCAGGACGAATTCAATTTGGAATTAAAAGGCATCAAGCGTTTTGCGAAGTGAATCTTTGAATTTTGGTTATTCCCGAAGGTTCCCTCCTTGGACTTCCTCACCAGATATGATATAATCCCTCGTTTTTTCAATCAGATGGGTGGGAAACGAACGCCGGACCATATCATGCTCGACGACATCAAAAAGACCATCAAAGAGTTAGATGAGAAACTAGATCATCTAGGGAGGTTTCTTTGACCTGGCCCAGAAACAGGCGGCCATCGATTCCATTCAACAGCAGATGAACGCATCCGGGTTCTGGGACGATTCGGCCAACGCGAACCGGCTGATGCGGGAATTGAAAATCCTCAAGAATGCGGTAGAACCCTTCGAGGCCAGCCGCAGCAAACTGCAGGAACTCAAAGAATTTGTCGATCTTTCCAAAGATGATCCAGAATTTCTTTCGCAGCTTCAAGATGACATCAAGGTCTTGCAAAAAAGCATCGATTCCCTGGAATTTCAGGCGTTTCTCGGCGGAGAATTCGATCAAAATAATTGTATCCTCAGCATCAACGCCGGTGCCGGTGGAACCGAGAGCTGCGACTGGGCCAACATGCTTTTGCGGATGTACAGCCGCTGGGCTGAGGCCAGGGGATTTAAACTGAAACTCCTCGACATCCTTCCTGGTGAAGAAGCCGGCATCAAAAATTGCACGTTGCGGATCGAAGGCGAGACGGCCTACGGATTGTTAAAAAGTGAAAAAGGCGTGCATCGGCTGGTGCGGATTTCTCCTTTTGATGCCAATAAACGCCGGCATACCTCGTTTGCCTCGGTCGATGTCATTCCGGAAATCGAAGACGATATTGAAGTAGAAATCAAACCCGATGACCTGCGCATCGATGTCTATCGTTCCTCGGGTCCCGGAGGCCAGAGCGTGAATACCACGGATTCGGCAGTTCGGATCACGCACTTGCCGACGGGCATCGTAGTTCAGTGCCAGAACGAACGCTCGCAGCTGCAGAACCGCCAAACCGCCATGAAGGTTCTTCGGGCAAAGCTGTACGAACTCAAACAGCGAGAGCAGCAAGAGCGGATGGCCGGTGAATACGGTCAGAAGCAGAAAATCGAATGGGGCAGCCAGATCCGTTCCTATGTGATGCATCCCTATTCGATGGTCAAAGATCACCGTACCGACGAGGAAACCGCGCAGGTTCAAAAGGTCATGGACGGGGAGATTGATCCTTTCATCCAGGCGTTTTTAAAAATGAAATGATGGGGTCGGGGAGTTTTGTGACCTCCGACGATAAAAACTCCCCGCGGGGTCATTGAGTTACCAAATGGCAATCCGGTCATCCGGAGATCCGGAAATGGAAATCCGGATACCCGGGTCATCATTTTCGAATTACCGGATTGCCGGATAACCTGTAATTTATTTTCATTTTATTTACTTGAGGGCTTCATGCTTGATTTTTTAATCCGTCATACCGTTGGCGCGCAGGCGCAAAAACAGATTGAATGCCTTGAGCCCAAGGTCAACGTGCATATCCCAAAAGATTTGCCCTTGCCCTCAATCGGTTTGATCCGCCAGGCGAGTGCAGTCGCCTCTAAGATTAATGCCCTGGAACCGCAGATGAGTCAGGCCTCCGACGAGGAATTAAAACGAAAGACCCCGGAATTGAAGGCCCGCATCCAACAGGCCCTGGCTGGCCTCCAGGAAGATCTGCAGCGATTGGAAGATCAATACCACAAGGCTCCCACTCCCGAGGCGCGGGACGAATTGCTCGATGAGATCAACCGCGCCCAGACCGAGCTAAAAAAGGCTAGGGAAGAGGTCTTGAATTCGATTCTGCCGGAGGCCTTTGCCCTGGTGCGCGAGGTGGGCAAAAGGCTTTTGAACATGCGCCATTTTGACATTCAGCTCGTCGGAGGTATGATGCTGCACCAGGGAAAAATCGCGGAGATGACAACCGGGGAAGGAAAAACCCTCGTCGCCACCTTGCCGGCATACCTTAATGCGATGGCCGGATTGGGCGTGCATGTGGTGACGGTCAATGACTATCTGGCCCGCCGGGACCGGGAATGGATGGGACCCATTTACGAATTTTTAGGATTGAGCGTCGGGGTCATCCAGCATGATCTCTCCGCCGAAGAAAGGCGCCTAGCCTATCATTGTGACATCACCTATGGCACTAACAACGAATTCGGTTTTGATTATTTGCGCGATAACATGGTGATCTTTAAAGAAGAAATGGTTCAACGCGGTCACCAATATGCCATTGTGGATGAGGTCGACAGCATCCTGATCGATGAGGCGAGAACCCCGCTCATCATTTCCGGCCCGGCGGAGGAATCCACCGATAAATATTACAAGGCCAAAGCGATTGCCGATCAGATCAAAGGCAAGCGCATCACCGAAAAAGAAGAGATCGAAGCGAAATACAAAAATGAAGATATTTATCAGGGTTTTGATTATATCGCGGATGAAAAAGCCCGATCCGTCGCGCTCAGTGAAGATGGAGAGCAAAAGGTGGCGAAGATGTTCGGCGTGGCCAATCTCCATGATATGGAAACGATCGAATACCGGCATCATATCCTTCAGGCGCTGAAGGCGAAGGAATTTTTCCGTCGGGATGTCGAGTATGTTGTGCGTGACGGTCAGGTCATCATCGTTGATGAGTTCACCGGTCGGATGATGCCAGGGCGCCGTTGGTCGGACGGTTTGCACCAGGCCGTGGAGGCCCGCGAAGGGATCAAGATCGAGCGCGAGAATCAGACGCTGGCCACGATCACCTTCCAAAATTATTTTCGCATGTACGGCAAGCTCGCCGGGATGACCGGAACGGCTTACACCGAGGCCGCTGAATTCAAGCAGATCTATAATCTGGATACCGTGGTCATGCCCACCAATAAGATTTTAAAACGCACGAACTACCCGGATTGCATTTATAAAACTTTTAAAGAAAAATTCAAGGCCGTCGTCAAGGAGATCGAAGAGCTCCACGCGAAGGGGCAACCCGTTCTCGTCGGCACGATCTCCATTGAAAAATCCGAGATCCTTTCTTCGATGCTCAAAGCCCGCGGTATTCCCCATCAGGTGTTGAATGCCAAATACCATGACCTGGAAGCGCAGATCATTGCCCAGGCCGGCCGTTATAAAGCGGTCACGATTGCGACCAATATGGCTGGCCGCGGTACCGACATTATGCTCGGCGGAAATGCCGAATTCCTGGCCAAAAGCCTTTTGTCCCAAAAAGCCCAGGACCTGCAAGACCCGCAAGCGCAGGAGGCCATGCTCAAGAAATTCTTGGAACAGTTTCGGATGCAGGTCAAGGAAGAGCACGAGAAGGTTGTCGCCGTGGGAGGATTGCATGTCCTGGGCACCGAGCGGCATGAATCCCGGCGGATTGATAATCAGCTGCGCGGCCGTTCCGGACGCCAGGGGGATCCGGGTTCATCACGATTTTATGTTTCTCTTGAGGATGATCTCATGCGGCTGTTTGGTTCGGACCGGATCATGCTCATCATGGATCGCCTCGGCATGGAAGAAGATCAGGTGATCGAACATCCCATGGTCAGCGGCGCCATCGAAGTGGCGCAAAAACGCGTCGAGAATCACAACTTCGAGATCCGCAAGCACCTTTTGGAATATGACGACGTCATGAACAAACAGCGCGAGGCGATTTATGGTCTGCGCCGCGTCATCCTCAACGGCGAAGAAGTCAAGGATCGGATTTTGACGGCCATGCAGGAAACTGTGCGCAGTGTCGTCGCGCAATATTTGTATCCGACGGAACCAACGCAAGGCCAGGCCGATTTTGAGGGTTTGGCGGTTTATCTGTGGACCAAATTCGGTTTGGACCTGGGCGCCGATCGGGAAAAATTGGAACAGATGGAACAGGCCCAGGTCGAAGAATTCTTCATTGAAGCCCTGACGGCCCTTTATGAAAATAGAGAAAAGGAAATTGGTTCAGAGCCCTTGCGGCACATGGAACGGATCTTCTTTTTGCATATCATCGACGCCAAATGGAAAGATCACCTCTATGCCATGGATTATCTTAAAGAGGGGATCAGTTTTCGCGCCTATGCCCAACGTGATCCCTTGATTGAATTCAAACGCGAGGGTTTCGCCATGTTTCAGATGATGTTCGATTCGATCAACCAAGAGGTTGCCGAAACAATTTTAAAAATTCAACCTTTGCGAGGCCCAGAAGAGGGTGGTGAACCGGGGACTCGTCCGGTACGGCCGCCCAGCCCGCGAGGCCCGAAGGGCGTCTTTGATGTTATCCCGAAGAAATTGGTTCACGATGAATATTCAAGTTTGCAAGGTGGTCTCGGCGGGCCGGCGGCTCCCGCCGGAGTCGCGGGACCTGGACCCGCCGCAGCGCCTCAACCGCCGGCCCCGCAGCCGTACCATAAGGAAGGGCCCAAGGTCGGCCGCAACGATCCGTGCCCGTGCGGCAGTGGAAAGAAATATAAGAAGTGTCACGGGGCGTAAAATCGCTAATCTCAAAATCAATGCTTTCGCGAGGGCCTTTCTTGTGTATACTTGCTAGTGTACACAAAGGAGGCCCTTCATGATTACCGGAATCAGACAATTGCGGTCTGCAACCAAACATGTCTTGAGTGCGGTCAATCGCGGAGAGACCGTGACGATCACTCGACGTGGAAAGCCCTATGCGCAGTTATCCCCTCTCGCCCGTAAACCCGAACGGTCACAGGACAGAATGTTTGGAATGTGGAAAGACCGCAAGGACCTGCCTTCCGTGAAGAAACACATGGATACCTTAAGAAAACCCCGGCATGCTCGTTGATACGGATATCCTCATTTGGTACCTGCGCGGTCATCGACGAGCCAAGAATGTGATTGACCGATTGCCTGGTTTTTCTATTAGCGCCGTGACTTATATGGAGATTGCTCAAGGATTACGCAACCAGCAAGAGTTTCGTCTCTGGAAACATTTTCTCCGCGAGCGCTGTGTGCAACAAGTCCCGATTGACCAAAACATTTCCGCTAAGGCTGTATTTTGGATTGAGGAATACAGTCTCAGTCATCATCTGAGGATGGCGGACGTCCTCATTGCAGCGACGGCCGACGTCCATGGATTGGATTTATTGACGGGCAATTCGACCGACTATCGATTTCTTCCTGGCATTTCACTAAAGATCTTCAAAGCGACCCCATAATTCTATTGAACGGTGAAGAATCAAGGAAGAAGGATGTTTTACGTCCTACGTCCCAGCGACCCCGCCGACTGTCTGGCGAAAGCCAGACGGCGAGGGAGCGGACATCCCACGTCCTACGTTCCGGTGACAGTAAAAAATGATTCGCCCTTTTTTTTGCTCTATATCTTCTGCCGTTTTTTTAATTCTCTCCTTTCCCCTTTTTGATTTTTCCTTTCTCATCTGGATCGCCCTTGTTCCCTTATTCATTGTCGTCGAGAATCATCGGCCCTGGCCGGCGTTTGGCTGGGGGTATCTGACCGGCGGGTTTTTTTTTAGCGGAACATTGTATTGGTTTATTCATGTGACCTTGCCCGGCGTGATTTTGTTGGTTTTGTATCTGGCATTGTATTTTGGCCTTTTCGCCGGCCTAGCCGCGCGTTTTGCCAGAAGTCCAGCGCGCCGACTCTGGTTTTATCCCAGTTTATGGGTCGGACTTGAATACATCCGAGGACATTTTCTCACCGGATTCGGATGGATTAGCTTGGCGCACACGCAGTATCGCCTTCCACTACTCATGCAGATGGCCGATGTGACTGGCACGGCGGGACTGACATTTTTTATTGTCATGGTGAATGTATGGTTCAAAGAAGTATGGCTTTACTTGGGCAAACGTCCGCACACTCGGGCCCGAACAATTTTGTGGCCAACCGGATTTTTTGTCATTCTCATATTCGCGGTGATCGTCATTTACGGTCAGATTCGTTTGAGTGAAAAAATTTTTCCATCGTCGGTAAAGATTGCCGCCATTCAGCCTAATGTTCCTTTGGATGACCGTTTAAGCACGGAGCTTTGGTCCGACATCCTGGATCATCAGCTGGAATTAAGCCGGCAGGCCTCGGCCCAAGCGCCTGACCTGATCATCTGGCCGGAAACGGCCTTTCCCGGATATTCCTGGGAAGAAGGGGAACTGCTCGATCGGATGAAAAGCTTCACTCTGGTTACGCACCGGCCGCTTTTGTTTGGCATCGTGACCAAAGAAGAAGAACATTATTTTAATGCGGCGATGCTTTTGGCAGAGGGTGAAGAACAACTCCAGCACCATAAACTTCATTTGGTCCCTTTTGGCGAATACATTCCTTTTCGGGATAAACTCAAATTTTTAGAGAATATCGTTCCCATCGATGATTTCACCGCCGGGTCAAATTACACGCTGTTTCCGGTGAGGGGGTCACAACTCGGTGGTCAGAGCGTCGTCCTCGCCGTTTTGATCTGTTTTGAGGATACCATTCCGGAATTGTCGCGGGAATTCGTTCGTCAGGGAGCCAATATCCTGGTTAATATCACCAATGATGCCTGGTTTCAAAAGACCGCGGCGCCTTTTCAGCATTTGCAGGCGTCCATATTCCGGGCCGTGGAGAATCGCCGGAGTCTGGTGAGGGTCGCCAATACCGGGGTGAGCGCCTTTATCGATCCGTACGGCCGCATCACCCGCCGTGTTGCGGATGCGCGCAAGCAGCAGATTGATGTTTCCGGTTTTGCCGTCGAGCCTGTCTGGGCTAATTCGACGACTACGTTTTATACAAAATATGGAGATATTTTTACTATTTTTTGTTTTGGATGTATACTATGGGGGATTATTACCGGTTTTTGTAGAAAGAATCAGGCGCATCCATCAATCCGGCTTTAGAGGGTTGCTTGAGAACGTCTTCGCTGGGGGGCAGGGCCTATCAGGAAGAAAGGGCCCTGCCCCCCACAGCGACCATTTTGAATCAAGGAGAACTAAAGTGGAGGAAGAGACGAGCGATGTTGCGGTCGTTGGTTATGGGCTGGCATTCATTTATGGCATCGGACTTTTTATTTATCTGTTGGCCTTCGTTGTTTCTTTATTTAGTCCCCAGTATGTCCTTCATTCCTCCTTATTCGCCGGAAAATTCGCCAATATCGCTCACTTTCGCCAGCAGGCACTAACCCTTTGGGTCCTATTTTTTCCGCAATGGGTGGCGGCCTTAGGGATTATCCATTATAAGGAATGGGCCCGCGAGCTTTTAATCGGCGCAAATTTAGCCACCTGCCTTTTTATTCTTTACCGGAATATCGGTTTGCATTCCTCTTTTGATTTTTTCGTCAGTGCTTTTGTGATGGTCAGTTTGGTCATCATCCTGTTTTTTTTCCAGCCGCGGGTCAAAGGGAAATTTCAAGAGGGTGATTCTTCCCGCAAAAGAATTCTCATTGTCGATGACGATAAATTATTATTGAAGATGATCAAAAGCACGCTCGCCAGTCATGGTTATGAAATCCTTACCGCCGCGACGGGAGAACAGGGATTGGTGCTCGCCCGGTCCCGGCGTCCCAGCCTGATCATTTTGGATGTCATCCTGCCCGGCATCAAGGGCCGGGAAGTTTGCAGCCGGCTCAAAGAGGACCCGCAGACTCGTCCTATCCCCGTCATTTTCCTGACCGCCAAGGATTCTCCCGAGGACGTGAAGGCCGAATTGGCCGCCGGCGGATTATCTCATATCACCAAACCCGTGCACTCGCAAAAATTATTGACCGAGATCCAGCGAATTCTGGGTGTATAAAAAAAAAGGCCTTTATGTATAACAAAAATATTCTAATTGTGGATGATGATCAAGGACTTTTGCGATTGCTGGAAACGAACCTCACCTCCAGCGGTTTTCAGGTCTGCACGGCAAACAATGGAGAACAGGGTATGCAGATGGCCCAAGAAAGGCGGCCGGATTTGATTATCCTGGATGTCCTCATGCCGTCGATCAAAGGCCGGCAGGTTTGCACCCAGCTCAAAAGCTCGCCGGAAACCAAGGATATTCCTATTATTTTTTTGACCGCCAAGAATTCACCGGATGATGTAAAGGCGGAAATAGAGGCCGGCGCCGTCGCGCATTTGACCAAACCCATCAACACCCAAAAATTGCTCGCGGAAGTCAAAAATGCGCTGGGGTTAAAGTAATCCAAATCCTTATACGGAAGGCAGTATTGAAGACCGGAAGATCAAGCCAATCTTGGCCGAAGGCTTAAAGAAGTTTCCTACCCAACCGTTTTTCTACGAGTGAATTTCCAGGACAAAATAAAAAGTATCAAACGGACTTTGGCGCGTAACGGTTTGTATGCCTCTTCGTGGATGATCAACAGATTATCGTTTGCGGGCATGCGCTCGGTCGCGCGCTTTTTCTTGACGGTGGGCTTTTGGTTTACCATCCGCCAACGGCGGATCGCCGAGGAAAGTCTCGCCATTGCCTTCGGAGGGGAAAAAAGTCCGCAAGAGCGACAGGGCATCATCCGTGATTGTTTTGACAATCTGGGAAAGGGGATGATTGAGCTCATTTACTTTATGGCTCATTCCGAGCTTATTAAGGATCAGGTGGCGATCGAAGGAAAAGAACATCTGGACGCGGCACTCAAAAAAGGGCACGGGGTTATTGCCGTGAGCGCCCATTTTGGCAATTTCCCGTTGATGCTTTTGCGTTTTGTCCAGGAAGGGTATCGAACCAGCGCCATTATCCGTCCCACCCGTGATCAGGATGTGGAAAAATATTTTTTGCAGATGCGGACCAAGTCAGGCCTTAAGACCATTTACAGCCAGCCACGCAAGCCATGCGTCGATACTTCCTTAAAGGTTTTGCGTAACAACGAATTGTTATTCATCCCTTTGGACCAAAATTTTGGCAGTGGCGCAGGGGTTTTTGTGGACTTCTTTGGCCAAAAGGCCGCAACAGCGACGGGCCCGGTTGTCTTTGCCTTGCGAACCCAATCGCCTTTACTGCCGATGTTCATGACCCGTCAGCCCGACGATTCGCACAAGATCATCATTGAACCACCGTTAACATTGGAGATCAAGCCCGATGACAAGGAAACCATTTTGGTTAATACGGCCAAAATCACTCAGGTCATCGAGCGCTATGTTCGGCAATATCCGGCGCAATGGGGCTGGATGCACCGCCGTTGGAAAAGCAAACCCACTGCAGTCACCGAGCATGAGGAAACGTAGTCTCAACTGAGGTGATGATGATGGAACACAAACAATGGCGCAGGTTGGGTCTGGCTGTGACCGGCGTCATCTTTTTGATTCTGGGCATTACTCTCGTTTTATCCTGGTGGCCGCTGGTCGTAACTTTTTTCAAGGGCATTTTAGGTATGGGCCTGGCAGTGGCGGGATTGGTCATGTTGATGTTGGCGAGGGATTGAGGGATTGAAAAAGGTGCCCCAGAACCCCAGAGCCCCAGCATCCCAGACAAAATTTTTTTCAAAGGCTGGGACTCCGGGTAACTGGGGCACTGGGGCACCCAGCGGTATCAAGCTTATTATCTTCGACCTCGACGGGACTCTTATGGACGCGTACCTCCCGGTCTGGCAGAGCGTCAATTTTGCGATGGCGCAAATGGGATTTCCTCCGCAAACTCATGAAACCATCAAACGCTCCGTAGGCTGGGGCGAAGAGCACTTGATCCGCAGCTTTGTGGGCGAGGAGGCCTTGCAAAAAACTTTAAAGATTTACCGTCGTCACCATGCCCTGGCCTTGCCGCGCGCAGTGAAATTATTACCCGGGGCAAAGAATGTTTTGAAGTTCTTGAAGGGGAGGGGATATCAACTGGCCGTTGCCAGTAACCGGTCCCGACGATTTTCTCTGATTGCGATGCAGGCCCTGCATATGGATCATTTCATAAATTTTTTGATTTGCCGGGATGAAGTCAAGCGGGGTAAACCCTACCCGGATATGTTCCGGAGAATCCTGAAACAATTTTCTCTTCGCTCAAATCAAGCCTTGTACGTGGGAGACATGACCATCGACATCGAAGCTGGGCGGCGAGCGGGAATTCGAACTGTGGTTGTCTTGACCGGATCTTCGCTCCGCCGGGAAATGCAGGCCCTTAATCCCGCTAAAATCATCCGGCGTTTGTCCCAATTGCCAGCGGTTATTGAGAAATTCGATACCAGCGGCCATTGAGGACCTAAAAGGCTTTACCCTTAGAAAAAAAAGATTGAATATTACGGGGTTGTTTTGTATAACTAAGGCCAATCTTTATTGACCTTTCTACTACCAAAGATAAAGTGGAAGATCAATACGGCATTTTCCAAGATAAGAAAGGTCGTTATACTGGCTTCCTTAATGTCTTTGGTAAAGAAAAGGCCAGTAAGAACAATCTTGGATGAAACAAGGAGAAAACTTTGAGCAAAAGAAAACGAAGAGGCAAGCTCCGCTGGCGATCGAAAAAGGCTAACCACGGCAAAGGTCCTTGCAAAGGGCATTAAAATAACCTGTTGTAACCTCAATTGAGGAGACGGCCTATGAGCGTCCCATTATTTTTTACGGTTTTGATCGGATTGTTCGTCTGGGTCCCCCAGGTTTGGGCCTCGGAAGCTGAACTTGTCATTCCCTCTCTTCAGAGCGTTATCTTCCTTAATCATTGGGACGGTCATCGTTTGCTGATGGGAGGATTGGCCATTTGCGTTTTGGGTTTCTTATTTGGTTTCAAACAGTTTTTGTCCATTCAAAATCTTCCGGTCCACCGTTCAATGCGTGATATTTCCGAGCTCATCTACGCCACCTGCAAGACCTACCTCATCACCCAAGGAAAATTTATCCTTCTTCTGGAATTTCTCGTCGGGATCATTATTGTTGCGTATTTTGGCTGGCTGCGCCATTTCGAATGCGGCAAGGTGGTGATGATCCTTTTGTGCAGTTTGATCGGTATTGCCGGCAGCTATTCCGTGGCCTGGTTTGGCATGCGGATCAATACCATGGCCAACTCCCGCTCGGCCTTTGCGAGCCTCAAGGGCAAGCCCTTTCCTTTATACGCGATTCCCTTGCAGGCCGGGATGTCCATTGGAATGCTGCTCATTTCGATCGAACTCTTTGTCATGCTCTGCATCCTGCTTTTTATTCATCCCAGTTATGCGGGACCTTGTTTTATCGGATTTGCGATCGGGGAATCATTGGGAGCCTCGGTTTTAAGAATCGCTGGCGGGATTTTTACCAAGATCGCCGACATCGGTTCCGATTTGATGAAAATCGTTTTTAAAATCAAAGAAGATGACGCGCGCAATCCCGGTGTGATCGCTGACTGCACCGGCGATAATGCCGGCGATTCGGTGGGCCCGACCGCGGATGGCTTTGAAACCTACGGAGTCACCGGCGTCGCGCTTATTTCATTCATTCTTTTGGCCGTCAAAGATCCGATTGTCCAAGTCCAATTGTTGGTCTGGATTTTTGTGATGCGCCTCGTTATGATCATCGCGAGTTTTCTCTCTTACTGGATCAATGATGTGATTGCCCGCGGCCGTTATGAACAAGCCAAGACCATGAATTTCGAGACGCCTTTGACGACTTTGGTCTGGATCACGTCCGCGGTGTCGATTGTCTTGACTTATTTGTGTTCTTATGTATTGATTCCGGGTTTAGGGGACGGGACATTTTGGTGGAAACTGGCCACCATCATCACCTGTGGAACGATTGCTGGCGCGGTCATTCCCGAATTGGTCAAGATGTTTACCTCGACGGAATCGGCCTTTGTCCAGAATATCTACATGTCCTCCAAGGAAGGTGGCGCCTCCCTTAACATCCTGTCCGGACTGGTGACCGGCAATTACAGTGCCTATTGGATGGGCTTGGCGATTCTCATCCTGATGGGGATTGCCTTTGGGGTGAGCACCTTGGGTTTAGATATCCTTATGATTGCGCCATCGGTTTTCGCGTTCGGTTTGGTCGCCTTTGGCTTTTTGGGCATGGGGCCGGTCACGATCGCGGTCGATTCCTATGGGCCTGTGGCGGATAATGCCCAGTCGATTTATGAACTTTCTTTAATCGAAACCCTGCCCGAAATTCGCCAGGAAATAAAAAAGGATTTTGGTTTTGAGCCGGATTTTACCAATGCCAAACATTATTTGGAGGCCAACGACGGAGCCGGGAATACCTTTAAGGCCACGGCCAAACCTGTCTTGATTGGAACGGCGGTCGTGGGAGCCACGACCATGATTTTTTCCATCATCATGATCCTGACGCAGGGATTGACCTCAAACATCGATAAACTGTCCATCCTTTATCCGCCTTTTCTTTTAGGAATGCTGGCGGGCGGCGCGATCATTTATTGGTTTACGGGCGCCTCGATCCATGCGGTGACGGCTGGTGCTTACCATGCCGTTGAATTCATTCGAAAGAATATGCGGCTTGATGGTGTGACCAAGGCTTCCATTGAAGACAGCAAAAAGGTCGTCGAGATCTGCACCCGTTTTGCCCAAAAGGGCATGATCAATCTTTTTATGACCATCTTTTTTAGCACGCTCGCCTTCGCGTGCCTGAATCCGTATTTTTTTATCGGGTATCTTATTTCCATTGCGCTGTTTGGTTTATTCCAGGCGATTTTTATGGCCAATGGCGGCGGAGCCTGGGACAATGCCAAGAAATTTGTGGAGGTGAATCTTAAAGAAAAAGGGACGCCCTTGCATGCGGCGACTGTCGTCGGAGATACAGTCGGAGACCCTTTCAAAGACACCTCTTCCGTGGCGATTAATCCCACGATCAAGTTCACGACCCTTTTTGGTTTGCTGGCGATCGAAATCGCCATCCAGCTAGGACACACCATGAATCTGATTTTGGCGACGGCTTTCTTTTTGACCGCCATATTTTTTGTGAACCGATCGTTTCATGAAATGCGGATCAGGCCCACAGAACACAAATAGGAGAATCAATGGTGCTTGCTCGGTCCCTTCAGCGTCTGGCCGTTGGTGTTTTATTGGTGGCGGCGCTGGGTGTTTTTTCCGGATGCGTGTATCTGGTCATTGGGAGTCTGGGCGTCGTCGGTGGTTATGTGGTCAGCCCGGACACCGTGGAAGGGACGACCGATCATGACTTCGAATCGGCCTGGAATGCGGCCTCCGAGGTCTGCAATATCATGGGAAGGGTTTATAAGGAGAATGATAAGGAAGGGAACCTCGAAGCCCTCATCAATGGCAGCCGGGTCACGATCAAAATCCTCGAGTTGTCCCGCGACCGGATCCGGGTCAAGGCCCGCCGATCGTTTTTTCCGAGCATCTCGACCGCCCAGGATGTTTACGTCAAGATCATCAATCAGTTGAAGGGATAGGTTATATGGATTATGTTGCGATTATGTTAACTGCATTCTTTGGTCTTTTAGCCGCTATCACCGGAACACTGGCCGGGGCCGGCTTCAGCAAGGCACAACAGCGTCGCTATCCCTTCCTGCAAAGATTCAAAGGCAAACGTCCCCATCTGACGATCAGCGCCCTCATCTTTGTCACTCTGTCATATACCGCCACGGCTTGGAAGGATTGGCTAAACCTCGAACGTTCGGTGGTGGATGCTCGCGGCCCCAAAGGATCCGTTGTCAAGCGCGCAACCGTGATGGCCCTCAAGCAGGAATTACGAGGAGCCTCGAAGGAGCAGATCCAGGAGGCACAAGACTATTTTGACGCCGGCGATCATGACTTCTTGCAGGGAGATTATCCCAATGCTGCTTGGAACTACCAGAAGTCAATTTATGCCCTTCCGACGGATGGCAGCCTACCTCAATTTATCGCAGGCGCTGTCCTATATGGAAAGCAATGAGCAGGCCATTAAGACCCTCAACGAAGGTCTTCGCCTTGCCACTAATCACAAGGACAAAACCTGGCAGAGTTATTTTCTGGGTGCGCTGGGCATTGAGTATGATCTTAAAGGCGATCCCCAGGCAGCGTCTTCGCATTACCAGCAAGCGGTCAACCTTTCCGTGCAAACCCACGATAAATCCACCGAGGCCCAAAATCGAATAATTTGGGAAATGTGCAGGTTACTCTTCACGATTGGAATTCTGCCCATGATTCTTATCAGACTGCGCTCAAACTCTATCAGGAAATCGGCGACAAGCGCGGAGAAGGAAACGCCCTGATAAACCTCGGGCGGTTCTATATGTTGCAAGCCAATCGCGATGCGGCTCTCAACGCTTATGTCTCAGCCGTTAAAATTCAAAAAGAAACCAACAATTACGGTGGAGAGGTTTTTGCCCATAAACAGATAGCCTATCTCCATCAAGAGGCCGGCCAGATTCCTGAGGCGGTCGACGAGCTGCTGCAGGCCAGAGACCTTCTTTATCGCACCAACGGCCCGCCGGAGCTCGTGGCCGAAGTGGAAGATTGGATTTTACAGCTTAAGAATCCGTCCCCGCGGAACACATTTTCCCCTTATGATTATCTGGACTGGAATCCGCAGGCGGCCAACTACTAAAGAATAACTTGGTCGGCAGGCGACACCATCGATGTTTTGGAAAACATGTCTTGGGCAAAACAGATTTTATGGCTAGCGAACGCCTGCGAAAGATTATTCAAAGCAATCGGGAATTCGAACGCAAATCACCGTATAACTTCTGTGACCGTTGGTGTGAACGCTGCGACCCACAGCGGCAGGCCCGATGCCGAATTTACCAGGACGATTTGGAGCGCAAGATGACCTGTATTGCGCATGGAAAAGACGAGGACGATCCGCAGATGACACAAGCGATCATGGAAGCGCAATATGGCGACATCGCCGGAAAGTTGGCCGAGATGGCCGAAGAATGGGGTATTGATCTCGATGAGTTCAATGAATCGGCTTCGGCGGAAGCCATTTCGTCGCCATGGGAAAAACGCAAAGATGACATGGTCGTTAATCACTATTTTCTTCTTATTGAAATTTTCTCTTCCAACGATTGATTTAGTAGGATATCGTAATATGTATGAGACCAAATGGAAGCCAAGAAGAGATAGCGAAGCGAAGACAGCTGGCGATAAAGTTGTTGAAG
>JAHFFW010000051.1 GCA_023247725.1 Candidatus Omnitrophota bacterium | reverse complement strand
TTGAAAATCGTCGCTTCGCTCCGGGGTGGTAAATCTTGAGCGATCTGAGTGGTAAAGGCTGAGCGAATCTCCTGGTAATTTTAAACCGAAATCACTGGTAATTTTCCCCGCGCCCCGCATCCTGAAGAGAAAAAGGCTTCTCTTCAAAGACTCATTAGAGAAATGATCGTTTACGAAGACCATATTGAGATGAAATTGCTTATTGACGAGGATATGCAGGCGTCCATTCCTAAAGATTCCCTCAAAGAAAAACGCCCCGACGGTAAAATCGAGGCGTCTGCCGAGAATGACTTGTGTCGAGGTTCGACAAGTCATCAACGTTGGCTGCCCCGCTAGGAATCGAACCTAGACTACAAGAGCCAGAATCTTGCGTCCTACCAATTAGACGACAGGGCAAAGCTACAACAAAAACCTTCTAGAGAAGCCTTGCCCAGTCCACGAGCCCGCCTTGCCTTTATCGTCACGGGCGAGGGGCAGGGCAAACCAACAAATTAAATAAAATAACCGGAAAGCTGCTGCCCGGCCCCGGCTTCCATATAACTATCCAGAAAAGCTGGGGCAGGGCCGTAGCACTACAAAAATCTTTTACAAAAAAAGTTTCTGCCCAGTCCCGAGTCCGCCTAATTTTTACAAACAACGGACGAGGACCAGGGCACCAAAATACTTTATTCTCAATACCCAATCCCTTTAAAAAGCATTCTGCCCCGTCCGGGACATTAAATCATTTTGGAAAGCCCGGACAGGGCAGTAGCTACCATATCATATTCTCTTTTAAAATCCAATGAAACAGGCGCACCAAACACTGAAATTTTACCACATATTTTCCTGGATCCACCGGTCCACGTCGCTGATCAAAGGAATATGTTTAGCGCATCCGGCTAGCATCATCACACTCAGAAGCAAGATCAAAAGACCCCATCGTCGCATGCCACCCACCTCCTTAAAGATCATTGTTGAAACCTCGTCCGGGCCAATCTCTGGACGGTCTTTTCCTTCCCTAAAACCGCCATCGTCTCAAATAAACCCGGTCCGACGGATTTCCCGGTTAAGGCGACGCGCACAGAATGAACAAGCTCAGAACTCTGGATACCTAATTCCGCAATTAATTTCCGGAAGGTCTCTTCCGCCGATGCCAAATTAAAGTCCTTGATTTGCTGCAAACGCTGGCTTAACAATTGAAACTCTTTGGATTTGTTTTTGGTCAGATATTGGGCCCTTGCCTGAGGATCGATCTTCACCTCATCCGTAAAAATGAATTCGGTCCAGGCCAAAAAGTCTTTTAAGGTCGTCATCCGGCTTTTGACTAAGTGTACAATATTTTCTAATCGGGCACTATCGAAATTCTCCAAGTCCAAGCCGTGTTCTTTTGCAAACGGGATTAACATCTTGGTCAGGGAAGGCGTGTCCATTTGCCGCAGATACTGGGCATTGATCCATTCCAGTTTTTCCATCGAGAAGGCCGCCCCGGCTTTATTGATCTTTTTAATTGAAAAATTCTTGATCGCCGTCGAAAGGGATACGATTTCTTGGTTATGCGCGGGTGACCAGCCCAAAAGCATGAGATAATTAACCAGGGCCTGCGGCAGAAAACCCATCCGACGGTATTCGCTGACGGCGACCGCTCCATGCCTTTTGGACATGCGCCCTCCCTCTGCATCCAAAATGAGCGGAAGATGGGCGAACTTGGGAGATTTAAACCCAAGGGCCTCATAGATCGCCAATTGTTTCGGAGTATTCGAAATGTGATCCTCGCCGCGGATCACGCAAGAAATTTCCATTAAGGCATCATCGACGACGCAAGCGAAATTGTACGCCGGCGATCCATCGGATTTTATTAAGACCTGATCTTTGATTTCGGAGACCTCAAAGCTAATCTTATCGCGAATGAGGTCATAGAATACAAGTTGCGGGGAGGAATTGCCAGCGATGGGTTGGTCGACCCTAAGGCCTGCGGACATCTTGAGGATAACGGCCTCGCCATCTTTATACGCCTTACCTTGAGTGAGGAGCCGTTGCGCATGCTCCCGATATATGGCAAATCGGTCGCTCTGTTTATGAAGCTCGTCCCAGGAAAGTCCCAGCCACTGCATGCCCTCAAGGATTTCGTCCAAGTATTCCCTTTTGGAACGCTCCCGATCCGTATCCTCGATGCGCAAAATGAATTGCCCACCCTGAGCCTTGGCATACAGCCAATTAAACAATGCAGTCCTGGCCCCCCCGATGTGCAGAAAACCCGTCGGGCTGGGAGCAAATCTCACTCTGGCCATGAAACCACCCTTTGGTTCAATAGCGAAAATTTAATCTTGTGTACTGACGAGCATAAAAAGGCGGACATCCAACGGAAGGAATTAAACATACGGGGAAGAATGGCCCTGCTTGACCAGCCTTTTCACAACATCATCCAGACGCCTTCGGTCAGGGTCTTCCATGCCGGTGAATTCGATTCCGATATCGTAAAACGAAGGCTTTTTCTTTTCGGTACTTTTGCGCTGAATGGACCAAACAATCCGGCCGCCGGACTTGACATGATTGGAGGCGTCCAAAAGATCAATTTCCAAATCCACCGGCGAGAGGATCCGCAGATTACGGTTGAGAATCACACAAATGCCGCCGGTGCCGATATTCTCGGTATGCGTCAAGATCACGTCTGGCTCGGAAGTCCCGTAGCGAACCGTAATCAAACAAGGATAATTGACCCGGGGGAATTTCCGTCGGTTAGGCCCGTCCCATGCGTTCATTCTAATCTCCTTTGAATCCGTTCAATCCCTTGGGCAAGTCCCGTCGTTTCGCTGATCTCAATCAAGGCTCCGTTTAGCCGGACATCGCCTTGCGCCACTTCGAATTTGCTGGGCAATAAAGAAAGGAACCGTTTGACAATGGCCTCTTTATTCTGGCCAATCACCGAATCATGAGGCCCCGTCATTCCAGAATCGGTCAAATAAGCGGTTCCTTTGGGAAGAATACTCTCATCCGCAGTCTGTACATGCGTGTGAGTTCCGACGACGGCCGAGACCTGCCCGTCTATAAAATGACCCAACGCAATCTTTTCACTGGTGGCTTCGGCATGGATGTCGACGATGATATTCATGGTTTTTTGCCGGATGATTTCCACGATCGTGCGCAGTTCGCGAAATGGGCAGTTGACATTATAACGCATAAAAACCCGGCCTAAAAGATTAATCACGCCCAATTTTTTCCCATGGGGCCCTTCCAGAATGCACCAGCCTTTCCCCGGTGAGTCGGAAGGAAAATTGGCCGGACGAAGCAGCGAAGGATGGTCGTTCAAATAAGCATAAATCTCGGGCTTATCCCAGACATGATCGCCGAGGGTCAGGCCATCGCAACCCAAGGCAAAAAGTTCGTCAGCAGTCCGCGCAGTGATCCCAGCCCCGCCGGCAGAATTCTCCGCATTGGCAATCGTAAAATCGATGTTCTTTTCTTTTTTAAGTCCCGGGAGGAGCCGCGCGACCGCCTCGCGGCCCGGTCTTCCCACAATGTCGCCTATAAAGAGGATGTTCATAATTTGAAATTTGGTCAGCAGACACACGTCATAAAATCACAAGCGAGTCAAGATTAGACTGCAAAACCAGAAAGCAAAAACTAGGCCAATCATTGTAACAACAGGCCATTTTATTTGGATCGGTCCAAATTGGTCACTTGTGACGTGTAACTTTGTGACCTACTTAGCATACTCAATCGCCCGTGTTTCCCGGACGACGAGAACTTTGATATGTCCTGGATATTCCATTTCCTCCTCGATCTTTTTGCGGATATCCCTAGCCATGACAATGGCTTCATCATCATTGATTTTCCCCGGATCAACAATGATGCGCACCTCCCGTCCGGCTTGCAAGGCAAAGGCCTTATCCACGCCCTTGAAAGAATTGGCGATCGTCTCGAGGTTTTCCAGACGCTTGACATACGTTTCCAAGGTTTCGGCGCGCGCCCCGGGTCGAGCCGCACTAATGGCATCAGCGGCGCAAACCAAAACGCCATAGATGGTGTTCATTTCCACTTCTTCATGGTGCGATTCAACCGCCTTGGCCACGTCCTCGGGTTCGCCATATTTCCGGGCAAGATTTCCACCGACAATGGCATGCGTCCCTTCCTCCATTTCGGAACTGACCACTTTGCCGATATCATGCAGAAGCCCAGCGCGCATCGCGATTTTGATATCCAATCCCAATTGTCCCGACATAAAACCCATGAGGTGCGCGACTTCTTTCGTATGCTGCAGGGCATTCTGGCCAAAACTCGTTCTAAATTTTAAACGTCCGACGAGCTTCAAAAGCTCCGGATGCATGCCATGGATACCTAAATCAAATGCCGCCCGTTCGCCTTCCTCCTTAATGCGATTCTCCATTTCCTTTTTGGCTTTTTCCACGACTTCCTCAATCCTCCCAGGATGGATCCGGCCATCGGCAACCAGATACTCCAAGGCCATGCGCGCAATCTCCCGACGGACCATATCAAAACCGGAGATGGTCACCGCCTCCGGAGTGTCATCGATAATGATATCGACCCCGGTAGCGGTTTCGAGCGCCCGGATATTGCGGCCTTCGCGTCCGATGATTCGACCTTTCATCTCATCACTCGGCAACGAGACCACGCTGACGGTCGTTTCCGCCGTGTGATCCGAGGCGCAACGCTGAATGGCGGTCGTAATGATTTGTCTCGCTCTTTTATCGGAGGTCTCTTTGATCTCCTCTTCCATCTTACGAATGCGGGTGGCCTTCTCCTGAATCAATTCCTCATCGAGCATGGTCAATAAAAGTCTCTTGGCCTCCTCCTGGCTTAAATTGGAGATCGTCTGTAATTTTTGCTTTTCGTCGGCGATGAATTTATCGAGCTGCTCCGCCTTTTGCTTGTTGTTATTCTCTTCTTCCCGAAGGCTGGCCAGGCGCTGATTGATGTCCTTTTCCTTTTTATCCAGCAAATCCAGCCGTTTTTCTAGATTCTCTTCTTTTTGCTGGATCCTTTTTTCCGCCGTCTGAACTTCTTCCCGGCGATCCTTGGTCTCCTTCTCAAAATCAGCTCTTAATTTCAGCAGCAAATCCTTGGCAGCGAGCTCCGATTCTTTGCGCCGTGCCTCAATTTCGCGCTCTGTCATTTCCCGGAGTTCTTTGGCTTTCTTCTCGGCCTGCTGAACTCGTTTGTCCGCAAAAAAACGGCTTAGCAAATATCCTGACAAAATCAAGATAATGGCGCTGAATGTATAGGTAAGACTCCTGGCAATAATTCCCCATTCATCAAACATGGTTCACTCCCTTCAAAAGATTTTCCCAAAAATATGGAAAAACCCAAATACCCGATTGACCGAACCGCTAAAACGGTTCATAGAAACCGGGTAGCTTAGTGGACGCGAGATTCCCGACGTCCGGTTGTGCTTAAAGAAAGTTCAATTAAAAAGAGGCCTTTGGCTTTCTGACCATCACTTCCTATTAATCGGAAGCGGCCAAAGGATTGACAATGACCCGGGAAACTGTCCGGTCATGGCTGGCGACGTCTGGCAAGCGCTCCACAATTTGGAAATCAAACGCTAGGCCGACCGTGGGGGTGGCGGGAGGGATTTCATTCAAGAATCGGTCATAGTAACCGGCTCCGCGGCCCAATCGGTGATTTTGCCGATCGAAGGCCAGACCCGGAACAATGACGAGATCGAGGTCTTTGATTGCGAAAGGTTCCTGTTTGTCTTCGTTTGGCTGCAAAATACCGTAAGGACCTTTCTTTAGTGCTTCCAGATTATTCACGGCGGAAGGAATAATTTTTTTCTGGTCTTTTAGGACAGCGGGCAAGGCGATTTTCTTTCCTAGTGTTTGGGCTTGCTTCATCATCGCAAAGGTTTCAACCTCCCCGTCAAATGAGGCATAAAATAAAATCCGACGGGATCGTTGAAATTCTTCTGTAGCAAAAAGCCGCTGCTGAATCATTCGGCTTTTGTTAAATCGTTCGTCCTCCTTTTGGTTACGTAAAAGCAATAACAACTTTTGACGCAGCGCATTTTTCGATTCGTATTCCACCTAAAAAATTTTTAATTCTCTTTGGGTATAATTCCCCGCAGCTTGCTGCGCTTCCTTTTGGCAGTTTGCTGTGGATACCCCGTCAGCTTGCTGCGGGGTGGTTCATTAGTGATTAATGAATGGGCTCATTGTAACATGTTTGCTTGGTGTTCACAAATTCTTTAAAGGAGGCGTTTCCCAAAATTTATGATCATTGAAGAAGCAAAAACTTTTGGGAAACGCCTCCTTTAATCGGAGCCGGATTTGCGCCCCTTTTTAAAATTGTCTTTGAGCATCTTTTCGTAACCCTGATCGGTTGGCCGGTAATAGATTTTATCTTCCGGAAGGTACCCTTGTTGAACATAATGGTCTTTGAAATCGTGAGCATACTGGTAACCCTCCCCATGCCCAAGGGTCTTGGCGCCGGAATAACCGGTGCCTTTTAATGCCTTAGGGACAAGTTGGATTTTTTTATGTTTGACATCTTCCAGGGCCGACTCAATCCCAAGATAAGCCGCGTTGGATTTGGGAGCACAGGCGACGTAAAGGGCGGCTTGGGCCAAGGGAATCCGCGCTTCCGGCAGGCCAATAAATTCCGAAACCTGAAAGGCTGCATTGGCCACGACGAGAGCTTGGGGATCCGCATTGCCAACATCTTCAGCCGCACAAATACAAATCCGCCGTGCGATAAAACGCGGATCCTCTCCGGCATAAAGCATCTTTGCCATCCAGTAAAGGGTGGCATCTGGATCCGAACCGCGCATGGATTTGATAAAAGCAGAGGCAGTATCGTAATGCGCATCCCCTTTTTGGTCATAAAGCACCTGTTTTTTCTGGATGGATTCTTCAGCAATTTTGAGAGTCAGAACAATCTTCCCGTCTTTATCGGGAGGCGTGGTTACGGCCGCAACCTCCAAAGCATTCAAAGCCCGACGGCTATCCCCGTCGCTGACCCCAGCTAGAAACTGCAGGGCGTTTTCCTCGGCGACAATCGGAAGTTCGCCCAAACCTCGGGTCTTATCTTTCAGGGCACGGTCTAAAAGAATCCGGAGCTCGGAAACGGTCAACGGATTCAATTCAAAAATCAATGAGCGCGACAGCAAAGGCCCGGTTAACGCAAAAAAAGGATTAAATACAGTCGCTCCAATGAGAATGATGCTGCCGTCTTCCAAATCGGGCATCAAGACATCCTGTTGAGCCTTGTTAAAGCGATGGATCTCGTCGATAAAAACAATCGTCCTTTGACCGGAATTGCGTCGGCGATTCTGGGCGGTGGCGAGGACCTTGCGCAATTGCTCGACATTGGAAGTGACGGCATTGAGCCGTTCAAAGACCGCCTTGGTCTTTTGACCGATGCAATGCGCGAGCGTAGTTTTTCCTGATCCCGGCGGACCGTAAAGAATGAGTGAACTGATCCGATCGGATTGGATGGCACGGCGCAGGAGCTTGCCTTCGCCGAGGATGTGCTCCTGGCCGACGAATTCCTCCAACGTCCCCGGACGCATTCGGGCGCTGAGGGGGGCGGTTGAAGAATCGGTTGAGGCGGTTTCTTCGTCAAATAAACTTTGAGAAGCGGCGGGTGGTTTCTTCTTCATGGGAGGCCTTGGGAGAAACGTGGGACGTTGGACGTCCGCTCGTCCCGCTTTTGCGAGGCTCGCTGGGACGAAGGACGTGATCATGAATGTAGTTACATTTAATATCTACGTCCAACGTCCTAGCGAACGAAGTGAGCGAACGTCCGACGTCCCACGTTACAGGACATAAAAATCCCCGCTTGTGCCGTCGGGCATACGTAAGGTGAACCTGCACCTTAAGTGGGCGCCCGTCCAAATGTCCACGGACGATTTGGAAAAAGAGCTCCCGTCGTATTGTCAATGGTTCTTATACAATATACCGCAACGAACACAGCAGGGAGAATAATCTGCACGGATTATATCATCCTTACCTAAACGGCGCAAATTAGCAAAATGTGTTCAAAAAAATCAAATGTGTTATAGTTATGATGATTAGCAGTTTCTATCGATATGATTAACCCCATTGTTGAATCGGAACTCATTTCTGTTTTTTTCCTTTCGTGTGAAGCTCATGGCCCTCACTCTAGTACACTGTTAACCTAGTTTTTAATAGTTTCGTAAGCTTTGTCGAATTTGTCTCGGGCCTTGCTCTTTGTAAAATGCCAGGTAATTTTGGTCTTAAGACGATTACGTTTTGCCGACC
>JAHFFW010000029.1 GCA_023247725.1 Candidatus Omnitrophota bacterium | reverse complement strand
GCTTCAACAACTTTATCGCCAGCTGTCTTCGCTTCGCTATCTCTTCTTGGCTTCCATTTGGTCTCATACATATTACGATATCCTACTAAATCAATCGTTGGAAGAGAAAATTTCAATAATTCAAGGCGGGGCCGCCCCCCTGCGCCCTCAAGCTAAACCCGTGCGTCGAACGCACTCCTGAAAAAGTTGACTTCCCTCGGGAATTCGCTACAATACAACCCATCCATGTCTGAAAATGAAGTATTAATTGCTATATCCGCGGGATGAATATTGTCCTCATCACCGGTTCGGCCGGTCTGATCGGTTCGCAAGCGGCAACTTATTTCGGTCAACAGGGTTTTACCATTGTCGGCATCGACAATGATCTGAGAAGCTATTTCTTTGGCAAAAAGGCCTCAACCCTTTGGAACCGCCGGCGGCTTGAGCAAGAACTCTCTCGTTATCATCACCACCACCTCGATATCCGCGATGAGAAAAAAATTCGACGCGTCTTTGCCACCTACACAGCGGATATCAAACTCATCATCCATACCGCCGCTCAACCCTCGCACGATTGGGCCGCGCAAGAGCCGCAAACGGATTTTACCGTCAACGCCAACGGAACCTTGAATTTGCTAGAGGCCTGCCGGCTTTCTTGTCCTGCGGCGGTTTTTATTTTTACGAGCACCAACAAGGTCTATGGCGACACGCCTAATCAATTGCCCCTCAAAGAAGAAGGCACTCGTTATGAACTGCCGGCGGATCATCCCTTTTATGAAGGGATCGATGAGTCGATGTCGATCGATCAATCGAAACATTCTTTATTCGGCGCCTCCAAAGTGGCTGCGGATATTTTGGTCCAAGAGTATGGACGCTATTTTGGTTTAAAGACCGTTTCGTTTCGCGGTGGATGTTTGACCGGGCCTCATCATTCTGGAGCGATGCTTCACGGATTTCTCTCGTATCTCATGCAGGCGTGTGTGACCGGCGAGACCTATACGGTGTTCGGGTATAAGGGCAAACAAGTGCGCGACAATATCCATAGTTATGATCTGGTCGCGGCATTCGATCACTTCTATAAGAATCCGCGTCGGGGGGAAGTTTACAATATCGGAGGCGGGCGTTTTTCGAATTGTTCGATGCGGGAGGCCATTCGTCTTTGTGAAGAGATTTCCGGAAACAAACTTAAGAAAAAATATTCAGCGAAAGCCCGCAGCGGCGACCACATCTGGTACATCAGTTCCCTGAAAAAATTTAAAAATCATTATCCGAAATGGAAACAGCGCTACGATTTGAAAAACACGTTGGTGGAGATCTTTGAACAGAACGTGGAGCGGTGGATGGGTAAGAAAGTCACAAGGTCACAAGTCACAGCAAGAAGTGTGGTGACTGGCGACCTGACCAAATTAAAAAACCATGTACATCCTCGGACTCTCTAGCTACTCCCACGAATCCTCGGCGGCCTTGATCAAGGATGGAGCAATTTGTTCTCTCATCGAGCAGGAACGGCTTAACCGGGAAAAGCACACCTGGAAATTTCCCAAGGAAGCGATTGAAGCCTGTTTGAAAAGACAAGGGATTGGCTGGCCGGACATTGCTCATGTGACCTTTTTTTGGAATCCCGTTGCGGAGATCAAAGGAAATTTACTGCATGTTCTGCGTTACTTTCCCGCGAGCCTCAATCTTTTGGCGGTGAATTCCGGCGGAGAAGAGTTGACGGCCTTGCGGCGTTTGGCCTTGATGCGCCGGGTGGGACAGGAATTGAAAGAGGCATTTCAGCTGCCTTCAGTTCCGCCGGTTCATTTTGTTGAGCACCATCTGGCTCACGCGGCCAGCGCTTTCTTCATTTCTCCCTTTGACCATGCGGCCATCATCACCTGGGACGGACGCGGCGAGTCGACGAGCACCTTGTTGTCTATTGGCGACGGCAATAAAATCACCAAGGTCAAAGAAATCAAGGTTCCGCATTCCCTGGGCCATCTGTATGCGGCGGTGACCGAATACCTGGGTTTTAAACCATTCTTTGATGAATGGAAGGTGATGGGAATGTCGGCCTATGGCAATGCTAGTCTCGTCGGAGCTTTTCACGATTTGGTTCATTTAAAAAAAAATGGTGAATACGAACTCGATTTGGAATATTTCCAATTCCACACTCATGGGCAGGGACGCTGGGTGAGCCAGGCCTTTCTCAATAAATTCGGTCCGGCGCGAAAATCGGGCCATTCCTATGAACAACGCCATTTTGATATCGCTGCCGGACTGCAAAGGGTGGTGGAAAAAACCGGCGTGCATGTGGCTTCACACTTTTACGAATTGACCAAAATCCCCAACCTTTGCATGACCGGAGGAGTTGCTCTTAATTGTCTCATGAATAAGGAGATCATCCGCCACACGCCTTTTACCAATTTTTTTATTCAACCGATCGCCAGCGACGCCGGTACTTCCTTAGGGAGCGCGCTGTACTATCACCATCAAGAGTTGAATCAACCGCGACGAGAAATCTTTGAATCCGCCTATTTGGGGCCGGAGTTCACCGATGAGGAAATCCTCGCGGCCTTAAAACAAAAACCATTGTTCTATAAAAAATGTGACGACATCGCTAAAGAGACAGCCCCCCACATCGCCGAGGGTAAAATCGTCGGCTGGTTCCAGGGACGGATGGAGGCGGGCCCCCGCGCCTTGGGCAATCGCAGCATTACGGTGAGCCCCCTCGATCCCACCATGAAAGAACGTTTAAATGGCCGCGTCAAGAAGCGGGAATTCTTCCGGCCCTTTGCCCCGTCGATCTTAGAGGAAAGGGTCCATGACTATTTCTGGATGCCCAAAGAGCAGCTTTCTCCCTATATGATTCTCACCGGTGATGTCCGGCCCGAGAAACGTGGCATCATCCCGGCGGTCACGCATGCGGATCATACCGCCCGGGTTCATACCGTCAACAAAAAGGTCAATCCCCGTTACTGGCAGCTCATCGCCGAATTCGAGAAACTGACCGGCGTGCCGGTTTTGCTCAATACCTCGTTCAATGAAAATGAACCGATTGTTTGCACGCCACAGGATGCGATCAATTGTTTTTCCCGGACGGAATTTGATGTCCTGGCCATCGGGGATTATTTGGTCACCAAAAAGGAACCGTCATGACCACGATCACTCAGCATTATGACAACCTCGCTTCGCAACGCGACTCCTTTATCCGCAAGAATTCCTATTACTATTCCTTTCTTTACAAGGAATACCGATATCTCATCCCGAAGGGGAAAAAGGTGCTGGAGGTCGGCTGCGGCACGGGCGAACTGCTTAATGCGGTGGAGCCCGCTTTGGGTGTAGGGATTGATTTGAGTTCCCAAATGATTCAGATTGCCCGGAAAAAATTTCCTCACTTGCAGTTTCATTCCGGGACGATCGATGATGGCCCCGCGGAAAAATTCGACTACATCATTTGTTCCGGATTATTCGGGGAACTCGACGATATTCAGGTTTTTTTACAACGGCTTCGGCGGCTCGCTACAAGCGACACGCGACTGATCATTGAGTACTACAGCGTTCTATGGCAGTATTTGTTGAAGCTGGGCGAAAAGCTCAAAGCCAAAATTCCCCAGAGGATCCAGAATTGGCTGACGCAGAGTGATATTGAAAATTTTCTCCGCTTGGCGGAGTATGAACCGATCAAGCTCGAACGGATCATGCTTTTTCCGTTCTATATTCCGCTTATCAGCACGCTTATTAACCGCTTCGTGGCGCAGTTGCCGGTTTTTAACGCGTTGACGCTCAACCATTTCATGATTGCCCGGCCATGTTTCCCAGTGGACTGGTATCCAACGGTGACGATCCTCATCCCGTGTCGCAATGAGCGCGGCAACATTGAAAACGCCATCAAACGGATTCCGGAGTTTGCGCCCCACCAGGAGATCCAGTTCGTCGACAACAATTCCACCGACGGCACGGTCACGGAGATCGAGCGGGTGATGAAGGCTTATCCCGAAAAGGATATCAAACTCATTTTGGAACCGCAGGGCGGCAAAGGCTACGCGGTAAGAAAGGGATTCAGTTTGGCCAAAGAAGAGATCCTGATTATTCTCGACGCGGATTTGACCACCACCCCGGAAGATCTGCCCAAATTTTATGAAGCCATCCGCACGAATCAAGGAGAATTTATTAACGGCAGCCGTCTGGTGTATCCCATGGAAAAAGAGGCCATGCGCTTTTTGAATTTGTGCGCGAATAAATTTTTCAGCTGGTTTTTTACCTGGCTTCTGGGCCAGCGTTTCAAAGATACGTTGTGCGGAACCAAGGTCCTTTCCAAAAAACACTACGATGAGTTAGCGGCCAATCGGCATTATTTCGGGGATTTCGATCCGTTCGGGGATTTTGACCTCATCTTCGGTGCGGTCAAACTTAATCTTAAGGTCATCGAGCTTCCGATCCGATACCGGGATCGCACTTACGGCCAAAGCAAGATCAAACGCTTGAAGCATGGCTGGTTGCTCATACGCATGTGTGCCTTTGCCATGAAAAAAATCAAATTTAAGTAAACCCCGTAAAGAGGGGTTTTCCTGCGAGGGTTTAGCAATGGAGAATAAAGGAAGGCATGGCCAATAAAATTTTGATCATTGAAGATGAGGAAGTGGCCGCAAACCTTTTGGTCAAACGCTTGAGCGAACAGGGTTTTGAGACCATGAGCGTTCGCGACGCGCAATCCGGGATCAAACAGGCCCATCAATTCAAACCTGATGTCATTATCTTAGATCTCTTATTGCCCGGTGGGGGAGGAGAGGGGGTGCTGCGCAATCTGGAATTGTCCGTGTACACCAATAAAATCCCCGTTATCATTTCGAGCGCCGTTGAGGAAGAATCGATCCGCTATCGCTTGTTGAACTACAAGATCGCTGCCTATCTGCATAAACCGCTCGACACGAACTTAATTACCTCCGAAATCAACAAAATCCTTGCGCGTCCCGGCAAGGCGGTGAAAACCAAAAAGAAGATCATCATCGTCGACGACGATGCAGATATTTTCCAAGCCGTCGAATACAACTTGGTTGCCGGAGGGATTGAGGTCATCTCGGCCAAGGATTATGGCCAGGCCCTGACGCAGGTGCAACTGCATTGGCCGGATTTGGTCCTCATCGATTTGAATACGGACAATCCTACCTTTCGCCGGTTGATCAAAAAATTGAGAGAAGAGGGAACATTCAAATCGATCCCGATCGTCCTTATTCAGGGCGAAGATGAAACCGAATCATGGGAAGGCCTTCGACCCACCGATTGTTTGCTCAATAAACCTTTCGATTCTGATCAGTTGCTCGATAAGATTTACGCCTTGTTAGATGACCGTTAACCGTTCCCGGGTGTGGACATGACGCCTATGGACGATTCTTCCGACGACAAACAATTATTCCATAAAAGCGAAGAAGCGATTCAACCGGAAAAAACGATCGCCGCACACTATGACTCCCATCCCTTTTATGTCCGGGCCGATGAGATTGTGCTGGAGGGCATCCTCAAAACGACGGTTTTGGGAGATTTTGTTCGCCAACAGGATTTTTCCCAATTTCTGCGTTTCATTGATGTCGGCTGCGGCGGATTCGCCAAAAATATTTCTTTCTTGCGCCGATTCGTTTTAAACGATCAGCAATCGATGGTGGGCACGGACATTTCTCTGCAATCCCTTGCGCTCGCCCAACAACAACATCCCCGGGCCAATTTTTTTCAGGCCAATACGGAACGACTTCCTTTTAAGGACAATACCTTTGATTTTGCCACCGCGACGGGAACCTTGGTTTGCATGGACCAACCGGACCGGGGGTTGCAGGAAATCCTGCGGATCGTAAAACCCGGCCGGTATGTGTACTTGTCTCTCTACAATAAAGAAAATATTTATTACCCGGTTTATCGAGCGGCAAAATTCTTGCGGGTTTTAAAAAAACGGGGATTTGAACCTCTGATTCAATATTTTTTTGTTCCCTGTTATGCCATGGTGTATTGGCTGGCCAATATTGTATTTGCCAAAAAGTTAAGGAGGATTTCTTATCGTGAAATCCAGATGGACTTCTACGACAAGTTCATGATCCCCGTCGCAAAATTCTGGAATAGAGAAGAAGCGTATTCCCTGGTCGGCGATCGCGGCCAGATCCTCGCCTGCAAACCCCATTATTGGGGCATGATGCTGGGGATGCTGATTCAGAAGAAGAAGTCCTGAATCCTTCTATCAGTGTAAAGAAACAGATCGCCACTTATGAGAGATATGTCCGTGAACAAAACGAACCTGTGGATTTGGTTTTTGTTGGCGAGTGCGTTTTTTTTATTTATTGCTGTTTTTCTTGTCAATAATCTGTCCGGTGATATCCATGATATCGTATGGCGCTTTAGCCTTACGCGAACTCACCTTCAGAATGACTGGGCGATTCCCTATTTCACTCCTGGCCGTTGCGGAGGCTTTCTTTTAGCCGCGGACGCCCAGGATTTTTTATTTACTCTCTACCTCCCGATGACCTTTCTCATCCCCAATGTGATATGGGCCATCAAGATTATCAATTTTTTCCTTTCTGTCCTGCTTGTGGCAGGGATGTACCGCTGGCTTTATTATTTTGAGATTAAGGATGACCGCGTAAGGCTTTTTAGTAGTCTGTTAATCAGCCTTTCGGGGTATTGGGTATTACATATGACCCAAGCTGGACAAATATGGGCCCATGGATTGGCCTATATGCCGTGGGTCATGGTCTTCATTGAGGAGATGTTATTGGCTCAGCCTCAGTTGAGTTTTTCCTACTTAAAGCGGCCATTAATTTTAATATTCCTTTTTTTTCTTCTGCTGAACAGTGGCTATTACTGCCTGTTGATTGCCCCCTTTATGATCGCGGGTCGATTGATCGCGGAATTCATCCTCTCCAAGTCGGGAAAAGCCCAACGGTTCCAGCGAATGATTTTTATTATTTTATGCGGTCTTTTTTCCATTTTGCTGAGCTGGCCTCGTTTAGGCGGTGTTTATGAATTCCAACTTTTAAAATTTCCACGATTGGGCAATGAAATTGGTCATCTGCAAGTGATTGGTGATACTTTGTATTTACTGAAAATGCTTTTTCGGTCCTTTTTTGATGGTCGCATCATTGTTGAATCCCAAAATTCAAGCTATTTAGGAAGTTTTTTTGAATATAGCAATTTTATCGGAATGCTTTCGCTCGGGGCTCTGATGGTCGGCGTGATCAGTATAAAAAGGTTGATGACCTTACGACCATTTGTAGGACTTCTTTTAGCCGCTTTGGTTCAATTGGCTCTGGTCAGAACAACGCATGCGGGCGATCTGTTGCGTTATATTTTACCTGTCTATAAACAGGTGACCAGCTACTGGCGAGGATCGGGAATTTTGTTATTTTTTTTGATTGTTATCCTTGCTTGTGGATATGAAAAAATGTTTCAACAACAGCGCAAATTTGTCCATGGGCTTGCCATCCTGTTAATGGCAGGGACCCTGGCTGAATTATACATGGCCTATCGGCCCTGGCTTAATGTCGATCCCGAACCCCCGGTCAGTCAAATTTTTAAAGATACCAATCCTGTGCCTAAACCCATGACGCGTCATTATGCGCCTTGTATTTTAGGTAATCTCTATGGCCAGCGATTTCCTCCACAGCTTTCTATCAATCCAGTTGTATCTGTCTATGAATGTAAGGATCCCAACTTTTACAATATGCATGATTCCAGACGCCTTGCCTCGTCGCAAGCCGACGGTGCCTACTATATGAAACACCCCTGGCCACTATGGCCAAAAACGGATACCGCCGATTTTCAAAAATTTATTAATTTTAAACAAGTCATCCCATTGCCGCTGCGATTGAAAATCATGCTTTGGGTCAGTAGCATCGCCTGGTTCATCTATGGCGTTTGTTTTTTGTTTGTTACAAAACTGCGGTATCGACAGGCTAGATCGGGAATCCGCTAAAGTGATCATGTCTAACCCCGGACTATTCTGCTACGCAAAACTCATAGGAATGGCAGTTTTGCTTCGCAGGACTATTCTCCTAGCAGAATTATTCCTCCGAAGCAAAAGAACCAGTCCATTACTTTTGCGAAGGAGACTAAAAACAAGATTTAGCTTATGGATGAGTGCGTATCTTCTTTTGGCATTACTTTTTTTAACCGGTTTTTTGCTGGCCCGGCAAAAACCGCTTTGGAATGACGAGATTTATTCCCAGTCGGCCATTAGCTCATTGTCTTATCGCCAGCTTGTCTTCTTTCAGATTCCCGAAGGGAATATCTGTCCGCTTTTCTATGTGCTGCAAAAATTCCTTTGTGATGCCGTTCATTATACAATGCCGGACCTTTGGCAAACGGAATCGCAGGAAACGACCCGGGATCGTTATTCCGAAATCCTTTTGCGGCTGAGCCCTGTCTTTTTTATGTCGCTGGCTATGGCTTCGATCTTTTATTATTTCAGCCGTTTTTATGGCTGGCTTGCAGGAATCTATTCGCTTTTCCTTTGCCTTTCCTCCTATATGGTTTGGGAATATTATGCGGAGGCCCGCCCGTACGCCTTATGGATTTTTCTCACCACGCTGCAGGCCCTCTTTTTCCTCTTTATTGTCCGTGAAAAAAAGTTTTCCTCGTCGAGTTGGAACGCCTTGACCTTGATCCATATTTTACTGTCGTTGACCATTGTCTTTAGCGTCTGGCAGATCTTGGCCGTCACGCTGCTTTTATGGATCTGGGTGGATCGGGATTGGAAAAAGTGTACGGGCTTGATGCTTGTCCCCGTGGTGATTGGGCTTATCTATTTTGTCCACTCTCCGCACTATCCTTATTGGTTTGATTTGAATCCAGGTCAAATGATCCGCGAATGTTTTTCCCGGGACCGGCTTTATATCCTTTTGATTTATGGGTTCTTCCTTTTTTTGTATGGGGTTCAAAGAAAATTTTCCCGATTGAAAATCTTTGCGGATCGGTCTTTGGTAGAAGCGGCGCCTTATTTTTGTCTGACCGTCCTTATGCTGGCGGGGGCCTTTTTGATTATGCTCAAATTCAAACTGCAGGAAAATTTTCAGCAAGAAGGTTTTCCGGTCTCCAGCCGCCACTTCATTTTTTTGACGCCAGTGGGAATTATTTCGACCGCCTTGTTTAGTATCCATCTAGTCAAAGGCCTGTGGAAACAAAAATGGATTTTGTTACCCCTGGCGGTATACATCGGGTATCTCGTCGCCACCCGGTTTATAAAAAATATCCCGTACTTGGAAAAAGTGTGGGAGGGATTTTTCTTTTAAAGGTAAGTGACCAGTATCAAGACATCGTCGACCCATTTGTCATTGCGAGCGAAACGAAGTGGAGCGAAGCAATCTCTATACATACTTAAAGGATTGCTTCGTCGCTATTTAAAAATTTATTGCCCCTCGCAATGACACGACCAATAAAATCTTTTTTAATTTTTGGGTAAACGATGTCCTGATATTCGAGAGGTAAGAGTTAGGCCGATTCTATGAAAAGAATTCAAAATCCCGTTTTTATCGTGTCGTTATGTTTATTGGTTGTTTGCCTGTGGCTGGGATTTAGCCTCGCCGGCCATCGGCCTTTGTGGAATGATGAAATCTTTACGGAATGCATGCTGGAATCGGCGCCCTTAAAACGGCTTTTTCCGGTCAATGAGATGGAGGGCAATGTCACACCCTTATTTTATTTTATTCAAAAAGGTATTACGGCCTCGCTTGGATATTCCGTGCCAGCGCCCTGGAAAGAGAGGGATTGGGGTTACAGTGATGTCTATTCGCAGCTCGTCTTAAGAATCAATCCGGTCTTCTTTATGTCGCTAACGATCGTCAGCATTTTTTATTTCTTTTCCCGATTTTATTCTTACGGCTGGGGAATTTATGCGCTTATCATCACTCTGACCTCTTATATGCTTTGGGCTTATTGGACCGAGGCCAGACCCTATGCGCTGTGGGCATTTTTAAGCACCCTGCAGTCATTATTGTTTCTTTACATCGTGGATCAAAAGAAAAAATTCGGCAAGGCCTGGAGCGCTTTAGCCTTTATCCATATCCTTTTGCCGCTAACCATTATGCTGGGGGCGATCCAGGTGCTCGCGGTTTCGTTTTTGCTGTGGATGGTTGGCTATAAAAATTTCCGAGCTTATATTTTATTGACCTTGATCCCAATGGCCTTGGCGGTTTTTTATTATTTTCATTCTCCTATGTACGGGATCTGGTTTTCCGACGGACCCCTGGCGCTTATTTCTGCCAATTTTCCTAAAGACCGTTTGTTTGTGCTATTCGTGTTTGCAATCCTCTGGTTGGGATGCCTTGTCAAACAAAAGAAAGGGAACGGGGAACTGCCCTGGAATTGTTCAGCTTTGAAAAAGGGAGGGGCCTATTTTTTCTTAACCGCCCTTATGCTTTTGGGCGCGGGTTTCTTATTGCTCATTTATAAAATCAAGTCGAACACCATTCAGGACGGGTTTCCAATTTCCAACCGCTATTTTATGTTCCTTATGCCCGTTGGGATTGTCGCTACCGTCATTTTTACGAAGTCCATCTGGGAGGCCCTGGCAAAACAACGCTGGCTGCAGATTGGTTTTTTGGCCAGCTTTGGAATCCTTTTTATTTTGCGAACTTATAACACCTTTCAATTGGTCAGAAGTTTTTATCATTTTTAAGATTTTTTGTTGAAACGGGGGGCCAGGCGGCCCCGCCAAATGCGGGCGGGGCCGCCTGGCCCCCCGCATTTTCTAGGGGCGATAGATTTTGCGTTCTTCCTTGGGCTGTTCATCCCTCTGCGGCACGATGGGTACAGGTTCGGTGATTTCGTTTTGCGGAGGCGGGATGAATAACTTTTGCGCCATGGCCGCCATAAGGACGAGATATAAAGGCGCAAGGGGAAGGGCGTAGCGAGTCAGCACAAAGAAAAAGGCGTGAATCAGGATATAAATGACAACAAGATTCACGATGAGGCACAGGTGACTCTCGGTCTGTTCTCCTGTCTCGGAAGAGGGAAGAGGATTTTTGCGCTGCGACCAGAGCCGGCCAATCCAGAACTTCAAAGCTAAAAAGGTTAATAGGAATAACAGGAGGCGAATCCCGTCTTTAAACAATGTCAGGCTAAATATGCTTGCCAGCCACGCCGGATAAGTCACCCAGCCAATCTGCGTTGATTCCCAAAACAAAAGCTTAAAGGTCTCCAAAAAATAAAAGAATGCGTATTGTATTGGATTCTTTAGAAAGGCATCAAGGCTTAGGCTTAAGAAAATGTTATTGAGTTTCTTGCCGGAAATCCCTTGGGCTTCCAATTCATGCAACTTAGTGAACGCAATCTCGTCGGATTTTTGCGCCGACCAAAATTGGCAGGCATTCTTATCCGCCAGATTTTGACAAACCCCTTCCCCGGGAATAAAAGTCAAGGCCGCCCAAAACCGGGAAAGGGTTAGCGGCATAACGCGGCGTTCGGTATTTCCATACAGAGCCCAGCTCCCGCGGTCGGTCAGGACATAATTCCCATTCGCGCGAAGATTGAAATATTTATAGAAATTCACTCCGGCCTGAAAAACCATGAGTACCAAAATCCAATGGATGAGGCCACGATAAAACTTCGGCGAAAGTCCACGCTTGTACAAAACCGCCAGACGCGGCGATAAGGAGAGAAGAAATAAAGGCAGGATCAATTCAAACGCTGCCTTGGTGAGAGTTAAAACAATCGCACACAGTCCTAGCGCCAGACTCCACCCCACGGTTTGAAGATCATTCCCTTCTTCGATCTTCTCCCAAGCTTTTATAGCCAGCAAGATAAAGCCTAAGATGAAAGGATAGGTTGCAATTTCCGAGTAGAGGCTAAAGGCAGAATTGACAAGGGCCGGCGAAAATCCCAGATAACATACCGCCGCACAGGCGATCGTGCGGTGGACGGAAAGTCTCTTCAACAACATATATAAGAGAAGCTGGGAAGAACAAAGGATCAAGACCTGAAGAATTTTTAACCAGAGCGTTTGGCTTAAGGGGATGCATTTGGAAAGTAAGAAGGAAACCGCCACAACCAAGGGATAAACCGGTTCGCGGTGAGGCCCGGTCCGAAAGAATTCAGAAAACCCCCGGCTGGCGAGCATCTGTCCAAGATTTTTATAGTCGATGGAGTCAAATTGAATCTCCATCTGGGTCGCGAAGATGAGGTAAATCCAATAACAGAGGCAGGCCAAAAGCACCCACAAAAGAGGGTGCTTTAATCGATGCAGGAAAAGATTTTTTTGGGAATAAGGAGTGGTCGTTTGATCAGTCATCATGATTGACCGTATGCTCGACATTATAGAATTGGGAATGGATAAAATAAAGAGCTTTATCAATTTTGTTCGCAAATAACCATCTGGTTCAGAGACATTTAGCGCTCCAGTGCACGATTAAACCTTGACAGCCCAAAGGAAAAACCTATAATGTTGTTCATTGTTTGAACAAGATTTGATTCGAACGAACTCCGATGGATCATGTTTCAATAACCGTCGAGAAAATCCTTTCCATTTGGTCAATCATGTCTTCTGAAGCCCTCTCCGAACGCGAGTTTGAGCTCGTTAACATCGTCGGCGCACAACTGGCCTCCAATCAGCGCGATCTTTCCCGGCACATGGATCTTTCTTTGGGGGCGATCAACATGCTGCTGCGACGGCTGGTCGCCAAAGGTTATATCCGGATCGAACAGCTCAATAAGCGCAAAGTCAAATATATCCTCACTCCCAAAGGTTTTGCCGAAAAGATGCGCAAGTCCGTCCGCTACACCGTCAAGACGCTCAATTCCATCACCCTCATCAAAGAACGTTTGAAAATCCTGGTGCAAAAATTCCATGACCAGGGCGAGCGGAATTTTTTTATTTTAGGAAATTCCGATCTGAGTCTTTTGGTTGAAACCGCCATCAAAGAAAATTATGGAAAAGAGATTGTCGTTTCGCATCTGGCGCAATTATCCAAGAAGCCTTTGGATGGAATGCTGCTGATTTGTAAGGAAATTCCCGGCGATGATTGGGCGCATCTGCCCCAGGCGATCGATGTCATTAGCGAGTTGGCCCAGGACCATGAATTTTTAACCTACAGCAAGAATTAGGAAAGAAAAACAAAGGACAGGTATGCTCAATAACAAAGTCATCCTCATCACCGGAGGGACCGGGTCATTTGGAAAAAAGATGGTGCAGATCGTACTCGCCCATTACAAACCCAAACGCCTGATTGTGTTTTCCCGCGACGAGCTTAAACAATTCGAAATGGCGCAGCGTTTTTCTCCGGTCAAATATCCCAGCCTACAGTACGTCTTAGGCGATGTCCGCGACAAAGAGCGGCTTTTGCGGGTCTTTCATGGGGTCGACTATGTCGTTCACTCCGCCGCTCTCAAACAAGTTCCGGCCGCCGAGCATAATCCGCAGGAATTCATCAAAACGAACGTCCTGGGGGCCATGAATGTGATTGAGGCGGCGTTTTATAACAATGTGAAAAAGGTTGTGGCGCTCTCGACGGATAAGGCCTGCAACCCGATCAATCTTTATGGGGCGACGAAACTCTGTTCGGACAAATTATTCCTGGCGGCCAATGATGCATATCGCCAGGAACTCACCCGGTTTGCGGTCGTGCGCTACGGGAATGTTTTGGGCAGCCGCGGTTCGGTCATTCCCTTTTTTACGGAACGGGCCAGGACCGGGGCCTTGCCCATCACCGATGAGCGGATGACGCGATTCTGGATCACGCTGGATCAGGCGGTCCATTTTGTCCTCATGGCGCTCAACAAATCCAAGGGAGGCGAGATCTTTGTTCCCCGGATTCCGTCGATGAAGATCATGGATTTGGCCCAGGCGATCGCTCCGGAGTGCAAGAAAGAAGTTGTGGGGATAAGACCCGGAGAAAAATTGCATGAGCTTTTGATCAGCGAAGACGAGGCCCGCAACACCGTCGAGTACAAGGAGTGTTATATCGTTTATCCGTATCTGTCCACGAACGGATGGGATTCCGGCGGGAATCGCTGCGGCGATGGCTTTCAATACACCTCCGATACCAATAAACAATGGCTGACGGTCAAGGAGTTGAAAAAATTCGTTGAACAGATCGCCGATGACTATGCCATCGAGCGTTCTCGCTGGGTGATGGATGATTTGAAAGATTGATTCGTGACTCGTGACCCGGGTCACGAGTCACTGAGAAATTAAAAATTATGAACCAACCCATCCACTTATCCCAAATCCTCCTTCGCCACAAAACCTTGGTCCTGCGCATGGTTTTCGCCGGAGTATTGGCTTCGCTTTTGGAAGGTCTTACCCTGAGCCTGATTTTTCCACTCTTACAGACCAAGGCCCCGGCCGTCATCGACAAACTTCCCTCATTGTTTCGCCAACTGTTTGCGTTCCTTTTTTCCTTAAGCACGCCCGAACGAATTCGGATCGTCGCTCTGTCCATTGTCGCGATCACGCTGTTCAAAGGTTGGATGATTTATCTCAATAACACCCTGGCCTACCAGCTGCAAAATCATGTGATCAAACACTACCGGTTGCGTTGTATAGAAAAACTTTTGCAAGTGGGGATGGGGTTCCTTTATCAGCAAAAGAGTGGGCATCTGCAGACTTTGGTTGTGACCCACACGCTCACGGTAGGAAAACTCGTCGGGTCGATTGGAATCATTGTGCCCAAACTCTTTACCGTGGTCGTGCTTTTGCTCATGCTGTTGGCATTGTCGTGGAAGCTGACGATCATGTCTCTCTTCCTCGTCACCGTGGCTTCTGCGGTATTGCGCCGGCTGGTGAAGAAGGCCTCTGCGGCTGGCCGAGAACTGGCCCACGCCGATAAAGACCTGACGAGCGCTGTTTTGGATATTGTGACCGGAATGAAGGTGATTCGCTTGTTCAACCGGGAAGCCCGCATGCGGGAGAAATTCGAATCCGAGGCCACGAGAGTCAATCATCACTATTACAACCTGGTTCGAATCCATGGATCGGTTCATCCGGTCTATGAAATCACCGGGGTTATGAGTCTGGCGTTCATCCTTCTCGCCGGATCGTTTGTGCTTATTGCGTCGGGACAGGGCCTGGAATCGGTTTTAACGTTCATTATCATTTTCTTTCGCATCCTTTCTCCTGGCCTTGCGATCAACCAGGCCCGCGTGCATGTGTTGGGAGAATGGGCTTATTATGAGGAGATGGTGAAATTCCTTGAGCCGGCGCCCGAGGTTTTCATCAAGAACGGAACGATTCCTTTCGATCATTTGCACCGGGGGATGGAACTGCGGGGCATTCGGTTCCGTTACCACGAAAAAGATCCTTGGGTACTTGCGCAGGTTTCGTTTCTCATTCCCGCCGGCAAGAAGGTGGGCATCATCGGCCCGTCGGGAGCGGGAAAATCCACGATTGGTGAACTCCTCTTGCGGTTTTTCGATCCTGCGGAAGGATCGATTTTGGTCGATGGAAAAAATTTGCCGGAACTGGACATCCATTCCTGGCGACGGAGGATTGGGGTGGTCACTCAAGACACCTTTTTATTCAATGACACGATCAACAATAACATTGCCTTCACCCGGCCAGAGGCAACCAAACAAGAAATCCGCCAGGCCGCCCGGCGCGCGCATGCCTGCGATTTCATTGAAGCGATGCCGCAGGGATATGACACGCTGATCGGCGAGCGCGGGGTGAGGCTTTCCGGCGGGCAAAGGCAGCGCATCGCGATTGCCCGGGCCATTCTCAATGAACCCGAGATCCTCCTGTTGGATGAGGCCACCTCGGCCCTTGATTCGGATTCGGAAGAGATTGTGCAAAAGGCCTTGTTGGAAATTGGTCAGGGGAAAACCGTGATTACGATTGCGCATCGCCTTTCCACCGTCGCCGATTCAGATTTCCTGGTTGTTCTGGATAAAGGAATGGTTGTGGAGACAGGAACGCCTGCCGAATTGCTCAATAAACCGAGCGGCTGGTACCGTCGTTTAGTGCAAATGCAGGCCATGGAAATTCCCGAGGCGGAACAAAAGGTGAGTCCATGAATCAAATGCCCTTAACCATCCTCATCCCGACGCTCAATCGTCCATCCATCCTGGCCAAGGCCTTGCGTTATTACGCCTCGACGGGATTTTCGGGAACGATCGCGATCGGCGATTCGAGCCGGCCGGAGGGCATGCGGGAAAATCAAACGCTCGTCCGGGAATTCGGAAAAGATTTGCAGATCGATTATCATGAATGTCCATTGTTGAATGATTCATCGTGTCTTCAACATTTGATCGCGACCACCAAAACCACCTACGCTGTTTTTTCCGGCGACGATGACTTATTAGTTCCCAAAGGCCTGCAACGATGCGTGGACTTTCTGAACGGGCATCCCGATTACAGCGCAGCCCATGGTGTAGCCGTGCAGTTTGTTTATCCGGCGCTGCCCGAGGGAGAATTTCGTACAGGTTTTTATCCGCAACCGGTCTTGGAGGCCGAGACTCCGGGCGAGCGTTTGCAAGCGCTCTGCCAGACCTATCGCGTGAGCCTTTTTTCCGTTCACCGGATTGAAACCTGGAAACAGATGTACGCACACGTGACGGAATTGACCGACCGTTCCTTTTGCGAAATCCTGCCGGTGTGCTTGTCCGCGGTCTACGGAAAAATCAAACAGGTCGACTATCTGTCCTTGATCCGCCAGCATCATGAAGGCCGTTTTGCGCTTCCGGATTATTATGACTGGATTAGCCGGCCGAGTTGGCCGCAAAATCAGGCCGTCTTTTCCCGTCGATTGGCCGAGCATTTGATCCGCCAGGAAAAGATCGACGAAGAAAAAGCCCAGGCGATGGTTAAAAAAGCCTTTGGGACCCATCTGTCGAGCCAGATGACTCACCAATTGCAGCGCGATTATGGGATTGGCCCATTGCCGACGAAAGCCAAGATCAAATACGCCGTCAAACAAAACCGAATTCTCGAGCGGCTTTTGCCGTTATGGCGATCCTGGCAAAATCCGAATCCTTTTTCTTTAGAAGCATTGCTCAGCCCGCGCTCGGCGCACTACGAAGATTTTCAGCCGGCCTTCCGGGTATTGGCCGAATCGAAGCCGACAGCAAAAACTTCGAACACAAAGGACAATTAAATTTTTTCCATGCGAAAAATTCTCATCACGGGCGCGGCAGGATTCATCGGTTCTCATCTGACCGAACTCTGTGTGGCCCGAGGGCTCAAAGTGAAGGCCTTCATCCATTACAACTCCACCAACTGCTGGGGTTGGCTCGAAGAGATTCCCGTCAAGAATAGGATCGAAGTCGTCGCCGGAGACGTGCGGGATTATGATTCGGTTTATGCCGCGATGAAGGGATGCGATAGCGTTTTGCATTTGGCGGCCCTCATCGGCATTCCCTATTCTTATATCTCGCCGTTGGCTTACATCCGGACCAACATGGAAGGCACTTATAACGTTCTTCAGGCCGCCCGCGAATTGCATCTAAAGACGGTGGTCATAACCTCCACGAGCGAAACCTACGGGACAGCCAAGTATGTCCCGATCAATGAAAAGCACCCGCTGGTTGGACAATCGCCGTACTCGGCGACGAAAATCGCCGCCGATCAATTGGCGATCAGTTTTTATCGGTCCTTTGGTTTGCCGGTGAAGATCGCGCGGCCGTTTAATACGTACGGCCCGCGCCAGTCTGCCCGCGCCATTATCCCGACGATCATTTCGCAATTGCTTTATGGAAAAAACGAATTGCGTTTGGGGAATCTGCATCCAACCCGTGATCTCACGTTTGTCAAAGATACGGCCAATGGCATTCTCGCCGTCGCGCAACAAAAGGGTTTGCATGGGGAAGTGATCAATATCGGCAGCGGAAGCGAAGAGGCGGTTGGGGAATTGGCCTTGCGCATTGCCGGTCTTCTCAAGAAAAAAATCCGCATTGTGAAAGAATCCCAGCGGCTTCGTCCGGCCCAAAGCGAAGTCGAACGCCTTGTGTGTGATAATACGCGGCTCAAGGGTTTAACCGGTTGGCAGCCGCTGGTTGATTTGAATTCTGGTCTGCGGGCCACCATTGATTTCATTAAGGAGTATTCGCACTTGTATAAACCCGGGATTTACCATGTCTAAACGGATCCTTTTGGCGGGGTGCGGTCAATTGGGCAGCCGGCATTTGCAGGCGATGGCCACGTTGGCCGACGTCGGGGAAATGATCGTGGTTGATCCAAACCCCGCCGCGCTGGAATTGGGAAAAAGTCGATTAGGGCAAGTCAATGATCTTAATCCATCCATTTCTTATCAGTGGCTGACGGATCTCGGCCAGGCTCCGGCCCAGGGAGATTTGTGCGTCGTGGCGACCCAGGCCAAAGGGCGTCTGGAATTGATCGAACAGATCTGCTCTCGTTTAGGCTATCGCCGATTCCTAATTGAAAAGATTGTGACTCAATCCATGGAAGAATACCGTCGGTTGCTGGCCTTGGCGGAGCGTGAGCGGCTTTCGATTTGGGTCAATTGCCAGACGCGGACTTTTTCCGTCGATCAATACATCAAAAAATTGTTGCGGCCGCAAGAGCCAATCCTTTTAAGCGATGTGGGCGGCAATCATGGCCTGGCCACCTACGGCGTGCACGTGGCGGATTTGTTTTTATTTTTCGATGGGACCAATGACATCACGTTATCCGGAATCCATATCGAGCCTGTTCTTCATCCCTCGAAACGCGGCACCGATCTTTTTGATTTGAGTGGAACCATCACGGGTTACTCCGAGAAAGGAAGCCATCTCATCATGTCCTTTGCCGGGGCGCATCAGAGCCCGGACATCATCAATCTCATCACGCCACATTCGCGGTTCGTGGTCGATCACATCCACGAGCAGGCCTTTGAAAGCCACGAAGCCTCTGGATGGAAATGGAATCCAATTGCCGTCGAGGGCAACTGGGTCATCAGCCAGACGAGCCGATCCATCGTCAAAGATATTTTGGTGAAAGGAACCTGCGGTCTGCCGACGTTATCGGAATGTTTCCCTTCGCATGCATTTATTTTAAATGCGCTCAAGCCTGCGTTCGAACGGTTGTTGGGGAGCAGGCAGGAGAGTTGTCCAGTGACGTAGGACGTCCCATATCCTACGTAACAGGAGCTTAATGAAATCACTCAAACTCGGCCTCATCGGCGCCGGCGGAATTGCGCGCCTGCACCTGGACGCCATGCAAAAGATCGACGGATTAAAGGCGGTCGGGTTAACGTCGCGTTCGCTGCCTGCGGCCAAACAATTGGCGACGGACTATCAGATTCCGGTTTGCACTGAGTCGGTGGATGAAATGGTTGCCCAGGCCAAGCCCGATGCGCTCTTGGTTTTGGTTTCGGTGGACCAGATGTTTGCCGTGACCAAAAAGGCCCTGGGTTTTGGTCTGCCGTTATTCGTCGAGAAACCAGCAGGAATTTCCCCGGAGGAAAACCTAGAGCTGGCCGAATCGGCCAAAGAGCAGGGGGTCAAGACCATGGTGGGATTCAACCGCCGGTATTATTCCATTTTCCATAAAGGGATCAAGCTCATCCGCGAACGCGGATCTCTGCTGGGCGTTTTGGTCGAAGGCCATGAACGGATGCCGCAGGTGCGCGGGATGAACCGCTTCTCGGATTTGGTCTTAAATGAATGGCTTTATGCCAACAGCATTCACACGATTGACCTTTTGCGCTTTTTTGGCGGTGAGCCGCTGCACATTGAATCGATCGCTCATCGGTTGCACGAACCGCGCGGCGATCAGTTCGGCGCCATTATGGAATTGGAATCCGGCGGGATCGGTCAGTACATTGCCCATTGGTATTCGCCCGGCGGATGGAGGGTGGTGCTCTATGGTGAAGGGCTGACCGTCGAATTTAAACCCCTGGAACAGGGCCGATTTACCGACGAGGATTTCAAATCGCAGGAGATTGTTCCGGATGAAGAGGATCTTCAATTGAAGCCTGGTTTTATTCGCCAGATGCAGGCCTTTGCGGATTTGGTGCGGGAAGGAAAAGCCGCTTGGCCCCTGCAGGATCTGGAAGGATCCTATCGAACCATGGTCCTGGCGCAGACGATCAGTTCCAGTGTCGGCCTCTCTCACCCCGGGGGTGAGAGAAGGGCATAAAGATCCTCTCACCCCGGGGGTGAGAGGGTGACCATAAGGTTATGGGGTTTTTATGAAGGCGTTGGTAGTTGGATTGGGTTCGATCGGCCGGCGGCATGTGTTGAATTTGAAAGCGGTCGATCCAAAAATCGACATCGGGATCTTGCGGCTGCATTCCAAGGATACAGAACTGGGCGATGCCGCCGTTCATGTTCGTCAGGTTTTTGTCAAAGGCATCGATGCCCTGCAATGGCGGCCCGATGTCGTCATCGTGGCGAACCCGGCGCCGTTCCATATCAAAACGGCCATGGGCTTTGCGGTCATTGGCAGCCATCTTTTTATTGAAAAACCTTTGTCCGTCGATCTCGAAGGCGTGGATCGGCTGATCAAGGAAGGCGAAAAAAGACGATTAGTCATGATGGTGGGATATGTTTTGCGTTTTTTTGAACCGCTCAAACTCATTAAAGGAATCGCAGAGCAAGGCCGCATCGGTCGGATTTTATCGGTCAGCGCCCGCGTCGGGCGTTATCTTCCGGATTGGCGGCCGGGCACCGACTACAGGAAAAATGTCAGCGCCCGGAAAGAAATGGGCGGTGGGGTTATTTTTGAATTGAGTCATGAGCTCGATTACCTGCGCTGGCTCTGCGGCGAGGTGAAAGAGGTTCATGCCGTCACGAGCAGAGTCAGCAATTTTTCCATCAACGTCGAGGATTTGGCTGAAATCACCTTGGTGTTTAAAAATAAATCGGTAGGCCATGTGCATCTGGATATGCTCGATCGCGCCATGAACCGTTCGTGCCGGGTGGTTGGTTCCAACGGAACGCTCGTGTGGGATTCCTCCCACGGCCAGTATGCGGGATTGTTTTCTCCCCAAGAGAATCAGTGGCTGGACGTGATGCACACCCAGACCTGGGATTATAATCAGATGTTCGTCGATGAGATCCGGCATTTTTTGAATTGTGTGAAAAAAAGAACCCGGCCGCTGGTTGATCTTCATGATGGCTTGTGCGCGTTGCAGATCATCCTGGCGGCGAAGAAATCGGCGAAGACGGGGCGGGCGGTTAGATTATAACGTGGGACGTAGGACGTCCGCTCACCCGCCGTTGGCGGGGTTCGCTGGGACGTAGGACGTAAAAATGAGGAGCTACATTTATTGACCTTTCTTCCATTAAAAGCATTGCTGTGGAAGTCAATACTGCCTTTTCCCGAGGAGAAGAAAGGTCTAATACTGGCTTCCACTCTGCTTTTGGATAGGAAAAGGCCAGTAAAATTCACGTCCCACATCTGAGCGAAGCGAACGTCCCACGTTCTGCGTAAACAAACAAACCATGAAACCCTACATCCTCGGCGCTATATTCGCCCGCGGCGGATCCAGGGGCGTGCCGAAAAAAAATATCCGTCATCTCAATGGCAAACCGCTATTGGCCTATGCGATCGAAACAGCCAGGGCCGTGCCCGCGATCAACCGTTTGATTGTGTCTACGGATAGCGAAGAGATCGCGCAGGTCGCGCGGCAATACGGGGCAGAGGTGCCGTTCCTGCGTCCGGGAGAATTGGCCTCGGATGATGCCTCAGAGTTGGGGGCCTGGCAGCATGCGATCAAAACCATGGAGCAACAAACCGGACAGCGTGTCGATGTTCTTGTGATCATCCCGACAACGTCTCCTTTGAGGGCGAAGGAGGACGTGGCCGCCTGCATTGACCGGTTATTGAATTCCGACGCGGATTTGGTCGTGACCGTCACCAAGGCGCACCGCAATCCCTATTTTAATATGGTCATGATCGACGAGAACGATAATGCCCGGCTGGTGTTTTCGGCCAGCGGGGTTTATCAGCGTCAACAGGTTCCTAAAATTTACGATCTGACGACGGTCGCGTATGCGGCGCGGGTTTCGTATATCTTAAAAACCCCCACGCTTCTGCAGGGAAAGGTCAAGACCGTGGAAGTGCCGCCGGAGCGGGCGCTGGATATTGATTCGATGTTGGACTTCCAGATCGCGGAATTCTTATTGAGTAAACGATGAATAAAGAGTTTATGATCAAGATTGATTTTATTTTGAGTAAAGATTCAGAATTCCAACGATCAACATTTTCTCGAAGAAAAAGAATTACGATTGGACATCAGGCACTCTGGCTGATTTCCCCGGAAGATTTGATCTTAGCCAAGCTCTTATGGGCCAAGGAAAGTTTTTCCGAATTGCAATTAAACGATATTCGCTCATTATGGGAATCCGTGCAAGATCTAGACCGGACATACATCCATGGCTGGGTTACAAAGTTAGGATGTGGAAAAATTTTTGAAAAGGTATGATCATGAAGGACACCGACCCGCAGACACAAGCCAATTTTTTACGAATGATGATGGCCAAATCCCCGGTCGAGCGATTAACGATGGGATGTTCGATGTTCTCGACGGCCAAGAGGTTGGTGGAGGCTTCCATTCTGGAAGCGGAACCCAATATCCGCCCCAACGAAATGCGCAAGAAAGTTTTTTTGCGCTTTTATGGATCAGATTTCGACAAAAAACAAATAAAAAGATTCTTACAAGGATTGGGATTGGAACCATGAAAACCCTCCAAGAACTCTCCAATCTCAAAGGCCGGGTGGCCCTCATCACCGGCGGGGCCGGGCACATCGGATCGGTCCTGGCTGAAGCTTTAGCAGAGCAGGGAGCGGACGTCATTGTGTTGGATTTGAACCGCAACCGCTGTGAACTAAAGGCGAAGGCGATCAATCGAAGGTTTAAAGTGAAGGCGCTGCCGCTCATGGCTGACTTGACCAAGGACGAGGCGGTCAGAGGTGTGCCGACATTCGCAAAGGAAAAATTCGGCCGCTTGGATATCCTCATCAACTGCGCGGCGCTCGTCGGAACCTCCGCTCTCAAAGGCTGGGCCGTTCCTTTGCCACAGCAAGACATCCATACCTGGCGTCTGGCTTTGGAGGTGAATCTAACCTCGACGTTTTCTTTAATTCAGGCAACTCAAAATTTGTTGGCGAAGTCAGGCCATGGATCCATCATCAACATCGGTTCTATTTATGGAATGGTGGGGCCGGATATGAGTCTGTATGAGGGGACTGGTTTGGGAAACCCCGCGGCGTATGCGGCGAGCAAAGGCGGTTTATTGCAGTTGACCCGATGGTTCGCTACGGTCCTGGCGCCCAAAATCCGCGTGAACATGATCAGCGTCGGCGGGGTTTTTCGCCATCAGCAAAAACCATTTCTAAACCGCTACGCCCAGCGAACGCCCTTGCGCAGAATGGCGACGGAAGAGGATTTGAAAGGCGCGGCGAGCTATTTGGCGAGCGACTTATCGAATTATGTCACGGGGCATAATCTCGTTGTCGACGGAGGTTGGACCGCATGGTGAAGACCGCATGGGAGAACATGATCGATCCGGTCCGCGTCTTTGTGATTGCCGAAGCCGGTGTCAATCACAATGGCGATGTGGATCTGGCTAAGAAAATGGTCGATGCGGCATTGGACGCCGGATGTGACGCGATAAAGTTCCAGACCTTTTCGGCCGAAGACATGGTGACGCCGAAAGCCCCGAAGGCCAAATATCAAAAGGCCACCTCCCAGGCGGGTGAATCCCAATTCGACATGCTCAAACGCCTCGAGCTTTCCCGGGAAGATCACGAGGAAATTTTTGCGTACTGTCAGAAAAGGCAGATCATGTTTATGTCCACACCCTTTGACACCCAAAGCGCAGATTTTCTTTTTGATCTGGGGTTGGAGATCTTTAAGATCCCCTCGGGCGAAATCACCAATCTGCCTTTGTTGTCCCACATCGCCAGGGAAAAAAAGCCCATCATCATGTCGACGGGCATGACCAGCATGGATGAAATTGTCACGGCCGTCAAGACCCTGCGCGCCGCCGGTAATAAAGATCTGGCACTGTTGCACTGTGTGAGCGATTATCCGGCGAAGCCGGCGGACGTGAATCTGAGCTTCATGAAGATCCTGGAAGAAAAGTTTGGCGTTCCGGTTGGGTTTTCGGATCACACGCTGGGCATTGAAATTGCGCTGGCGGCGGTTGCCCTGGGCGCGAGCGTGATTGAAAAACATTTTACCCTCGACACCGATCTCGAAGGCCCGGATCATAAGATTTCTTTAGAGCCGGAAGAGTTAAAGGCCCTGGTCAAGGGTATCCGCAAGGTGAAGGCCGCGATCGGTGAAGGCATGCGCAGGCCGACACCCAGCGAAATGCATACGGCGGCGGTCGTGCGTAAAAGCCTCGTCGCTGCCGTTGATATTAAGGAAGGGACGCTCATGAGTGAGAAACTCATTGCCGTCAAGCGTCCCGGAACCGGTCTGCCGCCGGTGTTACGTTCATCGCTCATTGGCAAACGGACCAGGGTTTCCATCCCAAAGGACAAACTCTTGTCTCTGGAGATGTTCACGTGAGGAATGTCGGTGTTATTACGACCAGCCGCGCGGATTACGGAATCTATTTTCCAATCTTGAAAAGGATTGCGGCTCACCCGCAATTGCGGCTTATGCTCTTTGTGACGGGCGCGCATCTCTCGGCGAAGTTTGGGAGGACGATCCGATTCATTCAAAAAGATGGGTTTCGCACGACCGCCCGTGTCCCGATTTCTCTCGAGTCTGATTCGCCCAGCGCCATCGCCCGCGCCATGGGCGAATGCACGCGGGGCTTTGGCAAGGTCTTTGAAAAATTTCACCCCGGTATTCTGTTGGTCTTGGGCGACCGTTATGAAATGCACGCTGCGGCCCTGGCGGCGGGTCCATTCAATATCCCTTTGGCTCATTTGCACGGCGGAGAGTTGACCTATGGGGCCATGGATGAGAATTTTCGGCATTCGTTGACGAAACTGAGCCACCTGCATTTTGCGGCGACGCGCGAATACGCCCGACGGATTATTCAGATGGGGGAAGAGCCCTGGCGGGTCAGAGTCACCGGCGCCCCGGGCCTGGATAACGTCATGAGCGTTCCCCCGTATCTCCGGCGGGATTTGACTCAACTCTTCGGAGTGGATGAGCATCAACCGATCATGCTGGTCACGTTTCACCCGGTGACCTTAGAAGAGTCGCATACGGCTCAATCCATTCGTTCTTTGCTCGGTGCCTTAAATCAATTTAAAGAGTACCAAATTATTTTTACCGGGCCGAACGCTGATCCTGATGGGAATCTGATCCGAGAAGAAATTCACAAATTTTGTGCACACAATCCGCAGGCGAAATTGGTAACGAATTTTGGAACGCGCGGGTATTTGAGCCTGCTGCGCCATTCTGAAGTCATGGTGGGGAATTCTTCTAGCGGTATTATCGAAGCGGCCTCATTCCAATTGCCCGTTGTCAATATCGGAACTCGCCAGCAGGGACGGATTCGCGGCGCCAATGTCATTGATGTTGGTTATGGCCGGGATGAAATTGTTGACGGGATAAAACGGGCTTTATCCACCGCTTTAAAACGCTCTTTGAATGGTCTGGTCAATCCTTATGGGAATGGCCGGGCGAGCCAAAAGGTTGTTCAAACGCTGGCGACGATCCGGCTGGAAAAATTGATTCCCAAGAAATTTTATGAAAAGAAAAATTAAAGCCCGAGCCAAACAAAAAAAAGTGTTTTTAATCCTCATGGGCGGCGGCGGCCACGCGCGGGTTCTGAAGGACATCCTGCAAAACGAACCGGGCGTTCAATTGTTGGGGTATACGGATCTCAAGCCAAATTCTTTGATCGGTTTTAGGTATCTAGGAGACGATGGAGTTTTAGGAAATTTTGTGAAAAAGGACGTGCGCCTGGTAAATGCCGTCGGCTCGGTGCGGCTTCCCGAAGTGCGCCGGAAGATTTTCGAAAAGGGAAAGGCCTTGGGTTTTCAATTTCATTCGGTGATTCATCCCCGAGCGACGATCGCGTCCGATGTCTTCTCAGGAGAAGGTGCGCAAGTGATGGCCTCTGCGGTTATTAATCCCGGCGCTCACATCGCCGAGAATGCCCTCATCAATACGGGAGCCATGGTTGACCATGATTGCCAGATTGGCGCCCACACGCATGTAGCGCCGGGGGTGACGATGTCCGGGAATGTCTTCATTGGTTTCGGCTGTCATATCGGAGCAGGCGCAACCATCATTCATGGAATTTCCATCGGCAGTGAGACGTTGATTGGGGCCGGCTCCGTTGTGATTAAAGACATTCCGGGTGGAGTGACGGCGTATGGCGTGCCGGCGGTGGTTGTCGCTGAGAAAAATTCCAGTAGGGGCTCGTCGTCCGTGACCCGTCGACGGTTATCCGCCAGTAAAGTTGGCGAGACCTCGCCAAAATCTAAAGGTTTTGGCGGGCTGATCACGGGTCACAAAGTAACTTTTCTACAAGGCAAACCATGATCCGAATCATTCCTCGCTTAGACATCAAAGGCCCTAATCTGGTCAAAGGCATTCATTTGGAAGGCCTGCGCGTTTTAGGCAAACCCGAGGATTTCGCCTCCCGATATTATCAGGAAGGAGCCGATGAACTCATTTACATCGACGCCGTGGCGAGTCTTTATGGCCGAAAGAATTTACTGGAAATTGTCCGACGGGCGGCACAGGATATTTTTATTCCGCTGACGGCGGGCGGGGGGTTGCGCACGATTGACGATATCAAAAACCTTTTACGCGCTGGCGCGGATAAAGTCGCGATCAATACCGCTGGCTTGGCCAATCCTTCCTTTATTAAGGAAGCGGCGAAGGTTTTTGGTTCGCAGTGCATTGTCGTTTCGATCCAGGCCAAATTGCGGGAGCAAGGCTCGTACGAATGCATGACCGACAATGCCCGGGAAAAAACCGGCAAGGACGCGTGGGATTGGGCGCGCGAGGCCGTGGATTTGGGAGCAGGAGAACTTTTGATCACGAGCGTCGACCGCGAAGGGACGGGCAAGGGCTTTGACGTGTCCTTTATCCGAAAAATCGCCGAGGCGGTTCCGGTCCCGGTCATTGCCTGCGGCGGGGCGGGAACGCCTGAACATTTTCACCAAGTCATTCAGGAAGGTCGGGCCGATGCCGTGTGCGCCGCGTCCATTTTTCATTACCATCGGTTGAAAGCCCTGACAACGATTGACCAATATCAAGAGGAAGGCAATATCGAATTCATCCGGCGGAATCGAGAGACGACGGAGTTTTTAAAAAATCGGATTTCTCCCACGAGCATTCAGAGTGTGAAGGAATATTTGCTCAATGCCGGGATTGGCTGTCGGATCGAAGAAAAAGCAAGGATCAATGCCCCGTGACCAGTGGTCACGCATCGACGGGCCCCGAGCCATGGGACACGAAGTACAACCTGAGATTCAAAATGAGCCAAGTGACGATCATCGATTATGGAATAGGAAATCTTTTCAATCTGGAAAAGGTCGTCGCGCATCTGGGCGGCAAGGCCATTGTGTCCGGCGAGCCGCAGACGATCTTAAAAGCCGAACGGGTCATCCTGCCCGGCGTGGGCGCCTTCGGCGATGGCATGGAGAATTTAAGAAAACAGGAATTGATTGAACCGATTCGTGAATATGTTCATTCTCAAAGACCGTTTCTGGGCATTTGTCTGGGGATGCAGCTGTTGCTGAGCGAAAGCGAGGAATTCGGACGGCACGAAGGCCTGGGCCTGGTGCCGGGGAAGGTCAAGCGCCTTAAAAGTCCCGAGCCCGGATCAAGGCCTTACAAAATCCCGCACGTGGGCTGGAATCGCCTGCAGGTCCGGGATGATTTACCCCACGGGAATTTGCTTCTGCAAAATTTGCCGTCGGAACCGTGTGTGTATTTTGTGCATTCGTATGCGGTCTTTCCACAAGATTCTTCCAACATTTTGGCCGAAACCGAATACGGCCTCAATCGATTTTGTTCGGTGTTGAAAAAGGAGAACTTGCTCGGCTGCCAGTTCCATCCGGAGATGAGCGGTGAGGTGGGATTGCAGATCTTGAGGAATTTTTTAAATTTGTAAGAAGCAATGAGCGCCTCGTGACCTCTGGCTTGTTGAATGGTTATGCAGCAAAAGAATATTATGATGTACGATCGCTCGGTTTTTCATCTGATTTCAGATATTTTTAAAGAAAAGGATGTCTCGTGCATTCTTATCGGAGGATTTGCGGTCAATCATTACCGGGTGACGAGACAAACATTGGACATCGATTTTTTAATTACAGAAGAAGATTTCGAAAAGATCTTTGGGTTATTGGCGAAAGAAGGCTACAGGAAGGAATTTTCCCATGCGAATTTTGCTCACTGCAAAAGTGGACAAATTCAATTTATGGATATCGATTTTATGTTCGTTGATAAAGAAACGCTCGCTAAGATTAAAAAGGAAAGCGAATCACTGGAAATTGTGGATCAACGATTTCGAGTTCCATCCCTGTATCATCTGATCGCTTTAAAGCTGCACTCAATTAAGAACAATCCAAAACTTCGGCTCTTTAAGGATATGCCTGATATCATTCAATTGGTGAGAATTAATAAAGTGCCAGTGACGGAGAAGAAATTTAAAGATATCTGCCTGAAATACGGTACCTCTGATCTTTATGAAAAGATACTGGAGGCCGCGAAATGAAAAAGCTGAAACTGCCAGTCATTAAGGAAGCGATGGGTGAACCGAGAATCCTGTCCATGGACGAGTATTTTGAGTTTGTTCAATGGAATCTCAAATATACATTTAAGCACCGCAAGACCCATGAACGGTGGAAGAAACTGATGGCCGTGGACGTGCCGTTTCGGTTGGAGTGAGATGCGGATGTTAAGAGCTTAGACTTATGGGGGAAATCCAATTTTGGGTTTTTGTTTGGCAATGGGTTTGTGCATAAGTTCTTTGACAGCCTTGAAAACGATTTGAAAGTTCCGTTCATGGCGGTGTGAGGCCTGGCTCAGGATCTCCAGTTTTGAGGCCAGATCTTTGTGGGAAAGGAGAATTTCCCGCAGCCGGGTAAAGGTTCGCATGATTTGGATATTCACCTCGACGGCCAGGCGGCTTTTCAGCACACTCGAAAGCATGGCCACCCCATTTTCGGTGAGCGCATAAGGAAGGTATCGACGGCCGCCATAACTTGAGGTGCCAAATTGGCACCTCAAGATTTCCTTTCTCGTAAGCTGAAACATGAAGTCTTCTGGAAAACGCTCTAAATTTCGGCGGACTTGGCGAGTCAGAAGTTTGGTTTGGACCCCATATAGTTTGGCCAAATCAGAATCAAGCATCACCTTTTGGCCACGGATAAGATAAATTTTGGACGTAATCGTTTCTACCGATACAGATTTTTTCATCAGGTTGATGTTGATGAAATTCAAGGTGAACCAAGATGGTTGCTCTTTTTTGATGTTAAAAGTGAAAATGGCATATTAACGCTGATTAGTATTATTGAAATTTTCTCTTCCAACGATTGATTTAGTAGGATATCGTAATATGTATGAGACCAAATGGAAGCCAAGAAGAGATAGCGAAGCGAAGACAGCTGGCGATAAAGTTGTTGAA
>JAHFFW010000028.1 GCA_023247725.1 Candidatus Omnitrophota bacterium | reverse complement strand
AGAGTGGTAAAGGTGAGCGAAACTAGTGGTAAAGGTTCAGCGAAACTGCTGGTAAAGGTTAGCCGAAATCAGTGGTAAAGGTTCTCCGAAATTGCTGGTAAAGGTCCCGCGCGGAACGCAGTCCTTATCGCCTGATAACCGGATTTCCTGAATCAACGATGCGCACCCTGCAGATGCCTTTCGTAGCGTTTGCCGAATTTTTTTACTGGTCGGTCTCTCGTGATAATGCCTAAGGCTCCGACGACTAAAGCCACATCTAAAATCGGCAGGAGATAAAGGGTACGGATGTTTCGGCGCTGAATTTTTTGCGTCCATTCGCTGGAGAATTGTTGGACACTGGACAATTCCCGGCCATATTGCCATTGATTGTTGCCGAACATAATCAATGCGAATACCACGAGGAAAAGGAAAGCCCGTAATCCTTTAAGCATTTTTGTGTAACTCAAATTGGTATACATAAGAGACCTCCGGCTTTTAAAGTCACCCGTCACAGGTCATCCCGGTTTACCTTTAAATATATCGGGATGTAAAGAGGAAACTGGGACACAAGTCGCAGCAAAAAGTGTGGTGACTGGTGACCATTTTTTTATTCTCTCTCTCTTCCATTTGCTATAATGACCGCTAACATGAAAGCCTCCGAATACATTACCGGTTTTGATTCTTCCACTTCCATGCTCTACTCTTTGGGCAATTGTTTGCATGGCAGGCATGCCCCTTTTACCGTGCCGACCAAACTGCCCTCTTTTATTGGCGACTGGCTCGACGCCTTGCCAGACCGAATCCGCCAGGATATCTACACCTGGGGCGGATATTGGGATGCCATCAGTCCCAAGACCCTCACCCAGGTTGACTCTGAAGCGATTTCTGCGCTGGCCGTCGAGCAGTATCCCAAACGCAATTATCCCGCCGTTATGATCGGCTCCTCTAACGGAGCCGCTGTCCATTTGTGCTCGACGTTGGGCATTCCTTGGTTGCCGCAAACATTTCTCTTGGCGGTCGCCGCAGGATGCATCCGGATGAATTATTAATGGACATCGAGTGGGGGCGCCAAGCCGCCAAAATTATTCTTGCGGGTAATCCGGATCTGCAATTGCATCAGATGCATGATCCGGTTCAGGATCGGCTGATGGTTTCGCAGATGGGATATTTTCGCCTCAAGCGCCGGAACCTGGGAAGAACCTACCGCCAATTTCTTGAGAACTGCCTTGCCCCCGGCGGAACGATCTGGCTGTGCGACTGTTCCTTATCCTGGCCAGTCACCCACGTCGGGCCGCAACATTATTTCCAGGTCGGAGGTTTGGGCGATGTGAGCCCGCAAGAATATCTCCAGGGCAGTTCCCGGGTGGAAGAATTTTTGTCTCGGCACCGTTCCCAGCTGCGGTGTTGGAAGCATGCTCCCATCGATGCGAACCTGCCGGAAGCCGAATGGGGATTTTTGCCGGAGTTAGGAGAAGATGTGCAACGATTCGCAGCCGAGCGTGGCTTTCGGGTCAAAAGAATCATTTTTGACCACCCGGAAAATCTGAGTGCGCCCGTCGCGGACCTGCATCAATGGTGGTACAACTGCCGGGGATTTGCTTCTTCCCGGCTTTTGATTGAGTGCTTCGCCTATTGCCAGCCTTATATCGCCTTGCGCACCCGCACCATTCCGCTTTGGGTCGCCTTCAACACCGAGAAATCCTTGACCACAGCGGAAGACTATGTTTCCCGTCGGGATCCGTTTGCGGAAATCTACGTTATGTTATTCTCCAATGTGGTCAAGGGAATCGGTCTGACTCCGATTAACCGATGGCAGGCGATTCTGGACCGCGCCCAAAAAAAAAGCGCCTGGATTGGCACGAATCCGGCCCAATTCCCCACCGATATTGGTTCGTTTGTTCGTTTCCATGCCGACTTAAAAAAACAAATGACCGACCACCTCGATCCACCCTTATCCCTGTCTTTAGCGGAACTGGAAGAATTTTTCAAAGAGCATGCATCCCAATATCGGATTAAAATAGAATCGGCTTAACGCTCGAACTATGCTGCTCTTTCCAGTAAATGCAGGGGCACAAAATTTTGTGCCCCTACGGTAAGACAAAGCAAAGGCCGCATTTTGCGGATGCGGCCTTCTTTTTACGGAGGCCTTGAAAGAGCACCTAAGTCCCCTCCTTTTCCGGTTGAGGTTTTCTCCCGGAAGCCTAGAGGCGTCCTTTAAGGATTGGCTCCTTTGAGTTATTGAGCTCCTTGAAAAGAACGTCGGGCAAGGAAGGTGCAAAAAACACCAACGCCCGAGTGACTTTTCTTTCAAGTTCCGTTTTTTATAGAACGAATGATTTCCGGGTAGAGTGTAACTGATAGGAAATTAAAACAGGATTAAAAATAAATTATGGGAATTTCATGAAAAGATCCCAAAAAATCTCAGCGCTAATCTTTTGGCTTCTTACCGCGAGTCTTTTTTCCACTGGCTGTCAAACTCTGGTCATTCAACATTTTCAAGCCCGGACAAATCGGTCAGCCATAGCCGAAGATTTTTTTCGCAAACTCGATGAAAGCGTAAAACTCACTCGGGTTCAGGAAGCCTCGGTCTACCGCATTTCTGGCTTTCCTTATTTACGGACCGATCGATTTCTTTTGAGTCTCAAAGACCGCTTAGGATCCGACGACGCTTTCACGTTTTGGGTGGCGGGCCTGCGGCAGTTGGATCAAAAGGCGCGCACCCATGAGATTCATAATCTTCCGCCGTCGGCTTTAAAAGCGCTGAAGAATCAATTGAATCTACCCGCTGATCCACAACTCCTCATTCAAAAAACTTTTCAATATGCCCAAGCGCTCCAAGAGGCCGATGCCAGACAAACGCAATTTAAGGAAATCCTGCGTTCAGCCACAAAGGCGCCCGACGAATATTCCGAAGTCGCCCGTTGGCTCGGATTTTATCCCGTATTTTCCTTGGTGGTAAAAAAAGCGACCTTAAAAGCCTACCGGCAAGTTCGGGCGATCCATGCTAGCCCGGTTTCGCAATTGCCTGTGTATGGCAAATTGGAAACCTTTGGGCCGACTCCCTTCATCGCCTTTCCTTTAGCTCAAGTCGTTGGCTGGTTTTCCGACGCAAATCGCAATCCTCTGGATATTCCTCAATTGAGTGAGGAACAGATGAAGACCCTCATTTATAGCCTGGCACCGACGATTGTCCAGGATGCGCAAACGGATTATGACCGGATCGGCAAGGTCATTTGGCAGGATGGCCGGATTCAAATCGACACCGCTCAACCCACAATCTATTATTACACCACTTACACGTTCATACGCGGCCGTCCTAGCCTTCAACTCAATTATTCCTTCTGGTACAAAGGACGCTACGGTCCGCACGCTCCTTGGATGGAGCGTGGGCCGCTCGACGGTTTAACCGTCCGGGTAACACTCGATCAGGACGGGATCCCCATATTTTTGGATGTGGTCAACAACTGCGGTTGCTATCATTTCTTTGCTCCGAAAACTCAAAGAGTCATTCCCCGCCCTGCGAAAGCTACCGTCGGTCCATTGGTAGCGACCGAACTGCCGGAAAATTTTCCCAACGATTCTTTGCAATTGCGGATTGGTGCGGGGTGGCATCAGGTCCAACACCTTGATGCCGCTGCGTTGCCCCCCAAAAGCCAAACCTACAACCTTGTTCCTTATGAAGAATTGGAAGAATTGCCGCACTCCGACGGGAGAAGAGAAAGTGTCTTTAACTCGAAGGGGATCATGAAGGGTTCAAACCGAATCGAACCCTTATTCTTTTTTTCCATGGGGATCGCTAAGGTGGGCTCCATGCGGCAGCGCGGCCATCATCCGCTCAAATTGGTTGGTAAAGACTATTTCACCAATCCTTTCCTTTTTGACCAAAATTTTATTTATAAAAAATGATGGAAGAAAAGGCCCCACCCTACGCCCACTTACGAAGTGCCCACTTACGAGGTGGGGTGGCTCGACACAATGCGGATAGTTGCGGTTGATTCGAACGACGATTGACCGGCCGTAGTGATCTTGATGCGCCAGACGCCGACCGAATCCGGGCCGCGATTAAAATCCGGCACACCAAAGCGCTTAAAAGAAAATGTCATCTTGCCCGTTGGAAGGGCAGAGATCGAGGTTGTCTGCGTCGAAACTTCTCGGTCATTACGATAAAGAGTGATATAAAAAACAACCGGCACGGTTGCCGGATAACCGTTATGAACCTCCACAATCCCTTCTAAGTCTTCTCCCTGCCGGTAGATTTCTTTTTCCAGCTTAATCTCGACGCTAATTCGGCTTTTGGAATGCCAAGAATATCCTTCGGCTCCAGCAAGGCTAGAAGTGTACGGAACAATCCCGCATGCAAACGCCGCCGCCAACAAAACTACAAACTTCGTTGTGATTCTTGACAGGATCATTCCTTAATCAAATCTTTCCCGGCAAAAAAATAAACCACCGGAATCAATAAATAAATCGCAATCGCAAATTGGGTATTAACCAGTGCCAGTGCCGCGGCCAATAAATATAAGGCCGGTCCGGAGATGAGATAAAAAAGTTCCAGTTGGGGCGCCTTATCCGGATCAGCCAATCTTCCCACATAAAAAATGTAGGCCTTCATGACGACAAAACTCACCGCCGTGGCAAACATCGCCAAGCCATAAAAAATGACGGCGACCGCTTCACGGGGATAGCTTCCGATCAAGGCGGTTGGGAAAGGGATAAAGGTCAGAAACATCAGAAAAAGGCTGTTGAGCCAAAAGAGTCCGCGATCGGATTTTTTTAACAAATCAAATAGCTGGTGGTGATTGACCCAGTAGATGCTGATATAAACGAAGCTGACCACGAAACTGATGAATTTGGGAAGGAGTTTGAGCAATCCCTGCTTGATCTCTTCGGAAACGTGTGGACCTTCTACTTCCGGAATCCGCAATTCCAAAACCAATAATGTGATGACAATCGCAAAAACCCCGTCGCTAAAGGCCGCCAGGCGATCCGTGGTAAAATTGCCCGAGCGCATGAGCCCTTTAAAAATTTTTTTCATCGGATGAGTAAAATGAAAATAAATTACAGGTTATCCGGCAATCTGGTAATCCGGAAATGGTGACCCGGATATCCGGGTATCCGGATTTCTATTTCCGGATGACCGGATGGCCATAGCAACTAAGTGACCCAACGGTGAGTTTTTATCGTCGGGATCAAAACTCCTCGATATCTCAAAATAATCCTGGTTAACTCCCCTATACTAAACGGCTTTTGTTTGGCAAGTCAATAGATTTTACCATTTCAATTGGAAGGAGATTCAAGGGCGGGGGTTTTCTGATACGCTGGCGTGACATCGACCGCGCTTACGTAAGAAATCTTGGGATTCCAAATGCAGGGAAATTTGAGAGAAGTTTTTTGGAAACTGACCGCGTAAATCCGAAAACCGCGATTAGCCGGATCCATGGCCTGAACTTTTTTTGTAAACCACGTCTCATCATAGACCCCGGGTTCGGCGGCACCTATATAATGCCAGCCATTGTCCCAGACTTCCACCCACGTATGGTTGCCGCTTTGGTCCGGCCATAGGGGGATTCCCGCAAGGCGGCTGGGAATCCCGACGGAACGCAAGGCAGCGACCAGAAGAATCGATAATCCAGTACACGAAGCATAACCGGCCCGAATGGTTTCGTAAGGACTCTGATCGGGTTTTGGTCTTTTGACCGAATGGAACTGAACATGCAATTGGGCAAAAACCTCTTCGTTCAGGCGTTTGACCGCCTTTTCCATGGATCCGCTTTCTTGCGCCATCTTGAGAAACCTTTTGTAAAATTCCGAACGCCAGTTGTCCCGGCGTTCGTTCACACTTGAATATGGTAGAACGTCATTCAAAAATATTTCTTCCGGGATCATTGTCCCCCAGGAAACTTCCTCGCGGACCTGATAAGCCAGGCGGACATTGTCCACGAGAAATGCACCCGACAGACTCGTCAAATCCCGACGGGGCATGTTGACCAAAAGAAAGGCGAGTCCCTCTCTTTGTTTTGGGCTCAACAGTCGAATGGCTTGGGCCAATTCGCTAGCATTTTTTCCCGCCCTCTTTAAAGCCTGCGTGGCTTCCTTTTGATAGCGTTGGGGCAAGAGGCTCGTGGCCGCCCCGATTTCCCTCGCGGGAAGGCGTCGATCAATTTGTGGAATTGAATCCAATTCTTCGGCCTTTATCCGGCAGGCCATCAGATTCAGCAAAACAAATAATAGGAAAAGAGGACAAAATATTTTGCAGCTGGCGTTCACATGCTTACATTAAACCAATTTGGAAATTCAAACAATTAAAATCCTCTCTCTGATCATTTTTATTCCGCCGCAAATGACAAGGATCAGTCCAAAGGCACAGACCACACTCGCTCCCGTCGGAAAATCCAGATAATAGGAAACAAGCATTCCCACGACACTGGCAAGGCATCCCACGCCCCAGCCGAGCATCAACCGCAGCCGCAGCCGATCCGTGAACACGATCGCACACACCGAAGGCACGACCAAAAAAGAAAATACCAAAAGGACCCCCGCCAAACGAACCGAGCTTGTCACGACAAATCCAAAGGACACATAAAACAGAAAATCCCAAAGTCGGACGTTAAGCCCTTTTCGGAAAGCCTCCTGCGGATCACGCGAAATGAGGAAGAACTGCCGCCGGAAAACAAAGTGAAAAATTCCAATCGTGCAATAAATCACAAACATTTGCAGAATCTCGCGCCCATTGACGAGAAGAATATTCCCCACCAGTGCCTGCTTGATGTGCTCATCTCCTTCTCCGGAACGACTCAGGATCATAATGAGAAGCGCGGCGGAAACGGCATAAACAATACCAATGAGCGCCTCTTGAGGAATCCGTTCGCGTTTAAATCGCGTCAAGGAAAAGATGGCGGCACCGAGGATGGTAAACCCTAAGGAAAAACCATAAGCGATACCACTATCCAAATCATGCCCCCACAAAAGGGCGATCGTCGAACCCAGCGCCGCAATCTGCGCCAGGGCCAAATCGACAAAAATCACCTGGCGCTCGATGACAGGAAAACCCAAATACGCATGAATCCCCGTCAAGATCAAACAGGCCAGAAACGGTAAAACCATGACGTGAACGAATTCGCTCATCGCAAAGCCTCGCTCAAGTGCCGGATATTGTAATCATAGAAGCCAAAAACATCCTCGGTCCCCGCGACTTCCCCGATGGATTGACAGATGGTCACCACCTTCGCGCCAATTTTTTGGGCCAATTTATCCGCCTCTTTACGCGAATAGTATGTCGGCAGCACAATGGCCTTGACTTTATTTTTTTGTACATACTCCTCGAGGAATTGCAGGTGCCGGGGGGTCGGCGGGATCCCGGGCTTCGGTTCCAAAAACTCTTCGGCCTTGAGATTTAAAAAGTCGGCGAGATAAATAATATCGTCGTGATAAGAGATAATTTCTTCCCCGCGGCAATGGGCACAAAGGTCCTTCCATTCTTTGATTTTTTGATCCAATTGGTCTAAAAAAACTTTGGCGTTCTGTTCATAATAGGCTTTATTATCCGGATCCACCTCCTCGAGCTTAGTCAGAATATGGCCTGCCATAATTTTCGCGTTTTCCGGATTCATTTGAAAATGCGGATTACCAAAGATGTGCATATCGCCTTCGGCCCGGGATAACGGGTAATCCGGAACTTTTAATAACCGGATGTCTTGCGACAAATCCAGGTTGCTTTTCCCGTTGCGAAAAAGTTCCGGCCGACCCGCGGCTTCCAGCAAAGGATCGGACCAGGCTTCCAGATCCAATCCGGCGTTGACATAAAGATCCGCCTCGGCAACCTTTCGCACATCGCTGGGTTTGGGCTGAATGAAATGAATGTTGTACTTTGGTGAGGCCACGGCGCTCACGTTCACGTGATCGCCGCCAATCTTCTTAACCAAATCCGCAAAAATAGTCTGCGTCGCGACGATATGGAGTGGCCCTTCCTTCGTCCATCCCATCGTCGAAGAAATCAATAAAATGCTCAAAGCTAACCATAGCCGTTTCATCAGTGAACTCCTTTTGAAATTATTGCAATTTGTGTTTGTGGTCGCCGATGGCAAAGGTTCCTTGCAAATACACTTTGTTGTCATCCTTCTCTAGATCTTTGTCTATGTGGGTGAACTGCAGGCGCCAGCGGGAGAATTCGCTTTGATAAAAAGTCAGATACCCTGTGTATCCGCGATCGGTATCCGGCCTGTCGACCAATTCCACATAGTCATAACGGAATCCCGTTGACCATTGTGGATGAAAACGAAGATCCAGCAGGCTGTAAGCCCCCCCAAAAATCATCGTCGGCATCGGCTAAAGTCGTTCCACCCAATCCGTCATCCACCTCCACCAACGATTCTTTGCGATCCAAATGGAAGGCCTCGGTCTGCCATTTCACATTCTGGTTGGCATTGAGCTGATGCGTGAGGGTGGCATCCATCCCGGAGACATGCACCTCGAAACTTGCATCCTCATCGCGCGAACCGAGCATTTGAGTAAGGCCGAGTTCTATTCCCGTCGTGTCGGTGAGATCCAGATAATTTTTGAGATGGCCGTATAATGTGGGCCTGCGCCGGGTTTCTCCAAAGGCGGTTCCCCCCTCACCGTTTCCACCCTCTAAAATACCCAGCACTGCTTGATGAGTCACGGGCCAAGGCAGATTGAGGGTTTTAGAAAAATCCGCGCCGCTTTTGTTCATGCCTTCGGTCCCAAAATATTTCGCGATGACCAACGGCTCATCGATGGTATCCAGGCTGTCACGATGCATAGCGAGCGCCTTGCCTACCTTCGGTTTGAATTTTCCCAATCGTGTCGTGATATTCCAGGGAAGGGCAAAATTGGTGATGTAGACTTCCTCCAATGCCGGGTCTTCCGTATCCGAAAAGGAAATCGTTGCATCCAATCGGGAATACGGATCAATGTTGCTTCCCAGGACCAATTCCAATTCGCGCAAACTGACGCGGTCTGCGCCTTCCTCATCCACTTTGGCGCTGTCCTGCTTATAGACAATATCAGCCACGGCTCCGATCTCCGGTGTCCAGCGGCCGTTCACTGATCTGGCGGGGCCCTGACTTGTAACGGGATTTTCCCGACGAGCGAGCTGCGCTTCCAGATCCGAAATCCGTTTTTCATAGGCTTCCTTGGCGACCGTATCCTGGGTGATCTGCGATTGTTGCTCGGAGACTTTTTTCTCCAAAGCATCGAATCGCTCTTGCATGGTTTGAAGTTGCGCCTTCATTGTCTCCAGTTCACTTTCTACCGAGGCCGACGCATCCGCCGGCCCCAAAATCATTCCCTCCATCAACATGAAGCAAAAAATCCATAGACCAAAATTTTTCATAGACTCCTCCTCAAAATGCTTCAACTTTCAATCAAGGCTTGAAATAAACGATTGTTATAGAGAAGGAGAAAGAGGAGGTGCGCGCAAAGGTGGAAGACCGTGCAGAACTGGACGGGAAACGACTTCGACAAGAGGAAGAATTCGGATGATCGAGTAGGCACAGAGGAATAACGTGAACGCTGCGACGAGGCAGAGCATTTCTGCCTGGAGCTGCGTCATGAGGCATTGATCGTAAGAATCCTGGTCCGGGTGATGGTGGACTGCGGCGTGAAGCAGTTCCCCTCCGACGGAAAATGAGAGGAAGCTGACTGCGGCTAAGAATAAAAGGGCAAGGAAGGTTTTATTTCTTAACATAAGAAAGAAGGAATGGGATTAAACCCCGGACTACCCAAGAAGCTTATCATTTTTGATCATGAAAATCATTAAATCTTTGTTCAACTTATGTGCTTTCTGGCGCTCTCCCCTTTTTCATAAAAAGCCCGATTATAAGCGACCGGACGCACGCGCTGGCCCGGTCATTCAAAAAATGCTATCATAAAGGCGATTTAAGACGAAAGAAAAAATCCCATCATGTCTCTCATAGAATTTCACCCCGTCACCCGACGCTGGTTTGAACAAAATCTGGGGAAACCCACCTCCGCTCAGGAACAAGCCTGGCCGGCGATCCGGCAAGGAAGGCACACCCTCATTGCCGCACCGACGGGAAGCGGCAAGACCCTGGCGGCTTTTTACGCGGCCATCGATCAATTGATCGTCCGCGGACTTGCCGGGGAGCTCCCCGAAGAAACCCAAATCGTTTACGTCTCTCCGTTGAAGGCGCTCAGTAATGACATCCACCGGAATTTGGACATCCCGTTAATGGGAATTCAAAGTGAATTGGAAAAATCCGGTTTAGCGCCGGTCAAGATCTCGGTCATGGTGCGAACCGGCGACACTACAGCCTCCGAACGCCAAAAAATGCTCAAGAAACCGCCGCACATTTTGGTCACGACTCCCGAGTCCCTTTACTTGTTATTAACTTCTTCTGGCGGACGAGCGATGCTAAAAAGCGTCCGCACTCTCATCGTCGATGAAATCCATGCGGTCTTGGGTGACAAACGCGGCAGCCACCTGAGTCTTTCCGTCGAACGATTGCAGGCCTTGACCGGGCAGCATTTGCAGCGGATTGGATTATCCGCCACCCAAAAGCCGGTCAAGATGGTAGCAAATTTTCTTGTTGGGAACCGAAATATCCTCGATGGAAAACCGGATTGCGTGATCATTGACACTGGTCACCGCCGACGATTGGATCTGCATTTGGAAATTCCTAAATCTCCTTTGACGGCCGTCATGAGCAATGAAGTGTGGACCGAACTTTATGAACGTCTGATCGAGCTCATCCACCAGCACCGCACGACCTTGATCTTCGTCAATACCCGCCGTCTCGCCGAGCGCCTGGCGCTGGCCCTGGCCGAACGGATCGGCGAAGAACATGTCAGCTCCCATCATGGCAGCATGAGCAAAGAGCACCGTCACCGGGCGGAACAGCGGCTCAAGGCCGGACAATTAAAAGTTTTAGTCGCGACCGCCTCCATGGAATTGGGCATTGATATCGGTTCGGTGGAGCTCGTCGTGCAGTTTTCTTCGCCAAAAAGGATCGCGGCCTTTTTGCAGCGGGTCGGCCGCAGCGGGCATTTTGTCGGCGGAACTTCCAAGGGCATCCTCATTCCCCTGTCCCGGGATGATCTTCTCGAAGGCGCGGCTCTTTTTGACAGCATCCGCCGGGGCGAACTCGATAGGATCATCATGCCGGAGGCCCCGCTCGATATTTTGTGCCAGCAGATTGTCGCGGAAGTGGCTCATCAGGAATGGGAGATCAAAAATCTTTACGAGCTTTTTCGCAATGCCTATCCTTACCGGAATCTAACGTAGGAACAATTTTTGGAAATCGTGCAGATGCTCGCCGAAGGATTCACGACCCGGCGCGGGCGCCGCGGCGCGTATCTGCATTACGATGCGGTGAATGGCCGCGTACGGCCGCGCCGCGGCGCCCGACTCGTCGCCTTAACCAATGGCGGCGCCATCCCCGATACGTTTGATTACGAAGTCGTTCTGCAGCCGGAGGGCATTACCGTCGGAACCCTTAATGAAGATTACGCCCTGGAAACCTTGTCCGGCGACATCTTCACCTTAGGCAACCATTCCTGGCAGCTCGTTCGCATCGAAGGCCTCAAGGTAATCGTTCACGATGCCGCCGGCAAACCGCCTTCCGTTCCTTTTTGGCTGGGCGAAAGTTCCGGCCGCAGTCTGGAATTGAGCGAAGCGGTTTCGCGTCTGCGCCAAAGGATCAGCGACATGCTGGATGAAGATCCGTTGCCGACGAACATAACGTTGGACGTGGGACGTTCGCTCATCCCGCCGTTGGCGGGATTCGCTCGGACGTGGGACCTCAGTGATAAAGATAATCGCAATGATTCTACGTCCCACGTTTTAATAAAAGACAACAAAGCCGTCCGCTGGCTCGTCGACGAAGTCCGACTCACCCCGGAAGCGGCAGAACAGCTAGTCCTCTACCTCTGGATGGGCAAAGTCGGATTAGGCGCCATGCCCACCCGCGAACGCATTGTGATGGAGCGTTTTTTTGATGAGGCCGGCGACATGCACGTCGTCATCCATTCCCCTTACGGCAGCCGGGTCAACCGCGGCTGGGGCCTGGGCCTTACGAAAAAAATTCTGCCGTAATTTTAATTTCGAATTGCAGGCCGCCGCCAACGAAAACAGCATCATCTTATCGTTGAGTTCTTCGCACAGTTTTCCCCTCGAGGATGTCTTCCGCTATTTGAATTCGAAAACTGTTTGTGAAACCCTCATTCAGGCCATGCTCGATGCGCCCTTATTTGAAATCCGCTGGCGCTGGAATGCGACCCGGGCGCTGGCCATCTTGCGCAACCGCAACGGCAAACGAGTGCCGCCCTATCTTCAACGCATGCAGGCCGAGGATTTGATCGCCCAGGTTTTTCCGGATCAGATTGCCTGCTTCGAAAATATCCAGGGCGAACGCAAAGTCCCCAACCATCCTTTGGTCTCGCAAGTGATCGACGACTGTTTGAACGAGGCCATGGACATTAAGGAATTGGAAGCGCTCATAAAAAAAATTGAGCAAAAGGAAATTATCCTCGTGGCGAAAGATCTGCGCGAGCCGTCGATCTTCGCCCAGGAAATCATCAACGCCCGGCCGTACTCTTTCCTCGACGACACGGAATTTGCCGAACGCCGGGTCAATGCTGTGCGCAACCGCAGCTGGCTGGATCCTTCGGAGGCCCGCGACCTGAGCCGTTTGGATCCGGCGGCGATCGCGCTGGTGCGCGAGGAGGCCTGGCCCGAGGCCCGGGATTTCGACGAGCTTCATGATATCCTCATGATTCATGGTTTTCTTTCTCAGACCGAGGGGCTCACTAACAATTGGCAGGAATTCTTTGAACCGCTCTTAGGCCAGGGACGGGCTGCGAGATTTCAAATGAACGGTGAACAAATTTTCTGGATCGCGACCGAACGGCTTTCCTTTTTCCAAAAGATTTACCCGCGGGGACAATGGTCGCCCGCCGTCAAGGTTCCGGCCTGTATCCAGGAACCATCATCATTCGAAGAGGCCTTGCGCGAAATTGTCCGCGGACGCCTCGAAGCCCTGGGGCCAGTGACCCTCACGGAACTCGCGGGACAAATGGGTTTGCCGACGAACAAAATCGATCAGGCCCTGCTCGCTTTAGAACATGAAGGATTTGTTTTTCGGGGAAAGTTCACTCCGGATTTGGGCGCCGAAGAATGGTGCGAACGCAGGCTCCTGCAGCGCATTCATAAATACACGATCGAATCCCTTCGGCAAAGCATCCAACCGGTCTCGGTCCAGAATTTTGTCCGTTTCCTTTTTGATTTCCACCACATGCGGTCCGACGAGGAATGGACTGGTCCACAGACTTTGCAAGAGATCCTGGCTCAGTTGGAAGGCTTTGAAGCGCCAGCCGCTTCGTGGGAGGCGGATCTTATCCCAGCGCGGATGGCGCAGTATGATCCCATCTGGCTAGATTCGTTATGTGTGAGCGGTAAAATTGTTTGGGGACGCTTCAAACCCCCCAAAAAATTATTGGATGAGAACAAGCGTTCCGGACCGGTCAAGACAACCCCCATTTGCCTTGTCCCGCGGAACAACGCGCATTTATGGAAGGCCTTGGGTAATGGCCAGCCGGAGGAGCGGGAATTGTCGACGCACGCGATAGAAGTCTTTGAGCATTTGAAAACCAAGGGCGCGAGCTTTTTCGATGAGATCGTCGGACAAACGGGCTTACTCAAGACTCAGGTGGAAGAAGCCATTGCCCAGCTTGTGACCGAAGGGGCGATTGTTAGTGATAGTTATGCCGGACTGCGCGCGTTATTGACCCCGGAATCGAATAAACCCACGCCCCATCGCCTGCGTCATTCTTTGGCCCGCGGACGTCGGGCGTTATTCGGGATCGAACACGCTGGTCGCTGGTCGCTCATGCACAGTGATCCCGCCATTGACAAGGAAAATTTGGAATACGAAATTCTGGAAGAATTGGTTTTTATCTATCTTCGACGCTGGGGAGTGCTTTTTCGTTCTCTGCTCAAGCAGGAAAGCTTTGCTCCGCCGTGGAGGATCCTGGGAAGGGTTTTGCGCCGGCTGGAATTGCGCGGACAATTGCGCGGCGGCCGCTTTGTCAGTCAAGTGTCTGGCGAGCAATTTGCCTTGCCCGAAACGATCGAGCATCTGCGTCGGATCCGTCAGGAATCTAAAAGTGAAGAACTGATTTCGATTTCGGCAACGGATCCGTTGAACCTCTTGGGAATCATTCTGCCGGGAAAAAGGATTGCTCATCTGACTCACAACCGGATCGTTTTCCGCGATGGAATTCCCCTGGCCGTTCTGGAAGGAGGAAACATTCACTTCTTGACCGAACTTCCTCCCGATGAACAGTGGCAGGTCCAAAAGGTTCTCGTCCGTCGGAAATTCCCGCCGAAGTTGCGGTATTATCTGGGGAAAAATTATTCTTAATCTCGCTCGTGGCTCGTCAACGGGTCACTGGTCACGAACCTACCAAACTCCTCCGCAACGGCGTCAACCGGCTCTTTCGTTGAGGAGTGGCAGGAAGCTGCGCCTTCAACTCCGCAATCATCTCTTCAAAGATCTTGATCAAATGCCAGCGCTGGCTGCACCCGATCGTCATCCCGGTATACCGTTGTCCTTGATATTCCTTGTACCGGTTATAGGATGTGGCGATTTTGTGGCGTAGCCGTTTGTTTTTGGTTTCGTCAGGGTAACCATCTTCTGCCCCTTTCTTAAATATTTCTTTCAAAATAAAAAATCCCCTATCAAATAATAAAATCTGAAAATCAACCCTTCGACGCTTCCCGGTCTTCGTGCCAGGATTCCTCTCACCCCCGGGGTGAGAGGGGAGCACCTGCGCTTTCAGATTGATAAAAGGGAGATTAAGAAAGGGATTAAAAGAGGATTAACTGACCTCACCGGGAATTTTCACCGTCGGTGGTCACAAAATTCCCTAATCCCTCAACCAACGAGGTTCACGAGGCGATCGAGAAAGGCCTGCTGACGTTCGAGGATTTTTTTCTTGGCTTGAAGAATTGTAAAAAATTCCGTCCGGTCGATTTCAGGAAAAGTCGCCAGCTTTCCGGAACGCGGCGGCCAGGGTACTTCAAATCGCCCGCCGGTGATTTTGTGATTTGGCGGCAGATCGCCACAAAAAGCCCAGGCGTGCACGATCTTTCCGGCTTTTTGTTTGATTTCTCCCAAAGGCAGGAATTCGGTCTTCTCATCGGGCGAAGCTCCAATTTCCTCTTTGAATTCCCGGATCGCTGCCTTTAAGAAATCCTCGTCGGAATTGACCTCGCCTTTGGGAATAGACCAAACGCCGTCATCCTTCTTCGACCAGAAAGGGCCGCCGGGATGGGCCAACAAAACCTCGAGCCCGGCGGCCCTCCTCCGATACATCAAAAGCCCAGCGCTCATTCGGGGTTTTCCTGACATGGAACCAAATTCCTCTCTCACCTCCGGGGTGAGAGTCGGGTCACTCGATATTATTTAACGAGATAATAGGCAACAGCGTAACATAGAAAAATTCCAGAACCGCCCAAGAATCCGGCGAAAATCGTCTTCACCCATTGTTGTTTCTCTACCATTCGCGCTAAAGCGGCCAACGCGACCGCGATCCCGAATTCCCCGAGGATGATGTAATACGGTGTGACCGAAAACATCCGGCATTGATGATACATCCACCAGTGAATTCTTAATGCCATTTCTTCATAAAAAGGAATATTGAGCGCCCCAATAATTCCCGTTAGCAACAAACCGAAAAATCCTATCCGTTTTGAAAACCAAAGCCCGAGCGTGGCAAACTGCACCGCAACCACTTCCCAGGCAAACGGCATCCATAAAGGCGAACGCCAGATCATGGGTCCTCCTCCTACAGAATAATCCAAGGTTTTGGTTGTATCGACAAGCCAGGCATCGGCCGGCAGTTCGCAAAAGCCGACGACCAGTCCAAACACCATCAGGTGGGCCATTAAGAAATCCCGTCGGCGAATCGCATAGAAAAGGAAAATGGCGTTGTCAATGCCGTTTAGTAAGACGCCGGTACGCCAATCCGATCCTGGCAGGAAAGAAAACACCATGACGGCGGTGATGTTGAGGATGATCGTGGCCATAACGATTTTTAGTCGGGGAGTTTCAAGGGGATCGGGAGATTGCATAAGAGTATCTTTCATTTAGGATTTGGGATTTTTGATTTTGAATTTCTTTCGGTCCCAATGGCTTTTTCGTTAGTTTCTTGAATCTTAGAAGAATCCTCTTTGACCGTAAAGGAGCAAGAGACGCCGATGCCTTTCTGGCCATTGAGATAAACTTCCCGAATAACCCACGTGTAGGTTTGGCCGGCTTGGAATTCCTGAACGGCAACTGCGGTGCTGGATTGAAAGTCGACCTTGTCTTTAAGGATGAGGTGATCGTCGGAGGTTTCGTATCCGCGATACAACCGAAAATCCGTGTAGCGGATAAACCCGGGGCGGGTTTGGTCCCATCGGAATCCGAGCATCTTTTTCCCTTTAAGAAAAACTTTGTCAGAGCAAGGTGACAATAACGTCGGTTCTTGGGGCACGGCCGAAGTCCGAAACACCCGCTGTGCGGGAACGTCGGGAATAATTGAGAGAAGAAAAACTAAAAGGAGGAAGAGGCGATGCATGATCAGGCCTCCATCCTCTCGATCCGGCGATCCGGGATAAGCCACAACAAGGCCACAAAAACGAACAAGGCGTCCGATATCCAAGGATTCACAAAGGCAAGGACAATAGCGAGTGCATAACTTCCCAATGACAGTTTGCCTTTCCAGTCGTTTCCTAACGCCATTCCCAGATGGGAATTTGGTCCTTCACTTTTTACAATGGCCGTCTGTAAAAAAATATAAGCGATCGCTGCCATCAAAAGGACGACGCCATACAATACGGTTGGCCAAGTCCTCTGATGATGTTCGCCAATCCAGGCCGTCGTAAAAGGAACCAGCGACAGCCAAAATAACAAATGCAAATTCGCCCACATGATTTTGCCATTGCTGTGTTTGGCCGCATGCAAGAGGTGATGATGATTGTTCCAGTAAATGCCTAAGAACACAAAACTGAGTACATAACTGAGGAATGCCGGAATGGTCGGCTTTAAGGACTCGAGATCAGCGCCGGAAGGCACTTTTAACTCGAGGACCATGATGGTGATGATGATGGCAATGAGGCCGTCGCTAAAGGCCTCGAGGCGGGTTTTAGGAATAAGGTTCATTCGTTCACATGAAAAATTTATTCTCCTTCGCCCCGCTCACGGCGGGGCGTAGCAGAATACTTTTAAAATTCCGGTGAATTCATCGGGATTCGACCAGTGGCTCAAACCCGATGATATCATAAGGGACTCCGCCGACGGGTAAATCGCCTCGCCATTCCCGGCTGCGTGAGTCATAAAAGGCTGAATCAAAAATCAAGGTTCGGATCGAAAAACCGTAAGAATTGATAAGGGCAATGGTCATAAATGTGGGTTGAATGAATTTCGGAGATTCGTGCTGCAAAACTAAGACTCCTATTAGTTTTGCGAAGCAGAATGATTGTACGGTCGGGCCCGAGGGAAGTCAACCTTTGTCAACCCTTCGACGCTCCCCGCCCTGAAGGGAGGGGCTTGGGCGCCGTCGAAGGGTCAAGTTGATTTGATACAAGTTAGAAGCCGGGCTTCTAACTTTTCGGCAATCAAATTCATTTCGTTCTTCTTAAAATCTCTTCAATTTTACTTCCCCCTATATAAAGTCCCTCAACGACGGCAAAACCGTCTTTAATCCTGACAATCACATAAGCATCTTGTTGATCGCGACGGCTGTGTTCTCGATAAACCTGTTCGGCGTGAGAGGCAGCTTTTTCTTCCATATAATAGCGGTCAAAGGGTAAATTTAGGTTAACGGAGTTCTCATGACAATATCCGACGGTGGCCGCCAAGTAGTCACCAGCCTTCGGCCTCTGTAAAGAAATCGCCGATATTTTGGCGAATCCATTCGCATCCACAGTCAATTGCGCAAAAACCTTCTGTCCGTACTTAAGATCCACGCCCATTGGTTTACTAATACTATTGACCTCGACCCGCAAGGCAACGAAGCGGCCGCGAAAGGCATCATACGGATCAACCGGTGCGGTCTTAAAACGGAAGACCACACCATTTTTTAGAGTCGCTTCTCTTTTAGCAATCATGGAAACCGGCAAGGCAATCTGCACAACGATCAACAAAGCGAACAATCCGAAAATATATTTTCTTCTCATGCAGCACCCCCTTTGCGGCGTAACATCACAACATTGGTGACCAGGAAGCCGATCCCAATCAAGATAAAGACCAGGCCTTTTAAGAGAAAATTGATTTCGCTGTCAAAGAAACGCGCCAAAACCAGGACAGCCAACATCAGCATTCCAGTATTGATTGTGCCCAAATGATTGGCCCGTATCCCAGTTATTAACCGGTAGAGGCTGACTACCAACAAAAAACCATTAAACAACGATGTAGGAAAGGCCGAAGACAACGATGCCGTGGCTAAGGCATATCCAACCAAGGCCATCAAGGGCAAGACCCCAAATAGCGTCCGCATCCAGTCCCGCCTTTTAGCAAATTGGAGGGCGAAAAGCATCACGCCTGCAACCAAGCTAAACGTCAGCAGGTGATCCGGGATCGCCGTTGGAGAAAGTATTTCATTCGGGGGATAATTGTAGGGTTGAGTTATAGATTCCCAAGGACACCGATAAGTGAACAAAAACATGAAGACAAAAATTCCTAAGCCGCCGATCACAAGGGGTGGCCTTTGCCAATTCGTGGACGCTCCTGGAAATTTCCAAGCGCCCAAAAGATAAAACAGCGTGATAAGGCTTGGGAAAATAACCATCCAAGAGCTTGGCCAGGTTCTGCCTAATGTGAATCCCGTGCCGAAACACACACTGACTGCCATGACCAACGTTAAAAACGCGGCGCGATGAGTGTATTTTTCTTCCCGCAGGATCCCAATAAGGTGCGGGATGATAACCGCTAAAAACGGCCAGAACAAAAAGGCCTTAAGCGGCTGGTAGTACCAAAAATTTTCTGTCCAGGTTGCCACTCCCACGATATAAATACCTGCCGGGATCGTCGCTTCCATGAAATAGACCAAAGGAACGATTAATAACATCCACGTTAATAGGAACGTAGGTGTGTCGTTGGGAATATTGTAGGTTTGGCTAATGAGCGCAATCGAGGCACCTACCATCAGACTCAAAAATGTAGCCGTTCCCTCCTTCAAAGCGTGGGATTGGGGGTATTTCAACAAAACCCAGGATGCTAAGCCCTGAGCGATGAGCAAGGGCAGCAAGGATAAAACTGTGCGGAGGGCACGGGATAATTGTTCCCAGTTATGGCCAATGAGCAAAATAATCCCAAGCCCGATCAGCAGTGCCCCGAAAACACTGCAGAGCATAATCACCAACCATTTTTTGTCTGCGCCTTTGACCCCTCCATAGTATCTGCGCAAATTATCTGCAGCTTCTTGCGTCAGAACCCCTTTATAGACCAGGTCCGGCAATTCCTTATAAAACCACTGCAAGGCCTTCTCATTCATAAGTTCTCCTTTCTACTGTTAAAGCGTACGGGTTAATTCCTCTGAACCTATGAATCATACGAAAAACCATGACTATGCCATATAGTTTACTATTCAACTACATGAAAAAAAAATTACCCTTCCTGCAGGTCAGCCAGCCAAAGCTTCAGTAAGTCGGCTGCCTGTTTTTGCTGTTGCGGGTTAAGGCCAGAGATCAACATTTTTAATTTCCTATCATAGCCGGGCCAAACCTGGTCCAACAGCCGTGACCCTTTAGGTGTGATCTTCATAATATTGACCCGGCGGTCTCCTTCCAGGGCCGCACGGACAACCAATCCGTCTTTTTCTAATTTATCAATGAGTTTGGTCATGTTCGAAGGGGTGACAATCAGGCGCTTACTGATTTCAACTTGGGGGATACCATCGGATTGACCTTGGTGTTTGATGATCATGAGGATATTAAATTTTCCGGGAGTTAAATCGAACTGCTCAAGATAGGAGGTTATTTGATCGGTCATGACATTGTAAATGAGAACAAGACTGTAAATCGCTTCTTCGTAGTGCTTGCCTTTTTCCTCTTCAACACCAAATGCCTTTAGTGTCATCTTTTTCTCCTTGCGCTGAAAGTTTACCATTCAACTATCTGCTATGTCAAATAATTTTTGGATTACAACAAGGCAGCAAAAATTAAAGCCCGGCTAGATAATGTCACCGGCTTTAAGCGGGAAGGAGAAAATTTTTTGACTAGAGACCGGGGCACGTCAGTGGAAAAAGAATGAATGGATCGCGAAGATGAGTTTTTAAAAAATTCGTCTGCTTAGCACAGGAAGATTTCTACAATTTTCTAAAGCTGAGGAATTCCGCAGGCAGCGGAGGTTAATGCATCCGCCGGATCGCAGGTGACATCTTCCCCTTCGCTAATGCCGGAAACATCCGCTTCAATACCAACATCCGCTTCCCCACCGGTCGTTTCACCTGTGGTATCCACTTCTGCCGTAAGATCAGAGGTCGTGGTAACGGTCGAAACAGGTTGAGTCGTTATGTCTGCACTCTCGACCGTATCCGATTGAGTCACATCGGTCGCGCTACCAACTTCTGCTTCGGTGGTTGTCTCACCTGTTGCCAGGTCCGCATCGATAATCTGTTTCTCTTCTAATTCTCCGCTGGTATCTATCGTGGCGTCGGCCTCAACCTTGCCTGATTCTAAATCAGTACTCACTTGTGTATCAACAATAGGATTGCTTTCTTGCGTACTCTCTGCCGGAGGGCTTTCTGTCGGGCCGGTCTGTTCGGTTGGTTGAACTGTTTCCGTTATTGTGTCCGTCGTGACATCGGCGTCTTTGACAATTTCCTCTCCGGTAATGTCGGCAGCACTGCTTATGTCGGCATCAATCGAACTAACACCTTCAGCTTCCAGATCAGCCTCAAGAATCTGTTTCTCTTCAAGCTCACCGGTCGTATCTACCGTCGCATCGGCCTCCACCGTTCCTGTTTCCAAATCTACGCCCCCCTCAACATCCACAATAGGATTGCCAGAAGTATTTGTGGCTTCCGTCTCTGATCCGCCGCTTCCCGTCGGGGGTTCTTCTGTCTGTGTACCTGTACCAGTCCCGCTATCAACCGGGTTAGCTATTGGTTCGGTTTCCGGTTGGCTTACTCCGGTATCGACCGGATTAGTGATCTGTCCTGAACCGGTTTCACCTGTCCCGCCAGTCTCTGTGGTTCCAGTTTGTCTCGTCGTAGATTCACTTCCAGTTGTGACGGTATTAACCGGATTATTCGTTTGTCCGGGCGAGGAATAAATATTACCGTGATTGCTGCCGACGGTAACGGGACTCGCCTCTGCCTTTTTAGTTCCTTGAGAAGAAGAAATAGTTTTGTGAATATCAGTCACAGGCGCTGTGCCTTTAGCATCTGGAGCAGAAATTCGACTTCCTTGTTCCATGCCTCCGATCGCTTGATCAACCGCAAGATGCCGGTTCTCGTCGGCAAAAGCAAACGAAGAAGATATTAACAATATGATCCCGCCCAACATGATTATCTTTATTGGAAATCTAATAGCCATAATATTTTTTTCTTTAAAATGAGAAAACAACTTCCATCCCCGCGATGTGCCGGGTGCGGGCATATAAATCATTATCATTTTCTGAATTAATAAATCGATAGAAAATCCGTGTCGCAAGCTTTGGTTTCCAATGGTGAGTCATGCCCGCATAAACATCCCAACGTTTATCGTGCCGCTCTGTAAGATCCAATGAAGATAACGATACAAAATCCGGATATGTTCCCCAATCAAATCCGCTCGAGACATCAAGGTCTGTTTTCTGACAGAAATAAAGCGGCGTGTGAATCCCGACGCGGGCCAGCGCGCCAGCGCGATCAAAATTATCGCCGCGCGCCTGATTAAAGTTAACCTCTGTTTTAACAAACAAAAAACTTTTAAGATTTGAGGTATAAAAATATTGGGTTACGCCGAGTCCTTCGCGAATGCCATCGCGCGATGTTTGATCGGGGTTGGCTCCATCGGGACCATAATTTAAAATGCCAAAACGTCCATAGAAGTACGTTTGTGTTTTAGGCCAAAAGGAAGTGTCCGCGCTAAGATAAAAACGGTTTACAATAGAAAACAGATCACTTCTTAAGAAATTCGCACGAAAATCATAACGGCTTCCTAAAAGAACAGAACGTGTCCCAACGAATGTCCGCTTTTTAGCATCCAAAGCAAACCCCTGTGAGGTAAAATCCACTCCCTCCGCTCCATGGCTATGAGAATATTGTTGGCCGATATACAAAACATCCAAGCGGGAATCTTTTTCTAATTTCAAAGGGTATCCGGCGGCAAGCTCAAACAAATAAAGCGCCGAACCCTTTTTACTTTTGATTAATAAATCTTTATTATCGGGCAAAAGAAGCGGATTGCTGTCATAAAGAACGCCGGTCTTTCCGATGACATAAAGATTTTTTTTAATCGGTTTGGTGGCCGTGCGTACATTTTTATGCAACCGATTTAACTGCGCTTGAGCCCAATGCCGATATTCTTTGGAAGACGCATGCCCAGCAACATAACGAAGTTCTTTTTCTGCCTTATCATTTTCATCCCCTTTAACATAAGCCAACCCTAAAAATAGGCGCGCGGGGATATCTTTAGGATGAGCCGCTAGAATCTCCTGATAAAGTTTAATGGCTTTTTTAGGTTGCTTGAGTTTCTCTAAAGTCAGGGCGCGATAGCGCAGGATGAGCGCGTCATGCGGATATTTCTTCAAAAACTCGTCGGATTCCTGCAGGGCTTTGGCGTATTCTTTTTTCTGAAAGGATTTAACGAAATTGCTGGCGAGGAATTCTTTTGACGGGATTTCTGCGGCGAATACGGCAAAAGTTATGAATAACGAAACAACAAAAAAAATGATCGGAAACGACTTATGCAGCGAATGCTCCTTAGGCTCAATTCTTTTAGGCCTTTGTCTGTGCATATATGGCTTGGGCAAACCTGATCCCCATTGACCGGATAGTTTCCTTACCGCGAATAGTCAAGTCTGATATGAATTGAAACTGTTCGCGGCTTTCCTTAACGTAGGCTTTAAGCCGGTAGTGAGTTCCCCAAGGTTTCTCAAAAACAACTACCGTAACGGTTGTTCCGGGCTTACGGTAGGCACTCGTTTCCGCGACCTCGGCTAAATGTTTGCGCACCAGGGAGGCGTCATGTTCCGGGTGGAGATAGAAATCGGCGACACATAATAAACTTGCATTGCCGCTTGAGGCGTTAAAAATGCTGGTTAACCAGATGCGCGAATGCGGAATAATAACTTCGGTATCATCGGCCGTTACGATACGGACTGACCGCAAATCGATGACTTTGACTTCTCCGTAAGCGCCGTCGACCTCAATCCAGTCGCCGGGTTGATAGGTATTCTCAAAGATTGTGATGAGGCCCGCGACCAGGCAACTGCCATAATCCTTCAAGGCAAAAGCCATCGCCAAACCTCCGCTGGCAACAAGCACGATAATATTTTGAAATTTCGGTTCGATAAAAATCGACACAATAACGACGAGCGCGGTGATGGCGATAAAGAGGCGCGATATGGGGAGAAAACGCAAGATAAAAAGACGAACCCGGGGTGGGGATCTTTCAGCCAGGCCGCGGATTATCCAACGCACAACAAACGCGATCAGCCAGGCGCAAACAAGTACTCCGGCGACAAAAAGCATGTCACCCCAAGTTAACTTCTTCAATAGTCCATACGGGCTGGGAAGATCACTCATGCGACATCCATAACTCTGGGAAAAATTCCTGAGAATGTATTTCCACTATCAATAAGACAGGAGTTTATGAAAAACAAACCAACCGAGAAATTAAACTTCACAGATATAGTTTCTTTATACAGCCCAAACAAATGCACCACAAGGGTTTAGTTGGAAATCTTTTACCTTAAAAAAAGTTGGGATTACCAGGATGTTAGCACTAGAAAAAAAATCCGCCAAGCATATCAATTAATCATAGCTCGCGGATTCTTTTAAATTATTAGGAACGGAGAGTTTTAATAAAAATAGAGCGTAGGGATTGTTCCTTTTTACATCACTTTATTTTTTATTTTTACCAAACCAAAGGTCTTTCAACAAGCAGGCCCAATCCGCTAGGATTGGGCCTGCTTGAATAGTTGCGGGGGTTGGATTTGAACCAATGACCTTCAGGTTATGAGGGCTTCAAACGATCTCGACGGTGATTGATGATTTTATCTAACTGTTAACGGTGTTAGGAGTTGCGGCGAGTTGACGTGTTTGCTGTTATACCGCTTTTGCCCCTGTTGGGGCTTATTTTGTTAGCACAGTGTTAGCACGGAAAGAGATCTAAAAACTCATTGGTCTGTTTTCAACAAGAACTCAGGATTTACAGCTTTAAATGAAACTCTGCCAATCGTACGGTCAACGCACTCTATCAATGGTCGGATTACAATACCCTCAGCCCACACATCTGAACAGATAAGACTTTTTCTGGTTGCCATCTTTACAAGAGCATTAATATCATTTTCCAGCTTATAATCAATAGCGATAATGGGGACCGTTTCTAATGTTAAATCTCGCATAGCCTGCTTGAATTTCTTAAACGACAAATACTCGTGCCGATCAATATCAACAACATTAAAAAACTTTATGCTCTGTCCACGCAGTTTTAACGGATTCCCTTGAACGCCTTCACCAACCACTTCGCCCTGAATGGCTATGTTCATCCCCATTGTGCGTAATTTCTTCTCAATATCCAACTCCCGCGCAATCTTCCAAATAGTATTCTCGGGATCTTCAACCAACTCAAGATTGCGCGTGCATACTCCGAACTCTTTATTATGAACATAAAAAGTAGCAGAACTGCCATCCACTTTTTCGCTCACATAACACTTTTCCCCTTGATATCGATCTAGTAAATCCTGTAAAATCTGAACCCTTGGCTCATCGGTCTTTGGTATAAACGATGGGAATGCTCCCTTGGCAATGCCACTCAAACAGGCCGGAATAGGCGGCTCATATTTTGTAATTCCTAACACAGAAGCACAATCGGCGTCCTCCTGAATATCAAACCCATTCGGCAAGATCGATAAAGGAAAACATATCCCCTGTGAGATCTGCCCGCGCAATCTAACCGTTTTTATTCGCATGCCCCGCGGTTTAAGAAACTCGAACCTCGGGTCGTCTGGCATAAGGCAATCTACTTCACAATAAACACATAACTCATCGACCTTAAATTCGCCTTTCTTCACGACCAACTGCCAACCTAAGACTGTGGCTCTCTCAATAGCATCCGCCCCGGCGATAGGGTCCAATGCTTTAATTCTTTGGATACTGGCTAATTTTCTCATAGCATATTTTCTCCCTTCCCTTTTCTGATGTTCTCTTTTATGAACATTCCTGATCATGTCGGCAGACAACTGCACAAACTCCTGAGCCCTTGTCGCCATATCATCAAACACAGACTGAGCAAACTGCTTTGGCCCTTTCACTGTACAATTGTAATTTATGCTCTCTGTCTTCTTCTCCTCTGCAGGCGGTTCTTGATTTTTCTTCCTGCGGCCTTTTAAAAATTCTGGCATTTTCATGACCGAAGAATGAAGAAACGTGATATCAACTTCATCCCCATTAATACTTTCTAAACACCTCTTAAAATTTTCTCTAGTATCCTTTGAACAAAAAAATTTCTCTCCGGAAATTGCCATTTCAAAGAAATAGAGGTTTTCGGTCTCGCTCCCAGCAACCGATAGTAAACCTTTAAGACCATTCTCAAATACCACTTCTCTTGCTTTACCCGGCTCTGGCATGGACTTTGCTCTCAGAGCCTCTAATGCCACTTTTTTATCTTTATTAATGCAATCAATACACCTCGCCTTAATTTCAGAAGAGTCATCAAAAGGCTTTTGTTCTCCTAATATTTTCTTGCATCGAGAACAAACAATTTTCATAAGATTCTAACCCTCCAATTTACGTGGTTGCTTATCTTGTCTCAAAAAATCCGCAACACGAGCATTAATCTCGTTAAATGTCACCGGATAATAATTCCATACATCCACTGACAAATTGACAATCAAAGAATCTTCGCTCAATCTTTTGACCTTATACCGGCCATGCACATGCCCACAAAGATTCATCGGGACAGATGGATCGGCGTCCTCCGGTCGATGCGTCATACAAATGGTCTTGGCACCGCAATAAATGTACATTTTCGTAATGATTGTTTTAAGGCTATTATTGTTATCGTGATTCCCTCTGATAAAAATAAATTTTCCGTTGAGCCTCTTTTCAAAAAGGCGATACTTCTCAATACCACCTTCCTTGCCACCCTTAAAAATAAAATCGCCCAGGAAGAAAACCGTATCCTCCGGTTTGACCCTTTCGTTATGCCGCTTGATGATAGTCTCATTCATTTCCTCGGCTGTCTTAAAAGGCCGATTACAGTATGTAATAATGTTAGTGTGCGAAAAGTGATAATCTGATGTCCACCAGTAGTTCATTTTTATTTTCTGCCTTCCGTCCCATATAGTTTTGGCGTTAAATCGGATTGCCAATACTCATGAGTGTTTACATCCATAATCGTCAACTTGCCAGACCAACCCGCGCCGGTATCCAAGATGATCACGTTACATAAAAATAACGGCTTGGTTCCCAGCTCGGCGACTCCCTCCAGTGTTAAGCCTTTAGTTTCCTTATTTCTGGCAAACCACTGTGTAGTCGTGTGGCCTACAAATATTTCATCGTACGTAGAATATTTATACTTCGGATTTTGATGCGCCTTTTTCCACGCGCTCTCAACCAAATTTCTATCCCCCGTCAAATATTCCAAAGAATGCTTTTCAATTCTTTTAGTCGGATCAATACCGGCATGAACAAACAATTTATTTTCAAACTCAATCCACAAATGCGCGTTTCTCAAAAAATCAATATGCGCCTGCGGCATGGGACCGCCACTGTAAGATGCCATCGTCTGGTCGCCTCCCTGGCTTGTCCAAATTTCGGGCGTCTCATTGCGCGTTGCCCAACCCAAAGCCCAAAGGTCATGGTTCCCGATGATAAAATCACAATGCTTTATTTTTAATAACTCATCGATGCATTGTTTAACCTCATAATAGCCGTCGCAGACGTCTCCCAATACGATCAGACGGTCTTTATCATAATCAAAGCCGGATCGTTCAAGGCATTGCAAAAGCGCCTTATAGGCGCCATGGATGTCGCCGACAACAAAGGTTTTCATAAATGATCCACTCCCATTATGGGCTAGGGTTACCTGATAAACGGGGGAAATCAAGGGGTATCTAAGATTCTTCCAGTCACACCGGGGAATTTGGATTGTTACTATATCTTTTCCGAAATTACAAAATTTTAGAAATTAATTTATTCAATGGCAAACGATGCTGACACAACAGCCATAACTTTTTTGTCCAATGAACTGGTATCGTTATATCCATAATCCGAAACATCCGTTGAGGTACTCGGTGTTATCTGGAAAACCCCCATCTTGGCTGAACGCAAAAAACCAATTTTATTCTCAGATGCTTTAATCATGCTTTCTGCTCGTAGTTTTGCATTTTCTGTGGCTTTGGCAAGCATCTCTATCTTTAGCTCATCTAACTTCGTATAGAAATAATCAGGCGCCGATGATTCAAATACTATCCCCTGATTAATCAATTCTGTTGACTGCCTTGAAACCGCATCGATCTTATCAATATCATTAGATCGGATTTCGATACCTTGGCTTAATTGATAACCTTCTATGTCATTGGTATCTTTCCCATCTTTATTTTTCTTATAAATCGTCGTCGTTGCAATCTGAGAAACAATAATTTCGCTGGGGTTGACTTGTTTTGAAGCAAGATACGCTTTAACCTTCTCTAAATCCTCCTGTAGCTTTTTGTATACCGTTGGCAAATCGACATCTCGTCGAGTAAATGTACCCTTCCAAACAATATAATCACTTTTAATTGTCTTTTGAGCTGATCCTGTGACGCTGATCACCTGTTGAGCAAATTTCATAACTTTTAAAGCCCCTTGACTTAAAATAAAACTCGCTACTATCGTCGCCGCCGCGATACAAACACCTAAAATAATAATCTGTGAATTTTGAAACGTTTTTCCGTTTTCCATCGAATCCCCCCTGTTTAAAATGTTATTAAAAATAAAAAACCCCCGTCGGACATACTTACGTCTGACGAAGGTTTTACTTTTTTTAAGTCCAGGTCCCCCCTACAAACTCAGGACCGGTCAAATTGTTAAATTCAATCGTACTCCCTGCAGACCTCCTTTGTCAATTAAAAACTAATCAGCAACTGGCAAATCAGGCGAAGGCTTTAAATGAAACCAATTTAAAACACCCAAATTACGGATAGCGGCGGCCACTTCTTTTTCATTTAACGGAGGATTTCGCTTTTGTTTCCATTTCATCACTTCATTTAAAACATCCCTCTCGGCAATACCATTATTTTTATTTATCTCTTTTTCAACAAACAAAACTGTGGCCACAATCTCTGCCTGATTTGTATTTAAACGTAAAAATAAATCAACTGTTTGATTAATCAAACCATCCCATTTTTGTATGTCGTCTTTATATTTATCGCGATCTTTTTCATAGGCCAACCCGGGAAGAACGCGAAACATACTTCTCGATTTCTGTTCTTGAATCAAACTAGCGTTTGATAAACGTTTTTTAACTTCGTCAAGTTCTCTGCAATAAGGACCATATGAACTCCGAATATGTGTCAAACCTGTTGGCAGGCCCAAAGCAGTTGCAACATATGCGATCTTCTGGAAAATCACCCTTCCAACCGGCATATGGTAAGCCTGCTTCTCAATGCGATAAACAACCTCGGCCAATGCCACCCACGCAGGATTTAATTTTTGCAGTATAGACTTTCCTGTTCCATTTTCTTTCAGAGAAATAATTTTTGAGAGGAACTCAACTTTAATTTGTTCTGGTGGTGTTCCGTATGGCGCATACATTTTGACAGGAATATTCCATCTCGAAACATACTTATAAATTAAAGGACCAACCGCCTCCCAAAGCAACTGACCATTACCGCAACCAAGGGGAGGAACCGCGATAGACTCAATGCCCCAGTCTTTGTATTTCTCAGTTAATATTTTCAGCCCTTTTTCAATGTCTTGTATGCGGGAAGCCGCGCGCCAATCGCTTTTTGTGGGGAAATTAATAATCTGTGGAGAAAACATAGATTCTTTAAAAAGATACGGAACTCCCGGTTGAACCTCATTACGTTCACAGCGAACAACATAGTCTTCATACATGGCTGGGTAACGTTCCTTAAACTCAGCCGCAATTCCTTTACCCATCACACCAACGCAATTAACAGTGTTAATTAACGTTTGTGCTTTCGAGTCAAAAATATTTCCAATTAAAATTTCCATCATTGCCCTTTTAGAAAAATAAGCTGCCTTTTATCTCGACCTCTAAATCAGCAACCTTGCTAAATGCATCCAAAGCAATTTTATTTGCAACGTATGCTCCTATAATATACCTCGATTCCACACATTCGGAAACAAGAATCTCAGCGCATTTTATCCCCGCCTGACGATACTCATTAATCCAATTATTCGGGTCTTTCCAATTAATCATATACACTTTATCACGATCCATCGACGACAATCCTTCATCAAGCGGCATAAATCGACAATCCCTTGCCGCGTTCATGTCCGTCACAATAACTCCTTTTAAATCTAAAACGTTTGTATTAATTCTCAAAACGCAGATTTTATTATTTTCGGAACGCCGCGCACTAAGCATAGGATTATGCGCGTCGAAATATAAATTTGCGTAATCATGCAACTCCTTTGATGTCCCAAGGATCTTCTTTCCTGTCCTACGATCTTGGACTCCCGGCTCTGAAACGTCTTCAAATTTTACCTTTTTTCGAATAGCCATATTGCGCGATATAATCCCTGCTTGCAAAATTGAAGGCACATTGGAAATATAAGTAATAAAATGTAATTCTGTAATGTCGCTTTTTTTCATAATCTTAAGTTAATTAGCGTTCCAAATTACTATTCCCATTTATAATCCCAACAAATCCCATCGATTCAAATAATCGCCTTCTAGATCTTTAAATTGACGCATCGTCGTGTCTTTGTGTCTTTGTGTTTTTGTCCTTTTCGACCCGGCGTACCCAACCAACGCTGGTGGCTTTTTGTAATATAGTCTGCCACGACTTTGCTCGGCACTACAAAAAAATCTGGTTTGCCACCATTATTTAAATTAACAAAAACATAAAAGAGATTGTCTGCGTGGTAATTTTCAGCCTTCTCATGCATTAACCAAATCTTGGCACTCCCTTGATTTGTTTTATTGAAATTTTCTCTTCCAACGATTGATTTAGTAGGATATCGTAATATGTATGAGACCAAATGGAAGCCAAGAAGAGATAGCGAAGCGAAGACAGCTGGCGATAAAGTTGTTGAAG
>JAHFFW010000050.1 GCA_023247725.1 Candidatus Omnitrophota bacterium | reverse complement strand
TTCATAGCTTCTCTGCCTCCTTTGTCTTGGTGGACAAAGGTATTTTCCGGCGAGAAGCTATTTTTTTCAAAGAGCTAATTCAAAATTTGCACCAGCGCCTAATTTTGCCAAAGTCGAGTTATCTTAATATACCTTTTTCGACGGAGAAAAGTTCGGCAAAATTTTTAAAAGCGCAGGATTATACCAAAATAATTTTTTATTGTATAGAGAGTTTTTATTGACCTTTCTTCCATTAAAAGCATGGCTGTGGAAGTCAATACTGCCTTTTCCCGAAGAGAAGAAAGGTCTAATACTGGCTTCCATTCTGCTTTTGGATGGGAAAAGGCCAGTAAAAAGGGCTACATAATTCTTTGCAAAGCTCCATTTCTTTGGTAGGATAACTCTCATCATTTCCCTTCAGATTTTTTAGATCAGCGCAAAGGAACATCCATGAAACGCATCGGCATTCTGACCAGCGGCGGTGACTGCGGGGGTCTTAATGCAGTCATTAAAGGCACGGCGCAAATGGCTCTATCCAGGGGCTTGTCCTGTTATCTCATCCCTCATGGTTACGCTGGCCTTTATAACCTCGTCGAATGCGATCAGATTGTGGAATTGACAGCCCTAAGGCTGGATCGCATTGATGCGAATCTCGCCGGATCAGAAGCCGGCCATTCCCGGGTGAAAATTAAAAAGATTGAAGACGAACACAAATATGAACGGATCAAGGCCGGCCTGCAGAAATTTGGAATCGATGCCCTCGTCATTAGCGGCGGCGATGACTCGGGCAGCGTCATGGTGGATTTATCGCAGCAGGGGCTTAAGTGCGTGCATGCGCCCAAAACCATGGATTTGGATCTGCAAACGTATTCCGTCGGAGCGGATTCTACCATTAGCCGCATTGCCCAATTCATGGAAGATTTAAAGACCACCGCCCTTTCCCATCGACGCATTATGGTCATGGAAGTCTTCGGACGATACGCCGGGCATACGGCTTTTCGCGGAGGCGTGGCTGCCGAGGCGGACGCCATCTTGATTCCGGAGGTCCCGACGGATTTTGAGGCTTTGTATGAACACTGCAAACGCCGTTACTTCGAACGCCTCCTGCATGACGATGCCCGGGGCGGAACCTATATGATCGTCGTGGCCGAAGGGCTGAAAGATGCCTCCGGAAAAGAGATCGTGGATGAATCCGCTGCGGTGGATGCCTTTGGACACCGGCGTCTGGCCGGGGCCGGCAAATACGTGGTTCAGGAATTGACGAAAAGATTCAAGTCCGATCCAGAAACGACCGACTGGATGAAAAAATCCAAAATGTACGTCAAAGGAATCAATGACATCCCGGAAATCCGGGCGGTCAACCCCGGCCATCTGGTCCGTTGCGGACATACCTCGGCCTTTGATGCCAATTTTGGCCGGGAGGTCGGGGCGGCGGCGGTCTTGTTGCTTTTAAACAACTTAACCGGAGTTACGGTCGTCGGAATCAGCGGCAATACCATCCGTTACATGAACACGATCGAGGCCATTCGTCAGCGCTATGTGGAAGAAAGCCTCATTTCTTTTTATGAAACTTTAGGAGTCTGTTTCGGCCGCAAACCGGTCAAGGTGGAAATGGCCTTCCAAAAAATCGAAGGCGGCATCGAAAGGCATTTATAGACTTGCGCCAATCCGTAGCGATCTAAAAATCCTTCATCCGCATTACGCAATCCTTCCTAGATTTTAGAATTTATAGCTTAACCCCCACGATATAATTCCTCTCCGGCGCCGGATAATGATCCTTTTGCGTTGAGGTTGTGCTCTTGACCACATAAGTGGAATATTTCTGATTCGTGAGATTATTGATTCCCCTGAAGATTTCCAGAGATGAATAAAGCACTTTAGTATTCAATGCCTGGCTGGGCCAGGATGCCTTGGTTGAAAGGGTGTTTGACGCATTTGACTTCTGAAACAAGGTCGGCTAAATGGATCAGTTCGCGATGCGCATCCCGTCCGGTTAAGATGACATGCTTAAAGGCGGGCTTTTTTTTCAATTCCCGAATCACCGTGTCGAGATCCAGAAAATTGTATTTGATCACGTAATTGATTTCATCAAAGATAACCAAATGATGATGTTCATCGTGAAGGAATTCAGAACATTTCTTCCAGGCATTCTGGGCGGTGGCCACATCGTCGGAAAAATTTTTCGTCTCCCAGGTAAAGCCTTTGCCCATGCTCCAGATCTGGCATTGATCTTTAAACTTTTTAAAAGCTCGCTCTTCTCCGGTCTTCCAATTGCCCTTGATAAACTGCACAATCGCCACCTTATAGCCTCGGCCCAAAGAGCGAAAGGCGGTTCCAAAGGCGGAGGTGGATTTGCCTTTGCCATCGCCGGTTAAGACAATGATCAAACCCTTTTTTATGAATTTCTTTGGGCCCCGAAATTCTCGTGGCGCCTTATCTTCCCTCATGGACATGCATTTATTCATAGACTTTCCTTAACCTCATCTTTTGAATCGATTGATCGACTGGCTTAAGCCGCTGTGGTAATCCGGCGACCATCAAATACATTTCCGAACAGCACAACGCCATCTGCCGATTGATAAGCCCCAGTTCTTCCACATATAAACGGCCCAGGGCATTGTCCGGAATTACTCCCCAACCCACTTCATTGGTAATCACAATCAGCGAAGATTCAGTCTCTTGAACATTCTCTAAGAACAGTTGTTTTTTTTCTTCCCTCGCCTTTTTGTTTTTCTCTAAGGTGAATAAGAGATTATTGATCCAAAGCGTTAAACAATCGATGATGATGAGCTTCTTTAAACCACCTTCCCTTTTAATCACGTTTCCTAAATCAATCGGCTCTTCAATTGTTTGAAAATCCGGCGATCTTTCCTTTTTGTGTTTTTCAATGCGGCTTTCCATCTCCGGGTCGCTGGATTGGGCGGTCGCCAAAAAAAGTTTATTGGCCGGCCAGCCCCGGGCAAGTTCCAAGGCAAATGCGCTTTTACCGCTTCGCATACCGCCGGTAATTAAGATTTTTCTTACCGTGTTTTCAGCAACCATAAGAAAAACGGCCCTCCCCATAACGCCGTAATAATCCCAACCGGTATCTCCGCCGGAGCCACCAGAACGCGAGCCGCACTATCGCAAAGGCCCAAGATGATGCCTCCCATCAGAAATGTCACCGGGGTCAGAACACGGTGGTCCGAACCGACGATCAGCCGACAGACATGCGGAGCCATGATTCCCACAAAGCCAATGGGCCCGCTCACCGCGACTAAACCAGCGATAATGAGCGAAATCAAAACGAACAAGATCTTGACCATCCATCTGACCTCAACCCCGCGGCTGATGGCGATTTCCTCTCCCATCATAAAAAGATTCAACTCATGCGAGAAATACCAGGCCAGAACCAATCCCGCCACGGTGAAGGGCAAAATACTCTGCAGAGGTTCATAGCCAAAAACATACAAACTTCCCATCAGCCAGCGGGTAATCCGGAACGATTGACCGATGTCGCTCAAATATTGAATCATCATAATCAAACTCACAAAAAAGAAACTGACCGCCACCCCGGCTAACAGCATCTTAATGGTGGAAGCCTCATCATGAAAATAGGATAAATGCCAGACCACGACCATTGAGACAATAGCGCCGATAAAGGCAAATAGGACAATTCCGGAGAATCCCAAGATGGAAAAGGAAAAATTCAGCCAAATATAAAGTGCCGCCCCGAAGGCGGCCCCAGCAGAAAGCCCCAAGGTCGAAGGGTCAACCAAAGGATTGCGAAAAATGGCCTGAAACACCATGCCGCATATGGCGAGCGTCCCGCCCACAAGAAATCCCACCAACACGCGAGGCAAGCGCATCTGCCAGAAAATTTTCGCATCCATCGATCCAGAAAATTGGTCCCAAATCCGATCCAGGGACAAATCGGTCACGCCAATAAAAGGTGACCAAAGAAGCACCGCCGCTGAAACCAGTAACAAAACGCCAATCGCCTTAGCCGGAGAACAATAATGGTGATCTGATTTAGTCGGCATGAGAATGGATTTCCGGAACAATAAAGGGAATATTCGATTCAGGATGAGGCGCGATCAGAAATTCCGTTTGAAACAATCTGTTTAAATTGTCCTTTGTCAGGACTTGCCCGGCAGGCCCGTCAAAAAGGACCCGGCCCTCTTTGATGGCAACCACCTGTTCGCTCCAATAAAATATGTGATTAAGATCGTGGGTCACATGCAGAACCGTGATTTTTTGTTTTTTGCTTATTTTGGATATAAGTTGTTGGATCTCGATATGGTATTTCGGATCAAGATGGGCAGTTGGTTCATCCAAAAGAAGAATTTGGGGTTGTTGGGCGAAGGCGGCCGCTAAATAAACTTTCTGACGTTCACCTCCGCTTAAATCGGTCATCGGGCGGCCAGCGAATTCTTCAATGTGCAACATCGCCAGGGCCTCCTCCACAATTGTCTTCTGCTTGCGGCCAATCGGCATAAACGGGCTCAAATAAGGATAGCGGCCCATTAATACAAATTCAAAAACCGTGTAAGGAATCATTTGCTCATGAATTTGTGAGACATACGCAATGAACCTGCCGATTTGTTTCTGAGAGTAGCCATGAATGTCTTTTCCCAAAATTTCAATGGCGCCGCGGCCGCCCTTAACAATCCGATTGAGACACTTGAGCAAAGTGGATTTTCCTGCCCCATTGGGGCCGATGATCGAAACATAAACTCCGGCCGCAATAGCGAGATTAACATTTTCTAAGACAGGATGAGTCCGGTAGGTAAAAGAAAAATTTTGAAAAGATATAACGTCATTATTCATCCCAATTGATCTCCGGATGAAAGAGACGTGCCAAATCGTCGATGACTTTGATTAAGCGCGGTCCAGGGATCCCGGCATAATCATTGACCATAAGGTGAATGCGTTTATTTTTATAGGCATCCAACTCCGCTAACATGTCCCAGTCCTTCAGAATTCGGTCGGCCGGGACATTGGTCTCGGTATAAACGCCCATGACCTCCACGATCACATCGGGATTCATGGCTAAAATCCCTTCGGCGGTGACAATGGGACTGGTGATGCGCTCGGAACCTTGGTAGACATTTTCTCCTCCGGCGATCTTAATAAGATCATTGAAATATGTTTGATTGCCGGCGATATAAACCTCGTGGATGTGTCCGGTCCCGACCTCGCGAAGATAGGTGATGAGAACGCGCGGTTTGGGGAGACCCTCCACTTTCTTTTGTATGAATTCGGTTTTTGTTTGGATCCTATTGGTCAGCTCGGATGCCTTTTCTTTTTCGCCAATGGCCTCACCGATGCGATCGATGGATTCCAACACTCGCTCCACCGATCGTGTATCGATGGAGAGGGTGGGGATATTCATCTTCTCGAAGATGGCCTTTTTATCGCCCTCGACATCCTCGACGATGATCAGATCCGGTTTTAAGCTGTAAATTTTTTCATAGTTAACATCGATCAGGCCGCCGACAATATTTTTCTTTTGGGCTTCGGGAGGGTAGCGGCAAAACCGCGTTACGCCGATCACCCCGTCGCCTGCTTTTAAGGCAAAAAGAATTTCCGTCGCCGACGGTAATAGAGAAACAATCCGCTGGGGCAGGGGTTGAGCGGCTGGAACGTGCGGAGCCAAAAAAGCAGACGCTCCCAGTACCAGACAAGATAGAAAAATAAAATATTTTTTCATCACGAGTTAATGAAATTGACGGTTCTTCTATCGCCATCAATCTCGATCAAGCTCACCTTGCCGTAATCAATACTCAATTGAAAAACATCCTTAAGAGGAATGCTCAAAAGATAAGCCAGAATGGTCCTGATGACCCCCGCGTGCGTCACAAGCGCAATCCGTTCGAACGATAACTCGGCTAATTCTTCCCAAAATCCCGTCGTGCGAGTATACAATTGCTGAAAGCTTTCGCCGTTGGGCGGTCCAGTCAACACAAAGTTGTCCATCCAAGTCGTGAGCTCCTTTTGGTCTAACTCATCCCATTTTTTCCCTTCCCAATCACCAAAATCAAGTTCCCTGAGTCTTAGGTCGATGCGCTGCTCTTTGGCGGTTAAACGCTGAGCGAGGGTTCGACAGCGCAACAATGGACTGGAGAAAACATAGTCGAGATTGGCGGGGATTTTACTTTTCAAAACCAGCCAGTCGTTTTCAAAACTGTCGGCTAAGGGAATATCGGCATGTCCATAGCAAACATCCGGGGGCACCGCCGGCATGGTATGGCGAATCAAATATATTTCCATAAGACCGTGGAGGATAAATAAAAGACGACTTCGCAGACCTGCTGGATGGCCCCTAGACAATCGCCCGTAAAGCCACCAATTCTTTTGAAGATATAATGTCCAAATGCCATTTGCGTCAAGATGACCGGAGCCAAAAACCAAAATCCCTTCCACCCGAGGAAGAAAAAAACGGGAGCCAGGCCCAATCCCAAACCGATGAATAAACTCTTCTCGGTCATCGTTCTGGCAATCAGTTTGGATTTACTGGTTTCTTCTTCGCCAACATAGGGACGGCCGTAACGAAAAATAAGTATAACGGTCCGGCTTACCGTATGACCCAAGAATAAAATTAGAGGAATTTGCGGATATGGAATTTCCCAAAGACATAAGAATTTCAGTCCGAGGATCAATATGATTCCGATCGTCCCAAAGGCCCCCACCCGGGAATCTTTCATGATTTTGAGGATCTCTTGTTTTGTCCATCCCCCTCCCAGCCCGTCGCAGGTGTCAGTAAAAGCGTCTTCGTGAAAAGCCCCCGTGAAAAAAATTCCGGCGACCATCGAGAGAAGAATCGCCACGGGTAAAGGAAAGATTTCCAGACACAATCTAAAGATAACGGCCGTCAGCAGACCCACAATCCAGCCCACCACCGGAAGATAACGCAAGGATTCATTCAAATATTCTTCTGAATAAGATTCGATTCGAGGAACCGGCAGGCGCGTATAAAACATAATCGCGGTCAAAAATATCTTTAACTCTTGGGGCATGGAGATTGTGGAAGTTTAGTAGAAACCGAAGCGCTTTTGAAGGTGGCCATCTCGTTGAGAAAATGAACAGCCGATTGGATCACGGGAAAGGCAAGGGCACAACCGGTTCCCTCGCCCAAGCGCATATTTAATTTTAATAAAGGCTCGGTCTTCAAACAATCCAGCAAAAGAAGATGGCCGCGCTCCTGTGACAAATGAGAAAAAAAGGCATACTCCCTAATCTGTTCGCAAACCCTTTCGGCCACTAAAAAGGCTGCCGAAGCAATAAAACCATCGACCAAAATAATCATTTTATTTTGAGCCGCCTGAAGGTATCCTCCGACCATCATGGCCAATTCATATCCGCCAAAAATGGAAAGGATATCCAATGGAGGCTTGCCTATAGCCGCATGAAATTCAACCGCCTGTTGAAGGACATCGTTCTTATGCTTTAATTGTGCATCATCCAGCCCCGCCCCATACCCGACGCAAGCCTCAAGAGGCAGGGGACACAAAAGGCTCGTGATGATACTGGCCGATGAGGTATTACCGATACCCATGTCCCCCAAACCAATGATATTGCAATCTGCTTTGCGACAGCGATCGACCACTTGTGCACCCACCTCGATGGCTTTTTCACATTCTTCTGTGGTCATGGCTGGTTCTTTTAAAAAATTGCGCGTTTGTTTTCTGATCTTAGCGTGAATTAAAGGGAGGTCTTCGGAAAAATCATAATTCACTCCACTATCGACTACCTGCAGCGTCAATCCATGAAGTTTAGCGAAAACATTAATTGCGGCGCCTCCATTAAGAAAATTGAGCACCATCTGAGAGGTGACTTCCTGGGGATAAGCACTGACCCCTTCTTGTACCACCCCATGATCACCGGCAAAGACGATGATGTGCGGATTTTTTAATTGAGGTTGCAGCGTATCTTGGATAAGCCCGATTCTATGCGCGATCGACTCAAGCGCACCCAGCGCACCCAAAGGTTTTGTCTTTTGGTCGATTTTATTTTGCAGTTCTTTTTGTAATGTTTTTGAGACCGGCTGGATGAAAAAGGCCTTCATTGTTCTCCTATAAATAACGTGCGTTTGATATTAAAAGAAGCGTATTTTACTGATTACACAGATTATGCTCCAACAATCAGTGTAATCAATGCTTTGCTTTTTCTTCGAGGCAAAATCTGTGTAATCATAACTCCGGAAGCAGATCACAATACCAGAATCCTGCCGGGGTTAAATCATCGGTATGAAACTGTTTGTAAACAAGCCCCCCTTTCTTAAAAGCGACGGGCTTGCTGAAAGTCGGCCCCTCATAGACAAAGGTATGAAATTCGCCGTTTTCACCGCAAGGGTCGACGGTTTTGGGCAAATCCTGGAGAAATTGGTGATTTATCTCCCGGCCGGCAAAACTTCGATTAAGAAAACGTTCATCGATGCAAACAACGATCGCCTTAAAGCCCAAATCAATGAATTGCCGGATTAAATGGTCAGTGGATTTCTTCCAAATCGGGAAGACGCCCCGCAGGCCCACTTTGGCAAGCTGCGACTCACGATAATGTCTTAGATCTTCCAGAAAAATATCACCAAAGATGGAATATTCAATGCCCTGATTTTTAAAGACCGTTAAGGTCTCAACTAACAAGGCATCGTATTCTTCTAAAGTCTGCTGTTGCGGAACAAGCAAGGGATGAAGGGCTAAGCCGAGACTTTCCGCCTGTTGTTTGAGAAGCTCCAGGCGGACGCCATGCATGGAAATCCTTTGATAGTCTCGATTAATGGAGGTCAGAAGGGTTTCGATATGATATTCCCCGGTTTGACGCAAATAATACAACGCCAAAGAGGAATCCTTGCCCCCGCTCCAGTTATTGAAATTTTCTCTTCCAACGATTGATTTAGTAGGATATCGTAATATGTATGAGACCAAATGGAAGCCAAGAAGAGATAGCGAAGCGAAGACAGCTGGCGATAAAGTTGTTGAAGCA
>JAHFFW010000027.1 GCA_023247725.1 Candidatus Omnitrophota bacterium | reverse complement strand
CTCCAAAACTTTAGACGTGTGACAGTTCGTTATGAATATCATGCACAGAACTTTTTAACGTTTGTTCAACTTGGTTGCATCGTAATTTTGCTCAGAAACTATTTATGAGATGAGTTCTAGTCACTTAATGAGAATCGAGAAAATTTTGCAAAACTCTATGCATTAGTTTTGATAGAGTGCGAGGGATGTATGCACATTCTTCAAATTGCCGGCAGTGGATTTTATGGATCGGAGGAGATGGGACCCGTTACCTCCGATATCTATAATCTCACCCGAGAGTTTATAAAGAAAGGCCATAAGGTCACCGTCATCGATATCAAGAATGACATCCAAAGATCGAAGTTGCTGGACGAGGAGTTTATTGAGGTTGATGCCATTCCCCGATCTGTCGCAGCCCTCCATAAAAAAACCGGCAAGGAACGTTTCTTCAAAATGTGGCTTAACGAATACCGTTTTGTTAAAGCGGTCGATACGCAAACAAAAAAGCAGAGGTTCGATATCCTCATGGTTCATGAATATAGGACCGCTTTTTTGTTGCAGCTTTTATTCCGCAAAGGCCTCATCTACATTTGTCACACTTGGACCCCGGCGTCGATGAAAAGAAAAAAGCTCGGGGCTTTATATCAAGTCATACATCGATGGGTGGTGCACCATTCAACCGTAACGATTGCGCTGGGCGAATACATTAAGGATGAGATGGGGCGGGCCAATGTGGAAGTTATTCCCAATGGGATCCAGGTGCAGCAATTTTCTAGTATGGATAAAAAACAGGCGAGGGCTCTGTTGGGTTTTTCAGAAAGTGATTTTATTGTGATCTGCGTCGCGAGGATTCATCACATCAAAGGTATTCATGTCCTTATCGAAGCTGTGCAGAAATTGGTTGGGCAGATTCCGACATTGCGGCTTTTGCTCGTCGGATCCTATAGCGGCTCGTTTAACGAACGGGAATACGTTTCAGATTATACGAAAGATATGTTTAAAAAGGCAGAGGGGTTACCCGTTGAGTTCATGGGATTTGTTTCCAATCAGAGCCAGAAGTTTCAGGAATTGATGTCGGCCTCGGATTTGTTTGTTCTCCCTTCCATATTCGAGCCGCAGGGCCTGGTGGTGCTGGAAGCGATGGCCATGAATTTGCCCGTTATTGCCAGCGATGTGGGCGGTATTCGGCAAATGATCACTCCCGAGGTCGGATATTTATTCCCCCTTGCGGATGCGGATGAATTGGCTAACCGGATCCGGCATTTTTATATTCATCCCGACAAAATCGAAGAGATGAGCCACCATTGCCGTCGGCATGTGGAAACTCACTTTAACTGGGAAAGCGCGGCGGAAAAATATTTGCAGGTCCTGTCAAAGGTCGCCAACCATGCCTGATTCCAGAACAATGCCCGGCCAGTTGAAGGTTTTGATGGTGCTCATCAGTTATTCAATCGGAGGAGCGGAAAAACGCTATACCAACCTTTTCAATTTTTTATCAACGCACGGAAAATATTCTTACAAACTCATCATAAATCGAACCCTCCATCAGCTTTTAACCGATGCCGGAATCAAATTTAACCGGCCGGAAAATATTCACTTGGTTGGGTTGACTTTAAACAGGCTCGGGGCAGATCTGCAAGAAGGGATTGGGAAGGGCTTCTCAAATTTTTGGGCGAAAATTATTCATGCCATTGGCTGGCGCCTGAATAAGGTTCTTATTGAAAAACAGGTCAGAAAGATGATGGCCGTCTGGAAACCCGATATCATTCATGGGATCCTGAAAGGCGTCAATCTCGTTGACCATGTACCCCATCGCAAAATTGTCAAGGTCATGTCGTATGTCCATTCCGAGGACAAAATCCCTCAATACCAGTCCCGGGCTCTGGGCCGGGCTGACGCCTTGGATATCCTTGCAGAAAACATGAAGAACTCTTTGAGCCTGAATGGCATCGTCTGCAAGAATATGAAAGTCGCTCCCTGCAGTTTTACGGATTATTCGAGAACCTATTTAGGGAAGAAAGGCAGGAATGTCATCTTCCTGGCGCGCCTGGAATCTATGAAGCACCCCGAAATGTTCATTCAGATGATCGAACTAATTCCAGACGAATTACGAAATTCGTCTTACTTTATGATGCTGGGAACGGGGTCTCTGAACCGGTCCATTCAAAAAATGGCAAAACCTTTCGTAGACCAGAAAATTTTGGATTTGAAAGGTTATGTGGCGAATCCAATTCCCTTTCTGGCCGAGGGATTGATCTTTGTACAAACCACCGCCTGCGAATCTCACGGGACTCAAAGCCTGCTCGAGGCCATGGCTTGCGGAAACGCGGTCGTCACGACGGATCTTCCCGGCATAGAAAAAATTATTTCCGATGACGTTGGCTTTCGGGTTGCACATGACCCCGAGGCCTTTGCTGACAGGGTGAGCTTTTTGTTGAGGAATTTCGAACTTGCTGAGCAGATGGGCCAAAGGGCACGAGAGAAGGCCATGCAGACCCAAAATGTGGAGAATTATGCGATTCATATGGAAGAACTTTATCAAAAAGTCTATGAGGAAAAAAATCCTCGGCTAAATCTTTGTGCGCACAGGCTATGATCATCTCCATCTTCAATCTATGTTTAACGGCCTTATTGGGAATCTCGGTTGGACTGGTCCTTTTGGGGAAGGTTTATGGGTTACCTTTTATTTTCATTTTTATTTATTTTATTTCCGTATTGCTGTATACCCGCTTTCAGAATGTCTTCCTTTATGCGGTTCTGAGTTATCTTTTTTTTGGCAATACCATCCTCGGTGCCCTGCATTTGTCGATTCCGTTCCAAAGTTATCTGGATGAAGCATTGACCTATGGGCTTTTAAGTCTTTTCCTTCTCCATAAGAGTTTCGAAAAAAAACCGATGCCTACCCCTGGATATAAAAAATATGCCTTTGGCCTCTGCCTGATCATTTTTGTTTCAGCTTGCCTTAATGCGATCTCACCGGTAACGTTCGTGAATTACACCGCCACGCTGTTAAAGCCGTTCGCCATTCTGTACATGATTGCCGAAAGCGAATGGAACGAACATCAGCTCAAACGCTTAATCTATTTTCTGATTGCCATTGGATTGGTGGAAGGTTGCCTGATTATAGGACAGGTCTACAGTGGCCTGTCTTTGGGTTTGGGGGAGGGAGACCTCTTAGATATCGGCACGGGTTCCTTGGGAGAAGGACTGCAGCATCACCTGGGATATCTGCTCTTAGCCATCTTCTTTTTAACCGGGTTCATTTTTTTGTACACCAAAAGTTTTCTTTTCCTTATTTTATCGATCTTTTCTGCCGTCTGCCTGCACCTGACCCATACCTACCATGTCCTTGTCATCATTCCTTTGATTTTATTTTTCTTGATTTGCTTCATTCGCCAAAAAATTCCTTTTCCAGTGATCGTTTTCCTTCTTCTGATTTTTCCGATCGCCTTTTTTTGTGCCCCCCAAATCCTCGGAGAGAAGCAGTTAGAAAAACTCAATCTTGATGAATTGAAGGCATCGGGAAAATTCCAGTCCTACCAAAATCTTTTTCTGAAGCTGCCCAAAGAGCTGCATGGCGGGGCCATCATCGGGGCCGGGCCGGGAACTTATGCCAGTAAAATAGCCAGCAAAAATAAAGCGCCTTTGTATGAAAAGTACGTCTACAGCATTGTGGCCAATATGAGTCCGGGTAGCCGGGGATCCACATTCAACTTTCCCTGGACTTCGGCGATCGCTTTATGGGGCGAGTTAGGGCCTTTGGGTTTTATCCTTTATTTTTTATTCCTCATGAAATTGATAGGCGAGGTCCGATCCGTTATCTTTTCTCCTCAATATTCCTCATTCTGGCGCGGGGCGGCCATGGGAAGTCTTTGCAACCTTTTATTTATTGCCATCATGGCCTTTATTGTCACGGCTTTTGAAGATATGTACATGACTTACCCAATTTATATGTTGGGCGCAATCATCCTGGCCTTAAGAAGACAGGAAATGTCCAATGGCAACCGCAATGGCGGAATTTCTGGATAATGAAAATTCTTATCGTGATCGATAAAAAGATTAACCCAAAAGATGGCAGCGGCGTGGCGTCCTGGGCCATGGACCTAAGCCAGGAATTCAAAAGGCAGGGGGTTTGGTGCGAAGTGGCGGGGTACTATGAAAGCGAAAGTCCATTCAACATCGACGGACAAACTCAAGAGGAAAAAAACCGCAAGGTCATGACCATCATTGAAAAGAACCAGATTTTCTGTGTGATCTCGGCAACGTCCTGGACCGCCTTTCAAACCTGGGACAAGATGGATTCTAAAATTATTAAGATCGCGACGATCCATGGAGCCAAAGAATCGATCGTCAAGCGCGAGCTCTTGGGAAACAATCGGGTAGATGCCTTTATTTGCGTTTCCGCGCCAGTGCGTGAGATCGTCGGAAAATGGAATATTGCGACCCCGGTATTTCGCATCAATAATGGGATACGTTTGGAACCTCATCTACCAACTTATCGGAAAAAGAAACAGGTCCTTTGGATCGGCCGCCTGCAGATGGAACAAAAGAGGGCCCATTGGCTCAAGTACGCGGCCCAGATTCTGGGAAAATATGGATACACCCTTCACGTCGTCGGCAGTGGTTGGGTCAAACCCTGGCTGGCGAGGCAAAGCCAGAATATCGTTTGGCACGATCAATTGGATCGAGCTGAAGTTAGAAAACTCATGAAGGAATCTCAGGCGGTTCTTTTGACTTCGTATTACGAAGGGCTTTCCATTTCGTTGTTAGAGGCCATGAGCTGCGGATGCATGATCTTGGCCCCCGATTTGGACCGGACCAGGTCCGGAGTTTTGAATTCGGATAACTGCATCCTTTATCACGTTAATGGCGGGATGCGGTTTAAAAAAAATTATTATGCCGAATTAGAAAAGGCGGTCGAACGGCTTTCCCTGGAAACAACTTTCACCTGTGTTCAGAATGGTTTTGAAACTTTGCGCCAGGAATGTTCGATCGTCCAACAGGCACAGGAATACCTCAACGTCATTGGGGGGCTGGGCAGTCGAAAAAAGGATTCACCAAGGTGCAACCGGTTGGCCCAACAGTTTCTCAATGTGCGATATCGAAGATTCGGTATTTTCGAACGAAATTACCGTCGGATTGCCGATCGATTGATCCTGCATCTCGCATGAAACAGCCAACAAAAAAAGGTGATCTCTTGGGAAGTGATTCCTGTCAACGCATCTGCATTCTCACCAATGACCCTCACGAAGGATTTCACGGCAGTTACCGGCAGGCCTTCTCCAAGGCCCAGGCCCTGGCCGGAAACGGGTGCTATGTTTATCTTCTGACGACCCGCCCAAGTCCCACCCGATTGTTTTTCGTTCAAAAAGAAATCCGTGATCAGCTCGAAATCCACCAGATTTCTTCCGTCTTTCTGAAGAAAAAGATCGGGGCCATTATGCTGGTGGGCTTTTATTTATTCTGGTTGAGAAGAAAATACGATTTCTTGCAAACGAACACCGATCATTTTTGCTATTGTGCGGCCCTTATTTCCAAAATTTTAAAGAAAAAATTTATTGTAGTCAGCACTTCTTATTACGGAGAGAGGATTCAACCCGGCAAATTTGCCAGTCTCAAGGCCTGGACGATCGGCAAGTCCACCTGTGTGGTCGCTTTGACCGAACAAATCCGGAATTTTTATTCCAGGCTTTTGCCGTCCCGATGCCAGACCGTAAAAATTCCCAACGGGATCGATACCGAAAAGTTTTGTCCTGTCACTTCGGCCGAGAAGCGGGAAATCCGTCGGGGTTTAGGCCTGAATGAAGAGCATACGATTGTCCTTTTCGTGGGCAATATCTTGAAAGAAAAGGGAATTGACCTGCTTTTGGAACAAATGCGGAAGAATAAGAAATTCAATCAAGGGATTCGGCTTTGGATCATCGGTAATCAGAACTTCGATCCAGATTTTTCGCAGGCGGTCAGGCAGTTCATCGGCAAACATGGTTTATCGGATCATATCTATTTTTGGGAGGCTCAGTCGGACATTGCTTCCTGCTATCAGTCGGCGGATATTTTTATTCTTCCCTCGCGGCGGGAAGGATTGCCCAGTGTGGTTCTGGAAGCCATGGCCTGCGCTCTTCCTAGTATTGTTTCCAACTTGGGTTACACCAAGGAATTGATCCAATCGGATAACGGGTTTGTTTTTGCGCTGGAAGAGCCAGATACCATTTGGACCAAAATCAATGAATGGGCTCAGGATCAGGCCGTTCGGGAACGGATTGGAAAACAGGCCCGGGGGTTTATTGAACAACATTATTCCTTGGAGATCGCCCGCGAACAATATCTTCAACTGTATCACAGTCTCGTCGATCATTAAGAAAAGGAATATGAAGAAAGCCAAAGTCATTATGCTCGCACCGGATCTCAATGTCCAGGGGGGAATCTCCTCGGTTGTCCAGGAATACTTGAAGGCCAATCTTGACCAAAAGGTTGATCTCATTTTTCTGCCCACGCATCAAGACGGATCGGCTGGAAAAAAAATATCGATTTTTTTAAAAGCCCTGGCCCGTTTTCTGCGGCTGACCCCTCAAATGCGCACGACCATTGTTCATCTGCATACCTCCCAAAATGGAAGTTTTGTTCGCAAATTTATTCTTTTTTTCATAGCGAGGGTCGCTGGCGCCAGGACGATTGTCCATATCCATGGATCAAAGTTTGATGGCTTTATGAAAAGAAATCGCCTTCTGCGATTTCTGACGAAATATTATTTCGATCATGCCGACCGGATCCTGGTCACCTTTCCATTCTGGAAGAACATCCTGGCAGATTATACAAACAACAAAAACATCTTCGTTTTTTATAACCCCATTTCCTTATCAGCGGAGCCATATCAGGTAAACGGAACTTTAAATATTTTATTCCTGGGAAGGCTGGGGCAGAGAAAAGGAGTTTATGACTTATTAACCTGCATTTCCCAGAATAAGGAATATTTCGCACGCAAGGGAGCCAGGTTTATTCTCGCCGGAGATGGAGAGGTTTCCCAGGTGCGGCAATTCGTCCGAGACCATCAATTGGAAGGTTTTGTTGAGGTCCCGGGATGGATTTTGGGAGACGCCAAAGAGGCTTATTGGAAATCATCAGATCTTTTGATTTTGCCTTCTTACCATGAACAAATGCCCATGTCCATCCTCGAAGCCATGGCCCACGGATATCCCATTATTGCGACGAACGTGGCGGGAATCCCCGAGATGGTAAAGCACTGTGAGAATGGCTATCTCTTTGCGCCCGGCGATATCCGGGCTATGACTTTTTATTTGCGACAGTTATGCGATCATTCCGCCTTGCGTGAGAAAATGGGCCAAAAAAGTCAGGAGCTGGTGCGGGAGAAATTTGCCAACACCAAAATCGTCGATCAGTTAGTTTCTATGTATGAAGATTTTTAACCTTATCCTTGGAGTTTTTTTATTGAGCCTCGGCGGTTCCGCCGATGCAGCCCAAAGAAAAGGGATCATCTTCTCCGAGGATTTTAATGACATGCAGAAAATTTTGACTTTGGAATTTAAAAATTCCGGCAACCCCAACGCTACCATTGTACGCGAAAAATTCTTAGGGATGTCTCCGGCAGTCAAGCTTTGGCTCGATCCCTGGCACGATGAGGTGACGTATCGTTCTGAGTTAGTCCCATTCACGGTCTTCAGTCAAGATCTCCAGCGAATGAAGCACGCCATCCTGGGAAAGGAATATTGGTATGGGATCAGGATCTTTTTGCCGAAAGACCGACGGTACGATAAAGAGCGGGAGATCATCATGCAATGGCATGATCAGCCGGATTGGAATCTTAAGGAAGATTGGCGCAGTCCGTGCGTGGAACTGGATATCGGGCCCTCTCAACGCCGGGGCATCGCCACCAATTATTTGGTTTTTGTCCGGTCGGACGCCAAACAGTTGACACCTTCGAAAGAAAACAAGAATCGTTACCAGGCCGAAGATCAGTTTGATTTGGGCCCTATCGAAGGAGACTTAGGAAAGTGGACGCAGTGGGTCATGCATGTGCGCTGGTCTTATGAGGACGATGGTTTTCTTAAATTATGGAAAAACGGAGAGGTGGTCCTGGATTTGCCCCATTATCCCAATGCCTACAATGATCGGTACGGCCCTTACTGCAAATTTGGGATCTACAAATGGGTCTGGAAAAATATTGAAAAGGCTCGAGGAGTCGCACCGAGGGTGATTTATTACGACGATTTTTATATTGGCAATGCACAGGCAAGCTATACGGACGTGGCCGCGGACGAAGGGCAGAAGAGATGAGTGTTCCTATGCCATCATTCGATGTGAAAGATGCTGTCAGAGAAAAAGATAGCTTACAGTTCCTGCAAAGCCTCTGGAGATATGCCGTTACGAATGACTATCGGGGTTATGATCCTTACGATGGTCTTAACAGCGAATTATTCAAATCGACAGGGTTCTATAAAAATCCCAAGATGCGACTTTTTTGGATTCAACTCTTTAAGCACAGCCCCATGAATTTCCGACGATGGGCCCAAGTGATGAAGGGCTTCAATCCCAAAGCCGGGGCCCTGTTCTTGTTGGGAAACCTTAAGCTCTATCAACTCACCAAAGAAGATTGTTATAGGCAAGAATGCCACAGACTGATTCAAGAGATTAAAATGACGGCGATCCAGCGACCCACCGGCGTTTCCTGGGGCTATAACTTTGATTGGCAGGCGAGGGCCTTTTACGTGCCGCAAGGAACACCGAACATCGTCACGACGGTATTTGTCGGGCAGGGACTTTTGGAATACGCCAGGGCCTTTGACCATAACGGCATTCATGAAATGTTGCAGGACATAAAAAGTTTTATTTTACAGGAAATGATCCTATGGGAAAAAGCTGACCAGCTTTGCTTCGCTTACATCCCAGGGGAATCGACAGAAGTTCATAATGCCAATTTGTTGACGGCGGCTTTCTTAAGTCGCTTGTATGCCATGAATCCACAAGAGCGTTTGGCCGAGATGATTCATAAGGCCGTACAGTTTTCCATCTCGGATATCCGGGCTGACGGCTTTTGGCCTTATGGATTAAAACCCCATCATCGCTGGATGGATAATTTTCATACCGGTTTCAATTTGGAGGCGCTCCTGACGATTCAGGATAATTTAGAAACCGATCGTTACGCCGAGGTGATTGGGCGAGTTTATCACTATTTTTTGAACAATATGTTTTGTGCCGACGGGGCACCAAAATATTACGATTCCAAAGTTTATCCGATCGATATCCATACGATTGCCGAAGACATGATTTTATTGTCGAAGATTGTTCGGTACTCACACAAGCCTTTCGGCGACTCTGACAAGGAGCACGCGAGACAGCTGGCGAATTCCATCTTCACAAAGGCCGTTCAAAAGTTTTGGAATCCCAAGGGTTATTTTTACTTCCAAGAACACCCCTGGGGAATGAACCGCATCGCTTACATGCGCTGGTCGCAGGCATGGATGTTCTATGCCTTGGCTTGTTATGAGGAAATGAAGGGCAGCGGTCATGCCGATGGGAATGAAATGAAAAATCGAATTGAATTTTTTGGGTCATGGATTGACCCGTTGACGATGGAAGAGACCCTGGGCAAAGTGGAGAAGATCATCCGTTCGCGTTCCTATGCTCAACATGTGGTCGTGAATGTGGCCAAGCTCGTCATGATGCAAAAAGATGAGCAATTACGCGGCATAGTTAATTCCTGCAGATTGATCAACGCCGACGGACAAGGGATCGTTTGGGGGTGCAGACTCTTGGGCAAGAAAATTCCGGAGCGGGTCGCGGGGATTGACTTATTCCTGAATTTAGTTGAGCTGGCAGGACGCAAGGATTACGGCATTTATTTGTTGGGAGCGAAGGAAGAAGTTGTCACCGAAGTTGTCCGCCGATTCCGAGGACAATATCCTGGCTTAAAAATTGTCGGGTATCGGAATGGCTATTACACCGATGAAGAGGAGGAGGAGATCGTCAGAAATATCCGGGATTGTCAGCCGGACATGCTTTTTGTGGCCATGAGCAGTCCCCAAAAAGAGATCTTTCTCCATAAGCACAGCCAGGCCTTGGGGGTATCTTTTGTCATGGGAGTCGGCGGAAGTTTTGATATTGTCGCCGGGGTGACCCGTCGGGCACCTCGATGGATGCAGAAAATGGGGATGGAATGGTTTTATCGACTGCTTTGTGAGCCGCGGCGTTTATGGCGCCGGTATCTCGTGACCAATGGAATTTATTTATGGATGATTTGTTGCGCTAAATTCGGGGTTGTCAGGCGGTGAATCGGTGAAAAAGAAAATCCTGGTCGTGGCGGGCGCCAGACCCAATTTTATAAAGATCGCTCCCTTGCTGCAGGAGCTGAAGATTTATAATTCAGAGTTTGAACCGATTCTTGTGCATACCGGGCAGCATTATGATTTCCAGATGTCACAGATTTTTTTTCAGGAATTGGATATCCCGTCTCCTGATATCAACCTCGAGGTCGGTTCAGGTTCGCAAGCCTTACAAACTGCGAAAATTATGGAAGCGTTTGAACCGGTTGTGATGGCCCATCGTCCTTGGCTCGTTATCGTGGTGGGCGATGTGAATTCGACCCTGGCGTGCGCTTTAGTTGCGGCAAAGCTTAATGTCCTCATCGCCCACGTGGAAGCCGGCCTTCGGAGTTTTGATCGTTCCATGCCTGAGGAGATCAATCGGGTGGTGACCGATTGTCTATCGGATTATTTATTTGTGAGTGAAGAAAGCGGAGTTCGGAATCTTGAGCATGAAGGCCTCGGCGATGACAAGATTTTTTTTGTTGGCAACATTATGATCGACACATTAATGACGAATATGCCCGCTATTGATCGCTCCGGAATCTTAACGAATTTAGGATTAAGAAAACAGGCTTACAGCCTCGTGACTCTGCATCGTCCGGGGAATGTGGATTCAAAACAAGCAATGGAACAAATTGCGAACATCCTTGAGACCATTGCTTCTCGAATCCCGGTTATTTATCCTATCCATCCACGGACCCGGAACTTGCTCAAGGATCACAATCTTGAGGAACGATTCGAAAGTGTGGAAGGCCTTAAAATGATCGAACCTCTGGGTTATTTAGAATTCCTCAAGCTCGTCAAAGAATCCCTTTTTGTTTTGACGGATTCCGGCGGGATCCAGGAGGAAACAACGGTGCTCAAGATCCCCTGCCTGACCATGCGGGAAAATACCGAGCGGCCCGTCACCATCGCGCAAGGCACGAATTGTTTGATGGGTCTTGATCAAACGAAAATTCTCCGCCGATGTAATGAGATCCTGAGCCGTGAGCCCAAAATGAGCACCATCCCAAAATATTGGGATGGCAAAACCGCGCAAAGGATTGTCCAAATCCTTCGGACTGCCGATTCAGAAAATCACCCCTCTTTTCAGGAAATCTTTCAGAATATATCACCACCCTAAATGCTCGTGTTTGCATGCCTGTATCGGCGATGCTATACTAAGCCATCTTTTTTGCGGAAAGTCCTTTGTGTCATGTTTCATGTGTTATGTGTCACGGAAATTTTTTCCATAACTCGTGACACATGACACATAACACAACAAAAACGGGGAGTAGCGCAGGGGCTAGCGCACTTGCTTTGGGAGCAAGGGGTCCCGGGTTCAAATCCCGGCTCCCCGACCACGTTAAAATTTTCTCGATAGAAAATTAGGAAAAATTTTAAACGCCACTCGCTTGGGTTCGGGGTAAACTATGTATTTTTAAAAGTGAGCGTAGAGAAGAATTGCACGAAGCATTTCTTTGGTATATAGTTCTTACTAAGATCTTAATTTAAAAAAAAAGGATAATTGAAATGCGTATGGAAATTTCCATAGCCGATATTCTGAAATTAGGTGTATCAGAGAGAATTCAGTTAGTGGAAGATGTTTGGGATAGCATAGCCTCTGTTCCAGAAGCGATGCCTTTGACAGAGAAGCAAAAAGAAGAAATTGATCGTCGCATAGCTGCTTATCATGCCAATCCGTCGTTAGGATCTCCCTGGAAAATAGTCAAAAAAAGAATCTTGACTAAGAAATGAAATACAATCTGATTGTCCGGCCAGAAGCGGAACAGGATATTGAAGAGGCTTTTGGTTGGTATGAGGACCGTATTTCAGGGCTTGGTCAAGAATTTTTGCGGTCCATCGATGCCGCCTTTGCTCAGCTCAGCCGCTCACCCGGAACTTATCCTGCCATCTATCGGAATATTCGCAGAGTATTGATCCGCCGCTTTCCTTTCGGGGTCTTTTATTTTATTTCCGAAGAAAAAATTATTGTCCTCGCGGTATTACATGCTCGCCGGGATCCTCGTTTGTGGGAGAAGCAAAAACGTCCAGCTGAGGCTTGAGAAAAATCCATTCTTGACTCCCAGGAAGGTTTTAAGAAGCACACCATGCCCACCGCCAAACGCGACCATACCCAGCTCATCTGCGACGTCGGCGAATTGAGCGGCCTGTTTACCGACGGCCTCAGTCTTGAATCCTTTCTCAATGAAATTGTGGAAATGATCGCCCGGCACATGAAATGCCCGGTGTGTTCGATTTACATTTATTATGAAGAAACCGATGAGTTGGTTTTAAAAGCCACGAAGGGCCTAAATCCGGATTCGATCGGTAAAGTCCGGATGAAATTGGGAGAAGGCCTCACGGGCCTTGCGGTCAAAGAATTGCGACCAATCTGTGAGCGCCAGGCGAGCAGCAATCCTCATTTCAAACATTTCTCCGGCATCGGCGAGGAGAGTTTTGAATCGTTCCTGGTCGTTCCGATCGCCCGCGGGCAAACGCGGATCGGCGCGATCGTCGTGCAAAATTCCCAAAAGAATTATTTTACCGAAGAGGATGTGCGGGCCTTTCGCGCCATTACGTCTCAGCTCGCCAATACGATCGAGATTGCCAAACTGCTCATGTCTCTCAATAAACCGGCTGAGCGGCAAAAACCTCCCATCGAGCCAGGGGTCATGCAGTTTATCCAGGGACGCTCCGCCTCCGAAGGTTTTGCCTTTGCGCCGGCTTTGGTTTTGACGCCTGAGGCCACGATCGCCCGCAATCGGCAGCAGTTGCTAAAACCTTATTCCCTGGAAGATTTCTGGAAGGCCATGGAGGCGAGTGAACGGGAATTGAAAGAATTGCAGGCCCGGGTGGAAGAAACATTGTCGGATGTAGCGTCCCTTATTTTTTCCGCCCAGATTTTGATGCTCAAAGATCAGGTCTTCATTGATAAAATCGTCCGGCTCATTGAGAAAGGCGTTAATCCGCCGCAGGCGATCATCGATACAATCCAGGAGTTCGTCGACAAACTGGAAAAACTTTCCGACAGCTATCTGCGGGAAAAGACCCATGACGTCCTGGATGCGGGCCGGAGGCTTTTGGAAAATTTGACGGGCGAGGGCCGCGCTAGCGAAGAATACGAAGGGAAAATCGTGATTGCCCGGGAGCTTTTACCGTCGGATGCTTTGAAACTATCGTCTCAAAACGTCAAAGGGATTATCCTTCTTTCCGGTGGGGTCACCTCGCATCTGGCCATCCTTTCCAAGTCGTTAGGCATTCCTCTCATCATTGCCGATGAGGTTATGCTTTTGAATGTGCCGGCAGAAACCCCGATCATCATGGACGCGGATTCGGGGAATATTTATGTGAATCCCGCGGGGGAGGTGGTCAAAAACTACAAAGAACGGGAAGATGTTTTGCGCAGCCTGGAGAAAGAAAAGATCCGCCTGCTGCCCGAAACGAGGACCAACGATGGAACAAGGATTCGGCTTCTGGCGAATATCAATTTGCTGGGGGATTTAAAGGCGGCGCGGGAATTTCAGGCCGAGGGAATTGGGCTTTACCGTACCGAATTTCCCTTTATTGTCCGCAGCAATTTCCCGACGGAAGAGGAACAGTATGTGATTTACAAAAGGTTAGTCGAAGGAATGCCGGATCAAGAAATTACCTTCCGGACGCTCGATATCGGCGGGGACAAGGTGCTCCCTTATTTTAATAATTTGAAAGAGGAAAATCCTTTCTTGGGAATGCGATCCATCCGTTTCTCTCTCAAATTCAGAGATATTTTTTGCCAGCAGATCCGGGCGATCCTGCGGGCTGGTTGCGAGGCGAATCTGAAAATCATGTTCCCCATGATTTCCTCAGTGGATGAATTCTTAGAAGCCAAAAAGGTTATCCAGCAATGCCAGGAAGAGCTTAAAAAGGAGGATTTGAATTTTCATCCCCGTCCTTCGATCGGGATGATGATTGAATTGCCGGCGGTTGTCGAAATCATCGAGGCGCTGGCACAGACTGCGGATTTTTTTTCGATTGGCACCAATGATTTTATTCAATACATGCTCGCCGTTGACCGCACCAACGAAAAGGTGGCGGATCTGTATCTGCCTCATCACCCGTCGGTGCTGCGGGCCTTTAAAAAGGTGGTGGATGCCGCGATCGCTCATCAAAAGGAAGTGACCATCTGCGGGGATATGGCGGATTCTGAACGCTACACAGAATATTTCTTGGGAATCGGGATCAGGCGTTTGAGTCTCAATGCGCGCTATTTGCCGAGGATTCAGGCGGCCATCAGTCAAATTGATATGATCCAGGCCCAGGAAAAAGCCAGCCGGTTGCTGGCCTTAAACCGCGTGGCGGATTTGAATAAACTTTTCGACGCAGCGGCGGCGCCCAAGCCCACATCTAAAGAGCCCGGCTTGGGCGCCGCCGAATCCCATGAACCCTAATCCTTTCCAAATGAGCGGTAATGAAATTCGTGGGCGATGGTTTTTAAGACTTTGTCGGAGGGTTGATCGCCGTAGGCGTAGATGTATTCAAAGTCCTTCAATGGGTAGTGTTCCTTAATCCGCCGCACCTTTTCTTCCCCGTGACAATTTTCTCCGGCAATCCGGCCGGTGAGTTTGCCGTCATTGACCTCCACGCGGCTTCCCATCACATCCAGATGATGGGCCGTGCACCAGCCTCGCAAATAGTCTTCGAAAGAAGCCGTGACGATCGTGACCTTGTGGCCAAGCCGCTGATGCCATTGGATCCGCTGCAGGGCCGATGGCTTGATGATGCTCTGCAGTTTTAGGCGGGAATAATCGGCGGCGATCTTTTCGAAATCCGCGACGGACCATCCGCCGAGAAAATAACTTAAGACCCTGGTTTTGGCCTGTGAATTGGATTTGATCCTCATGGCATACGCTATGAGAATGGGCGACAGACACGCCAACCCAAAGAATAGCCGATAACGCCCCACGGCAAATTCAAGAAAGTCCAGAAAACTGTCTTTGCGGGCAACGGTCCCGTCGAAGTCGAAGAGGGCGAGGCGCATGGATTATTCGGCCTTCTCCCAGAACGTCCGAAACACTTCCAGAAATTCGGCAGGAGTTACAATGGGAGTAGACAAGAAATTGCGGGCTTTGGCCGTATGGAAGTGTTTTGTGTTGAGGGTTACAAGGTAGTCCACTTTTGCCATTTTGGCTGCGACTAAAATAGGAGCATCATTAGGATGAATAATCGCCAGCGCTTCTTTTGCTAAGGTGCGCGTAGGATTTTCAATCAGCAAGGGTGCCAGATTTTTGATAAGAATGCGGAAAGTCGGGAGCAGATGAGGGAATTTAATCTCCAAAACCCGGTAGACCTCCTCCAGGATTTGTTCACTAATAACTGCAAGTATCTCTTCGGCTTCCGCCAAGTCTAAAATGGCCGCCGAGGCTCCGGTGCGGGAGAATAGGCCAGCAACAAAGATATTGGTATCTAAAAAGACCTTCCAACGATCAGAAGCCATAATGTTCCCGATTATACCGTTGTCGTTCTTTTTTAAGATCAGCCAGCAGGTCTTTTAGACCGAGCTTCTGGGATTTCATGGCTTTTTGGACATTTTTGGCAAACGCCGAACGCATTAAGGATTTGGGAGTCAAGATAATGCACCGACCGATGGCGAAGGTGTTAAGCTGGCTGTTTTCCTCCAGCTTTAAAGCCTCGCGGACTTCTTTGGGGAGTGTCAGTTGTCCTCGGGCTAATAATCGGATGGGCTTAGGAACTGTCGTAACCATAAGAGGGCTCCTTTGAGATTAATTGTTTAAATTCTGAAAATCAGAATATTTCTGATTCGAATATAGCATATAAAAGCGATCGCGTCCAGAGCGGTCTATAAAAAAGACCGGTAATGAAATTCCTGCGCGACCGTTTTTAACACCTTATCCGACGGATTATCCCCACAGGCATAGATGCATTCAAATTCCTTGATGGTATAACGCTCCTTGATCCGCCGCAATTTTTCCTCGCCATGACAATTGAGCCCGTTGATGCGTCCGGTCAAATTTCTGCTATTGACTTCATGAGTGACGGTCCCGTTGAAGTCGAAGAGGGCGAGGCGCATGGTGCTATCCTCTCTTGATAAAGGAACCCGATTTCCAAAATTCGCTTTTTACCTTAAATCATAATAATTTTTTTATTTTTTATTGGCGAGATTTATTTTTTCTAAAATACCTTTGGTTAGAATGTCACATCGTATAAAATTAGCTATCACCTCGAGCCCCAAAGGCATAGCTTTTTAAGAATTTTGAACGAAAACTCATGAAGACGATTGCTTTATATGATTTCAACTGGCATGGGCATCACCCGACGTATTTGCAAATTTTCGCCGAAAGTTTGCTGAAAGGCAACTTTCGCGTGGTGTTATTTTGCCAGCATCCCGAGAAAATCATTGAAAATCTCATCCCCAACATCTCCGATGATAAAATAAAAAATATCCAAGGATTTCCGATTCGCTATCCTTCCGGGAACGGTAAAATCTTAACTGCCTTTTTCCAATCTTGGCACAATTGGCGATTAGCCGCCGGTCACCTGCGTGTATTTGGAAAAAAGGAAAACACCAATCTGGATTTCGTACTGTTTCTAAAAATTGATGATTACATCAGAGGCTGCTTGCCTTTGTCTTTCCTTCAGCAACGTTTTCCCTGGGCGTGGGGTGGATTATTGATTCATTTGGATCTGCCTTATCAAGCGAATGCACAACTATTCAGAAATAGACTATTGAGACTACGTCATTACCTCAAAGCCCGTTTGAATAATTTTTCAGTTTTTCGGGTTTCGAGTTGCCGTCTCGTTGGCACGCTTCAGGAGGATAATGTAAACTATTTGCAGAAAATTGTAAAATGTCCCGTCGTGCATTTTCCCGAAATTACCTGCGAACAGGTGGCACAGGAAACGCCGCTTTGCCAGAGGATTTTAACCAAAGCCAAGCAAAGAAAAATCATTTCGCTCTTAGGTTTAATTGATCGCAGAAAAGGGATTTTCACTTTTTTAGAGATGGCCCGTCGCTGTCAGTCAAAGGATTGGTTTTTTCTAGTTTGTGGTTCGGCCAATAATTTCTGGACATCGAAGCAAGAGATGGATCGGCTCAACGCCGCGATCAAAGGGTATGAGGATGACAATGCCTTCTTTCATCTGCAAAAAATTTCCGCTGAGGCCGAATTTAATGCCCTCATCATGATCAGTGATGTGATTTTTGCCGTCTACGAAGAATTTCCTCCGTACAGTAGTAATTTGTTAACGAAAACTTCTTTGTTCCGAAAACCCGTTTTGGTCAGCGCTGGCGGACTCCTGGAAAGCCGCGTCAAACGGTTTAACCTAGGAGGGGTGGCGGTTGCTGGCGATGCGGATTCTTGTATTACCGCCTTGGAAAAATTACTGAATGAAGGACTTAAAAATCCGGGTTATGCGGATTATTTTGTCTGCAATTCGAGGGAACATTTTAACAGTTTTCTGCCCAAAACGATTTTGGCGGGCTTGGAACGATGAATCTTGACGAAATAAGGGTCTTTTCCTTCGATATCTTTGACACGGCCATCACCCGGTGGGTCGCCCGCCCGACGGATTTGTTTTTTTTAATGCAACGCGGGTTACGAAATCGGACCTCAGAATTCCCCGCCTTCTTGATCGAGGACTTCTGGCGCTGCCGCGTGAAGGCTGAGCTCCGCGCCCGAATCCAGGCCCTGCGGCAAAAACGTTCGGAAATTGCGCTGGAAGATATTTATCGACGGTTAAAAGCCATCTGCGGTCTAGACACCAACCAGGTCATCCAATTGATGAATCTCGAAAAAGATTTGGAATACCAGAGCATTTGCCCCATTGCTTGGACGTGGAATGAAATTAGAGGTTTAAAACAAAATGGCAGACGCGTCATTTTCACTTCCGACACCTATCTTCCGGCTTCTTTAATCGAATCCATGCTCAGCAAAGTCTGTGAGGGGTCGGGGAGTTTTGTGACCCCCGACGATAAAAACTCCCCGCGGGGTCAAGTCAGTGGTTATGACGTTGACTCCCATAAGATTTATATATCGAATGCCCTGGGTTTAAAAAAACACAGCGGAGAATTGTTTCATCACATTTTAAAAGAAGAACGCTGTCAGCCCCATGAGTTGTGTCATTGCGGTGATGATGTGCACAGCGATCTCTATGTTCCTTTTAAAATGGGAATACGAATTTACGGATTGACCGATGCCGAGGTGAAAGAAAAGCTGCGCTTTTATCATTTGAAGAAATTCGCAAGGTCTATGAAATATTTGCGTTACTTATGAACAGCATTCCCCCTTTGCCAATGACCGGTTATGAAGAGGCGATCCTCCAAAGTCGTTGTCTTCCTCGAGATGATCGAGGCCTTTGGGCCGGGATTTGTCGAGTGACGCGCTTGTCTCGTCATTATGCAGATCAGCAAAGTCGAACGATTTGGGATACCGGCGCTGATTTGATTGGCCCAACTTTTTTCTTTTTTATCTGGTGGGTAATAAGAATGGCCGCCCAAGAGAAAATAAAAACCTTGTATTTTCTTGCCCGGGATGGACAGGTCCTGATTCAGATTGCCCGTCTTATTGTCGAACGTTATCCGACCAATACGGAGTTTAAGTATTTGTATGGTTCACGCCAGGCCTGGCTGATTCCGTCAATTAGAGAATTTGGCCAAAAGGAAATGGACTGGGTCATGTCCGATTGGTGGTATAGGGTTTCGATTCGTTCGATCTGCAAGCGACTGGGGCTTTCACCGGAGGATATGAATGAAATCCTCAATCAGTTTCGCTTTGCCAAGAATGATTTCGATCGAACCTTGAATAACGAAGAAAAAAGTCGCTTAAAGGATTGTTTACGTTCGGAGATTTTTCAATGCTGGTTTCAACAGCGGTCCAAAGAAGATTTTGAAAATACCGTAGGATATTTTAGGCAGGAGGGATTACTCAAAGAGGAATGTTATGGGTTGGTGGATATTGGTTGGAGGGGCAATCAACAGGTCGCCTTAAATAAAATCTTGCAGAAGGCAGGATGTCAACCGAAAAAGGGCATAACCGGATTTTATTTTGGGTTGACCGAGGCCGTCGAGAAATGTGCGGGTGACACCTTGCAGGCCTTTCTTTTTGATTTATCCTCGAGCTCGCGGCGGTTTCAGCTTCGCAACAATCATCTTTACGAGGCCTTTGCCGCATCCGAGGAAGGCCGAACAATCGGCTTTGGCAAAAAAGCGAACCAATTTTATCCAATTCTGGAAAGCCCCGTCAATCAGCCCGTCGTTGATTGGGGCATTCAAATTCAACAGGAAAGTATATTGCATTTTTGTCAGAAGTTCCTTGCCCATTGTCCCAGCGAAACGTTCCGAGAGGAATATTGCTTTCCAGTTTTAGAACGATTGCTTGACCAGTTTATTTCTCGCCCAAGTGTTAGTGAAGCGGAGGTCTATGGCCGATTTCCCATGGACGGGGAAATGACGGAAAGTAATGTCCAGGAGATTGCGCCGGTTGTTTCGCGCAAGGACTTCTGGTTAGCCTGTTTGGATTTAAAAAATTTCCATTTTTTTTGGGTACAGGCTTCGTTGTTACGATCGAAGCTTTATTTCGAAAAATTCTTGTGGAAATTGGTCTTGCCGTTTTTAACCGTGAGTTATTTCTGGCTGCAAAGGATTTTAAGACTTCGCCAGGAACATCGGGAACATGCTTCGTCTGGTTAAAGAGATTATAGTGAAGGCGGAATATAAAAATCTCGGGCGTAATTCTTAAAATGGTCGGTCTAAGGGATGGGACGGGATAAAGGCTTGAAACAGTGAACTCAATGTTAAATTTGATAAAATAGAAAATAAAAACGGGGAACACTTTTTTTCCGAAAGAAGATGAATTTGGCGATTGAGTGGATTGGAATACAGATATAATCCGAAATGAGAGGCGATCACCTCCAATGAGGCACGGGTGTAAAAGGAAATATGTTGGCCATGCTCAAGGCCGTAATACCACCATTCCTGTGGCGCAGGAACCGGCGACGGAAGAAGTAGCGTGGAGAAAAGGATATTGGGAGATAATTTGAGCATTTTTGGAATTTCTTGGAGTGGATCCACCAGGTGCTCCATCACTTCAAATGCGGTTAATAGATGATAAGGGACCAGGCCTTGATGATGTTCAAACCCTCGCGCAAAAATATTCTGGCAGTACGTATCAAACCAACGAAACGAGAATCCTTTATCTCTCATGAGCCGCACGAAAAGTCCATATCCGGATCCATAATCGATAAAATTTCCACGTTCTTTGATGAGAAACCGGATGATCAGACCCGTGATGTTGGCCATGAGGATATTGCGCTGCAAAAGCCCGGTGTCGCTCTGATTGATAGCTTCTTGGTACGCTTCTGCCAACCAATACGGATCTTCAGTCTGGATAAATCCGCAGTGAGCGCAACGAAAATAAGCGACCTGGTATTGAGATCGAATCTTAGCGTTGGCAAATGAAGATGTGGGTTTTTGACAAATTTTGCAGTTCACGATCGTCTCCAGATTTTTCTCAGTATTCCCGGCAAGCAGCTATCAAGTCCAAATAATTTTCGTGTCTTTCGATCAGCGTTCATATTTCTAAGGATGTAAGAGGGATGTTTTAATGGGAAACTCAGTCCTTGCACAGGAATATTCGCTAATTTCGATTTATCTCGGGTATGAATGGCCTCATCTCCGAAGCCAATGTTGGAAACAAGATTGAGCTGCGGCAGAATGGTCAAGCCATTCTGTAGCCAACAGGAAAAAACCCACTGATAATCCCAGGTGTTAATTCTGCCTTGGTAGGTTTCCTCGAATATGTATCGCCAGTATGAAAGTTCCTGCGAATCGACCATGCTGGCCAGCCATTGTTTATTGACGATTTCCGGCCAAAGCTGCATGTGGACATCGTAAAACCTCCAAGCCCTCCTCCAGGTCGCCCAGCCCCAGATGTGCGGATATTCTGAAAAATAATAACTGTATTCGGTTTGGTTCTGGCCAAATTGAAAATTGTCACCGGAGATCATCATAATCCGTTGATCGTTACGATACTGGTGCAACAATTCCTGGCAGTATGGAAAGAATGTCGGGTGGGGGACGCAGTCGTCTTCCAGAATGATCCCTTCTTCAGTATGGTCAAAGAACCAGGTGATCGCTTTGCCGGGGGCGATCCGGCATCCCTCATTCTTTTCGTTAAAAAGCGTTTGCACATCACAATCCCAGTCGATTGTCTTCACGATTTCGCGAGCGCGGGCGCAATTGTTAACGTCCTCAGAGACTTCCGGTCGAGGCCCGTCGGCTGCTATAAACAATTGTTTTGGCCTGGCTTGACGGATTGCTTGAAATACCCTGGCTGTCGTCTCGGGACGGTTAAACATGATCAACAAGACTGGTGTTGAAAAGGATTGCCGATTAGCATCGGGCATGGAATCAAGCGGTTGTACTTGCATAAAATTAACTATTTGAATTTTTGAGTAAAGTTTGCCAGTTCCTGACGATGAACCGCAACGATATTCTGAAATGCGAAGATTTCCCATTCTAACGGATCATAATCTTTCAAATCCAGCAGTCCGTGGGATAAGATCCGGAAGAAATGGAAATCAGGCAACAAATCATGGAAAGATTTCATAAATTCTCCGTTGAAGACATTCAGATAGTTGAATTCAAATTGGATCACCTTGATGGAATTCTGACGAAGGGCTTGGCGCGCGCCCCGCAAAATAGCCAATTCCTGGCCCTCCGCATCGATTTTAACCAGGTCTAAGGTCTTTATTTTTTTCTCTTCAATAAAATGATCCAACATTGAAGTAATAATTTCATATCGGGTGGATTTCTTATGATAGAACTCTTGAAAGGCCGAGGGATTCATGCTCGAATGCTCCGAACCTTCCGGTTGCTCCAAATAATCGAAAAGAAACGATTTTCCAGTCTGTTCATGTAAGGCGTAGTTGAATGCGTGAAACTGAAGTCGAGCGGCACTTTCTTCCAATTTCTTGAAGATTCTAGGATGGGGCTCAAAGGCATACACCTCCACAGCTTTATTGAGTATTTTGACCGTCGAGGCGTACTTTCCTTCGTTGGCACCAATATCAATGACGATGGCTGAATGACAGCTCTTAAGAAATCGTAGAAGAAAATCATATTCCCCGCTGATATTAAAATTCTGATAGTTAAGGACTCCCAGGCCTCTTAAACCAAGATGAAATAAAATCCTATTGAAGCCAGAGAATTGCGGCCTCGAGAAAACAGAGGCATATGCTTTATATATTTTTTCCGACCAGTATATTCTGAAATCTCTTTTGCTCATGACTGTTTAGGCTATCAGCTTAGGGAGGTTTCGGAATTTTTTTACGAAATGAAACGGATTGAGCGATTCAGACATCAGGATAAAGGTCTCCCGTGTTTCTTTGAATAAGGCCAGGCTTAAATAACAGGCTACGGCCTGCGCGATTACGGTAGCCCATGCCGCTCCCACGATTCCCCAGCGTGGAATGAATAAGAGATTCAAAATGACATTCGTGGCTCCGCCCAAGAGCGTTCTCAATAGAGAAATATGTTGAAGATTCTCCACCAACAACGTCCGTTCGCTGGTGACTCCAAATCCAACGAAGAGGGATGTCCAGATATAAATTCTTAGTACATCGGCCGCCGAATGATAATTATGGCCGAACAGAAGGTAGACAACGGGTTTGCTAAAAAAGAGGAAAAAGAGAATGGTTCCCAGTGAAAAAAGAATTAGGAGATAATAAAGAGATTGCTGTCGGTTTCGGTAATGATTCTTATCACTTTGCTGAGATTGAATGATGGCCGGGAAAAGAGAGGTATTAATGATCATGGGGAAAAAATACAGGATCTCACAGATACTCACCGCCGCCGAATAGTAGCCTACTGCTGAAGAAGAAACCATTTCGTTGATCATGATTTGGTCGATCCGTATGTAAATCGATACAAATGCTCCCGAGAAGATCAGTGGCCAGGAGTTCTTTAGAAATTTCTTGGCCAGAGAAGAATCGAAACGAAGACAGACTCGTTTCTCCATGAACCAGAAGAAAAGGAAAAAAAAAGACGCAATCAGAATGCTTTCCGAAAGTGTCACGACCCCAAACCAAATGAGCGGGGCATTTAGCAAAATGAGGCCTATCTTGGCCGCGGATGTGAATATGAGTGACAAAAGTTGAGAGTAAGAGGAATATCGGGCTAAGACGTGAGCCTGAAAATAATAATCGAACACTTGAAAGGACTGGAAAAAATAACCTGCGGCCAAGACCAAGATCAGTGACGTTAACAGGGAATTGAGTCCCAACACCCGCGTCACCCACAGGACACCGGTAGCAGCAAGCAGAAATCCTATCAATCGCAATACCAGCCCTGTCCCAAGTATTCTTTCCGTTTGAGATGGAAATTGGACGAGTTCCCGAACTATGATGCCTTCCAAGCCTAAGGTTGACAATGTGGAGAAAAGTAATACCATTGCGATCGCAAAATTGAGCATGCCAAATTGTTCCGGGCCGAGATATCGGGCGACGAGCGCACCGATAATGATCGATAGGCCGATTCGGACCAATTTTTCCAGCCCCAGCCAGGAAGTATTAAAGAAATATTTCGCAATGACTTGATTGTTTAGCATGCTGTTTATGATTTTGACGTTGATTTTGTCATTGAAATGTTTTTTTGTTCTTCAGCGATTAGGATATCTATGACTTGATAGAAATCCAGTTCATACTTCCAGCCTAATTTATTTTTAGCTTTGGAATTGTCTCCATAGATATCCTTGATTTCGGCCGGTCGAAACAGTCCTTTATCAATCACCAATTTATCTAATGAAATGTGCAACTTGTTAAATACGTATTCTACAATGGACCTTAAGGAAATGGACATGCCCGAGCAAATAATGTAATCATCCGGTTCGGGTGATTGTACGATGAGCCACATGGCTTTAATATATTCGAGCGCGAATCCGAAATCGCGGCGGATGTCAATATTGCCTAAGGTAATGTAATTGCGTTCACCATGAGACAATTCGAGGCATTCTCTCAGAAGTTTTTTAATAAAGAAGTTTTCTTTTCTGAGAAAAGATTCGTGGTTAAATAGGATTCCAGTATAAGCTTTTAAACCAAAGGCTTCCCGAAAATGAATGGTTGTCCAATGGGCGGCAGCTTTCGATATGCCGTAAGGACTCAAGGGGTGCATAGCCGTTTCTTCCGTTATGGGGAGGTGGGACGCCTTCCCGAACATTTCACTGCTGGAAGCCTGATAAAATTTAATTCTTTTATCAAAGGATTTTACACATTCCAGCAGATTCAAAACGGATGTCAGATTAAAGAGAATGGTTGCGCTGGGATTGGCGAAGGATTGCCCGACTGAACTTTGCGCGGCTAAATTATAAATTTCGTCCGGTTTGAATTTCTCAAAAATCTTAGTAATGCGCGTTTTATCTAACAGGTCGCATTCTTCAACCATGACTCTTGACGCAATATTTAGGTAATTTAATCCTCTCAGATTTCTGCAGTCACGACCTAAGCCGAGAATCTCATAATCTTTTTTTAACAAGAATTCACTGAGGTATGCCCCATCTTGACTCGTAATCCCTGTAATGAGCGCTTTTTTCATAAAATGCCCCAATACAGATCGCGGGTTTTACAGGCAGTGGCTTCCCATGAAAACTTCTTTAACTGCTCATATCCCTTCAATCGTAATTGAGACCGGAGGGCCTCATCATAAATTATTTTTTCAACCGCATTGCGGATCGATACCGGATCATGGGGATTGAAATAAATCGCAGCAGAGCCTCCCACCTCGGGTAAAGAACTGGAATCGCTTAATGCCGTTGGGCATCCGCACGCAAAAGCCTCAAGGACCGGGATTCCAAAGCCTTCGTATAAGGAAGGAAAAACAAAGACCGCGGCATTTTGGTAAAGGTGAGCCAGATCAGTATCGGCGGCTTTCATAAAAGAAATAACTTTATCCTTAATTCCCAACTCGTCCATCAACGCATTTTCTTTCTTTGAAAAGCCCCCTCCGCCAGCGCAAATTAGATGCAAGATTTGGTCTTCCTTAAAAATCGGACCGATCGCCTTTAGAAACATCTCAAAATTTTTATACAAATGCCTTAATCCAACAAAGAGGATATATCTTTGTGGCAATTTCTTCTGGCCGGTAAGGTCATTATGCGGCCTTAGGGAAGTTGCTAAATGGATCACCTCAATCTTTTGGGGATTGAATTTGTAAAAATCAATTATATCTTTCTTTGTGCTCTCAGAAATAGCAATGATTTTGGTTGCCTTTTGGGCCAAGAGTTTTTTGTTAGCCACCATTGAGTCGGTACGGGAAAAGAATGAAGAGTATCTTTCATGGATCATGTCGTAGATGGTCAGAACGAATGGTTTCCGATCTAATGCTTTTAAGAAGTATGGACTGTAGTAAGTGGGGTGGAAAAGATCATAATCCCCTTTTTTAAAATGACTAAGCATGTTGGGAATATTGATAGTGTGTGTGAGGAATGATTTTCCGGGGAAACACCATCGCGGAAGAAATGCCTCAGTTTTAACGAGATTTGAATTCCTGATGAAGAAATTGTTAGAGAATTTCAATGGCAGGATGCAATCCAGGCCAGCCAGCTTCTTCAGATGGATGATTAATTCCAAGAAGTATCGTGAAACGCCTCCATATTCCTGAATAGCGAAGATCTGGTGGTCATATAAAATTTTCATAAGGATTACAAAGACGATGGTGTTGGCCGGAAGTCCAACGAAAACTATGGGCTTCTATAGAAGATCCCGTCGGCCTGCAGCAGCTGGTCGGTGCCGGGATCGGCAAAGCCCGGCTCCAGCGCCATCAAGGTAAAACCGTTGTTGGTGAGCCGTTTGAATAAATCCAGGAATAAGACCTGCCCTTCATACAGAGGAACGAAGGACATCTCGATCTGGATCCCGACGATCCGGTGCAAACATTGTTGGGCGCCGTTGAGAACCCGGTCTTCAAATCCCTGGGTATCAATTTTAACATAAAACTTTTTTGGGCTGTAACCACTGATCACCGAATCCAGTGTCCGGACATTGATCGTCTCCTGACCCGAACACGAGGACGCCGGGGCGCTGCGCACATGGGAAGGCAGAATGTCCAGGATGGAACTGCTGAACGAATTTTGCGAGATATGGATCCGGGCCTGGCCCTCGGTCTCGCCGAGCGCGAAGTTTTCACCTTTCCAAAGCGGGTCAGGCCGGAAGCGTTCCGACAGGATCCTGAAGGCCTCGGTCATCGGTTCAAAGGAAACGATGGGACCATGGTAGCCATGAGTACGGATTTCCCGCGCAAACTGGCCGGTGTTGGCGCCGACATCAAAGACCATATCGATCCGGTGTTTCGCCAACAGGCGCATCCGGCGTGCCAGCGGATGGACTTCCGGATGGTAACGGATGAGGTCGATTCCCAGTCGGTGCAGGTATTCTCGAATGAGGGTGATTTTGTCCATACGAAGGCAGGCGGCCGTAGCGAAAAATTACTTGTATAACACGAAAACGATAAAAACTACCCACAGAAGGACATTGACGATGAGCGGTTTGTCTTGAATGAGGACTTCGCCTGGGTCGTCGCCAATTTTTTTCACGTGCACCAGATACAGATAGCGGAACATCCCGTAAATCACAAAGACCACGGAATAAACCATATTGTGATTCCCTACCCGGGCTTGGATATCGGGCGAAATGGTATAAAGTCCATAAAAAACAATCGCTAAGGTCGAACTGATGATAATCAGCTGATCTAAAAGGTAGGTCGTATAGTGCGACAAAACCCGACGATGCAACGACGCCGTTAGGCCCAAAGATTCCAGTTCGTGCCGACGTTTATTAAATCCCAAGAACAGCGCTAAGAGAAACACGCACAATTGGAGCCAGGCCGAAGGAAGGACATTGGCGGCATAAGCGCCGGCCCAGATACGGATCTGGAAACCAACCGCCACAAAAATGACATCCAAAATCACAATGTGTTTGGTAAAAAAATTGTACGTCAGGTGAACAGCCAAATAAACAACCGCCATAAATAAGATAAACGGATTTGCCCATAAACAAAGAAGCAATCCGCAGATCATCAAGCTCAGGATAATGCTCACGATTGTTTGGTAAGGAAATTTATTCTGAACTAACGGACGCAGGGATTTTTTCGGATGCAGCCGGTCCTTTTCACTGTCGATAAAATCGTTCAGGACGTAAACACTGCTGGCGGTCAAGCAAAAGCCCCAGAACGTGATCAAAACCGTTTTAAGAAGAGCAAGATCCTTAAGGTTTCCCGAAAAAATGATCGGGAATAAGATAAAGGCGTTTTTCACCCACTGTTTGACCCTGAGAAGCTCGGCGATAAAAATAAATTTTTTAATCATAGACGATCATGGGGGTGATGAATAAACAAATGGCCAACAGCTCTTCAGACCTTGAAGACGGAACAATCTTAGCATGGCCAGGACACTTCTCAAGTAAGTAAAGTGAAAGTAGATTTCAGGTGATCCGGCTAATTATCTTGACAGAACAACCGAGCCCAGCTTGATTCTTCCTTCCTTACAATCCAACGCCGACTCCATTAAGGGACAATTGACAAAGTAACTGGCCTGATGAATGTATTGGACAAACATCAATTCCACCTCGTAGGGGCCTTCGGCGAGTTCGCCGGGGCATAAATAATATGTTTCTTTAATGTATTCCCCGGCGTGCCACATGATCGTGGGAGAAAAACTATATCCAATGAGCTTGGAAGCAGCAAGAACTTCTTGGCCATTTTTCTTTAAGACGATCTGTAACCCATAGGTTGGAAGAGAGGACGAATCGGATTTCCAGTAAAAAGTCAACGGCACGAGAGTGTCTCCATAAGGAGAGATGGGTTTGCCAATGCGGCAAGCCAAAAATTCGAGATTTTTGTTAATGACAATGGGGGGAAGGCCCGCGGGGGGCAGTTCCATGGGTGTTTGCGACCGTTCGACCAGATTGAAATCAGGCGATGGACTTCTCTCTAAAAGAACCGTCGTCCCGGCAATGGCCCGAATCCTCCATCCCAAGTTTAAAAAGGCCTGCATTCTGGCAATGGCCTGTTGGTCTTGATCATAAATGATTTTATTCGTGATCCAATTGTCAGAAAAGTCAATTAAGGCATAGGATATATCGTCGGACAGTTTAAAAGGTTTTCCCGATATGGCATGGTAACCATTGATGAAACCAAGAAATGAATGCAGGGATTGTTTATGCGACAACGGACTTAAAAAATTTAAAGAAGCGATCGTCCCGGCTTGCACAGGAATTTGTTTGATCATCTTCCATTCAATCGATCTCAAAGGATTCTGGATGTAGGCATACCGTTTTAAAAGGCTGTCTTTGTACATAACGATATTACTTAAGGCACACAGGACAACCGCGATGAAGGCCAAGAGAAAGATTCTTGAATCTTTCTTGAGGCGATGAAGAGTCTGCAGGGCCGCAAGAAAGAAAAATGGAACCAAGGTGGCGGCATAATGATAAAAAATTGTATGCGACTGGAAGGCGGAACTGAGAAGCTGCTGCAAAAGGACCGGCAGGGCCAAAAAAAGGATTTGGGGACTTAAAAGGGGAGTGAACGCCAATGGTTGCAAAAATTCTTTGAGATAATTGAGCCGTTCTTCATCGAACAGCAGATGAAAAATCCGTTGGGGGTGAAACACAAAGGCCTTCATGATCTCGAAGGGACCTTCTCCTAAAGTGGCATAAAAAGTCAGATATTGATTGGGGGAATGAAGCCCTTCCAGGGACCTCAGCTTGGGAGTGATGATGAACATGGAGAAATAAAACAGGCCAACGCTCGTGATGATGGGGATGAGGCCCCAGCGGATTTTATTCCTTCTGGTGAATAGCGCATAAATACCAAACGCCGCGATGATCGGAGGCATATTCTCTTTGATCAGGGCCGTGAGCAAGGCCGTCCCATAGAACGGAAGCAGTTTCTCCCTTTTGAAAAAATAGAAAAGAAGAAAGAGGAAGGCCACATTCAGGCTTTCGATATGAAATTCATAGAAAAGGGTATAGGAATTCGCCGGGAAGGTCAGATAAAGAATCATAACGATCAGACTCAAGACCGGAGAGCAAATTTGCCTGGCGAGATGATAGAGGATATATCCGCCGATCGAGAAGGAAAGGACCTTGAGGTAGATCAGGGTGAGAGGATGTTGAAAGATCGTATAGATGGGAACCAACAGGAAACTGATATATTCGGCATGGTTGCCCAGGAAATTCATGTCGAACAAAGAGGAATAAAATCTTCCATGGCAAAGGTTCCATAGGGCCTGCGAGTACAAGGCCAAATCCCAATCATAATATCCGAGGGAGAAATATTTGTAACTGAGAATCCCTGCCCAAAGCGCAAAAAAGCAACCGGCGAGCGCCAAGGCAGCCCAATCAAAGGCATTTTGTCCTTTTCGCCAGTTATGGATGAATGAAGGTATTTGTGGTCTGTTCATCACTCGACGGTAAACTGCAAAACATTCGTCAGTACATTGCCCCGCAGCGGGGCTTCCTCCCGATGAAGGATTTCAATGGGGATAACGTCATCTTTTTCCAGATTGCGGAACACGAGGTTGATCGTGTAGTCTGCGGCTTTTAAATTCGGGATCGGGAGCCAGTATTCTTCCGTGATGTATTCTCCATGACGCCAGGTGGATGTTGGATGCAGGGTATAACCGATGCGTCTTTTCATCGAATACACTTCTTGGTTATTGGCCAGAACATTAAAGACCATGTCAATATCGGTCTGGATGTCTGCTAAGGCCTTCCAGTGAATCCGAAGTGGAATCCGTTCTTTCCAACAAGCCATGTCCTCGGGCATTTCAATTTTGAGCAATTGCAATTTTGCACCAATACGGATGTCATTTTGCGATTGTTCTTTCAGCAACGGTTGAGCGCTGTGTCGAACAATGTCCCGGAATCGCGGCCCCTTAGGATTTGGCAGGAGAGTCAGAAGAACATGCGTGTCCATGGCTTCCAAGATCGTCCAGTCATGCTGGTCAAAGAAGTCGACAATCCGCTGGTGGTTCTTTCGCATTTCTCCGTCTAGGAAATCATCCTCTAGGTCGATCATGGCATAAGTCAAATCGGAAGGAAACCTCCAGGGTTTTCCCGAAAGACCATTCATTCCTCTGGCCACATTGAGAATGGAGTAAAGACCTCGGCGATTCACCAAAGGATCGTCATATTCTAAGGACGTCAAAACCCCCGCATCGGGAGGAATTTTCCGGATCATTTCACGACGAAGTTTATTTTCGGGCCGGATCAATTCCAGACAAAGGCCTTTGATATGGCCGGCATGGCGCCTCAAACTGACGGCGAAGTTAAAACTAAGGACCAACAACAGAAGACCAAACAGCCACGGACGGATCTTCATTTGGATGGAGCGAAGAGTATAAATAAATGCCAGGAAGACAAACGGTACAGCCGTCGAGGCAAAATGGTAATAGATGTTATGGAAGTGCGAGGATTTTGAGCTCAGGAAGACCTGCAATAGGATCGGCAAGGAAATCAACAAATGAATAGGACTCAAGAAAGGCGCATACCCCAGAGGTGCAAATACATCGACGACAAATTCCAGATTCTTTTTTTGGCTGAGGATTTCATAAATACGGATGGGATTGAGCGCCTGTGCAAAGATTTCTTTGGGTGTATTGCCCATATGCTGATAAAGGAAAAGATATTGGTTGGCTGAATCGAGGCCGCGGCGCGCGAGCGGGATAACGACAAAAAGTGAAACAAAGGTGACGAACAATCCATAAATCAAGGGAACCGCGGCCCAAAGGCGCCGGTCCCGATCGCGGCTCAACAAGGCAAAGATCCCAAAGGCCGCGATGACGGGGGGAATATTTTCCTTGACCGTGGAGGCGAGGACCATGGTGAGGTAAAACGGCCATAGACGTTTTTGCCGGAAAAAATAAAACATCAACAAAAGCAAGATGATCGCCAGGGATTCAAAATGGAATTCATAAATCAAAGAAAAGATGGTCGAGGGATGCAAAAGATAGAACAGCATGATCAAAAGCGCCGCCGGAACACCGATAGCTTCCCTGGATAATCGATATAAGATGAGCGATGAGCCAACAAAGGTTAAGACTTTCAATTGCAGCAGCGTCAAAGGTGAAGGCAGAATTTTATAAAGGGGAGCTAAAACAAAAGCGATGTACTCCGCATGATTCGCCAAAAAATTCATTCCCATAAGAGATGGAGTCATGGAGCCGTGACCAAGACTCCACAGGGTTTGAGCGCTCAAGGCCAGGTCCCAGTCGTAAAATCCAAAGTTAAGATATTTATAAACTAAAAAGATGGTCCAAAAGAGGTAGGCAGCCCCCGCAACGATGAGCGCCATGGAGACATTGTCCGGGGAGGCTGGACGTTTTTGATCCGTCGAGGATTCTTTATTTTGAATAGCCAAAGGTTATCCCGTTAAAGATTCGAGGAAAGCAAAAATTGACCGTACGATGGGAAATTGAAATGTAATATAACATAAAAGGCCGGCCCCTTCATAGCGCCGTCATGGGATTTTATTCGGTTGTGGATTGCCGTCGTTGGTTGATCGGGCCTTTACAGCCATAGTCGGATTTGCTAGGATAGGGCGCTTTTTAAAGGAAGTAATGAGCGAAATTAAACACGTGCATTCCCGCCCTTTTACTGTTGGTAAAAGGGCGGGGACATATTTTCCCACGAAATAATGGTGGCGGCCATCAGCCGCCACCATTATATAATTTAGTAGAACTCATCTCATAAATAGTTTCTGAGCAAAATTACGATGCAACCAAGTTGAACAAACGTTAAAAAGTTCTGTGCATGATATTCATAACGAACTGTCACACGTCTAAAGTTTTGGAGC
>JAHFFW010000049.1 GCA_023247725.1 Candidatus Omnitrophota bacterium | reverse complement strand
TTCATAGCTTCTCTGCCTCCTTTGTCTTGGTGGACAAAGGTATTTTCCGGCGAGAAGCTATTTTTTTCAAAGAGCTAATTCAAAATTTGCACCAGCGCCTAATTTTGCCAAAGTCGAGTTTAAAACTTAAGCTTTCAGTTGCCATCATCGAAATATTATTGGGCATTGCCGCTGGATGTTTTGGATTAAAAATAGCTGCCTGGATGATGTATCTGGCGGGCTTTGGTGGAATTGTCTTGACCTATCTTGCCGGGAGCGAAATTGACACGGACTTAATGAAAAAGAAATTTAAGGAAAGCCTCCTCATCGGTGGATTTTCATTTCTGCTTCCGTTCGTGGGGATTTTTTTATATACCTATGTTTTTGCCGGATGGAAGTGGCGCGCCGCCTTGATTGCAGCGACAGCGTTATCAACGACGTCTTTGGCGGTGGTGTATTCCGTGTTGGTCGAAACCGGGCTATCCCGAACCGAAATCGGAAAGCTTCTCATGGCCGCGACCTTTATTACGGATATGGGAACGGCCCTGGCCTTGAGTTTACTTTTTCTTAAGCCCACCGTTTATACCCTGATGTTTGTGGTTATTTCGATCGCGGTGATATTCTTCGCGATGAGATTCTCGCATTGGGTCTTCGAACATCCCGAATTGAAAAATAAGGTGATTGAACCAGAAATCAAATACGTATTCCTCTTGTTACTGGTCTTCATGTACTTCGCCAAATTGGGCGATGGTCACGCGGTTTTACCAGCGTTTGTCCTGGGGCTTATGATGTCGAGGCACTTCAGCGAAACTTCCGAAACCCGGATTGTTCGCAATCGCCTGCGCACCGTCGCCTATGCCCTGGTAACGCCGATATTTTTTATCGTGGGAGGATTGCGGGTATCGGTACCCATGATTGCCTCCGCCGTCGGAGTTTTTGTCATTCTTTTCTTCTTAAAAATGATCTTCAAATTCTTAGGCGTTTATTTCCTGGCACGAAAGTATCTTCCCAACGGAAGGATGTACGTGACTCTTTTGATGAGCACAGGGCTGACCTTTGGCACGATCTCGAGTGTCTTTGGATTAACGGCCGGGTATATCGATCAGCTTCAGTATTCGCTTCTGGTTGGGGTCGTCATTGCCAGCGCGGTTATTCCCACCTTCATCGCGCAGAAATGGTTTATGCCAGTGGAAGAGGAGGACTTGGTGGATTTTGGGAATGGGAGGGAATGAGCAATCAACCATGAGCAATAAACGCGGACTACAATGCCAATGTTTTCATGACCTCCTGCGCTGCCCGGCGGCTGGCTCCGGGTTCGCCTAAAGACTGGCGCATTTTTTTTAATTCCTCTTTGATTTGTGCAATCCGAATTTCGTCGCTGTACATGGGACGCAATTCTTCGACGAGTCTTCCCGGCCTGACCTCGTTTTGAATAAGTTCCGGGACGATCTTTTTGCCGGCAACCACATTCACCAGTCCAATGTAAGGAATTTTGATAAACAAGCGGGCCAAAAAATACGTGAAGAAGGATGTTTTATAGACGACGACCAGCGGCTTTTCAAAAAGTGCGGTCTCCAAAGTCGCCGTTCCCGAGGCCACCATACAAATCTGGCAGGCGTTGAGCGCGTTGTAGGTATCGGAGGTGATGCGAATCGGCAGCTTCGTGTAGGGCCGAAAGAGGCCTTCCATAAAAAGCATGTCGATGACGGGGGCTCTCAGGACCAAAAATTGCAACCGCGCAAATTCCCCGCACATCATTTTCGCGGCCTCGAGCATGATCGGCAGATGCCGTTCGACTTCCTTTTGCCGGGAGCCGGGGAGAATGCCAATGGTGAATCGATCCGAATAAAGACCAGAGTAGGTCAAAAACTCATTCGGCGGGCGAGTGCTCTTTATTTCGTCAAATAGGGGGTGCCCCACAAAGACCACCTCCATCCCGTGCCTGGCATAAAAATCCTTTTCAAAAGGAAAGATGACGATCATTTTATCGACGAGCTTTTTAATCGCGCGAACGCGGCTCTCTTTCCAGGCCCAGACCTGCGGGCTGATGTAATAAATCACCTTGATCCCAAGCTTCTTTAATTGGGCTGCCATCCGCAGATTAAAACCCGGATAATCAACCAGGATGACGGCGGCCGGTTTGCGTTCCCGCACTTTAGCCAGAAATTCCTTAAACAGTTTTTGAAAATAGGGGTAGTGCTTGACGACCTCGGTAAATCCCACGACGGCATTTTTGGTCAAATCAGCGAAGATCTCGACGCCGGAGGCGGCCATTTGCGGTCCGCCCAGCCCGGAAAAAGAGAGGGAGGGCTTAAGGCCTTTCAGTTCCTTGACCAAAAAAGCCGCATGCAAATCGCCGGAGGATTCTCCGGCAATGATCATGAGGTGAGCAGAGGATTTTTCCATATGTGTTTATTGATGTCGAGGGCGACCTTGAGCGCTTCTTTGGCTTCGGTCCCGGAAACGAGCGGAGTTTGATTTTCTCTCACGCAGCGAATAAAGGACTCCAGCTCTTTTTTGAGCGGTTCTTCCTTTTCGATGGGAAGGCTGGATTTCGTGATGGCCGCGCCATTCTTTTTATAGAGAAAGGCCTCTTGCCTGACATAATCCAAAGAGATGTACGTATCGGGAAGAAAGATCCGGATCTTGCGCATAACCTCGTCGGAAACGCGGCTGGCCGTGAGGTTGCAGACGCAGCCATTGGCAAAGGTGAGGCGGGCGTTCGCAATATCTTCCCGGTCGGTCAGGACCTTGACACCCACCGCCCGGACTTCTTTGATGGAAACCTTAACCAGTCCAAGAATGATGTCGATGTCGTGAATCATCAGATCCATGACGACCCCGATATCGAGCGAACGATTGGGGAAGGGGTTCAGTCGATGGCATTCGATAAATAAGGGATTTTGGATCAGAGCAGAAACGGCGGTAAAGGCCGAATTGAATCGCTCGACGTGCCCGACCTGCAGTTTGAGCTTATGGTGTTGGGCGAGTTCAATGAGACTTTCGGCTTGCTTGAGATTGAGCGTGATGGGTTTTTCAATGAAGGTATGGATCCGGCGTTCCAAAAAGTATCTGGCGATCCGGTGGTGCGCGGTCGTGGGCACGCAAATGCTGACCGCCTCCACGAGTCCCGGCAGTTGCCGATAATCCTCAAAGACCGCAACGCCATAATGGTCGGCCAGCTTTTTGGTCCGATCGAGTTTGAGATCGCAGAGGCCCACCACGTTGACTTGATCGGCCAGCTGTTCCTTAAACACCTTGAGATGGCGCGACCCCAAATGGCCGATTCCAATGATGGCGAGGTTGAGTTTTTTCAAGAGAAGACTCCGGTACTCAGCCCTCAGGGATCCAGTTAGACTTTTTCATGGGACGCTGGGGGCTGGGGCGCTGGGGAACCCATATTTTAACGCTCGAATATAACAAACACCTCGACAAAAGTCAACGGTTGTGCTAACATCCCCGCACTTATGCGCGAGTATTGGAAACTTTTGCGGTTCCTTAAGGGGCATTATGGCATCCTCGCTTTGGCAACCGTCTTTATGCTCATTTCCACCCTGTTTCAGGGAGTCCAGCTGTCGTTGCTCATTCCCCTCACCGATAAAATCCTCACCAACAATAAAATCATTTTCCCGGGCAAAATCCCCTTCTTCCTCCAATCCTTCGTCGATCAAATCAACGTCATGGAACCGATCAAACTGTTGTATATAGCCCCGGGCGCGGTGGCCTTCCTTATTCTTTTGAAAGGCTTTTTTGAATTTTGGTATGGATACCTCATGAACGATGCCTCGCAAAGGATCATGCGGGATGTCCGATTGCGGCTCTATGAAAGAATCCAGGGCCTATCCCTGGAATATTTCAGCAAAAAACGCGTCGGAGAATTGATATCCCGGATCACGAACGATGTTCAGGTCATTGAGAATGCCGTATCTTACGGCGTGACTGATCTTATCCGTCAGAGTTTTATGGTCATCATGTGCGTGGCTTTCGCGCTTTTTTTGTATCTTAAGCTGGCGCTGATCATCCTGGTTTTGTTTCCGGTGATTGCCTGGCCCATGCGTCAGATTGGCAAGACCTTAAAAAAAGTTTCGAAAAATACCCAGGAAAAAATGGCGGATATCAACAGTTTGCTGTTGGAAACCATTTCTGGGGTGAAGGTGGTGAAGGCCTTTTGCAACGAAATTTATGAAGTGAGCCGATTCCGCAAGCAGAACCAGGATTTCTATAAACTGAAGATGAAGGCGATCCGTCGGATGTTATTGATTTCTCCCTTGACCGATATCATCGGCGCCATGTTCGGGGTCAGCATCTTTTTATTTTTGGGCAAGACCGTGATCGAGCACAAAATCTCTTTTGGCGTTTTTGCCGCATTTTTTGGTTCGATTATGTACGTCATTAGTCCCATCAAGAAGCTGGGTAATGTTCATATCATCACTCAGCAAGCCCTGGCGGCGAATGCCAGGATCTATGAGGTCTTGGAAGCCAGGCCCACCGTCGTGGAAAAACCCGAAGCGGTGGACTTGCCCATCATCCAAAAGGAAATTCGCATGGAGCAGGTTTTTTTTAGTTACGATGAAGAGTCCGGCGAGGTTTTGCGCAATATCAATCTGACCATCAAGGGCGGAGAATTAGTCGCGATTGTGGGTCCGACGGGGACCGGCAAATCGACCCTGGTCAGTCTGATCCCCCGTTTCTATGATCCGATCCAAGGGGCTGTTCTTGTTGATGGGGTTAATCTCAAGGAGGTGACACTGAAGTCATTGCGCGGTCAAATCGGCATCGTCGCCCAAGAAACGGTGTTATTTAATGACACCGTCCATTCGAATATCGCCTACGGCTATCGAGAAGCCACGAAAGAGGAAATAAAAAGAGCTGCCTTCAAGGCCTTTGCCCACGGGTTTATTGAAAAAATGCCCAACGGTTACCTGACCATGGTCGGAGACCGGGGCTTTCGGCTTTCCGGCGGAGAAAAACAGCGCATCGCGATTGCCCGCGCGATTTTGAAGAATCCTCCCATCTTGATTCTGGATGAAGCGACCTCACAGCTGGATTCCGAGTCGGAAAAATTTGTGCAAGAAGCCCTCGATGAATTGATGAAAGGCCGCACCGTCATCTGCATTGCTCATCGTTTGTCCACGATTAAGAAGGCGGATAAAATCGTGGTTCTGGATCATGGCCAGATTGTAGGGATAGGCCAGCATGAGGAGCTTTTAAAGACCTGCAATTTGTATAAACGTCTTTACGAAACACAATTTCAGATGTGATGCCAGCGTCTCTAACAGACTGTGCCAAATAACCTTTTTAACGCGGATTATCGAAGATTGCACGCGCAGATGCCCTACTTCGCCAAATACTTATCGTGCCTACCTGTCGGCAGACGGGTTTGATCCGCTAAAATCTGCCTTGAAATGGTATGTGACCCAGTCTCTAAGTCTTGTCACTGAATTTCTTTACGTCGCTTTCCAAAAAAATTTGAAAAGGCAGCGCCAGCAGGAGGAGGGTCATTTTCAGCTAAAATTAAACTTGCAAAAAAAAGACCCATTCGTTATACTACAACCTCCATTCCGGAAAGAATTCACCCTCAACCCTTTCGCGGGTGTAACGCCATTCGTCACGGACAATCGGAAAAATTCAATTAAAAACCAAACTATTAACTAATATTAATAAAAGGAGGTCACATGCGGAGTGAATCAACGGAGGAAAAATGGCTGATGAATTGATCAAGAAGTTGCTGGAGGCCGGGGTTCATTTCGGGCATCAAACCAAACGCTGGAATCCCAAGATGCGCAAATTCATTTTCGGCGAACGCAGCGGCATCTATATCATTGATTTGGAAAAGACGATTGAGTATTTGAACAAAGCCAGGGATTTTTTATATGAAGTGACCGCCAAAGGCGGCAAGATTCTTTTTGTCGGCACAAAGAAACAGGCCCAAGAGGTGATCCAAGAAGCCGCGACTCAATCCGGAATGTTTTATGTCAGGAACCGGTGGTTGGGAGGGCTACTGACCAATTTTCAGACGGTCAAAAAATCCGTCGAGCGGTTAAAGACGATCGAAAAAATGGCCGAGAATGGGATCTTTGAAAAGTTGACGAAAAAGGAAGTTGCCCGTTTGACCAAAGAAAAAGATAAACTCCGGCGAGATTTGGACGGTATCCGTTCCATGGGCGGATTGCCGCAGGCCATTTTTGTGGTGGATTCAAAAAAGGAAGACATCGCGGTCAAGGAAGCCGCCCGTTTGAACATTCCCGTCGTAGGACTGATCGATACCAATTGTGATCCGGATTTCATTGATTTTCCGATTCCTGGAAACGATGATGCCCTCAAATCCATACGCCTGATTGCCATCATGATTGCCGAAACGATTGCCGAAGGCCGCAAGCAGTATATGACGAGCGAAACCATTGCCAGTAAACCGGAGCCGGAGCCCCAGCCCGAGCCTGCACAGATTTCTCAGATTCCGGTTGTGGTCGAGGCCGAACCGATCGCTGTCGAATTAGAAGAATATGAGGAGTCTGTCGAAAGTGTTCCGGGAGAAAGCAAAAAGCGGATCGTCAAGGCCCGCGTGAAAGATAAAGAATAATTGTTCTTTGATGAATAAGGATAGAGGAGCCCATGAAAGCATCCATGGATGAAATCAAGAAGCTGCGAGAGGAAACCTCTTGCGGCATCATTGAATGCAAAAAGGCCTTTGAAGAAGCCAAAGGCGATTTTCCCAAGGCCAGGGAGATTTTGCTCAAAAGAGGATTGGAAATGGCCGCCCAAAAATCCGGTCGCATCGCCAAAGAAGGACGGATCGAATCCTACGTGCATTTGGGCAATAAAATTGGCGTCTTGTTGGAAGTCAATTGCGAGACGGATTTTGTCGCGCGCAGTGAAGATTTTTGTCAATTCACCAAAGACGTGGCCATGCATATTGCTGCTCTTGCCCCTCGCTATCTCAAGAGAGAAGACATCCCTTCCGATGTTCTGCAGTCAACCCCTGATCCCGCAACCTTTCCCAAAGAACAGTGCTTGTTGGAACAGCCCTTTGTCAAAGATCCCAAGTTAACGATTGCCGATTACCTCAACAGCCTGATCGGAAAAATCGGCGAAAACATTTTTATCAGCCGTTTTATTCGTTATAAGGTTGGAGAAAATGATTAAGAAACCTATTTATAAGCGGATTTTGCTCAAGTTAAGCGGCGAAGCGCTGCAAGGCCGCCAAACCCATGGCATTGACGCCGAAATGTGCGCTTCTTTGGCGGTTCAGATCAAAGAAGTCCACGAATTGGGAATCAAAATTGCCTTGGTCGTTGGCGGCGGCAATATTTTTCGCGGACAGGTAGAATCCAAACGTTTTGGGTTAGATCGTTCGGTCGCCGATTATATGGGAATGCTCGCGACGGTTTTGAATGGGTTGGCCCTGCAGAATGCATTGGAGCAGTTGCATATCCCCACCCGGGTGATGACCGCCATTGAGATGCACCAGGTGGCCGAACCTTACATTCGTCGTCGGGCCATGCGGCATTTGGAAAAAGGACGGGTTGTCATCTTTGTCGGTGGCACCGGGAATCCCTATTTTACGACGGATACGGCTGCGGCCTTACGCGCGATGGAAATCGAAGCCGACGTCATCCTTAAAGCCACGAAGGTTGACGGAGTTTATACGGCTGATCCCATGATCGTCAAGAATGCCAAGCGCTTTGCCAAACTCAAATTTATTGATGTGCTTAAGAAAAATCTCCGGGTGATGGATGCGACCGCCATCAGCATGTGTATGGATAACCATGTTCCCATTGTGGTCTTTGATCTGACCAAGCCCGGCAATATCAAGAAGGCCGTTGTCGGAGAGAAAATCGGGACGCTGGTGCAATAGGAGAAAAGGATATGCTCAAAGATATTTTGCCGCAGACCGAAGCCAAAATGAAGAAGGCCATGGAGTCCGTTAACCGCGAGTTTGCCGAGGTCAGAACCGGACGAGCCCATTTGGGTTTGATTGAAGGAATGCATGTGGATTATTATGGAACCGCGACCATGCTTAAACAAATGGCGGCGATTTCCATTCCTGATCCAAAGACAATTGTCATTCAGCCTTGGGACGTTTCGGCCATTCCCGAAATCGAAAAATCCATTGCCAATTCCAAATTGGGCGTGAGTGCCTTCAATGACGGAAAGATCGTTCGGCTCTCCATTCCGCCTTTGTCCAAGGAACGACGGCAAGAACTCGCGAAAGTCGTCAAAGACATGGCTGAAAACGGGAGGGTATCGTTACGAACCATCCGGCGCGACGCCAATGACCGAATCAAGAAATTGCAATCGGAAGGGAAAATTCCCGAGGACGAAAGCTTCAAAGGACAAGATCTGATTCAAAAAATGACCGATAAATATATCAAAGAAGTCGATCAGATCCTTGAGGCTAAAAACAAAGAATTGACCGAGTTTCATTAAGACCCACTAGCTCATCTGGCAGAGCACTGCCCTTTTAAGGCAGGTGTGCCGCGTTCGAGTCGCGGGTGGGTCACCAGTCTTCGCCAAATACTTAGAGTGTTTGGCTTGGTCTGGTTGTGCCAGAGGCTAGGCCCGGCGAAGTTAAACATGTTCAATATTTAACGAAGCCGGGCGTTCGAGTCGCGGGTGGGTTACTTGTTTGGGAAATTCTTGTCACGCGAGATGAGGGACGAAGGACGTCTTAAGTTGTCACCGTTACTCGTCCGAGGGAGCGTAAGAGAACAGTCGTGCCTCGTCCTTCGTTCAAAAAAGGGGGGTCACTTTACGTAGGTTGTTGGACGTAGGATGTGGGACGTAAACGTCCTACGTCCAAGCGAACACCGTGAGCGGACGTCCTTCGTCTTTCGAAATCTAATTTTTTTTTGAACGAAGGGCGGGGGACGGAATTGGTATACGCGTCCCGCCATACTCTTATATCCTGGGCGAGTGGCGGAATGGCATACGCGCATGCCTTAGGAGCATGTGGGGAAACCCTTAGAGGTTCAAGTCCTCTCTCGCCCATCTTTAGCTGGCGGGATCCCGAAAGGGTTGGAGGTTCGAGTCCTCTTCCGCCCTGATTAAGCTGAAGATGAACGCGGGGCAAAATTGACTTCTGGCATTGAGAAAAGTAACGGCGGAACAGATAATTTTTCTTTTAGTTTATCCATTCGTGCATGGATTTTTTTTGATTTTTAGCCCTTGGATGGTATTATTGAAATTTTCTCTTCCAACGATTGATTTAGTAGGATATCGTAATATGTATGAGACCAAATGGAAGCCAAGAAGAGATAGCGAAGCGAAGACAGCTGGCGATAAAGTTGTTGA
>JAHFFW010000026.1 GCA_023247725.1 Candidatus Omnitrophota bacterium | reverse complement strand
GAGTGGTAAAGGTGAGCGAAACTAGTGGTAAAGGTTCAGCGAAACTGCTGGTAAAGGTTAGCCGAAATCAGTGGTAAAGGTTCTCCGAAATTGCTGGTAAAGGTCCCGCGCGGAACGCAGCGTGGTCCATCCCGATGGTAGCATCGTGGCTAGGTCTATTCATTGCCGGAGTTTTAAGCTTGTGGGCTTTTAGCTTAAGTCGTCAAAAGTAACATGAACAAGGGTGAGTTTGATCACGATCCGAATTCAAGGAGGACACCATGTCTATTGTTAAAGTCATCGAAGTCCTGTCTCAATCCGAAAAAGGCTGGGAGGACGCTACACAAAAAGCCCTCGAAGAAGCCAGTGAAAGCCTCCGGAACATCCAATCCATTTATGTTAAGGAATTTCAAGCTATCGTCGAGAATAACAAGATATCTCAGTACCGAGTCAATGCGAAGATTTCTTTTGTTATAGAAAAAAAGAATCCGTCCACAAAAAAGGGAGGACGATAGAAACAACTCGACGCCGCATGAAAACTTCGAGACGAAAACAACAACCCACCCACCGCGGCGAGAAGAAATTGGTCCGCCGAGGTAACGCGCAAGAGTAACGCCTTGGACCTCGAGGGCAATGTGTTTACCTGGAGGGACCCACAAACCGAAAAACATAATCCTCTTATAGGTAAAAGATGGATGATGCTTTACCTTCTAGCTCCAACGGGAGTTCTTGCCTTTTTTCTTGCCGAAGCTGGCGCTGTGCCTCAAACCAATCCGCTAGATCATTGCCCGGTTGCGCACCGCGCTGTTCATACAGCCGATAGGCGCGCTGCTGAATGAGCTCTGGCGGGACTGTGTGTCGCGCTCGGGCGGTTGGATAAAGGGATCGCGTTCTTCGGCTAAATCTTCACCGCGGTCTTGCGAACGGCTCCAATCCGTTAGGTTTGGTTTTTCGGCGGGAAGCTCATTGGCCATGGGTCTGTGAAGAATTTAGTTGTACAGGCCGTTGGTCTCCTCTACAATTGTTGTCCAGTGTTTGCCTGTGAGCCTCAAAGAGAGATTCGCCGTATGTCAAAAATCCTCGAGCAAAAAATTCGTTCTAGCCGGGCCAAAATCGCCGTCGTGGGTCTGGGCTACGTCGGTTTGCCGCTCGCCCTTCATTTTGCCAAGAAAGGTTTCAGGGTATTCGGGCTCGACTTGGATACCGACCGCGTCACCAAACTCAATGGCCGCACCAGCTATATTCTCGATGTTCCTTCTTCCGATTTAAAAGCCGTCATTGATCGCGGGAATCTGTCCGCTTCGAGCGAATTCGCTGCCTTAAAAGATGTCGATGTCATCATCATCTGTGTGCCTACGCCGCTCAAAAGCAAATACACGCCGGATATTTCCTACATCGTTCAAGCGGTGCGAACGATCCGACAATATTTGAAAAAAGGGACGCTCATTATCCTCGAAAGCACCACGTATCCGGGAACGACTCGGGAGCTCATCAAGCCGGAATTGGAAAAAAGCGGGTTAAAGGCGGAAAAAGATTTCTTCCTGTCTTTTTCGCCGGAGCGCATCGATCCCGGCAACCCACAGTACGATGTCACCCGAATTCCCAAAGTCGTCGGTGGATTATCCCCGCGCTCGACCGAATTGACCCGGATGTTATATGAGAAGATCATTGCGTCGGTTCATCCGGTTTCTTCCGCTGAAACCGCCGAGATGACCAAGCTTTTGGAAAACACCTTTCGCATCATCAACATTGGTTGGGCCAATGAAGTCGCCATGATGTGCCATAAGATGAAGATCGATGTCTGGGAAGTCATTGAGGCGGCGAAGACCAAGCCCTTCGGGTTTATGCCTTTTTATCCAGGGCTGGGAGTGGGAGGCCACTGCATCCCCGATGATCCCTTGTACCTTTATTGGAAGGCGCGGCATCATGGGTTTTCTTCGAAATTCATCAAACTCTCGGCCGATATCAATTCGGCCATGCCGCAGTATGCCCTGGAGCGGATCAAGGAAATCCTCGCCGGGCAAAAGAAAAAACTGGCCGGCGCAAGGATCCTGATCAGCGGAGTGACCTACAAAAAAAATGTTCGGGATCTGCGCAAAAGCCCGCCCCTCAAATTGATTGAGTTTTTACAAAAAGCCCGCTGCAAAATTGATTATTTTGATCCGATCATTCCTTACCTGAAGATTATGTCGATTAATATGAATTCGATCAACCTGAATCCGCAAACCGTCGGGCAATATGACTGTGTGGTCATCGCCACGGATCATCGCCAGGTTGATTATGATGTGATCTTGCGCAGTGCGAAGTGCATTTTCGATGTGCGCAATGTTTACCGCGGAAAACGGGATCCCAAGCTCTTCAAATTATAAAACGCGGAATTTTAAAAAATGGCCCAACGAAAAAAGATTGTTTTGATCACCGGAGGCGCGGGTTTCCTCGGGAGTCATCTGTGCGATCGCTTTCTGTATGATGGCTACCGGGTGCTGTGCGTGGATAATCTCATCACCGGGAACACGAAAAATATCGGTCATCTTTTGTCCGACCGGAATTTTCGTTTCATCGAACACAATGTCTCCAAGGAAATCCGCATCCCGGGTCCGGTGCATTATATCCTGCATTTCGCGTCCCCGGCGAGTCCAGTCGACTATTTGCTGTATCCAATTCCGACGCTCAAGGTGGGATCTTTGGGCACGCACAACACGCTTGGGCTCGCCAAGAAAAAGCAGGCCAGATATCTTTTGGCGTCGACCTCGGAGGTTTATGGAGATCCCTTGGTCCATCCGCAAAAAGAAACTTATTGGGGGAACGTCAATCCGATTGGACCCCGCGGGGTTTACGATGAGGCCAAACGGTTTGCCGAGGCCATCACCATGGCTTACCACCGGATGCATAAGATCGACATCAAGATTGTCCGGATTTTCAATACCTATGGGCCGCGCATGCGCATTAAGGACGGGCGGGTTGTTCCGAACTTTATCTATCAGGCCCTGCACAACGAACCGCTGACGGTCTACGGGTCGGGCCGCCAGACGCGATCGTTTTGTTACTACAGCGATTTGATCGAAGGGATCGTGCGGCTGTTATTTTCGTCGATGACCGGCCCGGTCAACATTGGCAATCCGAAGGAGTTCACCATCCGGGAATTTGCCCAGTTGGTCATTACCTCTTCCGGAACGAAAAGCCGAATCGTTTATAAACCGCTTCCCATCGACGATCCCAAACAGCGCCGTCCCGACATCTCTCTGGCCAGGAAAGAATTGAATTGGGAACCGCTCGTCCCTCTCGAGAAGGGTTTGAAAGTCACCATCGATTGGTTCAAAAATAATTTTTAAAGAATCTCTGCGCGTCCCAGTGATGCAGGACGATCACTCATCTCCCCCAAAATTTTTATTTTATAGCCTTGGATGGATCCTCAGTGTGGCCATTTGTCTGGCAGCTGGCGAAATCATTCTTAAGCTCAGCGGATGTCAATTCGATTATTATTGGACCGGATTTGCGCATCTGAAAAAAGAGCCCCGGACCAATCAATACCATCCGCTCCTGGGGTGGGTGCCGGTCCCGGGCTTCTATCATATGACCGGCTACTCCCGGGAGATGCCGGAATTTTCCTTCACGATTTGTTCCGATGGGAATTGTAGATTAGCTGTTGAATTCCCGAGGGGATTTGGCTATACTACTTTCCGTCATCCAACAAAAAATTTTTCTTTTGACGGCTAAAGAGCCGCAGCATTAAAGGCGGCCTCTGAGATTTATGTTAACTCAAAACAAGACCCCTCCGGCTCACCGGGTGAAGATCACCAAAGAAGATTTAGTCAGTTTTGAAAAAGAGATTGCTGAGATCTTTGCGACCGGCACGATCCGCGCTCCCGTGCATTTGCGCGCCGGACGGGAGGAGCAGCTAATCGAAATTTTCCGCAACATCGGCCCGGATGACTACGTCTTTGGATACTGGGATGCCCACGAGCTGGCCTTGCTCAAAGGGGTTCCTCGCGAAATGGTCAAACAGGCCATCCTCGAGGGAAAAAGTATTTCTCTGTGTTTTCCAGAATACAAGATCCTTTGCTCGGGCATTGCCGGAAGTCTCATGGGTGCGGCGACGGGCGTGGCCTGGGCACTCAAACATCAAGGAAAGCCGGGGACGGCCTACATTTTTTGTGGGGATATGTCCGCGGAAACCGGGATTTTCCATGAGGCGGTCAAATATGCTGTGCACTTTGATCTGCCGGCGAAATTTGTGGTTTGCGATAACGGTTTAAGCGTCATGACCAAGACTCGCGAGGTCTGGGGCTGCGATGATCCGTGGTTCAAGGGAACCAAATTCGAAGAGAAGATCATCTATTTCAAGTATGTCAATGGCTATCCCCATTCGGGGTTGGGGAAGTTGATTAAGTTTTAGTAGAGAGTAGAGAGATCGATGGAAGGAAGAATAAAGTCTGTTGAAGATTTTGAAGTAAGTGAAATCAGGGCAATGCTCCATTCACTGATTGAAAAATGGCAATAAACCACTCTCTCCTTTCTCCTTTCTCCTCTCTACTGGCCCAACCATGAAATACTTCGACGAAATCAAACGCACGATGGAGTGGGTGGCCCAGCAGCCCAAGACGCTCTTTTTGGGGCAGACCGTGGCGGGGCCTGGGACATTCATGTTCCAGACACTGCGCGACATTCCGCCGGAGCGGGCCTTGGAAATGCCGGTCAACGAGAGTTTCCAGATGCAGTTTACGATCGGTCTTGCCCTCGCCGGGTTTATCCCGATTTCCGTTTACCCGCGGCAGAATTTTTTACTGTTGGCCACGGCTGATATGGTGAACATGCTGGATAAAATTCCGGTCATCAGTTCTCAGCAATGGCTTCCGCGGGTGATCATCCGGGTCGCCTCCGGCCCGGATTCCCCGGTCCACCCGGGGCATCAGCACGTCGGGAATTATGCCGAAGGATTCCGCAAACTCTTTTCCTCTATCGAGGTCATCGAGCTTAATGAGCCCGAAGAGATCTTTCCTGCCTATCAACGGGCGCTGGAGCGGGACGATAACAAATCGACGCTTTTGATCGAGCACGGGAATTTTTATAATCAGAAATAAGTATCCGATGATTCAAGCGCGAAAAAAGAACCTCACTCGTAAAGACGTTTTGGGCATTCTTCGGGCTGAGCAGTCTTTTTTAAAAGAGAAATTCGGTATTGAGAAAATAGCTCTCTTTGGATCATTTGCCAGAGGAAATCCCACTTTAAAAAGTGATGTGGATCTGGTAATCCGACTGGGGAGACAGTTGGGGTTTGAATTCTTTGATATGGTCGATTACCTTGAGAAAAAACTCGGTCGCAAGGTGGATGCCCTAACTCCCGCTGGGATTGAAAGCATTCGTGTTAAAAGCATAGCGGAGGACATCAAACGGAGCATGATTGATGTCTAAGAGGACTGATCAAGATTTTTTAGAGGATATTCAGGCGTGTATTAAGAAAATTCTTGAGTATACAAAAGGAATGGATTATACGTCGTTTTCACAGAATTCACAAGCCCAGGACGCGATTGTGAGAAACTTGGAAATCATTGGGGAGGCGACAAAATCTCTTTCTGCCAGCTTTAGATCGAAGCACAAGGATATTCCCTGGAGCAAGATGGCTAAGCAACGAGACCGTTTAATTCATCATTATTCCGGTGTCGATTATGATGTTGTTTGGGGAATTGTCCAAGATTCTTTGCCGCCCTTAGCCCTGCAAGTAGAAGAATGTTTGGCACGCAAGGGCAAGGAAAGGCATGAATAAGCAAAGTCCTATCCTTATCGTTGGCCATGGCGACGTCATTGAAAATTCATTGGCCAATTATCTACAAAAAAACGGTTTTTCAAAAGTCATTTCCTCTTCTGCGAAAGGTTTCAACGTATTGGGCCAGGCGGAGGTGCGCCGCTATTTCCGCCGCCACCGGCCGGAATATGTCTTTTTGTCTTCGGTTCGATCTGGGGGAATAGCGGCCAATCAAAAATTTCCGGCGGAATTCATCTACGAAAACCTGGAAGCCCAGAATAATATCATTCACACGAGTTTTAAACACGGAGTCAAGAAACTCCTGTATTTTGCTGGATCCTGTGCTTATCCTAAAGAGGCGCGCCAGCCGATTAAGGAAAAGGATTTGTTAACGGGCCCCCTCGAAGAAACTAGCGAATTCTATTCCATTGCCAAAATCGCCGGCATTAAACTTTGCCAGGCCTATCGACGGCAGTACGGGTTCAATGCCATCGTGGCCGTTCCCGCAACGATCTATGGTCCGGGCAGTGATGTCGCTCCGGAAACGGCGCATGTGATGGGGGCCTTGATCGGACGCTTTTATTTGGCTGCGAAGGTTGGCCACAAGGCCGTCATTGTCTGGGGCACAGGCAAGCCTCGTCGGGAATTTTTGTACGCCGACGATTTTGTTCGGGCGAGCCTTTTTTTGATGAACCAGTATGATAAAGAAGAGATGATTAATATTGGCTGCGGTTACGATGTGTCGATCCGCGAGCTGGCCCAGATGATTCGGGACGTCAGCGGTTTCAAAGGAAGAATCGCGTTCGACCGCACAAAACCAGACGGAACCAGACGCAAATTGATGGACAATGAAGAGATTTCGAAAATGGGGTGGCGGCCATTAGTCAGTTTAAAGGAAGGGATTCGGAAGACTTATCGGTGGTTTGTTACATCGAAAGAGAAAAATAAATTATGAGACGTGGGACGTCCGTTCGCTCCTTCGGCGGGCTCACTAGGACGTAGGACGTGTATTTGAATGGAGAGACATTCTATATAAACGTCCAACGTCCTCCCAGCGACCCCGCCGTCTGACTGTCGTCAGACAGTCGGCGGGGGAGCGAACGTCCCACGTCCTACATAATTTGAAACCAGGAGTTCTCATGAAAATTCTAGTGACCGGCGGCGCCGGTTATCTGGGATCGGTTTTGGTGCCCTTCCTCTTACAGCAAGGACACAGCGTCGTTGTCCTGGATAATTTCATGTACAATCAGACTTCGCTCTTGGACTGCTGTCATGATGAAAAATTTTCGGTCGTGAGGGGTGATACCCGGAATAAGGAATTAGTTTCGCGGCACCTCAAAGACGCCGATGCCGTTTTTCCCCTGGCATGTTTGACCGGCGCACCCTTGTGTGCTCAAGATCCCATCGGAGCGCAGACGATCCTTTTCGATGCCATCAAAATGATCGTGGAATTAACGAGCAAGAACCAGATGATCATTTTTCCTACGACCAATAGCGGTTATGGAGTTGGAGAGAAAGGCAAACACTGCACGGAAAAAACACCCCTGCGCCCGATTTCACTGTATGGAAAGCTAAAGGTCCAAGCCGAAGACGCGATCCTGCAGTCAGGACGGGGGATCACGCTGCGTTTGGCGACCGCTTTCGGAGTGAGCCCGCGCATGCGGTTGGATTTGCTCGTCAATGACTTCACCTACCGCGCGGTTTATGACCGTTTTGTGGTTTTGTTTGAGGCGCAGTTTAAACGCAACTACATTCATGTCCGCGATGTGGCTAAAGTCTTTTTTTATAGCCTGAATCATTTTGACAAGATGAAAAATGAACCCTATAATGTGGGCCTAAGTGACGCCAATCTCAGCAAATTAGAGCTCTGCCAGGAAATCCGCAAACAGGTCCCGGAATTTTATTTTGTCGAATCCAAAATCGGCGAAGACCCGGACAAGCGCGATTATATCGTCAGCAACGAGAAGATTGAGAAGGCCGGATTTAAGCCGGAGGTTTCCTTAAGTCAAGGAATCAGGGAACTTGTAAAAGGGTATAAAATAATTAAGCGAAATCAATTTGCGAATGTATGATAATAGCTAATGGCAAATACATTATCTTTCCTAAATCCTCCAATTACAGAAGCTCTCTTAGATATAAGAGTCAATCTTCCTAAAGATACTACTCTTGAAACGCTTGCAAGTTTTCAAGACAAAGTAAACGATAATTATCCCGTAAAAAAAGAGCGATTTACTTGGGAAGGTAAGTTTGAGTTCAAGCCTGGCATTCTTCCAGAGGTAGTTTCTCCAAGAGCGGGCACAGATGGTTTCTTCTTTAATTCAAATGACGGGTTGAGTGTTGCTCAGGTCAGACTAGATGGTTTTACTTTCAATAGGTTAAAACCTTATAAAAATTGGGAAGAGTTTCGTTCTCAAGCTAAACTACTCTGGAATGTATATAGACAAATTGCTGAGCCTGTAAACGTTAAGAGAATTGCATTACGTTATATTAATAAAATAGAAATTCCCTTGCCTTTAGAAGATTTTAAGCAATATATACTCACTGTTCCAGAGGTTGCCTCAAATATTCCAAACGAATTGTCAGAGTTTTTTATGAGATTAGTAATTGAAAATGATGCGATTCAATCAAAAGGCATAGTCACCGAAACCATAGAACAAATAAAAGATGGATTTCTTCCATTAATATTCGATATAGATGTTTTTTATAATCAAATTTCGGACGCTTATTCAGAATTAATGTGGGAAAAGTTTGAGCAATTGAGAAATTTTAAGAATCAAATATTTATAAACAGTTTGACAGATAAGGCCAAGGATTTATTCAGATGAGAATTGCTAGTTCGGATAGAGTAAAACAATATTTTGAAGAAGACCTCGGAATGAGCCCAGAATCCCATTCTGCAATTCAAAAACTCAAGTCGATCTCCTCTCATTACTATTTTCCAGTTTCAAGACATAATAATTTGGTTACAGAGTTTTATAATCTTTACTTTCAATGGAAGCAAGAAGTCAAGTATGCTTCAACAACATTGGAAATTTGTATGAATCCAAATTATCAAAAAATAATCGGTATGGGAGAAAAGGTATTGCCCTTATTGTTCTTTGAAATTGAAAATCGACCGGACCATTGGCTTTGGGCGCTTAAGGCTATTACAGGAGCCGATCCAATTCAACCGAAAAGTAGAGGTAAATTAAAGGAAATGTGTCGTGATTGGTTAGTTTGGGCAAAACAACAAGATCTTGATTTTTAATATGAGTTTTATTGTTACAAGCCCAGCAACTCCAGAATATAATTGTATCGCTTGGGCGGCCGGAGATAGCTTACATTGGTGGGAACCTGATCCAATGGGAGATTATTATTGGCCCCCAAATGCCTTGAGAAAGTATTCTTTTGAGGCTTATGTAGACGCTTTTAAGGCGCTTGGATTTGAAATTTGTAAAAACCTTGATCTTGAAAAAAACTATGAAAAGATTGTACTTTATGGTGATCCGCTTATGCAAACAATACATGCTTCGAGACAACTTAGCAATGGACAGTGGACAAGTAAACTCGGAACGGATGTTGATATCGAGCATGCATTCGTGAAGGAGTGGAAAACTTTAGAAAATCTACCGTACGGAGATTTGCGAGTAATAATGAAGAAACCCCCTGTTGTTTTATGAAACAACTCGACATTTTTTTCGTCCATCCCAACGCCGCCCACAAGATTTACCAGGATCTCAGCAAGGATTTTTCCGCCATCGAGCCGCCCATTTGGGCCGGAATGCTCGCGAGCCACAGCCACCAGCGTGGTTTTAGCGTCGATTTTTTGGATTGCGAGGCCCTGCATTTGACCGACCGTGAATCCGCCCAAAAAATCCATGAAGCCAATCCCCGGTTGACCTGTTTGGTTGTTTATGGCCAGCAGCCTTCTGCCAGCTCCCAGAATATGGAAGGGGCCGTGGCGTTGGCCGAGGAAATCAAAAAAATTAACCCACGGCAGAAGATTTTATTCGTCGGCGGACACGTGGCCGCCTTGCCGCGCGAGGTTTTGGAGCGTCACCCTTGTGTAGATTTTGTTTGCCAGAATGAAGGGGTTTACACCATTTCGCAATTGCTTAAGACCGATTTGGATCAAGATTTGGACAAGGTCTTAGGGTTAGGCTTTCGTGAGGATGGCCAGGTTATTTTGAATGGTCCCATGCCAATCGTGGCTAAAGAACATTTGCCGACCGAGCTTCCCGGTGTCGCCTGGGATTTGCTCCCACTCAAACAATATCGAACCGCCCTGTGGCATGCCCTGCCCAATGGCAGCCAACGTCAGCCGTTCGCCGCGTTGTACACGAGCCTCGGCTGTCCCATGAAGTGCTCGTTTTGCATGATCAATATCATCAACCGCCAGGAAAATGAATTCTCCGACGGCAGCGCCGTGTTCCGCTATTGGGATCCGGAATTCATCATTCGGGAGTTTGATTTTTTTGCGAGACAGGGAATCACGAATATCAAAATCGCCGATGAGCTGTTTGTTTTGAATGCCAATCATTTTATGCGCCTGTGCCAATTGATCATCGAGCGAGGTTACAAATTCAATATCTGGTGTTATTCGCGGGTCGACACGGTCAAACCCCAATTTTTGGAGACGCTCAAGAAAGCCGGCGTCAACTATCTCGCCTTAGGAATTGAAAGCGGCAATACCAAAGTTCGTAAAGACGTGACCAAGGGCCGCTTTGAAGACGTGGATATCCGTTCGGTCGTCCAACGGATCCGTGATCACGGCATCAACGTTGCGGCCAATTACATTTTTGGATTGCCGGAAGACAATTATGAAACCATGCAGATGACGCTCGATTTGGCCATGGAGATGTGCACGGAGATGGCCAATTTCTATTCGGCCATGGCCTATCCGGGCTCGCCTTTATACGGTTTGGCCCGCAAAGAAGGGTGGAAACTCCCCGAGACTTACGCGGGTTTTTCGCAGCATTCCTATGATACTCAGCCTTTGCCGACGAAGTATCTATCCGCCGAGCAGGTCCTGGAATTCCGCGACAAGGCCTGGATGAAATACCATACCAATCCTCGCTTTCTGGATTTATTACGAACCAAATTTGGGGCCAAGGCCGCCGAGGAAACCCTTCGGTCCACGCAAATCCAGCTCAAGCGAAAAATTTTGAAGAAAGTTTTTAGCACATGATCATTAGCCGTACCCCGTTTCGCGTTTCCTTTTTTGGTGGAGGGACCGATTATCCAGCCTGGTTTCATGATCACAAAGGAGCGGTCCTCGCCACGACGATTGACAAATACTGCTATATCACCTGCCGATATCTGCCGCCTTTTTTCCAGCACAAGAGCCGCATTATTTATTCCAAGATGGAACATGTCAAAAGCGTTAACGACATTGACCATCCGGCCGTGCGCGAGGTTCTGAAGTTTCTTAAAATCAAGGAAGGCGTGGAAATCCACCACGACGGTGATCTTCCCGCGCGGACGGGATTGGGATCGAGCTCTTCTTTTACCGTCGGGCTTTTGAACAGTTTGTATGCGCTCAAAGGCGCCCTGATCAGTAAAGAGGAATTGGCCAGAGAAGCGATTTATGTCGAGCAGGAGATGTGTAAGGAAAATGTCGGATGCCAGGACCAGGCCCTGGCCGCCTTTGGGGGGCTCAATTACATCGAATTTGGCGGTGATAATCACTTGCATGTTCACAAAGTGACGATTCCCTGGGAAAAGAAACGGCTCCTGGAAAGACACCTGATGATGTTTTTTACGGGTTTTTCCCGTCTGGCATCAGAGATTGCCGTGCATCAAATCAAAAACATTCCCAAAAAGCGCAAAGAACTCAAAATTATGTATGAAATGACCCGGCAGGCCATCGCCATTCTCAATGGGAATAATCTCAAATCGTTCGGCAAACTTCTGCATGAAAGTTGGAAACTCAAACGCAGTCTTTCGGACAAAATCACGACCACGCTCATCAATGACATTTATGATGCCGCCAGAAGGGCGGGCGCCATTGGCGGCAAACTTTTGGGAGCGGGCGGCGGCGGATTTGTCCTTATCTTCGCAGAACCACCGCATCAGAAGGCCATACGGCGCAAGCTGCGCAAATTGCTGGAAATTCCCTTTCGTTTTGAGGATCTGGGCAGCCAGATCATCTTTTACCAGCCCAACAGCGGCAAGATTAGTGAATAGTTATATCGACGAAGGACGAGGGATGAGGGACGATGGACGTAAAGACAAACATGTCCTGAATTTCTCGTCCTTCGTCACTCGGCCATGAATACTTTTGAAATCGATGTTGCCATCCTCTGTGGTGGCCTGGGCATGCGGTTGCGCCCCGAACTGGGGGAAACCCCCAAGGTGATGGCTCCCGTCGGAGGTCATCCATTTCTGGAGATCCTCATTCAGCAATTGGCCGCATTCGGCCTGGAACGGATCATTCTATGCACGGGTTATAAGGCGCAGGAAGTGGAAGATTATTTTCGGCAAAAAAAAGGCGGCTTGAAAATCGAGTTCTCGAGAGAAGAAGAACCTTTAGGTACAGGAGGCGCTTTAAAAAATGCGCAAGGGTTGTTCCATAGCGATCCTTTTCTTTTGTTGAATGGAGATTGCTTTTGTCCCCTCGATTGGGGAAAATTTGTTCATTTTCATTTGCAAAAAAAGGCCGTTGCGACCCTCGCCATCAGTAAGGTCAAAGAGCGCGCTGATTACGGTTCCATTCTCCTTGGACCAGAGGAGCGAATCATGGAATTCCGAGAAAAGATGAAGAGCCCCGCGGGTCAAGACGGACATTCGGGTGGATGGGTCAATGCCGGCGCGTACTGTTTTTCAAAAGAAATTTTTTCTCTGATGCCGGGAGCGAAAAAGTTTTCTTTGGAAAAGGATTTTTTCCCGGTTTTGGCCCGGCAGGCGATGTATGGGTTTATCGTCGAGGAAGTCTTTATGGATATCGGAACGCCCGACCGGTATCGAGAAACCATCAAGGCGATGGAGAAGAAACGATCATAATGGAAAATTACTGATGTTAAAAGAAGTTAACATTGCCAAAAAAGTCAAATACAAAGTCCCCTTTGGGACTGTTTCGATTACTCCACAGGCGAAACGCTTGATTCACCGCGCGCTCTCGACAAAAATGGTCACCAACGGCCGGTTGGTACGGGAATTTGAGGAGCGTTTTGCCATAACCTTCGGCGTGAAATACGCGGTCGCTGTTTCCAGTGGCACGGATGCCAATGCCTTGGCCTGCGCCGCGCTTTATGATTTTGGCGCTCATCGAGGCGATGAAATCATTATTCCGGCTTTTACCTTCGTGGCCACGGCGAACGCGGTCTTGCAGGCTGGCTTTACGCCGGTCTTTGTGGATGTGAAGAAAGAAACGTTGAATATTGATCCGCAGGCTATTGAAAAAGTCATCGGCCCGCGGACCCGGGCCATCATGCCGGTTCACCTCATGGGCAAGCCAGCCGAGATGGATCGAATTATCGCCATTGCAAAAAAGCATAAATTGTTTGTGATTGAAGATGCCGCCGAGGCTCACGGAGCAGAATATAAAGGAAGGCGCATTGGCACCTTCGGCAATGTCGCGGCATTCAGCCTGTATGCAGCCCATATCATCACCTCCATCGAGGGAGGCATGCTCACGACCAATGATCCAAAAATTGATGAGGCGGTTCGATCCTTGCGCAATCACGGCATGGTCGGTCATTTCATTTATCAGCGGATTGGTTTCTCCTCCAAAATGAACGAGCTGGAAGCGGCGGTGGGTATCGGGGCGATCAAAATTTTTAACAAAATCCTGAATACCCGACGGCGAAACATGCTTTATCTGTGCAAGGCCTTTGAGAAATTTTCGGAATTCTTTCTGCCGTTTCGGGAAGAGGCTTATGAAAAACTGGGGCCGCACGCCTTCCCCATCACTCTGAGAGAGGGCGTCGGATTTTCCAAAGATGAGCTTGTCCAGTTCCTCGACGTCAACGGAGTTGATTCACGCAATCTGTTTTATTCCATACCGACGCAATGCCCCAGCTACGCCTTTTTGGGTCATCGTCTCGGCGATTTCCCCAATTCGGAATATCTTTCCAATCACGGCATTCACATCGGCGTGCACCAGGACTTGGGAGTCCCCGAATTAAAGTATGTGGTGAAGGTGGTGGAGAGATTTTTGAAAGAAAAGCATTATTCTAAAAAAAATCACAAGTCACAGGCCACAAGTCACAGCAAGATGACGGGTGACTTGTGACTGGTGACCCCTTCAGCTTTCCGGGTCACAAATGAAAATCGCGATCAATTGTCGATCGTTCCTCCTTAAAGAGCATACCGGAATCGGGCGTTATGCCTTTCACCTGGTGCATTCCCTAAGCCAGATCGATTTCACCAATGAATATCTTTTGTATGTGCAAAAGGGATTTTTTGACACCCGTCGGAAAATTCCCAAAATCAAGGCAAAAAATTTTTCCGTCAAATGGGATGCCTTCAATCTTGGCATAGAAAAAACTGTGGGAGAGGCGGACATTTATCATTCGCCCAGTTTCGATGATCTTCGGATCAAGGGGCCTAAAATCATTGTGACCGTGCATGATCTTGTCTTTAGGGCCTTTGCGCAGGGTCACACGAAGGAAACGATCGCGACCTCGGAACAGCAGCTCAAAGAAACGGTTGCCAAAGCTGAGCGCATCATCTGTTGCTCGCGAAGCACCTATAAGGATCTCTTGCGCTGGACCAATTTTGACCCGGCCAAACTGCGTCTCATTTATCAAGGAGTGGAACGAAAGGATTTTTATCGTCTTAACGAAGAGGAGACTGAGGTCGCCGCGCGTTGGCTCAGTCTCAAAGGCATTCGCCCGCCTTTTTTATTATTCGTCGGAACGATCGAGCCGCGAAAGAACCTGCAGAATTTGTTGAAGGCCTACTCGCTGTTACGGCATGAGGGTCGTTTTTCGGGTCCATTGGTCGTCATTGGCCGCGCCGGGTGGATGAGCGAGGACGTCAGCCGCATTCTTGCCGACGAGGGATTAAAGGAGGATGTGCGTTTTATGGGATTTGTCAGCAATGAGGAATTGCGATATTTTTATAATCTGTGCGAGGTTTTTATTTTTCCCTCGTTCTTCGAAGGATTCGGTTTTCCGATCCTCGAGGCGCTCAGCTGCGGGGCGGCGGTTGTGACCTCCAATGTTTCTTCCTGTCCAGAGGTGGCTGGGGATGCCGCGATTTTGGCTGATCCCAATCAACCGATTTCAATTGCCGAGGCGATTGACGGACTCCTTAAGAACGAGGCGTTAAAAAAACAACTGCAGGTCCGGGCCTTAAAACGGGCCGAAGAATTCTCGTTTGAAAAAACCGCCCGCGAAACGCTGGGGGTTTATGAGGAATTTAGGAAATAAATGATGAAAATCAGCGGTTTTACCATTACCCGCAACGCCGTCAAATTCAATTATCCGGTTCTGGAATCGATCCGTTCGATCCTTCCCTTGTGCAATGAATTCATTGTCAACGTGGGCAACTCCGAGGACCAAACCTTAGAGCTCATTCGTTCTTTGAAAGACAGCCGGATCAAGATCATTCAGAATGACTGGAATATGGCGCAGGGAAAAGAGGTGCTCAGCTACCAGACGAATTTGGCCTTGGCCCAATGCCAGGGGGACTGGGCATTTTATTTGCAATCGGATGAAGTGATCCATGAAGATGATCTGCCGAAACTTCACAAGGCCATGACCCGTTATTTGAATGACCAAAATGTGGATGCCCTGCGGTTCCGTTGGTTGCATTTTTTTGGAAGTTATTTCCGTTACCGCAATGACAGCGGTTGGTATCAAAAGCAGGACCGGGTCATCCGCAATAACGGCCAGATTATTTCCGTCGGAGATGCCTATGGGTTTGAACGCAAAGACAAAAGGCCCCTGCGCCGCATCAATACCGACTGTTTCGTTTACCATTATGGTTGGGTTCATAGCGCAGAGGTGATGACCCAGCGTCGGATCAATGCCGAGCGGATTGGTTTTACTTCCTTGGCCGGTCAAGAACGTTTGGGAGATTATGCGTATGGGAATCTGGAACGGTTTCCGGTTTATTTTGGCACTCATCCGGGCGTCATGAAAGAGCGCATCAAGACGCACCCACGGAGCCAACAGGATTATGCCCTCATCCGGTTCCGCTACTGGTGGAATCCTCTGCGGCTTTTTAAAATTCGTTATAAAACCTTTAGACGGCTTAAGCAGCGACTTTGAAGAATAAAAGAAAAATATTGCAGTATATTTTTGTTCTTCAATTCGGCCTGACGATTGGAATCCCGTCACCCTCAACTGTTTGTGCCGGCACGGACCCTAGTCCTTTCAATCTTAGTCCAAAGGACCGCGTCCTTATTCTGGCGCCCCATCCCGATGATGAAGCCGTTGGCACCGCTGGTATTATCCAAAAAGCTGTGGCGGAAAAAATTCCGCTAAGAATTGTTTATCTCACGTTCGGGGAGAATAACGAGCTCGCCTTTTTGGTTTTTAAAAAACATCCCATTCTGACCCGTAAAGGTTTGCTCCTCATGGGCCAGACTCGGCGGCAGGAAACCGTCGAGGCCATGCAGTCCTTGGGACTAAGTTGAGATCAGTTGATTTTTCTAGGTTATCCGGATTTTGGAACCCTGCCGATTTTTGTGCGTTATTGGAACGAGATCAAACCCTTCAAAAGTATGCTGGCGCGTTTGACAAAGGTGCCTTATCGAGACACCTTTTCTTACGATGCGCCCTTTCAAGGGGAAAGCATCCTGAATGATCTCAAAAAAATCCTGCTCAATTTCCGGCCCACCAAGGTTTTCGTGACCTTGCCGATTGACACCAACGGCGATCACCAGGCCTTTTATTTGTTTCTTCGGGTGGCTTTATGGGATTTGGTCGGCCGAATTCCACCTCCGGACGTCCTGGCCTATGTCGTTCATATCGTTCGCTGGCCGCTCCCCCGTGGTTCCCATGAAGACTTGCGTTTGGAACCGCCGCCTAAACTCGCCCACACGGATCTCACTTGGTTGACCCTGGAATTAAATCCGGACGAGATTTTGAAAAAAAAACAGGCCATTGCCCGGTTCAAAAGCCAGAATGCCTACAATCCCAAATATCTTTTTTCTTTTGTCCGACGCAATGAACTTTTTACCCGGATGCCGGATCTTGTGCTTGGCCACCAGAGTCAGGAGATTCCCTGGCCTGAAGAAGAACTAAAGCAAAATCTGCAAAGCCATTCAACCGGACAAACTTCGGCCGCCAATCTCATTCAGAACGTAACCTATGCTCGGCAAAATGCGGTCCTGCTGATTCGGCTGCATATCAATCGCTGGGAATCCGAGATGATGGGGCTCAATTTGTATTTGCTGGGATACAAAAAGGGGAAGGATTTTGCCAAGATGCCCAAGATCCGCCTCCATCTTAAATTTGGCGATGAAATTTCGGTATTCGATGGAAGGCACCCCATCTTGGTTAAAAATATGCATTTTTCCCGTCAAGGTGATATTCTATTAATTGAATTCCCTTTGGCGAGTTTGGACAATCCCGATTATATCCTGACGAGCGTCAAAACCCAGCTTTCGGATTGGCCGTTGGAGACAACCGGTTGGCGGACGCTCGTTCTTCCTCCTGATTGAGGCGTTGGCATGGGCTACCTGTTGAATTTTTTCTTTATTTTTGTTATGGTGATCGCTGCCTTTTTTGCCGCCAAAATGGGCCCGGCCTTAAGTACACCCAAAGAGGTGTACCAGGAAAATTTGAGTTTCCCGACGCAAAGGGATCGATTTTTCCGTAAGGTCGCGGAGGATTTCCAGGCCCCCGAGATTTGTTCGAAGATTTCCGACGATGCCTTCACGCCGGATTGGACTGCTCCCAAAGGAGAACAGGCGACGTTCTTCAAATCGGATTGTTTCCGAACGCTGGCCAAACAAAGCCGAGATCCGCGACTTTGCTCTTATGCCCGGTTTCTGGTAACCCCCTATTTGGATGGAAGCAAAAAGACAATCAGGGCCTGTTTAAAAGAATTGAAAAACGCTCAAGAAGGAGAAAAGGGATCCGCCGTCGGGCTGGATAACTCTGCCATGGAGGGATTTCTTAAAGAATTAGGATTTGATCTCACTCAATATAAGTCCGAGCACCGCTCCGGAGAACTTTCTGCCCTGGCCTATTATTCGGACATGGTTATTTGGGCGCCGGAGCCCCAGCGCCAAGAATTTATTCTTCGAGTCAAACGCATGCCGAATCAACCACAGTTGTCCTCCCCGGGTGAATCAAACCATCCGCCCGTGGTGAATATCCATCCTGAGGCGGCGGCTTCTGGTTGGTGGCCACCCGTCAAAATGGCGCAAAAGGTCTGGCTGGATGCACAATCGTCCTTTGATGTTGATCGAGAACCATTAACCTTTCACTGGAATGTGATTCAAATCCCGTCGGGAAGCAAGGTGCAATTGAGCGAAACGCAGAGGCCGTCAATCCAATTCACCCCGGACAGAATCGGGGAATATATTTTTGAAGTCCAGGTTTCCGATGCCCACGGGGCTAACCGTGTGCGGCATATCGGGATGGTTGCACTGAATTCAATTGATCTAGAAAAATCCACCGTGACCGCCTCGAAAGATGAACTTTTAGCGGATGGACAAGATTCGGTGGACATCGTGGTCTCGCTCGTCGGGGAAAAGGGCAAGGTCGCCGGTGTGCCGGTAGCCCTATTTCGTTTGAAAAATGATGTGCCAGTCCTTTGGGCGGAGGGCGAACAGAATTCAGAAACGACCAATGCCCAGGGGAAGGCCGTTTTTACCGTAAGGTCAAAGGCCCCTCTGGGAAAAACGGAATTTGTGGTGAAGGTCGGAAGTTCCCATGGTCCGCAACTGGTCCAAAAAGCCAGCGTCAAAATCGACCGTAAGCCGTTTTTTTCTTTTTGGCCCCGACACAAGGACATGGAACCCCCCATCATCGGTTTCGGTAATGAAGACGAGTAGCCTTGCGATTAACGAAAAAGGTTTTTAATGCCAACCCATCATCATTTTTTTGCGGTTATCCTCGCCGGCGGTTCCGGGACAAGATTTTGGCCCGAAAGCCGCCGCCATCGGCCCAAACAATTCCTTTCGATCATTGGTTCAAAAAGTCTTTATGAGCAGACCCTGGAGCGAATGGCCGCGAAGATCCCGGCTGCGAATATCATCGTGGTCACCAACATTCGCTACAAAACTTTAGTGCAAAAAGAGAGCCGGCCTTTTGGCATTCCGGCCCAAAATATTCTCTATGAAACTTCCGGGAAGAATACGGCCCCCGCGATCGGCTGGGCGACCGCGCGGATTTATCGAAAGGACCGCGACGCGATCACGGCGGTTTTGCCGTCGGATCACTGGATTGCCCGTCCAAAAGTTTTTTGGGAGAAAATCGACGAGGCCGTAAAGCTTGCGGCCACCGATCGCCTCGTTACCTTGGGCATTGTTCCGTCTCGTCCGGAAACAGGCTTTGGCTATCTCAAAATAGAACGATGCAAGCAAAAAGGAAGGGGAATTTTCCGGCGAGTGGTTCAATTCATCGAAAAACCACCCTTGGCAAAGGCTCGGCAATATGTCAAAAGGAAAGATTATTTCTGGAATAGCGGCATGTTTGTGTGGAAGGCAGCGGTCATCCGGGAAGAATTAAAAAATTATCTGCCGGAAGTTTTTTCATTGTTTCTTAAGAATGATTCCCAGGGCTGGGCCAACCGGATCTGGAATCAATTGCCTTCAATTTCTATCGACTACGGCGTGCTGGAAAAATCTCTGCATGTGGCATGCGTGCCCGCCGGTGAAATCGGTTGGTCCGATGTCGGCAGCTGGGAGGCCTTGCATCATCTCCTGCCTAAAGATAAAAACCGCAATGTTTTCTCCCCCCGTAATGTGGTGATTGATTGCCAAGGCACGCTCATCAAGGGCAATGGCCGGTTGATTGCGGCCGTGGGTTTAAGCGGTGTGGCCATCGTCGATACGGACGACGCACTGTTGGTCTGTAAAATCGATCAATCCCAAAAACTCCGCGATGTGATGACCGCACTTAAAGGAAAAAAAAGAAAAGAAATCTAATGTGTTTTTAAAAAAGATCCTCATCATCAATCCCTTCGGCATCGGGGATGTTTTGTTCACGACACCCTTCATCACTCAGCTCAAAGAAGGCCTGCCCGGGATTTCCATTGGCTTTGTGGCGAATGAACGCACCGCGCCGCTTCTCCAAGCCAATCCCAGGATCGATAAGGTGTTCATTTACAATCGTGACGAATTAGAGGCGTGCGCGAAAAAATCCCGAATACAGCACCTCCGACGAATTCGCGATTTCCTTTTCCAGATCAAACGGGAACGCTACGACACGGCGATTGATTTATCATTGAATGGGTCGCTCAATTTTATGCTGTGGCTCACGGGGATCCCTCAAAGGATTGGATTTGATTACAGAAAAAGGAGTCGTTTCCTGACCGCCAAAATCCCGTTGACCGGTTATGAAGGTCGTCATGTGGTCGATTTTTATAACAGCCTTTTGTTCCATTTGGGTTTGACGCCGCGATCTTCACCGTTAGAGATTTCTATTTTGGGCGAGGATCGCCAATGGGCGGTCGATTGGCTGGAAAAAAAAGGACTCGTCGGTCGTCGGAACGTTGGACTGATTCCGGGGGGAGGCGCCAGTTGGGGCAAGGACGCGGTTTTAAAACGCTGGCCGGCGGAAAAATTTGCAAAATTAGCGGACAAATTAATTGAAAAAGCTTCTGCCGCCATTATACTGATGGGAGACGAAAAAGAATTGGAGTTGTGCCGAAAAGTTGAGGCGCTCATTGCCGGCAGGGTCTATCAACTCTGCGGACAAACCTCCCTTGGTCAGTTCGCGGCCCTTTCGCAACAACTAAGCCTGATGATAGTCAACGATGGCGGCCCCTTGCATGTGACGGTTGCCGCCGGCGGTAAAACCGTTTCCATTTTTGGTCCCGTCGATGAAACCGTTTATGGGCCCTATGCGCCGGGTCGAAGGCAGGATCACGTCGTGGCGGCGCGGGCAGTGGCATGCCGGCCTTGTTACCGGCATTTTCGGATGTCCCATTGTGATCATCTCAGCTGTTTAAATGGCCTTTCGGTCGAAGAAGTTTTTGACAAAACCTCGAAATTTTTATCACCGTCATAACGGCGATAGCTTCCGCTTAAGAAGAAAAAAAATATGAAAGTTCAATTCATTGATTTTCAGGGACAGTACCAGACCGTCAAGGTTAAGGTGAATCGGCGCTTGCAAAAGGTTTTTGAACGCGGAGATTTCATTCTGGGAAAAGATGAGAAAGACTTTGAGGCCGAATTTTCCCGGTATTGCAAAGCGCGCTACGGCGTTGGAGTCAATTCCGGAACAGATGCCCTCTATTTGGCCTTAGGGGCTTTGGATGTTGGCCCGGGAGACGAAGTGATCCTACCGACATTCACATTTATTGCCACGGCGCTTTGCGTTTCTTACACTGGCGCCAAGCCGGTTTTTGTGGACATTGAAGAAGAAACTTATAATTTGGAAACAAAGGCCGTGGAAGCCGCGATCACGCCGAGGACAAAGGTCATCTTACCGGTGCACATTTATGGTCAGCCGGCCAATATGCAGGACATACTGAGTTTGGCCAAGACGCACGGACTCAAGGTGGTGGAAGACGCGGCGCAAGCTCACGGTGCGACATACCAAGGAAAAAAAATTGGATCATTGGCCGATGCCGCATGTTTCAGTTTTTATCCTACCAAGAGCCTCGGTGCGTTTGGCGACGGCGGGATGATTGTAACGAATGATTCTAAAATTTATGCAAAGGCCCTCATGCTGCGCGATTATGGTCGGGTTGGTCGGTATGAACACAAGATCAAAGGCCACAATTCGCGTCTCGATACGGTCCAGGCCGTGGTTTTGTCGGAAAAATTAAAACATTTGGACCGCTGGAACAAGATGCGGCAGGGGGTGGCTGAGCAATACCGTCGGCAATTGCGTAAAGTAGATGGGGTGATTCCACCGCCGGTGAAAAATGACCGAACCCATGTGTATCAAACGTATGCGGTCCGGGTCGCGAATCGCGACGCCGTTATGGCCGGAATGAAGAAAAAAAATATTGACGTCCTCATCCATTACCCCATTCCCTTGCATCTGCAAAAAGCCTATGAAGAGCTGGGTTATCAGAAAGGGGATTTTCCGGTCGCCGAAAAAGTGGCCGATGAAATCCTGTCCTTACCCATGTTTCCGCACCTGACCCGCTCGCAGGTCAAGTACGTATGCGATTCCATCAAAGTGCTCGTAAATGGAAAGGTTTAAATTCATTTATGAAAACCGTTCGACTGTTGTTCGGCGCTTTGGTGATCGTCGCTTGGGGCAATTTGGCGTATGGTGCAGATCAGCCGGCATCCGGAAAAGTCATTGCCACTGTTTTGGGCGAGGACATTCTGGCTTCCGATGTAGAGAAAAGCGATCCTCTATGCGAAGGCGATCAGCTGAATGGGCCCCAACGCCAAAGTTGTGTGGAAAGCTCTCGGAGAGAAAGAATAACCGCTTTGATCTTCGGCGCTTTACTCGAACAGTATCGCCGGGAAAATAATCTGGAGCCGACGGACCGGGAGATTCAGGATTTCAGCCGAAAGCTGGATGGATCCCAGGAGGATCAAGACGTTTCTAAGGATGGCAAGCAGCTATCGCAAGAGGACTATGTAAAAGAATTGGAAAAAAGCCAGGCAGAATTGATGCGCGAGTTGCGAAAAGAAAATTTGGATAAGCTTAAAAGAAAAGAGCTTAAGGAAGAGCTGGAAGAAATAGAGGATGCAAAAAAAGTAAACGTTGCCGATGCTCTTCGGGAGGCACGTAAGAAAGTAAACGCGCAATTCATCCTTGCCTGTAAGACCAATCAATCGCTGTACAATAAATATGGAGGAAGGGTCATTTTTCAGCAAGCCGGTCCCGAGCCCATCGACGCTTACCGGGATTTTTTGAAAGACCAGGAATCCAAAGGGAATTTTCGGGTTTATGACGAGGAGTTTAAGAAATTATTTTGGGGCTACTTTGTGAGCGAGACGCATACATTTTTTTCCAAGGAGGACGGAGAAAAAGCCATGCAGACGCCCTGGTGGGAGATGGACCAAATAAAATAGGACAGTGACTTGTGACTATCGCGGATGCTCAATGACGAAAATCCCCGTCTCCGTCGTGGTGATCACTCGGAATGAGGAAGCCAATATCGAAGATTGCTTGAAAAGCGTTCACGGGTGGGCCGATGAAATTATTGTCGTCGATGACGGATCCACGGACCGGACGGTGCCACTAGCTGAACCTTTGGCCCAAAAAATTTTTCATCGCCGGATGGACAATGAAGGGACCCATCGGAATTGGGCGTACGCCCAGGCCAAAAACGAATGGGTCCTCAGCCTCGATGCGGATGAAACCCTAAGCCCGGAATTACGCGAGGAGATCAGTCAAGCAATTCTCAATGAAAGATTTTCCGGCTATTCCGTTCCTTTAAAAAATTATATTGGTTCTTACTGGGTGCGGCACAGTGGCTGGTATCCGGCGGGGAAATTGCGTTTATTTAAAAAAAGCCGGTTCAAATACGAGGAAGTGCCGGTTCATCCGCGGGTTTTTCTCGATGGCGAAACTGGGCATTTGACCAAGGATATTGTTCATAAGGGTTATCCAGACTTCGAACATTTTCTTGCCAGTTTAAACCGGCAGACGACTCTGGAGGCCCAAAAGTGGATCATGACGGACAGAAAGATGAGCCTGGGGCGGGCCATTTGGAGAACGATCGACCGATTCCCACGGTCCTATTTTGGCAAGAAGGGCTATAAGGACGGATTTATTGGATTTATGATCGCATTTTTTGCCTCGTTGTATCAGATCATGAGTTATGCCAAGTATTGGGAAATGAGGCACAGTGCGTCGCAGAAGCGCGTGTAGGTTGGAGGTGCGTGACACAAACTCAAGGTCTTATTTATGAAAGTCATTTTCCTCGACAGAGACGGTGTCATCAATGCCTTTCCCGGCAACGGCAATTATGTGACCCGCATCAAGGATTTTCGTTTTCTTCCCAGGGCCCTCAAGGCGATAAGGCATTTGACCGAACAGGGATTCACGTTATTTATCGTTTCAAATCAGGCCGGAGTGGGGAAAGGGGTTTATTCCCAAAGCAAACTCGATCAGATCACCCGGCACATGATGGGCTCGATCAAACGCGCCAAAGGGAAAATTCGCCGGATTTATTATTGCACCCATCGGTCTGATCATGGTTGTGACTGCCGCAAGCCTGCCATCGGCTCCATTATCCGGGCGATGAAACTCGTTCGTCAGCCGCTTCACCGGGTCAAAGATGCCTTTTTTATCGGCGACACCGAGTCGGATATTGAAACCGGCCGTCGGGCCGGATGCAAAACCATTTTTGTGCTTTCCGGAGGACATACCCGCAGCCATTTGAAACAATGGGCCACCCGGCCTGACTTTATTGCGAAGGATCTTTGTGAAGCCACCAACATCATCGAGCATGAACATTCTCGTCATCCACGCCTCCGCCGGAGCCGGGCATACAAAGGCCGCGGAAGCCTTGTATGAGGGATTAAGGGATCAATCCGACCAGGGTGTGCAGATCGTTGACGCCCTGGACTACACCTCAGCTTCCAACAAGGCGATTTATCGGAAAACCTATGCGCTCTTGGTCACTAAGTTTTCTTGGGCGTGGGGATTTTTTTTTAAAATTTCGGATTATCGCCAAATGCAACCTTTGATCAAGGCGATACGGCGCATCTTCAATTCCCTGACCGCACGAAAGCTCGAACGCTTTTTGATCGACGGGCATTTTGATTATATCCTGTCCACGCATTTTTTTCCCAATGAGGTAGCGAGCCGTCTCAAGGTGCAGGGAAAAATCGCCTCTAAAATTATTTCCGTCATCACCGATTTCGACGTGCATCCCATTTGGGTCCAGGAGGCCATTGATTATTATACGGTCGCCTGCGGCGACACCCGGGACAAGCTGTTATCCTTAGGAGTTAAGAAAGAGATGATCTGCGTAACCGGCATTCCGACGCAACGAAAATTTCAACAGGACATGAACCGAGAGGATTTAAGAAGAAAATTTGGTCTGCCCAAGAAGGGCTTCACGGTCTTGGTAGCGACCGGATCATTTGGAATGGGGCCTATCGAGGCCATGATTTCGGATTTGGCGGAATTCCAGTTGCTCATTGTGTGTGGCAGCAATCAATCCCTCCATGAACGTCTGCGCGGTAACCCTTGCGCCAATGTCAAGGTCTTTGGTTTGGTTGATAATATGCATGAATTGATGAGCGTGGCCGATTGCCTGATTACTAAGCCCGGCGGACTTTCCATTTCCGAAGCGCTCGTCAAAGGGTTACCCATGATTTTTTTCTGTGCGATCCCGGGACAGGAAACGAATAATATCCGCATCCTGCGTCAGCACGGAATTGGCATTGTCGCCGAGAATCCTCAGCAAATCGCCATTGAACTCCGACGTTTGAATTTTTCTCAAGATGAGATGACCGCGGCCCGCAAGAATATCGCCCATTTAGCCAGGCCCGGGGCGGTGGAGGCGATCAAGGCTCTCGTCGTTTAGGCCTTCCGTATAAATCATAGACCATTTACGGAAGCAGTACTGCCAACGCCGGCAACGATGAGTACTTTTACTTATGCGTTGGTCAGTAATTTCCTTCTATGAAATCTGCCATCGTCCAAGTCGTCGTCGGACTTCCTGTTCCCGGACCGTTTGATTACCAGTGGAATGGAGTGAATCCGCAAGATCCAAAACCGGGAATGCGGGTGAAAGTTTCTTTTGGTCCCCGTCAGCTTGTTGGGGTGGTCGTTGGAACTCGGACAAAAAGTTCGTTTAAGAAATTGAAGCCGGTTTTGGAGGTTCTCGATTCGCAGCCGATCCTGGGACCGACCATGCTGGATTTTTGTCGACGGGTTTCTGAATATTATGGCTGCTCCCTGGGTGAAGCGATCCTTTTAACCCTTCCCAACGCGTTACGTCAACCCAAACGAATCGAAACAGAACCCGGCTTTGCGCAAGACAACCGAGGCGAAGCACGGCCATTGTCCGTCGACGATAGGTCAACTAAGGCGAATCCGTTTTTACTTGAGCGTATCCTTTTGCATGACCCAGCCGGAACAAAGCGTTGGCCTCTTATTTTGGAAGCCGTCAAAAAGGCGATTGCACAAGACCGGGGCGTGATTTTTCTCGTTCCGGAAATTTCCCGCATCGCCCAGGTCGTCGAACGCTTGAGGCAAGCGGGCGATTGTCCTATGGTCGAATTGGATAAAAAAATATCCAACCGCCGGGAATTAGAAAATTGGCTGGCCATCAAAAGTGGAAAGGCGTGTGTGGCGATCGGCAGCCGCTTTGCCGTTTTCGCACCTTTTCCTCGTATGGGTTTGATCGTCATGGATGACGAAGAGCATTCGGCGTACAAACAGGAGCAATCACCGTTTTACCACACGCGGGACGTCATGCTCCTGCGATCGAGGCTAGAGCAATGCTCGGTGATTTTTGCGTCGGGCGCACCCACGGCAGAACTTTGGTGGCTGGCCCAAAAAAAGCCGGTGCGCCTCATTTCTCTGCCACAGAAAGCCAAAAGTCATTGGCAGCTGGTGGATTTGGGAATTTATGGACCGAAGCGGCGTTTCATTCTTTCCGTGCCGCTACGCAACAGCATGGAGAAGATTCTGCAGCAGAAAGGCAAAACCCTTTTGTGGCTTAATCGAAAGGGTTTTAGTTCCGTGACCCGTTGCCAAAAATGCGGTTTTTCCCTCCAATGCCCGCATTGCGATGTGAATCTGACCTATTCTTATTCCAAAAAAAAGATGATTTGCCGCCGTTGCCAGGCGAAAAGCGCGATTCCAGCGGTGTGTCCGTCCTGCCACAGTTCTTATCTTCGTTATTACGGAATTGGCGTCGAGAAACTGGAAAGCGAGGTCAGCCGTTTGTTTCCGCAAGCGAGGGTGGAGCATTTTGATGCGGATAGCCCGGACTTTCCCAACGATTTTGATATCCTCATTGCCACGCAGGCCGTCATGGGACTCCTGGATCATGGGCGGTTTGATTTGGTAGGAATTGTGCAGGTGGATGCCCAGCTCTCCCGGATGGATTTTCGTTCCGGCCAAAAAACCTTTTCGTTATTGACGCAGTTGCGTTATCACGCCAAGCAAAAGCTTTTGGTACAAACGCGGGTCCCGGACAATTATTGTTTGCAAACCGCCCGCAAGCCTGATTTTAAAAAATTCTATCAAGAAGAAATCAGGCTGAGGCAGGAAATGGGATTTCCGCCTTTCCAGCAGATTTTTTTGTTGGGTTTCCGTTCATTTAAAGAAGAAAGCGCATTGGAGCAGGCGAATCTGGTCTATGAGGCTTTGCGGGAAAAAGCCCCGCGTTCCGTCGAGATCAGCGAACCTCAGCCGGACATCATTGCCAAGCTGAGAGACAAATATCGTTTTACGCTGATGATCAAAGGAAAAAAAGTGCAGGTTTTGCTGGAGCTGGTGGAAGAAGCTTTGGGCGCCGTCGGGCGAAAAAGCAATGTCATCACAACGATCAATCCGGATTATTCGCCGATGATATTTCTTAAAGCGTAGGGCGTGGGACGTGACGATTCTTGAGAAGGCCCGTGTTGAGCACTTGGGAAAATGAATGAAAATTATATTCTTCGGAAGTGATGATTTCGCTTTGACGACCCTCAACGGGTTATTGGCCTCGCACCATCAGATCCTTGCCTGTGTGACACAGCCGGACCGGCCCCGGGGCCGCGGCCTGAAGGTCGGCGGTTCTCCGATCAAAGAGTTGGCCGCGGCCCGCAAGTTGCCATTATTCCAGCCGCAAGGTCTTTTGGATCCAGTTTTTGTTAATGCCATGAACAGTTTTCGATGCGATTTATTTGTCGTTGTGGCATACGGTCAAATCCTTCCGGCGGCGGTTTTGTCGATTCCTTATGTTTGTGCGCTCAACGTGCATGCTTCTTTACTGCCCCGCTACCGGGGAGCGGCGCCGGTGAATTGGGCGATCCTGAACGGTGAAAAAGAAACCGGTGTTTCCATTATTAAGATGAATGACCGGATGGATGCCGGAGACATTGTTCGTCAGGATAGCGTGACGATCGGCCCGGATGAAACTTCTCCGGAGCTGCGGCAACGCCTTGCGAAATTAGGGACCGAGGTTCTGGTCAAAACCATCAATTCCCTGGAAAAAAACGATTACATTCTCACAGTTCAAGATCATCGTCGGGTGACGTTTGCGCCCAAACTGACTAAGGAATTAGGCTTGATTTCCTGGGGAAAAAGCGCCTTAACCATTCATAACCAGGTTCGCGGCCTTTTGCCTTGGCCAAGCGCTTATACATTTTTCCAGGGAAAACAAATTAAAATTTTGGAAACAGAAGTCGAAGACGCTCAGAACCATTCTCAGCCGGCCGGTTCAGTAATTGGAATAACGGCTAAAGGAATCCGTGTCGCCGCTTCGCCGGGCATTTTATTGATCAAAAAACTTCAGCCGGAATCTGGAAAGGCGATGGAGGCCGTCAGCTTTGCCAGCGGATTCCATCTGAAGGTCGCAGAGCGTTTTGAATTCTTTCCACAAGAAAAAATGCAGGAAAGATCGGAATGAATTTGCAACGCCAAACGCCTATTGTTATAATCCAAACGCGTTTGCTAGAAAATGACCCTGAGCCTGTGACTCGTTGCACGTATCTCGTGACTCGTCGAGCCACGGATCACGGGTCATAATTTATATTTCATTCGTGCAATATGCCTGAACTTCGCAAAGATCCCATCGTGGGCCGCTGGGTGATTATCGCCACGGAAAGGGCCCGCCGTCCGGGAAACATCATCGACCCCTCCGAGATTGTTCGCGAACAAACGCAACTCGCTTGCCCTTTCTGCGAACATCAGGAAAAAGCCGTGGCCCCGGAAATCTTTGCCTTCCGGGGCAATCCACAGCCCAATGGCCCAGGCTGGCAAGTCCGGGTCGTGCCCAGCCAGAATCCCTTTCTCCAGTACGAGAATTATTGTCAACGACGAGGCCATGGCCTGTATGATGTGATGAATGCCTATGGAACCCATGAAACGGTTATTGAAACTCCACAGCATATCGAGAATATGGCGGACCTCGATCTTGGGCAGATCGAATTGGTCGTGAAGAGTTACGCCCTCCGTTGCCGGGAGTTGTCCCGTAATCCGGAGTTGAAGTTTATTATGGCCTTTAAAAACTATTCGCGGGCCATCCCCCTCCACTTTGCGCACACCCGTTCTCAAATTGTTGCGACTCCCATTAATCCCATGCGGGCCAAAGACAAGCTCAAAGGTGCACGGCACTATTACCAATACCATGAACGCTGTATTTATTGTGATCTCATTGTTCAGGAGCTCGACGCCAAAAAACGGATCGTTTTAGAAACCGACCATTTTGTCGTCATCACGCCCTTTGCCTCGCGGTTTCCTTTTGAAACCTGGATCATTCCCAAAAAACACGCTTGTGATTTTCATAAAGGGATCGAGGGTTATGAAGGGGATTTGGCCCGGGCCTTAAAATCCATTTTACAAAAGGTGAAGATTGGCCTGAGGGATCCGGAATACAACTTCGTCATTCACTCGGCTCCCATCCGCAAAGACAATGGTCGGCAGTGGTTGACCATCGAGGATGATTATCATTGGCACATGGAAGTCATGCCCGTGTTAACCCGAGTCGCTGGTTTCGAAAAAGGAACAGGTTTTTATATTTGTGTGATCCCACCGGAGCAAACCGCGGAGTATTTGCGGGAGGTCAAGGTCTAATGCCCGAATTGCGTCGAGAGCCGGTCGTCGGCCGTTGGGTCTTGGTGCGCACGGCGGACTCCTTGGCCCCTAAGGATTTCGAAAAAGAAGAACACCCCTACCGCCAAGCGGCAACCTGTCAATTCTGCCCTGGCAAAGAACCGTATACTCCGGGCGAAGTGGATGCTGTCCGGGAATTTGGCACTGTGGCCAATGGCCCGGGATGGTCGGTACGGGTGGTCCCTAATAAATTTCCAGCCCTGAGGATTGAGGGGGGATTAAACAAACGGGGAATCGGGCTGTTTGATTTATCGAACGGTGTGGGCGCGCATGAAGTGGTTATTGAAACACCGGATCACTTTAAGGTTTTTGCTGACCTTTCTGAATCTGAGATGCTCAATGTGCTTTTGAAATATCAAAGCCGTTACGTGAGCCTCTCCGGCGACAAGCGGTTCAAATATATTTTAATTTTTAAAAATTTTGGCGAATCCGCCGGCGCATCCTTGGAGCATACCCATAGTCAGATCATCGCGCTCCCGATGATCCCCAAATATGTCCGCGAGGAACTCGAAGGAGCCAGACAGTATCATGGGTTTCGAGGCCGCTGTGTTTTCTGTGATATTATTCACCAGGAGTACCAGGATAAAGACCGGATCGTTTTGGAAAATAACGATTACATTGCCTTTTGCCCGTATGTACCGCGATTTGCCTTTGAGTCATGGATTTTTCCCAAGCGGCACAATTCGAATTTCGCCCAGCTTTCCCGGGACGAGTTGTCTCCCTTGGCTCAGGTTCTCAAAGGGATGCTCAGCCGTATTAGGGAGTGCTTGTCTCATCCGTCTTATAATTTTTTTCTGCATCTTTCTCCGGTCAACTACGAATCCGATGAAAGTTACCACTGGCATATCGAGATCATCCCTAAATTGACCCGAATGGCCGGATTCGAATGGGGGACAGGTTTTTATATCGTCCCCACCGACCCCAAATTGGCCGCCGAGTATTTGCGTCAGGCGGGCGAAGCCAAATAACGATCAGAGCGGGGGCTCGTCGCCTTTCTACGGGAACGGGGGGCGAACGAGCCCCTCCGTGTATATATTAGAGTAGATAGACCTGGGATTGGTGCCCTTTTTAGTTTTCCCTTGCACAAAAATTCGAATATTCCTATACTAAAGACTTCCATCAACCTTGGTTAAAAAAAATCCTTAGTTTTTTAGCTTACGAAGAAATAAGACGAAGGAACATAAGAAGGAGGAAGGATATGTCAGTCAACGTCGGGATTAATGGTTTTGGAAGGATTGGTCGACTTGTATTCCGCGCCGCGATTCAACGGCCAAACATTAAGATTGTGGGCATCAATGACCTTTTCGACGCGGATTATTTAGCTTATATGCTGGATTATGATTCGACGCACGGGAAATTCAAAGGCGAGATTAAGGTCAAAGACGGGCATCTGGTCGTCAATGGGCAAACGATCCGAGTGACCGCAGAGAAAGATCCAGCGGCGCTGAAATGGGCCGAGGTCGGTGCCGAATATATCATCGAGTCAACCGGTTTATTCACGACCGTGGATACCGCCAGGGGACATTTGGCCGCCGGGGCAAAAAAAGTCATCATTTCCGCTCCTTCGGCCGATGCGCCCACCTTTGTCATGGGTGTCAATCATAAAACTTATCAATCCGATATGAATGTGGTCTCTAACGCTTCCTGCACCACGAACTGCCTGGCTCCGGTGACCAAGGTTTTGCATGACAATTGGGGCGTGGCGGAAGGTTTGATGACCACCTGCCATGCGGTCACCGCGACTCAAAAAACCGTCGATGGCCCCTCCAAAAAGGATTGGCGGGGAGGCCGAGGGGCTTTTCAAAATATTATCCCCTCATCGACGGGTGCCGCCAAGGCCGTGACCAAGGTCATCCCGGATTTAAAAGGAAAGCTGACGGGTATGGCCTTTCGCGTGCCGGTCGCAGACGTCTCAGTTGTGGACTTGACCTGCCGGCTGCAGAAACCCGCCACCTGGGATGAAATCAAGGCGGCCATGAAAAAGGCTTCCGAAGGAGAACTCAGAGGCATTCTCGGTTATACTGAGGAACAGGTCGTTTCCAGCGATTTTATCGGCGATCCGCGGACCTCCATCTTCGATGCGGACGCGGGAATTGCGCTCAATGACAATTTCGTGAAGGTTGTGGCCTGGTACGATAATGAGTGGGGTTATTCCGTCAAGCTTGTGGATTTGATTGAGTACATCCATAGCGTTGAAAGCGGGTTACAACAATCCGGAGAAAAAACAACGAAGGTAGGCGCGTAAAAACGAACATTAACGAAAACCATTTTTGGTTTGATGAATAGCCAGTTATTTTTAAAAATAACTGGCTATTTTTTTAGCTACTTGACAAACGTCATTTCGTACATTATATTCTGTCTGAACAGAAAAAACGGAACGAAAGGAACAAAAATGAAAATGACGCCCATTATAAAAGATTTCGTAGTCCATTGGGGAGAAATGGGAACAAAGTGGGGGATTAATCGCACAGTTGCACAGATTCATGCTTTACTGCACTTATCACCCGAGCCTTTAAGCGCCGAAGAAATTACTAGCCTTTTGATGGTGGCAAGATCCAACGTAAGTAATAGCCTTAAAGAGTTAGAGAATTGGGGGTTGATCAAAGTTACGCATACCATAGGCGACCGAAAAGAGCGTTATGAATGTATGAAAGACGTTTGGGAAATGTTTAGGGTGGTTTTAGATCAACGAAAGAAAAGAGAAATTGATCCTACTCTTGAAGTTTTAAGGAATTGTGTGGTTGAAATGGATCAAAGTAAATCCGAAGACCCATACACGCGAAAACAAATAACGGAGTTCCTAGCCTTTTTCGAGATAATGACGGACTGGTATAACCGAATGAGAGTTCTGCCTATTAATAAAATTCTAGAAGTGTTACACGTGAAGAAAAGAATAACTCGAGCATTGCAACGCGGAGGTAAAAAATAAATGGGAACCGTCCTTCTTTCTTCAATCGTTGTTTTTCTTGTTGGGCTACTTATAAAATGCCGTGATGCTTCTGATTTGAAAGGTCTCAATTTATTAAGCTGGAACGGTCAGATTGAAAGACGACCATATTTGGTTTGGGGCTTAATCTTATTTTGCTTCAAGCATAATCTGGATCGATATGTTTATTATCATTTTTATCATAGATACAATTGGCAACTTTTTGATTACCTTTATCCAGTTAGCCACATCGGCCAGAACCCCTTAACTCAATCAGATATTAAATTTTTTACAGCGATTTTTCTGATAGCCATTCCCTTCATTTATATTGGTACAGGATTAACGTTGAAACGGCTACGGGCGCTGGGATTACCTCTTTGGTTAACAGTATTTTTCTTTGTTCCTATCGTTAATTTTTTATTTTTTTTAATTTTAATTATACTCCCATCTCAACAAATAAAATCCTCCTCCTTTACTCTAAGAGATCGTAGCCCCTTTCAAAACATCTTAGATCGGATCATTCCTGATAGCCCATTAGGAAGCGCTATAGCCGCTATTTTAATTTCTTCGGTACTTGCTTTCTTCGGTGTTCTCTTAGGGGTAACGGTATTGAAAAATTATGGAATAAGTTTATTTGTTGCTGGTCCCTGCGTTCCGCGCGGGACCTTTACCAGCAATTTCGGAGAACCTTTACCACTGATTTCGGCTAACCTTTACCAGCAGTTTCGCTGAACCTTTACCACTAGTTTCGCTCACCTTTACCACT
>JAHFFW010000048.1 GCA_023247725.1 Candidatus Omnitrophota bacterium | reverse complement strand
TCGCTCGTTCTTCCATCAGGCTGGCTTGGAACTTTAATACCTTCATCTTGCTGACGCCGAAGGATTCCTTTCCCGCTATCAGTGCTATTCCATCTTTGGATAAGAAAATGTCAATAATAACATCATTTCGTCCCAAAAATTTTAATCTTTTTTTTGCCCAATCACCCATTGGAATCATGACGCTTTCTTGGTACATATTGAATTCTCGATTTTTGTTAAATTGTAGGCATCTTTCCCAAGCATCTCGGAAGCGATTGGGCCATTTCCCTGGATGACAATTCTTTTTATGCCAAATGAATTCTTCTGTCCAAAGCCATCCTTGCCTTCTTAAGGCTAGAATCAGTTCAATGACGTACGTGTGTTTTTCTCCCTTTGCAGTTTTCTCCTTAATATTTAAGATGAAAGTACCCGTCGATTTCAAGACTCTAAAAAATTGGTCTGCACGTGGCAAAAACCAATCCACATATTGTTCAGGCTTTATTCCTCCATATGTATTTAATCTGCTGTCAGCATAAGGAGGAGATGTAACAATAAGATCAAAAAAATTGCTAGGATACTGCCTCAATACTTGCAAGCAATCTCCTAGTTTGACTTCTGCTTTTATGTTTTGAGTTTCCTTCTTGTATCCATTGGTTGTTTTCATAGACAATCACATTTCCATGGCTCGTGCGTTCTGCGGCTGATCGACAAGTCAAATAGGACGAGTTACGATTTTCATCGCCTTCGCGCCAATGTCCTTGCGAAAAAAACTTTTCTCAAAATGAATTCGGTTGACTCGAGCATAAGCGTGCTGACTGGCTTCTGGAAGCGTATTGCCTAAACCCGTCACGACCAGAACCCGGCCACCCGACGTCAAAAGATGGCTATTGAGATTTTTTGTGCCGGCATGGAAAATAAGAGTCTGTGGATCGAGGATATCATTCAATCCACGGATTTCTTTGCCGGTCTCATAGTCGCCCGGGTATCCTCCGGAAGCGAGAACGACACATAAGGCGCTGCCGCGCTCCCAATGCAATTCACGGCTGGCGATTTGGCCCTCGCAACAGGCCAGCATAAGGTCGATCAAATCGTCTTTGAGGCGAGGCAAAATCACCTCTGTTTCGGGGTCACCAAATCGTACATTGAATTCCAAAACCTTGGGCCCTTCTTTTGTCAGCATGAGACCCGCGTACAAAACCCCTTGGAAAGGAATCCCGTCTTTGGCCATGCCTCGGAGGGTGGGCTCAAGAATTTCCTGAGAAATCCTTTCGATCAATTCCGGGCTGACGGCAGGGACCGGCGAATAAGCGCCCATGCCGCCGGTATTCGGTCCCTCGTCGTTATCAAAGGCGCGCTTGTGGTCTTGGGATGGTTCCAACATAACAAACGATTTCCCGTCGCAAAGAGCCAGAATCGAAACCTCCTCGCCTTTGAGGCATTCTTCCACAATAATTTTATTGCCCGCCTCCTTAAAAATTTTTTTGTCCAGGATGTCCACGAGCGCGGTTTCGGTTTCCGGTTCGTTGTGGCAAATCATGACGCCTTTTCCGGCGGCCAGGCCGTCGGCCTTAACGACCACCGGATAATCTTCTTTGCGCAACACGCGCAACACGTGATGGGCTTTATTGACATCGGAGAAAATTTGAAAATCCGCCGTCGGGATACGGTAGCGGCGCATAAACTCTTTGGCAAAGGCCTTACTGCCTTCCAATTGGGCCGCGGCCCGCGTGGGGCCAAATATTTTCAAACCGGCCTTTTGAAACTCATCCACAATGCCAGCGACCAAAGGAGCTTCTGGCCCAACGACCGTCAGATCCACGGCTTGCCCTTTGGCAAAGGCGAGTAAGCCTTGGATATCATCAGCTTTGATATCGACGCACGGGGCTAACGTTGCTATGCCGGCATTGCCGGGGGCGCAAAAAATTTGCGACGCTAAGGGGCTTTGTTTGATTTTCCAGACAAGCGTATGCTCCCGCCCGCCGGAGCCAATAACAAGAATCTTCATTCTGCTCTCTCGATCGATCATTCTGCAATGGAGTCCGACTTCTCATTAAGCCAACGCAGCTTGGTGTCATGGTCTTTAATGACTTCGCCGATGTTCCAGCATTCCATTCTTTCGTTGCGGAAAAACCGGCAAAGGACTTGCGATGCGAAGGCCGGAACAATCACGATCATCCCAATCCCCAAATTGAACGTCCGGCGCATTTCCCGGTCGGCTATTGTACCTTTTTTCTGGATAATTTGAAATATTTCCGGTATGGACCAACTTTTAGAATCGATGGCAAGGCAAAGTCCGGAAGGAACAATTCTGGTGAGCTTATGGAGAAATGCACCGCCGGTATTATGAGCGATTCCTTTTATTTCGAACTGGGCAATCGCTTTTAAAACCGACTTCACGTAAATACGGGTTGGCGATAACAGCACCGACGCATATTTTTTTAGGTCTCGGGCTGACAAAACCTTTCGCACCAAGGAATACCCATTGGAATGAAGGCCACTCGCTGCCAAGCCAATGATGCGGTCGCCCGCTTGCATTCGGGTACCGTCGATGATATTTTTTTTCTCCACAACACCAAGGGCAAATCCAGCCAGATCATAATCCTCCGACTGATAAAGGCCGGGCATTTCCGCGGTCTCGCCGCCGATCAAGGCGCAATCTGATTCTCGGCATCCAGCCGCGATTCCTTTGACGACACAGTGCAAAACTTTTGGATTCACCTTGCCGCAGGCGATGTAGTCGAGAAAAAATAACGGCTTAGCGCCAACACACAGGACATCGTTGACATTCATGGCGACCAGATCAATACCGATCGTATCATGCTTGCCGAAATATTTGGCGAGAAGCAATTTGGTTCCAACCCCGTCGGTCGAAGCAACTAAAACTGGTTCGCGGTAAGTTTTGGTCAAAGCAAATAATGGACCAAAGGCGCTCGTGCGATTGAGCACCAAGTTTGACTGCGTCTGTTTGACCACGCCTTGAATATCCTTAATGAATTCGTCGGCCTTACGGAGATCAACGCCACTTGATTTGTATGTCAGAGTTTTTTTCATTGATCGTCCTGTGTCGACGACGATACACCGGCAGTGGAAAGTTTCAGTTTTTTAAAAAAATGACTCTGGATATAATGGATCCCATTTTCGAAAATCCTCGCCCCGTCACCCAGCCCATCGATTTTTTCCAATCGGGTCCAGAACGGATGCTGAATGACACGAAAATGCCGCTCGGGGTGAGGCATGAGGCCAAAGACTCGTCCGGTCGGATCGCAGATCCCGGCGACATCATCCATCGATCCATTGGGATTTTCCGGATAGATCGGTTTTTTCCCGTCGGAAGTGCAATACCGAAAGACAATCTGTCCACTTTTGCGCAGATTGGCAAGAAGGTTTTGGTCCCGAGGAACGAACTTTCCCTCGCCATGCGCCACGGGTAAATAAATCACCCCGTCAATCCCTTGTGTCCAGACGCAGCGTCCCTCCGGCCGCAAATGAATCCATCGATCCTCAAACCGGCCGGAATCGTTATAGGTTAAGGTGACCTGCTGCTTTAAATCCTTTAAATCTCCCTGCGAAGGCGTTCGCGGAAGGAAACCGGCTTTGGCAAGGATTTGAAAACCATTGCAAATGCCGATGACCAATTTCCCTTCCTTAATAAATTGGCATAAATCCTGGCCCAGCGAAAGGCGTAATTCATTCGCGAGGATTTTTCCCGAGGCAATGTCGTCCCCGTAACTAAACCCGCCGGGCAAAGCCAGAATGTGATAATTTTTTAATTTTTGTTTTCCACTCGTAAGGTCATTGATGTGCACCTGCTCAACCCTGGCGCCAAAATACTGAAAGGCGTAAGCGGTTTCTTCATTGCAATTGGTCCCGGCGGTGCGCAGGACAATGACGTTGACGTTTGGGGACATAGGTAAGTGACCAGTCACGTGTCAACAGTGACCAAGGTTTTATCGATCAATTCCAACGGGTCACCGGTGACTGCTCACTGGTGACTTTTTTTCTACCACCGCAGCGGCCTCTGCCAGGCCTCTTTTAAATCACTAAGACGTGCTTTCACACAAACCTCGCCGGACAAACCGCGTAGCTCGCATTCGGGATTTTTGGTGATGCGACCGATCGCAGCCAGTGGAATATCTCCACCGGCAGCCTCGAATTCCTTTTGCTTATTTTCGCTCACTTCGACGAGGAATCGGGAATTAGATTCAGAAAAAAGGATCCAATCGTTGCGCCGTTCCCGGCTTTTATAAGGAACCTTGCTTAAATCGATTTGCGCGCCCAACCCTCCGCTAAAAGCCATCTCAGCCAAGGCCACGCCCAGCCCTCCTTCGGAGCAATCATGCGCAGACTTAATCCAGCCTTTTTCCATCGCGCTGTGTACCGCCGTAAAAATTTTCACCGCCTGCTTAAAATTGACTTGAGGAACTTCTTGACCCAGCTGCTCAAACGTCTCCAGGTAAATGGAACCACCTAATTCGGCCTTAGTTTCTCCGACGATATAAATGATGTTTCCTTCCGCTTTGAAATCCATGGTCACGCACCGGCGAACATCGTCGATGATTCCAATCGCGGAAATCAAAAGGGTTCCCGGAATCGCAATGGATTTTTTTCCCAAAGTGAATTCATTATAAAGACTGTCCTTGCCAGAAATAAATGGAGACCCCAATTCCAGCGCCGCCTTCAAACACCCTTGGGCGGCGCGCACCAAACTTCCCAACCGGTCAGGCTTATCGGGATTTCCCCAGCAAAAGTTATCCAAAATCGCAATCCGCCGGGGATCACCGCCGACGGCGACAATCTGGCGAATCGCTTCGTCGATGCAGGAGGCCGCCATCCAGAACGGATCAATCTGGCCGAACCGTACATTAATTCCGTTAGCCAAAGCAATCCCCTTGTGGGTGTCCAATCTCGGACGCAAAACGCTCGCATCGGATGGCCCGTCGGTATAAATTCCGACCAACGGCTTAATCACACTGGAACCCTGCACCTCGTGATCGTATTGGCGAATCACGGATTCTTTCGAACAGACATTGCCGTGGGATAATACTTTTGCGAGTTTTGCGGTCAAATCCGCCGACTCCATCACTCGCGGGGTTTTCAATTGTGGAGGTTTCCACACGGCCGTCTTCGTAATAAGCGGGATGCCCTGATGCAGGAATTCCATATCCAGGTCACAAACTTGGCATCCCAGAAAAAATAATTCCAAACGGTGCGTGTCGGTGAATTCTCCCAGGACGGTTGCTTCCACATCTTCCCGCTGGAAAACCGCGAGCAATTCATCGATATTGTTGGGCGGCACGGCCAGGACCATGCGCTCCTGGGATTCCGAGATCCAAATTTCTGCATATTGCAAACCCTGGTATTTTAAAGGAACTTTTTCTAAATCCACCCGGCATCCTAAGTCTTGAGCCATTTCTCCGACGGCGCTGGATAAACCGCCGGCGCCGCAATCCGTAATCGCACGATACAATCCGCGATCGCGCGCCTGCAAGAGTCCATCCAAAACCTTTTTCTCTTCAATGGGATTGCCGATTTGCACGGCGCCTGAAGAGATGACTTCCGATTCGCCCGTCAACTCTCCGGAAGAAAATGTTGCCCCATGAATTCCATCGCGTCCGGTTCGGCCCCCCACCAAGACGATCAAATCTCCTTGATGAACTTTTTTTGTCACCTTGTCTTTCGGAATAATGCCCACGTTTCCGCAAAAGACCAGCGGATTGCCGACAAAGCGATCATCAAAAACAATCGCTCCATTGACGGTGGGAATGCCCATCTTGTTGCCGTAATCACGCACGCCGCTGACCACCCCCTTCATGATTCGTCGGGGATGAAGCGTGCCAGCCGGTAATTGGGAGAACGGCAAATCCGGGCAAGCGAAACAAAAAATATCCGTATTGCAAATGGGTTTGGCACCCAAGCCGGTTCCTAACGAATCGCGAATGACTCCTCCCACACCCGTATTGGCTCCTCCGAATGGCTCCAGAGCGCAAGGGTGGTTGTGGGTTTCTACTTTGAAGGTGATATTCGTTTCTTCATCGAACGCGATGACCCCGGCGTTGTCATGAAAAACCGAAACGCACCAAGGACGATTCAAGGTTTGGGTGGCCTTGACGATCGTCGATTTCAAAAGATTTTTAATGAGGGTCGTTTTGACTTTGCCATTTTCCCGTGATTGAAACCGAATTTGTCCGCGGAAAGTTTTATGATAACAATGCTCGCTCCAGGTTTGGGCAATTGTTTCCAGCTCACAATCCGTCGGATTGCGGCCAATTCTTTTGAAATGATTTTGGATGGCCTTCATCTCAGCCAAATTGAGAAACAGTTGCCCTTGAAGACTGATTTCTTTAAGTTGACGATCCTTGGCTTTTATAAGGTCAATGATGTTCAGTTGAAAATGTTGACCGACGATCTTTCTGTCAATCTTGGGATTCTTTCCGGCGGCTACGAATTTTGCTTTTTTTCGGCGTAATGGGCTGCCATCAACCACCTGCTGAATCAATTTATTGGACAAAATTTTATTGACCACGGTATCCAGCTCCCGAGAATTGAGCGGACCCTTGATCGTGTAAGCTCGGGCGGTGCGGACACTGCAAACGCCGTTGATCCCTAAATCTCGGATCCCTTTAAGAGTTGATTCTTCAACGGGGTCCATCACTCCGGCGTGATAGGCGATTTCCACACGGCGATGCGACTTGCTGGACGAATCTTGAGGATAAGGATCGGAACTATTAATAATTTGGTATTCCTGAGTGATTTGATCAACCAATAATTGAGAAGCAATCTTTTCGATCTCTGAGGAGGAAATGTCCCCTTCCAGGAGATAGACTTGAACGACGTTCACTTCTTTAACGGACGTGATGCCCAATTCCAGAATGTCTTTTCGGACGGATTCTCCGGCTGAATCAAATAAACCTTTTTTGTCTTTAATTTCAATTCGCCAGATCATTTTGGGGAATTTCTGGAGAGTAATGTTCGGGGTTCAGCAACTAAGCGGCGCCCTGCCCCGCCTTTGGCGGGGCAGGGCGCCGTCGAGATACCTACAATGAGGACGACTGTTTGGCGAGGGTTAAAGCTTTTTCAGACTGATCAACGGCTAACCCTGCTTAAAACTTCCTGATAAGCTTCCTCAATATGTCCCAGATCCTGCCGGAAACGGTCTTTGTCGAGCCGTGCGCCGGTTCCCACTTCCCATAAACGGCATGTATCCGGGGAAATCTCGTCGGCCAGCAAAAGCTTGCCTTTGCATTGACCGAACTCCAATTTGAAATCAATCAATTCCACATTGAGCCGCAGAAAAAATTTGGTCAAAAGATGATTAATCAAAAGAGCCAACTCTTTAATCGCTTCCATATCTTTTTCTGAGGCAATCTTAAGCGCCCGGATATGATCATTGTTAACCAAGGGATCATTGAGACGGTCATTTTTCAGGCAATATTCCAAAATAGAGCATTCCAGGGCCAAGCCTTCGGGCACTCCAAGATTCCGGCATAGCGAGCCGGCAGCGCGATTACGGACCACGATCTCGAGAGGAAGCATTTCGGCTTTACGGATGAGCATTTCTCGTTCATTCACCAATTGCACATAATGGGTGCTTACTCCCATGGTTTCCAGATATTCAAAAATCTTCGCGGAAATCTTATTGTTCATGATGCCTTTTTTTTCAATCACGCCGCGTTTGGCCGCATTGAAACAGGTGGTGTCATCTTTGAAATATTGAATTAACAAATCCGGATCATCCGTAGCATATAAAATCTTGCCCTTGCCTTCATAAATCTTTTCCGCTTTTTTCATGGCTTTACCGTTTTGATTACACGTTTTTTTATAAGCTGATGACAAAACCCGATTAATCAACGCTGCTGGTATGTCAAAGGTGTAATCAGGATCAAAACCCGGCTTTCACCGAGGTTGAATTAAAACCCTACCTTCTTGAAAATACGATCGCGGTGGCGGATGTAATACTTGATATCGAAACAGGCTTCGATATCGGTCGTCTTTAAATATTTGCGAACCTTGCGGTCGCGGCACAGCACTTCTTTGAAGTCCGAGGTTTCCTGCCAAACTTGCATAGCACAACCCTGGATGATTTCATAAGCGGTATCGCGGGGGAGGCCCTTTTTCATCAATTCCAAGAGTACCCGCTGCGAATAAATGAGACCCTTAGTCTTCGAAAGGCTGTCGATCATATGTTTCGGGTAAACCAAAAGGCCTTCCATGATGGGAATAAATTTATTGATCATATAATTCAAAATGATCGCACTATCCGGAAGGATCACCCGCTCGGCGGAGGAATGGCTGATGTCGCGTTCATGCCAGAGGGTCATATTTTCCAGGGCAACCTGGACATTGGCGCGCAAAAGCCGCGACAGTCCGGAAATCCTCTCACAAGTAATCGGATTGCGCTTATGCGGCATGGCAGAAGAACCGATCTGACCCTTGAAAAAAGGCTCTTCCACTTCCAGGACCTCGGTTTTTTGCAAGAGGCGAATCTCTGTGGCAAATTTGTTTAGGGAAGTTCCAATAAGGGCCATGGTTTGAATAAATTCACAATGCCGGTCCCTCTGGATGACTTGTGTAGCGACATTCGCGGGTTTGAGGGCCAGTTTCTCGCACACATACTCCTCCACAGAGGGATCAATGTTGGCGTAGGTGCCGACGGCCCCGGAAAGTTTTCCAATGCGCATGCCTTCACGGGCGTGTTCGAGACGAGCGAGATTGCGTATCATTTCGTCATACCATACCGCTAATTTGAGACCAAAGGTTGTTGGTTCCGCATGAACGCCGTGAGTCCTCGCCACACAAATCGTATCTTTGTATTTCTTGGCCTTGATTTTTAAAACGTTAAGGAGTTTTTTTATATCATTAACCAAAAGGTCGGAAGCCTCCACACATTGCACCGAAAGCGAAGTGTCCAAAAGATCGGAAGAGGTTAAACCCATATGCAGGTAACGCGCCTCCGGTCCCAGATTTTGTCCAACATTCACAATAAAGGCGACCACGTCATGTTTCGTTTTTTCCTCGATCCGGCGAACTTCCTCGATATCAAACTTGGCGTTTTTCTTAATTTTTTCCAAAGCCTCTTTGGGGATTAATCCGATTTTGGTCATGGCCTCACAAGCCAGGATTTCAATTTTAAGCATAATCTCCATCTTATGCTGCTCGGACCAAATGTTGCCCATCTTCGATAAGGTGTAACGATCAATCATACGGTACGCTCCTTCGCGTCGTGTTGCTTAAAATCCCCGGATAGAAAAAGGTTCCCCTTGGACTTAGCCGTAACGTTCATTATTTTTTGGCAAAAATCCCGGTCGAACTCTTTTTTGAGGGTTAAATGGATTGATTCTGGTCGAATACTGACAAGAATGCTGGTAGTCTAGCAAAATATAAAAGGCAGGTCAATGAAAAAGAAAAATTAGAAAACTATTAAATTGGTCACAAATGTTATAACCCTTTGGAATGAATTACCTTATAAAAATATTTCTTATAGAAATGCTTAAAACTTACGCCACGCAGACTACTCCATGATGATGATTTATTATTTTGGGCTCTTTGAAGTTTTGAATGGGTAAGCGTTATCGGTTATAATCCTGGAAAACAAATCAACCAGGAGGAGACCGATGTTTACCCAGCCACTATTTGAACTTGCTCTTAATATAAAAGATC
>JAHFFW010000047.1 GCA_023247725.1 Candidatus Omnitrophota bacterium | reverse complement strand
ACTGACGAGCTTGCTTCTTCAGTTTTACACAATGGCTTTTTTGGCTCATGGGTCATCTCCTCTCGGAAGATAATACCATGAAATTATAAACCATTAACAACTAACTTAACAATGTACTAGGACCCTGGAGCACTGGGGCCCTTTTCAATTATTTCTTCCCGGCTTCCTTTTTGAATCACCTCATATTTTTCCAAAATAATTTTCTGAAATTCGGGGCTGAGGGCATACCAGTCCAGAACATCGACGACGACTGGAAGATTCGATGCAGCAAAATCATCCTTCAATTGGGCCAGACGCTTGGGGTCGAGGGCCTGGGAACCTTTCACCGCCAGATCCAAATCTGAAAAGGGTCGGGCCTTGCCTTTTAGTCGCGAGCCAAACATGAGAACCTGATATTCCTCAACGCGTGCCGCTAAGATCCTTTTGATTTCCTGAATCTGTTCAGCGGTAAGCTCAGGCATTTCTTTGCTCCAACTGCTCTAACAGATAGCCGACATCCGGCAAAAATTTCTGGGCCTGCTTAAGCACTTGAATCGCCGTCTCCTCTTTATAAGTGTGACTCGTTTCGTTACGCGCATCGGCATACTCGAACCACCTTAGCGGATTCTGAATCAGCCCATACTTCGCCGCACGGCGGAATAAATCTTTGCGCGTGCGCAGGTCTTCGACCTCTGCCGGTGATTGATTCTCGCGGATCCAGCGTTGAATGAATTTCCAGCTTAGTTCATAGGTGAATTCAAAATTTTTGATCACCCCCGAGCGCAGGGTCTTATAAAGATCTTCGCTTGCATCCTTTTGGGCTTCAATAACCGCCAAGGCCGTCTTTAAAGAAGACACCGCCCGGCGCAAACTTGTCAAATCAAGAGTCATATCTCCTCACTTTTTCACGGTCAGTCAGTCCGTCGACATTGCGCCACCGATTCGAGGTAAAGCGATGAGTGACCATCCTTCCACAAAACAAAAAACCGAGTAAACCATTGGGATCCCAGCGTGCCCAGCCCCCAGTCACCCAGCGAGCCAGCCAAAACATTTCTGGGTCACTGAAATCCTAGGTAACTGCACTCATTTTCCTTTAAAATTTTCTAGAAGAAATGAGTGCTGCCCCATGTTCCTCTAAAAATTTTTTAAGGAAACAAGGGGCTGGGTCACTTTTCAATTATTTCTTTCCCGCTACCTCTCCTGCTTCCTGCTCAATCACCTTCTTAAATATTTTCATGTTATGCTGGGAATGCTCATTCACGAATCCTTCAATCTGCTCCTCGGTAAATTTGGTAAACCCGGGATCCAATTGAAAATCCTGAATCCAAATCATCTCCGTTCCATCGGGCGTTTCGTTGTAGAGCCAGATGATTTTCATATATTTGAATGGAAACATCGGATCCCAGCGCGAGGCGTAAGCGAATTTCAGGTCTTTATAGAGCCAGCGTTTCGAAACCCAATTCTTGCCGTCCTTGTCATGGAGACGAAAGGTGATTTCATTGCCCTTGCGCTCGAACACATCGGCCTTCACGTATTCGTCGCCGAAGAGCTCGGTCCAGCGTTCGATTTGGTTCGAGGTGTCGAAGACTTGATTGTAAGGTGCATGAATGATGATTGAATTCCTTGTGTGGCCCATAATTTACCCCTCTCAAGTTTTTGTCCCAATTTAGGGTTTATAGTCACCTTTAAAACCGAAAAGTTTTGCTCCATAAAACAGTAGCTTATCAAGATTTCGAACCCAGGGCCTTCCTTGATCTACGGCTTGAACGACAATCATACCCAATATGGAAAACACACCAGTAATGATAAGCCAAATGACTATATAACGTTTTGATATATCAACCCATGAACGCGCGCGGACAAGAACCGGGAAAAGGATCCGGAAACTTAACCCCAACATTAAAACATATATCATAAACTTAAGGTGGTAAGTCGCAATACACCAAACCACAAAACCCCAAAATAATATCAAACAAGATCCTATTTTAAGAAAAATCTCCCTAAGGCTTCGCTCGGGAGAGTTATATTTTACTGCCAAACAGGGAACAACAACACTGACGAAAAAAATGATTAAACATCCCCATACCATTTCAATGATGTCCTTTGGTGTCATCGTTTATTCAAATTCCTGATCTTATTTTTTCGTTAGCCTTCACGTATTCATCGTTGAAGAGTTCAGCGCTCGATTTGGTTGGAGGTGTCGAAGACTTGGTCATAAGGCGCATGAATAATTATTGAATTTCTGGTGTGTCCCATTCAACAAATCCATGTCACTTTGGACTTAAAAAATTCTCAGGAGTATCGAAGGGGTCTAAAGAGAAAATGGTAATGGTCTTGGCTTCTTTCATTTCAGAAATTCCCGCGACACTTGCGTGCGATCCTATCTTAAATTCCTTACGTTTCATCACATTAGCCTTCACTTATTCATCGCCGAACAATTCTGTCCAACGCTCGATACGATTGGAAGTTTCGAAAACTTCATTGTAAGGCGCTTTAATAACGATTGAGTTTCGTGTGGTCCATATTTTTCCTTTCGTTAATTTAGAATTTCACGGAACGCTCGCCGCGTCCATTTGACCAATGTGAAATAACATTTTGTCAATATCTTGTTCATGTTCATTAGCGTAATCGGCCAAGCCATCCACCCCTTGATCCCGATATCTTATACTCGCCTCATGTAATGTGCATACACTGATGAACAAGAATAACAACATTAATAAGCTGAAACCTATTATTCGAGTTACCAGACCGACCTGCGGTGACATGAGCATCCAACCAAAAATACGATATACCAAGAATCCAAACACAACGATAACACCGACTGTTCCAAGAATGATATGGAGCCCATCGGAAAGACGCTTGAGCCAATTCGGCCTGACCTTCGGATCCTTATAATACTGGGATACTGAGCCTGAGAGAGCCTGAGATATCTTTTCTCGCAATTCTAGCGAATCCTTAACACCTAAATTCTCTGCGTTTTTAAGATCTTCCTCCGGAACATTGTAAACCGAGTAATCTTGCTCCATTTCGGCCATGACATGGGATATTAAAGAAAAGAAAATAATAATGAATAAAAACAATAGTCTATGAATGGTCATTATGATCCTACCTTAAACTCTCCTCGGTATACAGCGACAACTCGACCATCCGCTCCAAGAGCTGCGCCGGATCGATATTGATAAAATTCGCCAGAATTAACTCTTTCGTAAATAAGCGGCAGATGTAGCGAAGTTTCCGACTGTGTTCCTTGGAAGAATACACAAAATCGCGGTGCGCGTTGTTGATGACCACCAAGTTTTGATCAGGATCATACCGAGAGCGCCACGGTTCCCCGGGTGAACTCGTTAACGTATACCCGGGGAGGCCTTTTTTTGAAGAGGCGGAAGGAATCAACTGTTCTAAAAGAATCGAATCGGTGACCGTAATAAAAGCCTCTGACCGGCATTCGATGTCATCTTGGCGAACAACAACTCCTAACCGCGTCAAGCCAGGTTCAGCAGGAGCGGTCAACGAAACAAAAACTCCGTTCTGATTGGCCAGCGATCCCTCGCCCTGCAGGAGGTTCCATTGAACGGCTAAATTTTGATCGACAGGACGGTTCGATTTATCCCGGCACAAGACGCGAAAGACCCGCACCGTATTGACGGCCATGTTGCAGGCCGTCGGAGAAATCTTCACTCGAAAAAGCGGACCCGGAAACTCGAAGAATGATTTTTGTGGTTCCGACTCGGATGGCTCAATGGAAGGATAGCCGGCTTCGAGGGTGACCTCCTCTCCACCCTGAGCCTGATCTGCCGCTAAACCTCCCTGGGCCGCGGAGGATATCCTGGCGGGATGAATTTCAAACCAATCATATTCCTCCTGAGGCAGCGCGAGGATCGCTTCTTTGAGCGCCAACTGGACCGCCTTTAAAATCTGTTTACTCGAACGCTCCTCCTGCGCGCGCTGTTGTTCTTCAATGAGCGTGAGGAGTTTTTGATGCACCGGCGCCATCGCCTGACAAAACGCCATGAATTCTTCATCGCGGATAATGCCGTCGCGGGTGCCCGGGGTGAGATGAAGAAACGGCACATCGATGATTCCCTGCAGATAACCAGAGGTCCACGGCGGTCGATTGAACTCATCCAGTTCAGTCATGGAAGCTAAAACCCGGGTTCCTCCCCGGTATAACCCGATTCGATTGTCCGGACCCGGACTGTTGAGATACAGTTCCGAGTAGATTTCGCCTTTGTCCGTCGATAAAACCGGCAGCTGATGAATGAGCTGACCGGAAAACTGCCGCGGCTCAACGGGAAATTCGGCCCTTAAAAAATGATCCATGACTTTGATCTTGACCTCCGAGGTGCGGATTCGGTCCCGCAATTCCGAAGAAAGATAGCGCTGAATTTTTTCCCCGTTGATGAGCCTCAATCCGGGAAGAAGCGGCGAGATCATCATCTCGGTTCCCGGAAATGGCGTCAATAGATGCCGGTGAGTGGTGAAATAACCAGAATGGCCTTTTTGCATTTTCATCTGATAAGCCCTGCCATCCTTTCCGCAAGAAGAAAGCGTCATGGTTTCTCCCACCGTCCAGAAACTCAACAGCCCAATCCCAAATTCTCCCTGAATCCCGGTCGCGCCCTTCTCTTTTAATTTCTTTTTGATCGAATCGCAGATATGGGTGGCCACGTATTGAAAATTCGGGATCCCTTGTTCATTCAAGGGAATACCAACTCCGTCATCGATAATTTTTAAATAGCTTCCGCCTTTGGCCTTGCCGCGGATAATCAAAATATTTTTTGCCCGGGCATCGATGGAATTCTCCACGAATTCGGCCATCGCCTTGAGCGGATTATTTTGCGAGAGGGCAATGATCGTGATCGCGTTCCATTGATCGCCGATGCGCAGTTGGCCTTTCGTTGTGGGCTTTTTTAATTTTTCGGTTTTTGATTTTTCTTTTGCCATCGTGTTTTTTATGAGATTATTTTTTAAGGGCGCACTTTTGGGCCACGCACACGGCCTCGGGTTTTGGTTCGGCATAGCCGCCGGCCTGGCATTCCACGGCCGGGGCGATCGCATCAAAGAACTGCCGCGCCTCGAGCGCATACTGGCCGTTGACCGCGGCCCAGTCGCACACACCGTCGATCACCATGCACTCCGCCAAGGTTTCACAGGCAAACCATTTTGGTTCGGCAGACGGCGGCGTATCGGCATGAGGTTCACACGCTGCGGAAAGCAAGATCGTGATCGCAAAAAAAGCAAGCTTACCGGAAATTTTTTGCATGCTCATCAATGATAGCCACCACCCTCGCCCAACCCGCCCCGGCATTGCGGACTTTCACCGGTAGACAGCTGACAGTAAAGCCGAGAGGTTTGGGGATGGCACCCAAGTTACCGAGCCGTTCCATATGGCAATATTCCCGTCGACGCCCGAGGAAATGGCATGGCCAGATCTTACTTTTGTCTTTGGTCGTCAAGAATTCCTTAAACATCAAAAAGCAGGGACGGTCCAAACCGATCGTGTCGATGCCCATCATCTTAACCCCTTGATCGAGCAGATACTCGACGGCATCGGGCATCATGCCGACGTATTTATTCACGTAATCGTCAGTTCCCAGGAATTTATCCCCGCCGGTCCAGATGAGGACGATGTCCATCGGTTTAATCTTGTAGGAAATTTTTCGCAGCGCCTCCTCGACGTGCCGGCGTTCGATCACGTCGGGATATTTCAAGTGAGTGAAGTCAAGCCGCACGCCGGGGCCGTAGCACCATTCGAGCGGCACCTCCATGATCTGCTTAGCCGGCTTCCCCTCACAGGTCGATCCATAATGAAACGGCGCGTCCACATGGCTGCCCATATGGACGGAGGAGTTGACAATCTCCAAGGAAAGCATTTCGCCGTCGGGAATTTCTTCGGCGGTGGCCACCCGCTCGCCCTTGTCGAATCGCTCCTGCCCGCCGGGCTGCTTGCTCATCACAACCCAGTTGAAATGTTCGACACCCGCGACATGAGAAATGCGTTCAATTTTGGCGGCGTGGGTTTCGATGAGGGTGTCGTCGATGGGAAGGCTGAGGTCGATGATTTTCATTTATGCGCTTTTGATAATTTCTCTTTCAAGGCCATTAAGTTTTTATGACGTCCCTGCCAATACTTTAACTGTTGAGTCATGGTCATATGAGATAATTTCTTTGCAATTTTACGACCGGCTTTATGCTTCATTTCCACACAATCGAACGTCTTAATCATAAAGAATCACCTCCTGAGGCGAATTAATAGCAATTTGGCCGTAGCCGTTTGTTAAATTAACAGCGTTATACAAAGGAATTTTTTGAAAATGGACTATATGTTTAAAATTCCAACTGACAATTGCCGAGCAGTCGCTGACAGTCGCTAAAGTCACATGTAAAGCATCCGTCATATAGCTAAGCGAAACCACTTGAGCATGCAAGTAAGCACTTTGCAACCTCAAGGCATCTTCAGAAACCTGAATAAGTTCAGCATCGGGGAGAAATTCATTAAAAAATCGTTGCACCTTCAAAGGAGCGTCGGATATCTCTTCCTGAACAACTTCAGAGACAACCAAATCAAACTTTCCGTTTTTAATTTGATTAAAAAGAGTCAAGCTTGACTTATGAAACTCCTTATCCCAAACGCCTCCGAAAACAGATGTATCTAAGTAAAGCCGAAGGCTCATTGCGTTGTCCCTCCTGTAAATCCGCTGAACTGCATATTCAGCACCGCCAGGTTGAAATGCTCCATCCAGCTACGTGCGAAATGCGTTCGATCCTGGCGCCGTGGGTTTCGATGAGGGTGTCGTCGATGGGAAGACTGAGGTCGATGATGCTCATAGAATTATTTATGCGCCTTCAATAACCTTCTCTTTCTCATGATCAATTGTTGATGGGCCTTTTTCCAGTATTCCAATTCGCGGTTAGCGCCCAATTCCTTAATTTCCTTTCTAATTTTCAAAGCGGCCTTATGTTTCATTTCAACACAGTCGAATTTTTTTTTCATTTAGATCACCTCCAACGGTGAATAAATGGCTATTTGTTTATAGCCTTTCATAAGATTAACAGCATTGTACAAGGGAATCTTGTCGAAATGAACGATGTGCGTAAAGTTCCAACTGATGATCATTGGACAGTCGGAGATGGTAGCTAAAGCCACATGCAGAGCATCATCAGCCCAACGAGATGTAATGATCTCGTGCTTCAGATAGAAATTACGCAGGCCTATGGCTTCCTGCGAAACAGGGACCAATTCGGCAATGGATAAAATATCATCAAAAAGGTGTCTAATGGCCGGTGGGGCGGGTTGAATTTCCTTTTCAACAATCGAAGAAGTAACCACTTGAAATCGCCCACTTTTGATAAGTTCAAAAAATTTTAAGCTGGCGGATCTAAATTCTTCATCCAAAATGCCCCCATAAACAGACGTATCTACGTAAACGCGATTAGTTTTCATAATTAATGCTCGACCCCCGCGGCATGGAAAATGCGCTTAACCTTGGCGCCGTGGGTTTCGATGAGGGTATCGTCGATGGGAAGACTGAGGTCGATGATGCTCATATTGGCGACTCGTGACTGGTAGCACGTGGCTCGTGACACGGATCACGGGCGGCGGGCCACTAATTCGCGCCTTTCGATTTTAGAATTCCAACAATTTCATTGAACGTATGCGTCTTTTTGATTTCATTGTCGGCGATGGGGACGCCAAATTCCTTCTTCAACCCCACGGAAATCTCCACCATTTCGGTTGAGTCGATTCCCAGCGATACGTCCAGTTTTTCTTCTGGTTTGATTTCTTCGGGGGCGATATCGAGGACTTTGTGGAAGATATTTTTGAGTCTCTGTTCCATGGTGAATGTCTTTTGTTCGGTGGACATTGTTACCTCCGTTTTAAGAGTACGTAGGACGTTGGACGTCCGCTCCTCGCTAAGGCGCAGGGTCGCTTGGACGTAGGGCGTGGACGTCCCATGTCCAACATCCCACGTCCTACGTCTTCTGCAACACCAACACCGTATTAATCCCTCCCCGGCCGCGATTAATCACCAGCGCGTTACGAATTTCTTTCGCCTGCGCTTTATTCGGACAATAATCCAGATCGCATTCAGGATCCGGAGTCAAATAATTGATCGTTGGTGGAACCATACTATTTTCCATGGCCAAAACGGTCGTGATCACATCCAACGCCCCGGAAGCGCCGAGCAAATTTCCAAACATGGATTTGGGAGCCGTGACTGGAATTCTTTTGGAATAGCCATCAAAGACCTGTTTGATGGCTCTGGTCTCGCTCGCATCGCCAATCGGGGTCGCCGCGCCATCGGCGCAAATATAATCGATCTGGGCCGGCGCCAGCCCGGCGTCATTGAGTGCCATCATCATGGCTTTTGCCAGCTGTTTTCCGTCGGGGGCCGGATCAATGCGATTGACGCCATCAGTGGTCGTTGCGTACCCAATAATATTGGCATACACGTGGGCTTTTCGGGACTGGACTCTTTCTTGACCTTCCAGAATCAAAATCCCCGCTCCCTCGGCGATCGCAAACCCATCCCGGGTTTTGTCATAGGGCCGATAGGCTGTTTCGGGCTGACTATTTCTCTTGGTGAGCATTCCCGAGGTGTTACAACACAACAACGCGTAAGGTGTGACCGGTGCTTCCATGCCGCCGGCCAAAATGAAATCATTTTTTCCTCGATTAAGAGTCTTCGCGGCATAGCCAATGGCCATGAGCGAACTCGCGCGATCCGCGACGACGGTTTTGCTGTAGCCTTTGATTTGATAATGAATCGAAACCTGTCCCTGCGGCGCGGCCGGAAACCAGGCCGAGGCCATGAAGGGGCTCACTCCTTCTCTTCCTTCAAGATAGAGATCCCTCAATTCGGTTTCGGCATAGAGCCAGCCGCCGATCGCATTGCCCATAAAAATCCCGACGCGCTTGAGATTCTCCTGGCTTAAATCCAGATGCGCGTCGGCGATGGCGAGCTCGGAGGCCACCAATGCCATGTGGGAGAAAACGTCAATCTTTTTCAATAACCGCGAAGACACATTGCTATAAGCATCCAGATCATGCACTTGTCCCGCAATGTGCGACGGATATTTGGAGGCATCGAACCGCTCAATCTTATCGACCTTCGAGTGGCCCGCTTTAATGTTCGCCCAGAACGTGCGCTTGTCCATGCCAGAGGGACTGACAATGCCTAATCCGGTAATTGCTATTTTCTCCATAAAACCCCTCTTGGGTCCTATTTTTATTTTTTTCGATTTTTTTTGAATTTCTCAAGCTCTTTTAAATCGGCTAAATCCTGACTTCGATGGGCGATCTGTTTGCTTTTCATAAAATCCTTCAAACCGATAAAATAAATTTTCTGATTGTCGTCCATGACTTCTACCTTGTTTTTCCAAATCTGCCGGAAATTCAATCCTTGAATGGAGGTGACTAATCAATTCTCACCGGTTCATAGCCTAATTGAATAAAATACCCTTCTTGACAAAAATCTTCCGGTTTAAGATTTAGACTACCAAATCCAAATTCTTGTAAAACTATACCAAGCTTTTGGCCGTTCTTTAGACTCGGCTCAATAATAATATCCATATCTTTCGTATAACGAGGCCGGGCATGGAGCGCCAAAGCAAAGGAGCAAGAGCCCACAATAATGAACCTTATGTTTGTTTAATAATCTTGAGTTTGGCAAAATCAGACGCTGATCCGAGCCAGCGATTGTAAATCATTTAATGACACCTTGCGACGGAAGCAGTCAATGTTACGTCGGAAACTTTGAGAATCGGCAGCGGACACCA
>JAHFFW010000046.1 GCA_023247725.1 Candidatus Omnitrophota bacterium | reverse complement strand
CTTTTATATTAAGAGCAAGTTCAAATAGTGGCTGGGTAAACATCGGTCTCCTCCTGGTTGATTTGTTTTCCAGGATTATAACCGATAACGCTTACCCATTCAAAACTTCAAAGAGCTTTAACGAAATGGGCTGGAATGCGGTCGATGACTTCTTTCCGGATCTGGATGTTGGCGAGATTCAAATAGGGGATGCCAATCTGCTCGGCGAGAATGGGCATATAGATGCTTTCGGTGTCCACAAACCCCAAACGCATGAGCACCGCTCCCAGCAATTCTCCGGTTTTGCCTTGTTCGGCTAAAGCCATCTCCAATTGCTGCACAGTGATGATGCCCTTCTCAATGAGCAATTGACCGAGAGAATATTTTTCCGTTTCTGCCATGACTTTTGTAATATACTCCTCAAATTCGCATTGCGCAATCTCCACTTCCGATTTATTGAAGGGTCAGGGAATTTTGTGACCCCTCCGATAATTTGAATAAAAAAATGGCCCCTCGACGCTAAATTATGTTAATATTTTTAACGTGAAGCCCAAACCATCGAAAATCATCAAAAAGGATCGACAAGGCCTCCTCAAGCTCCAGCGATCCATGACCCCGCAGGAAAAACTGACGGCCTTCTACCAGCACTCTCGGATTTTGCAGGCGTTGTCTCTTCAGGGAAGAATCAAACCTCTCCGCAAAAGTCCTTCTTCGCCCCGGCCTCGGAAATCATGAGAACGACCGGTCCTGGCCAGTCCTTACCCCTCCTGCTTGATATGATTCCCATTCTTGACCAGCAGCGTATTCCTTATGCAGCCATTGGTGCCGTAGCCGGTTCTTTTTATGGCGCTGTCCGGGCCAGCCTTGATGCAGACGCCATTATCTTGGTCGAAGACTCACGAAATGTCATGGAACTTTGCCATCATTTAAAAGAAATAGGATTGGCGATTGCGTCAAAAAACTGAAAAGCCTCCTGCAGAAACATCAAAAAAAGAACTACTGACCAACGCATAAGCATGCTCTTCCATTAGTGCCAATACACGTCGACTACCATCAACTGCGCCAATTCGCCAGTTCACGGCTTGCGATCGGCCTAGCATTTCTCTGGGGCTTGTCCGAAGCCGTCTTCTTCTTTATTGTGCCGGATTTCTTTTTTGTCTTTATGGCCTTGTTTAAGCCGCTCGCCGGAATCATCTGCGGCGTCGTGTCCATCCTGGGAACCCTCGTCGGCGGAATCATGATGTACACCCTCGCCAGCCTTTTTCCGGACATTTTGAATCGTTTCCTTCTTTGGATTCCAGGCATTCCTCCGGCCATGATGAAGGAGGTGCATGACTCCATCCTCCTCAAAGGTCCAGCGGCGCTGTTGGCTGGACCCCTTGGGGGAATTCCCTATAAAGTCTACGCCGTTCAAGCGGGAATCCTGCACATGAGCTTAATCGGCTTCCTCTTATTCACCCTCTTGGCTCGTTTGAAAAGAATCGCTTTTGTTTCTGGGCTGGCGGCTCTTTTTGGTAAAATAGCAGCGCCTTATATCGCACGCCGAACAAAGACTTGGGTCATTTCGTATGGAATATTTTGGATCGTGTTTTATTTCATTTACACTCTGTTGTTGGATCGAAAATATCCAGTGATTTTTAATCACTAACGAAGGAGTGCCAATGTCCTCTCTCGCTCGACGTCCGCTCAAAAGCCGGCAAACCGCCTGGGCCAAAATGCTCGCTCAAATCCTTTTAGCAAAAAAAGTTCATCCCAATCATGTCTCCATTGCCAGCGTCTTTTTTGCGTCCCTAGCCAGTTCCTTTTTGATCTTAACGGGTTGTGGCGAACCCGGAGTCGCAACCATGCTCTTTTATCTGGGAGCCGCAGCCTGCATTCAATTGAGGCTTTTATGCAATATGCTCGACGGACTTCTGGCGGTGGAAGGCGGTTTGAAAACAAGGCTCGGCGATTTGTACAATGAGATTCCCGACCGGGCGGCGGATACCATGATTTTGGTCGGAGCCGGTTACAGCATTTCGAGTTTTGATTTCGGAATCGCGTTGGGTTGGGCTGGGGCGCTATTCGCCGTTTTGACGGCTTACCTTCGTCTCTTGGGAGTTTCTTTGGGAACAAAAGCATATTTTAATGGCCCTCAGGCCAAACCTCACCGGATGGCCTTATTGACTGTTGGCTGCATTCTGGCGGCATTCCTTGTCTCGTCGAAGAAGGATCATCACACGATCGCCCTGTCTTTAACTTTGATCGTCATAGGCTCCGTCGCCACCTGCATCCGGCGCCTGAATTTCATTACTGCTGAACTCCATCAATCATGATCGCAAAAATCATTGTCCAATTGACCCGCTTTCTTTGCGGGGCCAACGTCCGCTGGTTAGGCTGCGAACCTCGTGACCATCAAAGGATCTATTTTGCCAATCATACGAGCCATTTGGATTTCCTCGTGATCTGGTCGGCGCTCCCCATATCGTTGCGAAACAAAACCCGGCCAGTCGCGGCGCGGGATTATTGGCTGGCCAAACCCTGGCGGCGTTACCTCGCCGAGCATGTCTTTCATGCGGTTCTGATCGAACGCCACAAAATCCCTGCGCCCGATTCTCCGGACAATCCGCTTAACATTATGCTTGCGGCCCTCAAAAAAAAATTTTCTCTCATCTTATTTCCCGAAGGTTCGCGCAATGTCGAAGAAGAAATGCAGTCCTTTAAATCCGGACTGTATCATCTGGCCAAGGCCGTGCCCGGCGTAGAACTGATTCCGGTTTATCTCGAGAACCTCAGCCGCATCTTGCCCAAAGGGGAATTCCTGCCGGTGCCTCTCATTGGTTCCATCACCTTTGGTCCGGCGATGGCTCTTGGCTCCCAGGAAACCAAAGCCGATTTCTTGAATCGTTGCCGGCACGCAATCAAATCACTGGAGGATCTATGATGGCCTTTGACCAAGAAACCCTTCGGCTTTTGCTAGGAATCTTTGGACTGCTTTCGTTCGCTTCCCTCGTGGTTTTCCTCCTGCGGTCCCGCATCAAAAGCAAGGCCGGAGTGTCCACCCTTCAAAACCTCAGCGCCCGCATCAAGGCCTGGTGGATCATGACGGTCATCTTTGTCTTCGCCATGCTGACCGGCGGGACTGGGTCGGTCGTTCTTTTTGCGCTGATTTCTTTTTTGGCCTTGCGCGAATTTATTACTCTGACTCCCACTCGCAAGGCCGATCATCGGTCGTTGTTTTGGGCCTTTTTCATCATCATTCCCTATCAATATTTTCTCGTCGGCACGCAGTACTACGGCATGTTCAGCATCTTTATTCCGGTTTATGCCTTTTTATTTATTCCGATTCAATCCCTCAAAGGAGAAGACTATGAACGATTTTTGGAACGCACCGCCAAGATCCAATGGGGCCTCATGATCTGCGTTTATTGCGCGAGCCACGCCCCGGCGCTTTTGATGTTGAAAATTCCGAATTTTTCCGGCCAGAATGCCAAACTGCTTTTCTTCCTGGTCCTCGTCGTGCAATTGAGCGACGTGTTTCAGTACGTGTTCGGAAAGATGTTGGGCCGAACGCCCATCATGCCAAAGATCAGTCCGCATAAAACCGTGGAAGGATTTGTCGGCGGGATCGTGGCCGCGACCTTCATTGGATCAAGCTTGTGGTGGTTAACCCCTTTTACGGTTTGGCAGGCCGCGGGGATGGCCTTCCTCATCGCGATGCTGGGATTCTTCGGCGGAGCCACGATGTCAGCCATCAAACGCGATCGCGGCGTCAAGGATTACGGAAATCTCATCGAAGGCCACGGGGGGATGCTGGATCGCATCGACTCGTTGTGTTTTGCCGCACCGGTGTATTTCCACTTAATCCGCTTTTACTCCACATGAAAACATTATACCGAAACCAACGCCACCAAATCCCTGAACTTCTCGCCGTCTCTCGCCGCGCTGGCAAGGCCATCATGGATTATCGAATGATTGAGGCTGGTGACAAAATCGCCGCGGCTGTTTCCGGCGGCAAGGACAGTATTAGTCTCCTGCATGTCCTGCGCCATCGCCAGCGGGTGAGTCCCGTCAAATTCGAATTCACCGCTGTGCATATCGATTTTGAATTTGCGGATTTTAATCCGCAAAAATTGATCGATTACCTCGCGCAACAGGATTTTCCCTACATTATAGAAAAAACCGATTCACTGAAAGAAAAGACGAGCAATGGGAGACGATCGACTGTTTCCGCTGGTCCTGGAACCGGCGCAAGGCACTTTTTCAGCTGGCAGACCGAATGGGTTTTACCAAAATCGCCTTCGGCCATCATCTCGATGATATCGTGGAGACGATTTTGTTAAACCAATTCTTCCGTGGAGAGATTGGCGCCATGCGGCCAAAGCAGGAACTCTTTGGTGGGAAGATCACCCTCATCCGGCCTTTGGCGTACGAACGCGAAGAGATGATGGTGCTCCTAGCGGAAAAATTGGGGATCGCGACTCTGGGACAATCGAAATGCGCCGACGATGAAACCTCGAACCGCATGGTCATCAAAAAATTGCTCAAGGAGATTGAAAAAAAGAATCCCAATGTGGTAAAAAATATCTTTCGCAGCCTCAACAATATCAAGGTCGATTATTTGCTGGAATCGCATGAAGCCACCCCATGAGTGATGCCCGCGATATTGTTCACTTTTGGTTTCAAGACATCACCGATCAAACACCCCTGCGAGCTTCTCATCCGCCTTGCTCTCTTTGGTTTTCCCAAAATTCCGAATTTGATCAGCGGATCAAAGAACGATTCGAGGTCGATCTCGAAAAAGCCCGCCAAGGCCAATATCAATCCTGGGAGGATTCGGCTCAAGGGAGACTTGCCTTGATTCTCTTATTTGATCAATTTTCCCGCAACATGTATCGCGGCCTTCCTAAGGCCTTTGCCACGGATCCCCTCGCCCTTGATCTCAGCCGCCGCAGCGTTGCCGACGGATTTGACCGATCGTTGGCCTTAATTCAGAGAATGTTTGTTTATCTGCCTTTCATGCACGCCGAGGACCTTCACTGGCAGAATGAGGCGGTGCGTTTATTCGAAGGCCTGCGGGAAGAATGCCAGGAGCGTTTCCCTTCAAACGCGGGTTACTTTCAATCCCAACTCCACTATGCCTGCGGCCATCGCGACCTGATTGAGCGCTTCGGCCGTTTCCCTCACCGCAATTCCATCCTGAAACGGCCTTCCACTTCCAAAGAGTTAAAATTCTTGAAGGCATCCGTATAAATTCCCGGATAAATTCCAGATCTTTCCTTGCCGTCGACAAATTTTGCGGCTAAGATAAATCCTATGCACGAACCGATTTCGCATTCGTCTCGTCCATTCCCGTTTGGCTGGGTTCTTGCGGCCTTGCTTCTTATGGCCAGTCTCATGCATCTTTTTAATTCCCTTAGCCGTGTGGATGAGCCGATGGTGTTAGCTCCCATTCCCGTAGCGCCGCAAACCCTGCAGAAGTTAAAGACCTCCCCTCCTTCGATTGCCGCTGTGTCAGAACTCCCGGAATCCTTGCGCCAAGAGGGTCTTTTGTTGCGAACCCAAATCGTGCGCGGCGTGGATGAAACAATCAATACCTTCTATCGCGATGGCCACCAAGTTGCACAACAAACAATTGAAAAAGATGGAACGATCCAATTGACCGGGACTATTCCCAATGGGAGCTTTAAATTTGTCGATGAATACAACCATACTCAAGGCGAAATCAGCTTTTTGAATGGAAGAAAAATCGGCACGCAGAAAGCCTTTTATCCCGGCGGTCAGTTGCAATCCGAAACGGTTTATAAAAATGGCCAGCTTTGGAAATATAAAGAATATTATGCCAATGGCCAAATCCGTTTTGAGCAGGACCTGGAAGACGGACGTCTTATTCCCAACGATAAAGAAACCGGCATTGGAAAGCTTTATTATCCTAATGGTGTTCTAAAATTTGAATGGAACATCACCTACAGCACTCGTCCCGGATATAAAAAATCCTACAACACCGATGGGACTTTAAGAGCGCAATCGCTTTTTGAATTTGATCCCGAAGACAAGCCCGTGCCTCTCATCCTGCCACCGGAGCCTTCGGCGCTTAATGTTCAAAAACCCTAAATTGCCCTTATCGCTACATGGCTATTGGCCGATTTTCCAGCTATACTTTATCTAGAGTCATTTTGACGATAAGGGCAAACCCGTTCTCCTTTGCTCGTTAGCCTGCCTGCAGGTGAACGAGCTTCGGAGGAACGGTTCTGCGAAGCTCTTATACAAGAGTACAGGAGCGTAGCAGACCGATCGTAAGATGGGGACCTCGAAAAGCCAATAGTGGCTTTCGGGCAGTGCGGGGTGTTTAAGCCCTCGCACTGGCAAAGTCATAGGGTCCTTGCATAGGGACAGCCTGACCGCCGAATCAAACCCTTCGACTACGCTCAGGACTGAGCAGCCCCGCTAAAGCGGGGCAGTCGAACGTATCAACGACAGAACATGCCTTTTCGGCGACGGACCGCCTGTTCCTTACGCTTGCCTCAAGGAACAGGTTTTTTTGTTGCCAATAATCATGCTAAAGACAACGAACAACCAGAGATTACCCCGTATTTCAACCTCGGGATATTCATTGGCTGAGATCCTGATTACCTCGGCCGCTCTTATTATTGTCATTGCCGGCTTAATTCAACTGTTCATTTACGGTTCCCGACTTTCTGATCTTTCCCGGGCCATGTCGTTTGCTATCACCGAGGCCCAGGCCAAAATGGAAGAAATCCGAAATTCAACTTATACCACAATCACCGCCAATTATGCTTCGGGTGGGAGTCCCGGAAACACGTTTACCATGACCCAAGGAAACGGCCGGGGAATTATTTACATCGACTCCACCAATGCGAATCTCCTCCAGATTGATATCGTGGTCAGCTTCAGCTTGCCCAGCGGTCGGGTGATCGGTGAAGATTTGGACCTGGATGGAAATCTGGATGCCGGTGAGGATACGAACGGTAATGGGCGACTAGATTCACCGGCGACGATTGTCAGCTTATTAGCTCAACGATAGAGGAAAACATGAACTTGAAGGCCAATCACAACCAGGCCGGATTCACCCTCGTGGAGGCTTTATTGACGGCGCTCTTATTCTCTCTGCTTTTGGGGGCATGTCTGGTGTTATTTTTAGCGAGTTCTGATTCCTGGCAAACTAACAGCGTCAGGGTGGAATTGCAACAGGAACTGCGCAAGGCGGTCGATTGGATGAGGCAGGACCTTTTAGTTGCTGGCGCATCCACCATCACCAATGTTCCCGCCGATGGTACTTGGGACAACACCATCTCTTTTCGAACCGCAACCGGAGTGAGCAATGGAGCGGTGGTGTGGTCTGGATCAACCATTCAGTTCCAGCGAGGCGGCACCGGTTCGCTGGACCTGCAGCGGGTTTCGGGAGCGCAAACCAAAGTCTTGGCGAAAAATATTTCAACTCTGCAATTCCGGCGTTTGGCGGCTAGTCCCCAACTTTTGGAGGTCAACGTCATCGCCAGCAAGACAACTTTAAAGGGGCGCAGTTTGAGTAACACCATCAGTTTCAAAGTCGCTTTGCGTAATTAAGGAATCTATGACCATTCGAAAAAAAATTTTTACTTCCAAACTTCAAAACAACCGCGGGAGTTTGCTCATTATCTCCTACATGATCATTTTGATGCTGGTGGCCTTTGGGAGTGCGTCGGTCATTCTTTCCATTGGAGACAGCCGGGTTGCCGAACGCAATCGCCGCACCGCCCAGGCCTTTCATATCGCCGAGGCCGGCATCGAACGAGCCATTTATGACCTAAGACAGGATTTTCTCAATGATATCGCAAGCCCCAGCTGGTCAGATGGCACAATCAATACCTTTACCATTGGTCCCGACACGAGCAGTTTTTATCCTATTCCCTATTCGTCTACCACCCTCAACGGCGGCAGTTATACGGTAACCTTGAAAAATGTCTCGGGGGCCAATGACGCGATTTGGGTCCATTCGACCGGTACCGTCGGTGACATCAGCCAAACGATTGAGATTTATGCCAAGATCCAAAATAATTCGCCCTGGGACAATGCCATTTTTGCCGGAAGCGGGGCCTCCGGCATGATGGTCAACGGCAATGTGAATATCAGTGGATCCGTACACATCCTGGGAACGGGTTTAAGCAGTACGGATTATGCCATTGATCTGGGGGGAACCGCAGAGTTGGTCCGAAATAATTATACCGGCCTTGATGCAGCCTTAGCCCCAAAGGTTCCGGCCTTACCGACGACCGTTTATAATGGAGAACCTGTTTCCACGTTAAATGCCGAGTTGCGGGTCAAACACGGCAAGGTAGGCATCAGTGGTTCTTCTTCCGTGGGAGAATCTGATGTCGCGGGTAACAGCACAAAGGAAACGGTCGATGGTGTCTATGCCACCGATGGCTTTGGTGGCAATCAAGGAACCGCGAGTGTTTATTCGGACAATGGCTGGTCCAACGCTTATGATCTAGAAAATTCCATCAGCTTTCCCAGCCTTTCTGATTCGTATAGTGGTTACACCACGTATCAACAATATCTTCGTGCCAATGCCTTGGTCATCAATGATGCGGCCAAACTGGCTCAACTGGCTAATATCACTCCGAGTTCTAACTTTAATTATAACGGGTCCAATGGTTCGATCAGCATGGATGGGAATGGAAACCTGGCGATCTCCGGTATTGTCTACGTTGAGGGCGGGGATCTGAATATGAATAAAGCCGGGTCGAACAAAACTATCAATTATACGGGAAGCGGGTCCCTTCTTGTCACTGGAGACGCCAATATCAATGTGAATCTCTATACCAGCGGAAACAGTTCTTTTCCCAGCAATGCCCTGGGGGTTATGACTCCGAATAGCATTTCGTTTAATGAAGCCAACATCAATGTCATGGGTTTATTCTATGCCGAAAATACCGTTCGCGTGACCAAGCAGACCGATATCATGGGCACCATTGTCTCCAACTATTTTGATTTTGGTACCAATGTCCCGGCGATCTATCAGGTCCCCGATGCGGTCAATCACCTTCCCTCGGGTTTGATCGGGCAGAATTCTGCCTGGACCATGCAGATCATCGCGTGGCGAAAACTCTGAAATGTTCCCTTCCTCGCGAAACGCTTCCCATTCCCTGGCTTTAATGATATTTTATCTCCATGCGGATGAACTCCATCAAATTTGAAATCAGCGTCCTGTACACGCTCATCCTGGGGATCATCCTTATTTTTTTTAGCGGGGTTCTCTATTTCCTGTTGGCTTATACCCTCTACAACGAACTGGACAGTGATCTGGCGCTCAAAGCCACCGGCATCTCCAATTCGATTCGCGTGCAAGTGGAAAAAATCGGGAATAGTCCGGATGCCCTGGCCTTGGCCATCCAGAATACGATTTCGCTCGGGACTGGCAATTTACCGTCGGACCGGGGCAAGAATCGGAAGCTGGATTTCCGGTGGTTAAAGACATTCAATCTTTCCAACCTCGAAGAAGATTACATTCATGTGGCAGGAAAAGATGGTCAGGAAATTTCCTCGTCTTCCAATTTCAATGACGACCTTAAAAAACTTTTTAACTCCATGGCGGCTTTCCCCAAAGATCTCAAAGGCGAGTTCTTCAATATTAATTTTAAGCAAAAAAAGATCCGGGTCATGAACGACCCCTTTGAACTTCGTCCAGGGGAAAATTATCTGATTCAGATCGGAACCTCGCTTCAGCCCATTGCCCAGCTCTTGCAGAATTGGCTCAACTCCCTCTTCGTCTGCATCCCCATCATTCTGCTTTTGACAACTCTCGTCGGTCAATATCTGGCCGGCCAGATCCTGGAAACCGTGCAACGGATCACCGAAACCGCCCAAAAGATCTCCTATCAGGATTTGAACGCCAGGGTGACCGCCAAACATTATTATGTTGAAATGCAGCATCTGGTGGATGCCTTCAACGAGATGATTGACCGGCTGGAAAAATCCTTCAGTCATATTGAACAATTTAGCTCCCATGTATCACACGAATTAAAAACACCCTTGACGATCATCAAGGGAGAATCGGAATTGGCCTTAAAAAAAGACCGGGACGTGAACGAATATAAACGAGTCGTCGCGGCTCTGGCGGACGAGGCGCAAAAGATGTTACGGATCATTGACGATCTGTTGCTTTTGGCGCGCCTGGATTTCCAGCCAAGGAGTTTTAAATTTGAGCTCGTCCCTTTTAATGATTTCTTTACCGAAATCACCGAGCAAAGCAAAATCCTCTGTGCGCCAAAGCACATCAAGATCCATATCCGCCTGCCCGATGAGACCGTGCTAGTACACTGTTAACCTATTTTTTAATAGTTTCGTAAGCTTTGTCGAATTTGTCTCGGGCCTTGCTCTTTGTAAAATGCCAGGTAATTTTGGTCTTAAGACGATTACGTTTTGCCGA
>JAHFFW010000025.1 GCA_023247725.1 Candidatus Omnitrophota bacterium | reverse complement strand
GCTTCAACAACTTTATCGCCAGCTGTCTTCGCTTCGCTATCTCTTCTTGGCTTCCATTTGGTCTCATACATATTACGATATCCTACTAAATCAATCGTTGGAAGAGAAAATTTCAATAAATCTGGTCCAAATTGGGGGAATAGTGGCCAGATTCGTGAAATGGTCAATAACTTTAATAAGGCAAAGAGAATTTTAAGTCAAGGTCTTAAAGGGATCCCGATTGTAGCTATTAATGGTTGTTGTTATGGTTGTGACGATAATCCTGAAAAAGGTGAATACATTAAGTTGTGTGGCCAACGTTTTTGGGATTTTATTTCAGGAGATGATAAATTATATATTGAGATTATCGAACCGCTAGGACATCAAGCAAAAGAGAGAAACGAAAAATTCCAGCTAGAGTATGCCAAAATTATTAATAGATTCACTTTAGAATTTATAAAAGAGTATTGTCATCGAGATGGATCTATTTTATGGGATAAAATTGTTTATCTGAATTCTGCAAAAAGAAAACTTGCTAGCTGCGAAGTCAGAATAGAAGATCAACAATAAGAGAAAATATGAAAAAAATTCAAGTCGCCATCATGATGGGCAGTGAATCGGATTTGCCGACGATGCAAGAGGCCGCCAAGATTTTGGACGATTTTGGGGTGACGCATGAATTGCGGGTCTTATCCGCCCACCGTTCTCCCAAAGAATGTGCGCAATACGCCGAAGAGTTAAAGGGACGCGGTGCCAAGGTTATTATTTGCGGAGCGGGCGGTTCGGCGGCTTTGGCCGGAGTGGTTGCCGCCCACAGCCTGCTGCCGGTGATCGGGGTTCCCATTGAGTCGACGGCTCTCCATGGCATGGATTCTTTATTATCGACGGTGCAGATGCCCCCGGGTGTGCCGGTGGGCGCGGTCGCCATTGGCAAAAGCGGTGCGAAGAATGCCGCGCTCTTAGCGTTAAGGATTTTGGCCTTGAGCGATGCCGAAATTGACCGAAAATTGGAGAAGTACCGAAACGATCAGAGAGAAAAGGTTCTTAAAACAAAGATATAGAGGAAGATCCCGCATAAATCCGGCTACACTTCTCAATGTAATCATGCCCACGAAGATCCTGGAAATCCATCCGCAATTTCCCGAAATGGACAAAATTGCTCAGGCGGCGAAAGTCATCCGGCAAGGAGGGCTGGTGATTTTTCCGACGGAAACGGTTTACGGAATCGCAGTGGATTATGAGAATAAAAAAACCATGGATCGTTTGCGGGAGGTGAAACGCCGTAGCGAACATAAGCCTTTCAGCGTCCTTGTTTCCCAGAGGGCGAATCTTCTGCAATTGACGACGACCCCAAACCTCATGGTGTATAAACTGGCGGATCGTTTTTGGCCAGGACCTTTGACCATGGTCGTCCCTTCAATGAAGGAAGGTGAAACCATTGGCATCCGCATGCCTGATCATGTGATTGCACTCAACTTGATTCAGGAAGCCCAATGTATCGTGGCGGCTCCCTCCGCAAATTTGGAAGGCAAAGAGCCACCCAAAACCTGTGCCGAGGCGCTCCTCGATCTCAATGGCCTCGTGGATTTGGCGATCGATGGTGGACCCGCTCAATGGGGAAAAAGTTCGACCGTGGTCGATTGCACCGCGACCGAACCCAAGATCATCCGCGAAGGAGTGATTCACTTTGGTGATATCGAACGGGTCGTCAAACAAAAAACCGTCCTTTTTGTCTGTACCGGAAACAGCTGCCGTTCCGTCATGGCCGAATATCTGCTCAAAAAAATTTTAGGTCATCGCCATGACGTCGAGGTCATCTCGGCGGGAACGAGCGTCTTTGTTCGTTCCGGGGCGAGCGCCGAAACCATTCATGTACTTCGTCGGGAGGGAATGGATGCGACCATGCATCAATCCCAGCCTTTAAATAGCATCCTTCTTAAGAAGGCGGATTTGATTCTCGTTATGACCGGCCTCCACCGACAGCAAATCATCGAACGGATGCCTGAGGTGGAAAAAAGAGTATATCTTTTGCGGGAATTTGCTAATATACCAAGCAGTTTTTCGCAGTCGTTGGATGTCCCGGACCCGATTGGAAAATCCCCCATGGAATATGAAGAATGCTTAATGCTGATCAAGGAAGCTGTGGCCAAGATTGCCAATCTCATCTGATGATCTATGCCTACCAGTGCAAGTCAAAAAGTTTTTATCGGTGCCGATCACCGCGGTTTTAAACTCAAGAATCTGATTGCTCGGCAATTGCAAAAGGAGGGTTATGACGTTGAAGACCTGGGAACGTTTGTCCCCCAACCGCCCTGCGATTATCCGAAGATCTCTGACCGGTTGGCCCGCAAGGTCGTCGAGCACAAGGCTAAAGGAATTTTGATTTGCCTGACGGGAATCGGTCACTGTATTGCGGCCAATAAAATTCGCGGGGCTTACGCAGCCCTCTGCTATACGAAACGGGCTGCCCAGTTATCCCGGCAACATAACAATGCCAATGTCCTCGTCATTGGCGCCAAATTTGTTCAGAAAAGGGAAATCGCGCAAATCGTTCGAATCTGGCTGAAATCCGAATTTGCAGGCGGCCGGCACCAGCGTCGGTTCCGGCAGATTCAGGAAATTGAAAAGAAATTTTTTCAAGATTTTGAAGCTTCCCGCTAGGACACGGAGCTAAAGTGGATTTTCAGCGGCGCCCCGCCCGAACTTTAAATCGCGGCGGGGCGCCGTCGCAGTAGCCATAAGAACAAACCGGAGAATTTATGTCGTCTTTACAAAAAACTGATCCGGAAGTTTACCAGGCCATTGTCAATGAGATCCAGCGGCAGAATGACAATCTGGAAATGATCGCCTCCGAAAATTTCGTCTCCGAAGCGGTTTTGGAGGCGCAGGGCTCGGTCATGACCAATAAATACGCCGAAGGCTATCCGAAAGCCCGTTGGTACAGCGGCTGCGAAAATGTGGATGTCGTCGAGAATCTGGCCATTGACCGCGCCAAACAATTATTCGGCGCCGAGCATGTCAATGTGCAGCCGCACTCGGGTTCCTCGGCCAATATGGCGGTTTATTATGCGGCCTTGCAACCCGGTGAAACAGTCCTGGCCATGGATTTGGCCTGCGGCGGGCATTTGACTCACGGCCATAAAATCAATTTTTCTGGCCGGACCTATCACATCGTCACTTATAAAGTGAATCCGAAAACGGAACTGATCGATTTCGATGAGATCTCGGTGCTGGCCAAGGAACATAAACCAAAGATGATCCTGGCCGGGGCTTCGGCTTACTCACGAATTATCGATTTTAAGAAATTTCGCGAGGTGGCCGACTCCGTCGGAGCTTATCTGTTCGTGGATATGGCCCATATCGCCGGGCTCGTGGCGGCAGGACTCCATCCTAGCCCGGTGCCCTTTGCTGAATTTGTCACGACCACAACGCATAAGACCCTGCGCGGGCCGCGGGCCGGCATGATCCTTTGCCGCCAGGAGTTCGCAAAAAAAATTGACATGACGGTTTTCCCCGGAATCCAGGGCGGCCCCTTGATGCATGTCGTGGCCGCCAAGGCCGTGGCCTTTAAGGAGGCGCTCACCCAGGAGTTTAAAGATTATCAAAAACAGATTGTGAAAAATTGTCAGGCCCTTTCTTTCGCTCTCGCCCGTCGGGGATTTCGCATTGTGACGGGCGGCACGGATAATCATTTGTTCATGGTGGATTTGCGGCCCCAAAATGTTTCCGGAAAAGATGCCGCGGGTATTCTCGATGAAGTCCAAATCACGGTGAATAAAAATCTGATTCCTTTTGATCCCGCTCCGCCCATGATCACCAGCGGCTTGCGCATTGGCACGGCGGCCCTGACGTCCCGGGGAATGAAGGAAAAGGAAATGGAGGAAATCGCCCAGTTGATCGATGAGGTGATCGCGCGCCGGGATGATCACGCCGCGCTGGTTCAGATTCAACAAAAGGTGGAAGAAATTGCCAGGAGATTTCCAATCTATCGAGATTTATTGAAGGTGGCGGGTCGGGGGTTGCGCGATGAGCCATAAATGCATCACTCATCCGGCTCGCAAACCCTTTCAAAGATTTCTGTTGTTAATTTTTAAAATACGATGAAATGCCCAACCTGTTCCCATCCAGAGACCAAGGTCATCGATTCGCGTTTAAGCGCAGACGGAACCGCTATCCGCCGGCGCCGGGAATGCCTCAAGTGCGTTTATCGCTTCACCACCTACGAATACGTAGAACAGGTACCTCTCATGGTGGTCAAGAAGGATGGACGGCGCCAGGCCTTCGACCGCACCCGCATCGTTTCGGGAATCATGAAGGCCTGCGAGAAACGCCCGGTTTCCATTGAGAAGATTGAAGAAATCACGACGGACATCGAACGTTTGGTCCAAAAAAAGTTTGACCGCGAGATTGATTCCAAGGTGATCGGCGAATTGGTCATGGAAAAATTGTCGCAGTTGGATGAGGTGGCCTATGTTCGGTTCGCCTCGGTCTATCGCCAGTTCAAGGACGTCAATCAGTTTATGAGCGAACTCAAAAGCATTTTGGATCGGGATAAAATCAAAGAAAGAGTGGCCTTGCCAAAGAAGAGAAAGTGAGTAAAAGGATTATGATTCACGTCGAATTGAGTAAAATTATCATTGACGAAAAGCGCCAGGACCAGATCATTGTCCTCAAAGAAAAAAACGGGGAGCGACAATTTCCCATTGTGATTGGTTTCTTAGAAGCCTCCAGTATCAAAATGAAGATCTCCGGCCTGGAAGTGCCCCGACCCATGACGCATGATCTTTTGGTTTCCACGATTGACGCGCTGGGGGCCAAGCTGGAACGCCTCGTGATCGATAAGCTGGTCGAGAACACCTTTCACGCGAAACTGGAATTAAAAACCGCCGATGGAAAATTCAAGATCGTCGATGCCCGCCCTTCGGACGGGATTGCCCTGGCGGTGCGGACCGGTGCGCAGATTTTTGTGGAAGAAGATGTCCTCAAGCGAGCGGCGGTGATTAAGCCGTAGGATTCGCGATCTGTGGCTCGCCGCCCGTGACTCGTCTCAGACACTGGCCACGAGTCACGGAACACGGGCCCCATTATAATCTCCCATTGACTCCGTCCCCATGTCGCTACTAACCACCTACCCCGAACTTCAAGCCATCCATCGTCTTGCCCAAAAACGCAAAATCAAGGTTTTTCTCGTCGGAGGTTTCTTGCGAGATTTTTTCTTAGGACGACCCAAAGGGGATTTTGATTTTGCGGTCAATCAGGGATCGTTGTCCTTAGCGCAAAATTTCTCCCGTTCGATCAAAGGGGCCTACATTGTGCTCGATCGACAACGGGGCACGGCGAGGGTAGCCAAACGCAAAGACGGCCAGGTCTACACCTTTGATTTTGCCGACTTTCGCCAGAAAACCCTGAGCGGAGATCTGGCCCACCGCGATTTCACCATCAATACACTGTGCTTGGACCTGCGGCGCCTGGAAAAAGCCACCAACTTACAAAAGGCCTTGATTGATAAAAAGGGTGGTTTAAAAGATATAAGAAATCAAAAGATCCGGATGACCTCGGCTCGGATATTTAAGGAAGATCCGCTGCGGCTGTTGCGCGCCTTTTCGCTGCAAGTCCTCGCGGGATTTCGCATCGATTTAAAGACCCTGAACCAGATCAAAAAAGACCGGGCTTTGTTGCCATCGGTTTCCTATGAACGGATCCGCGACGAATTTTTTAAAATCCTTTCATCGGAGAAGGCCGCCGAGATTTTGGCCTTGATGGATCGGGTGGGAATTCTAGAGAAGGTGATCCCGCAAATTAAGATCATGGAAGATTGCTTCCAAGGCGGTTATCATCATCTGGATGTCTGGCCCCATTCGTTGGAAACCGTGCGCCAATTGGAAAAGGTTATCCTCGAGGCAAAAACCAATCCCGATGCCTCGGCGTATCTTGATGAGCGCTTGTCCGGAGAAAGGCGGCGATTCGCCCTCATGAAGTTAGCGGCGCTCTTGCACGACATCGGCAAGCCCGAAACAAAAAAGGTGGAAAAGGATCGGATGAGTTTCCATGGCCATGAACGCGTGGGAAAAACGATCGTCCATCACATCGCGGTTTTATTGAAGCTTTCGCTCCGAGAAAGGCACATGCTCGAAGACATGGTGTTATGGCATCTGCGGCCTGGATATCTGTCGAATTTTCAAAAACCCAGCGAACGGATGATCTTTCGCTATTTTCGTGATGCCAAAGAAGAGGGGGCGAGTATCCTCTGGCTTTCGCTCGCGGATCAGCGCTCGACGCGCGGGCCGTTGACCACGCAAGCGGATCAGGAACATCATGAACGGATTTGTCTGGGATTGGGCCGACGCTTTTTTGAAAAGAAAAAAGAAAAAACCTTTGTTCGTCTGATTAATGGAACTGATCTCATAAACGAGATAAAGTTGAAGCCCGGGCCCATCTTTGCCAGGATTCTCAAAAGCGTGGAGGAGCAGCAGGTTCTGGGGAAGATTGAGACAAAATCCGAAGCCTTGGAGTTGGCGAGGGAGATGAGCCTCAAATTTAAGCTCGGCTGAAAATAACTCTTATGAAAATCAAGAATACCGAACTAAAAATCATTCAAGGCGACATTACGGAATTGGTTTGCGATGCCATTGTCAATGCCGCCAACAACGAACTCTGGATGGGCGGCGGAGTGGCTGGCATCATCAAAAAAAGGGGCGGAGAAGAAATCGAAACCGAGGCGGTCAAAAAAGGTCCAATCAAAGTCGGAGATTCGGTCGCCACGAAGGCTGGTCAACTCCAGGCTCAATATGTCATCCATGCGGCGACCATGGGTCTTGATTTTAAAACCGATGAGCACAAAATCCGCGGGGCATGCGCCAGCGCTTTACGGGTTGCTGAGGAATTAAGGATTTTTTCCATTGCTTTTCCGGCGCTCGGCTGCGGGGTAGGCCGCTTTCCCCTCGAGGCCGCGGCGAAGATTATGACCCAGGAGGTGCTTAAATATATTCGGCGGGCGGAAGATGCGGGCGACCCGCCGAAGGCGCGTCGCCCGCATCTTCGGGAAATCATTTTTTGTTTATACGAAAAAGCGGCTTTTCAAATTTTTGAAAAACAAGTCACCGGTTATGTCCGGCATCTGTTGGAGGACTTTTTTCTCGGGCCTTATGTGACCGTCGATGCCATCATTGAAATGAAAGAAGGTGTCATCGTGATCGAACGGTCCAATCCTCCTTTCGGCTGGGCCTTGCCCGGAGGTTTTGTTGATTACGGAGAAAGTCTGGAAGAGGCCATCACCCGCGAAGTCAAGGAGGAGACGAATCTCGCCTTAGTGAACTTGCGCCAGTTTAGGACGTATTCTCAACCTCACCGCGATCCACGATTCCATACGATTGGAACTGTTTACATTGCGCAAGGCCAGGGCACGCCCCAAGCCGGCGACGATGCCAAGGGATTAAAGCTGGTAGACTACGAAGATCTTCTTAAATACGATTACGCCTTTGACCATAAAAAAATTTTGGACGATTACCTGCAGGCAAGACCGCCATGAATTGGGGCAATCCTCAAACCATTTTTATTTTTATTCAATCGGCCATCATTTTAGTCATCCTCGCCTGCGCGATTTTTTTTGCCCAACAAGAACGCCAACGGTATGAAAAACTTTTTGAGGAAATTGCTAAAAAGCGTAACGGGAAGGTGATCAAAAGCAGTTTTTTGTTCGATCCAAAATTGAGCCTCGATGAATTTGATATTCAAACCGAGATCTTTACCACGCCGGGAGGAAAAAATTCTCCCCCCCACACTCACTTTCAAAGTCAGCTGCGATTGCCCCGCAACGTTCGTATTACGATCTATCGGGAAAGCCCTTTGAGCCGGATCGGAAAAATCTTCGGGGTACAGGATATCCTGACTCATGAGGAAGCCTTTGACCGGTGCTTTATTGTCAAGGGTTCGGACACGGGCTTCGTTTTGAGTCTTTTGACTCCGGAAATCCGGCGTCATCTCTTGGATTGGAAATTTTTTTATCCCCGGGTTACATTGGATCAGGGCCAATTTCATATGAAGATTGCCACGCGTTTACGCGAGCAGGAGCGGTTCGATGACTTTATTGCGACGGGGCTGGTCATTCTTAAAAAAATAGCGGAATTAGGATAGCGTCAGATTTTTTGCTTTTTTAATTCTCTTTGGGTATAATTCCCCGCAGCTTGCTGCGCTTCCTTTTGGCAGTTTGCTGTGGATACCCCGTCAGCTTGCTGCGGGGTGGTTCATTAACCAATCGCCAAAGCACCACAGTTTGGAATTTGGTGCTTTGGATTTTGGTCATTCTATGAGAGGGAGTTGTTGCCCCAGGAGAATCAAAGGCTTATAATAAAAATTAGTTGTAGCCTTTGAATTCGAAGAAAATCAGCTGGCGATCATTATGGACATAACCATCAAAGAGAAAATTGCCGTTGTCACCGGCGCCAATCGCGGCATTGGATTCGAGATCTGTTGGCAGCTGGCTAAGGCCGGTGTGATCGTGGTCTTGACCAGCCGCGACCAGCAAAAGGGGCTGACGGCGGTTAAGAAGCTTGAGGCGATGGAATTGCCGGTTCGTTATTGTCCCCTCGATGTGAATCATGCCGCCAGTATCAATCATCTGTTGACGTTTATGCAAAAAGAATTTGGTCGCTGCGACATCCTGGTCAACAATGCCGGCGTATTTCAGGATCAAAAAAATGAAGAGGAAGATTTCCCCAGCGTTTTTTCCGCCAAAATCGAAACCATCCGTCAGACCTTTGAAACCAATGTCCTGGGTCCGCTCTTATTGTGTCAGGCCTTCATTCCCCTCATGAAGAAACACAATTACGGTCGGGTCGTCAATATGTCGAGCGGCATGGGACAGCTGGCCGAGATGAACGGCGGTTATCCGGGCTACCGGATTTCCAAAACGGCCATCAATGCCGTGACTCGGATTCTCAATGATGAATTGCAAGAATATAATATTCTCGTGAATAGCATGTGCCCGGGATGGGTGAAAACGGATATGGGCGGTCCCAATGCGACCCGTTCGGTGGAAGAAGGTGCAGGTACGGCGGTGTGGTTAGCCACTCTCCCCGATGGGGGACCAAGAGGAAAATTTTTTCGGGACCGCAAGGAAATTCCGTGGTGAATATGGCCGGCGCGGCCTTAGCCGCGAAATTTTGGAAAGACCGCCGCGAGATTTGCGGCAAGGCCGCGCCCGCGCGTACGCTATGCGAGTGTATCCATTAAATAAAACTGTTCTTTCCATACGCGGCGAGAAAGCCGCATCTTTTCTTAACGGGATCACCTCCAATACCCTCGACCAGCCGCAGAATGCCTTCCTTAATGTTCATGGACGCATCATCGCCACCTTTGATCAGTTAAAACTTTCGGATGATCATTATTTGTCGGTCGTGACCACCGATTTTGTTCCGGCGGTTTTGGCCCATCTCGATCGCTTTGCGCGTTTAAGCAAGGTCACGCTTGCAAAGGAAAACCTTTCGGTCTATTATGATGTCCTTAATGAGTACCAACCCAAAGAGAACGAGTACAGGATCAGGCAAAAATCCGGTCAGCTGGTTCTGGTTCGAAACCCGTTGCCTCATTCCATGAGCGCCGAGGAATTCACCCAATTTCGTCTCGACCAGGAAATTCCTTTGCATGGGATTGATTACGGGGATGAATTTATTCTCAATGTCGACGAGGAACGGTTTGTCTCTTATACGAAGGGGTGTTTTTTAGGACAGGAACCGGTCGCCAAGGTGCATAACCGATCCCGGCCCACCTGGAAGCTGTCCGTCAAATTTGAAAATGAACTCGATGATGAGAGCCGGAAAAAAATGACATCAACAGCGATCAATCCCCGAACCCAACAGACCAGAGGATTTGTTTTTTTCCGCAATGGATAACGATGGGAGGCAACGAGGATGGACATAAAAACCAAAGCGGTTCACACCGGCGTTTATAAAGATTCCAGTTTCAATTCGGTGACAACGCCGATTTACCCTTCTTCCACGTTTTACTTCGACGAGTTAGGAAAACACAAGGGATTTGATTATACCCGCAGCGGCAATCCAACCCGCGCTGCCCTTGAAGAAAATATTGCGGCGTTGGAGGGAGGAATCGGATGTTCGGCCACTGCGACCGGAATGGCGGCCATCACCGCCGTGCTTTTTTTGCTTGCGCCCGGCGATCATGTGGTGACCGGCGATGATATCTATGGTGGAAGTTACCGCGTTTTTGCGTATGTCTTTGCCAAGATGGGGATTGAATTTTCTTTTATCAATATGCGCGATCTGGATGCAGTGAAGAAGGCGGTCAAGAAGAACACCAAAATGGTTTGGATCGAAACACCTTCCAACCCGCTTCTCCATATTGTGGATATTGAAGGCGTGATCAAGGCCGTCAAGAGTCAGAATAAAGCGATCCTGGCGGTCGTGGACAATACCTTCTTATCTCCTTATTTTCAAAAACCATTTGCGTTTGGGACCGACATCATCGTTCATTCGACGACCAAATATATCAATGGCCACAGCGATGTCGTCGGCGGTGCCATTGTTTACCGCGCGCCAGAGATCAAGGATCGTCTGCGGTATCTGGTCAATGCCCTGGGGGTTTCCCAATCTCCGTTTGACAGCTGGCTGGTCCTGCGCGGGGTAAAGACCCTGCCGCAACGCATGGAGGCGCATCAGGCGGGTGCGATGGCCGTCGCCAAATTTTTGGAAGGACATTCGCGCGTAAAAAAAGTTTATTATCCTGGCTTAAAAAGTCATCCCCAGCAGGCTCTGATCAAAAAGCAAATGCAGGGATTTGGCGGGATGCTGGCTTTTGAATTGGATACGAAAAAGATTCCCCTTGCCAATTTTTTTAAAAGTCTTAAGTATTTTTGTCTGGCAGAGTCATTAGGGGGAGTGGAATCATTGATTGAGCATCCCTGGTCCATGAGCCACGCCTCCATGGGAGAAAAGGCCTTGGAGGCCTCCGGGATGATGAAAGAAACCATTCGGGTGTCCATTGGCATTGAAGCCGCTTCGGATTTGATTGATGATCTGGATCAGGCGTTAAAGGGTTGAATTCGTGAAGACGTTTTAAATCGGTACTATCCACTCACAAGGAGAAGAGGATGAACGAAAAAATCTTGGCCTGTATCATCAGTTTACTCTTGGCCCCCTTGGCGTGCGCGGCTGATCCTTCCGGGATGTCAAATAAAAAAGATTCCCGAGAAGATGTCCGCGATCATCGAGAAGACGTCGGGGATGCTCAGCACAACGGGGGACCGAAGGATCGGATGGAAGATGTTCTGGACAAAAGGGAGGATCGCAGAGATCAACGCGAAGACTGGGCTGATCGCCGGGAGGACTGGGTTGATCAAAAAGAAAACTGGGATGAATTTCTCAAGAATCATCCTGACCTCGCTGAGTTTAAAAAAAACCATCCCGATATGAGCAGGGAAGAACTCCACCGAGCCTGGCGATTCCATAAAAATCATCCGGATGTCCCGATGGATCAATGGAAGCAAGGGCGCGAAGATCATAATGAGCAGTTGCAAGATCGTTCGGACACTCGGGAAGATGTGCGGGAAAAGCGAGAGGACCTGGGTGATCAGGAACATCCAGGCGTCCGAGATCATGGACAGGGAACGGGCCGCGGGAAAGGCCAAGGTGGGATGAACCGTCCTCGCCAAGCCGGTCCAAGAAGAGGGCGATAAAAGCATATTGGAGGTTGTGATTGACATCGGCCCCCCGGGGGCGGCGCGCCAAGGATTTTTCAGAGGGCGCGCCGCCCCCGGGGGGCTTTTTTGTTCTACTAATTTCTTGACTTCATTTTTTCGCTGATTATACTTATGGATGGTTTGGAAAAGAAAGAGCAGCCAACATTCTTCGCCGGCGCAGAGTCGTGCTGGAAAGGTATGTTGGCTTTTATTGTGATGGTGAGTCCATGCAAAACACGCAGACCATGAATATTTGGAAAAATTGGGTCATTCCCTCGGAGGTGAAAGAAACGATCGACGGTTGTCCCAGAGTCCATATTCCCAAAACCCGGCAAGAAATATTCTCTTTGGCCTGCGGTGGGGATAAGGACCTTTATGAGGTGGGTTATGAAATTTCCGGGAAGGGATGGGTCAAGGAGGCCACCGTCGCCAAATGCAAAAATGGTCTGGTCATCAACTACACGGAAAAATATATGCGCCGCCGGGATCCCGACAGCCTGGTCATTGGCGACCAAGAGGAAACAGATAAACCCAAATTCAAAGACATTTTTTCGGTTCCCTTTGATACCGTCAGGGCTCAAACTCTCGCTTGGCTCAAAGCGCAGGAACTCCTTTTGTTGCCATTCACCGTCGGCGGAAGTGAGTTAAGTTATACGGGTTTGCTGATCGCGCCGGCGAATGCCGGTTTCTTTGCCGGGGCCTTGGCTGACCTGCAGGGGATGCTCAGCGTCGATACCCTGCCGCCGCATTTTGATCCACAGGCCATCATTTATCTGGCTCCCCCTTTTCGCCACATCCATTTTAAGGGAAGGCAGGTGGTCGTGCATAATCGGCTCGACGATCTGCACGAGATCTATTCGTATAATCTTTATCCGGGACCGAGCGCCAAGAAAGGGGTTTATGGAATTCTTTTGCAAATCGGCGAGAAGGAAGGCTGGACTACTCTCCATGCCTCGACGGTGCAAGTGATCACCCCGTACGAAAATGTCGTGACCATTCTCCATGAGGGCGCCTCGGGAGGAGGAAAAAGTGAAATGCTCGAATATCCTCATCGCGAAACCGACGGCCGGCTTCTGCTGGGAGAAAATTCGCAAACCGGAGAAAAGATTTATGTGACCCTCACGCAAGGGTGTTCCCTGCGGCCGGTCACCGATGATATGGCCATTTCTCATCCGCGTTTTACTTCTGAGGAAGGGCACCTGGTCGTGGCCGATGCCGAGACGGCCTGGTTTATCCGTTTAAATCACATCACGCATTACAACACGGACCCGCAACTCGAAGGGATTTGCATCCACAACCCGGAGCCGATTATTTTTTTAAATATCGACGGAATTCCGCATGCCACGTGCCTGATCTGGGAACATACCTTGGATGACCCTGGAAAACCTTGCCCTAATCCGCGGGTCATCTTACCCCGTCGATTAGTTCCCAATATCTGGGAAGGCCGGACGGAGGTGGATTACCGCAGTTTTGGCGTGCGGGCCCCGCGATGCACGTTCGATCATCCCACGTACGGTATTTTCGGAATTTTGCATATCATACCTCCCGCCCTGGCCTGGTTGTGGCGCCTGGTTTCTCCTCGAGGCGATGATAATCCCAGTATTACAGCCTCTGGCGGGCTTACGAGCGAAGGCGTTGGTTCTTTCTGGCCATTTGCGACCGGACGTTACGTGAATCATGCGAACCTGCTTTTGCGCCAGATCGTTGCCACCCCTAAAACCCGTTATCTCCTTTTGCCAAACCAGCACGTCGGCGCCTGGAAGGTTGGGTTCATGCCGCAATGGATTTCCCGTGAATACATTGCCCGTCGAGGAATTGCTAAATTCAAACCCGAACAGCTCGCCGAAGCCCGCTGTCCGCTTTTGGGCTATGTCCCCAAAGGCATTCTCTTCGAAGGCAACCGGATTCCGGATTGGTTGATTCAAGTCCAAAGGCAGTCCGAGGTGGGAGAACAAGGCTATGATGAAGGCGCCGCGATCCTTTATCATTTTTTCCGGGAGGAATTGAGCAAATATTTGACCGCAGAGCTGGATGACCCTGGAAAAAATATTATTGAATGTTGCCTTTACAAAGGAACGTTGGAGGATTATAAAAAATTAATCCCCATGACCTTTTAAGTTGCTGCTGCCATTGAAGGATTGAGAACATGCTCGTTCAAAATGAAGGAAGCGACATGACGAAGACGGTCGAAAAGGTCGAGTTGAAAGGTCAGCGTTTATTCCGACGAGGAAAAGTCCGGGATGTCTATGACTTGGGGACTGAACTCCTTTTGATCTCGACCGATCGGATCTCTTGTTTTGATGTCGTCTTGCCGGATTGCATCCCGCACAAAGGTGAGGTCCTCACGAAGCTTTCAAGGTTTTGGTTTCAATACACGCAGGATGTGATCGCCAATCATTTTGTCACCGCGGATCTTGATCGCTTTCCCCGCGAACTACAGGCTTATCGTTCCTTATTGGCAGGCCGTTCCATGTTGACCCGAAAGGCGAAACTCATTCCTTTCGAATGCGTCGTCCGCGGATATTTATCGGGATCCGGATGGAGAGAATACAAACTCAGTCAGAGCGTTTGCGGAATTCCTTTGCCCAAAGGACTCAGAGAATCTGACAAACTTCCCGAACCGCTCTTTACGCCGTCGACCAAAGCCGATACCGGGCATGATGAGAATATTTCTCCCGAATCCATGGAAAAAGAGGTCGGTTCAAAGACGTTCCAGGCCCTGAAAAACGCCAGCATCGCACTTTATCAAAAAGCCAACGCCTACGCAGAAAAAAAAGGCATCATCATCGCCGATACCAAATTTGAATTTGGTTTTTTGGGCGAAGAGATTATTCTGATCGACGAGGTTCTCACTCCGGATTCGTCACGCTTTTGGCCGCTCAAAGAATATTCCCCGGAAAAAAGTCAACCCAGTTTTGACAAGCAGTACGTCCGGGATTATCTGGAAACCCTCGATTGGAATAAAACCTATCCTGCTCCCAAACTTCCCGCCGATGTGATTGAGGTGACCAGCCGCAAGTACTTGGAGATTTGCGATCTTTTGGTCCCCGGAACTGCTTCGACGCCTTAGTTTACCCTGTACCATGTCCATTCCTTATTTTTCATGGAAATGCCAAAATGATTTTGTTAAGATAGCCTCATGAAATTCCGACTGCAAACTTCTTTCAATCTTATGTTAACCTTGCTTCTTTCCTGGCTTTGCCTCGGAAGTGGAAAGATCGCCTTGCATGAGATTGAGACAGCCATTATCGAGAAGGATTACCCGACGGCGAAGCAGTTGGCCGAGCAATTCATTAACACCCGCCCCGGTCTTGAGCCAACTCAGGAAGCTTCGTATTACTGGGGTTTAAGCCATCTGCGTTTGAATGAATTCAGCCAGGCCCGGGAACTCTTCGGGCGGTTGATCAAGCAGACGAAGAACCAGAAATTGAAGGATCAAGCCGCCCTAGGAATTATCGATTCTTATTCACTGGAAGGCAATTATCCGCAGGCCTTGGCACAGGCCGAACAATTGTTGCACAATAGCCCTAATTCGGAATTCTTGAGTCTGATTTATTTGAAACTCGGCCGCGCCAATTTGAAACTGGCTCATTGGGACACCGCCCGGGAGTATCTGAACAAAATCGTTCAGGGATTCCCTGACAGCGTCGAATGGCATCTTGCCCGGCAGCTTCTGGAGGAGAAACAATATTTCGCTGTTCAGCTCGGTGCCTTTCTTGATCCAGACCGGGCCCAGAGTCTTACCGAAGAATTGAAGGCGCGAGGTGAGTACGCTTACATTGTGGAAACCACCGACGCGCAGGGACAAAAGTTCTACCGCGTTCGCGTTGGACAACTCGCTGGCCTTAAAGAAGCCCAGGACCTCATGACCCGTCTTGCCCAGCTCGGTTATCCTACCCAGATCTATCCTTAATTTCATGCAGAGTCAAAGAATCATTTTCATCGTCGGCCCCACGGCGGTGGGAAAAAGTGAAGTGGCCTTTCGTCTGGCTCCGATGATTAATGCGGAAATCATCTCTGCCGATTCCATGCAAATCTACCGCGAAATCATGATTGCGAGCAATAAGCCGCCATCAGATTATTTGAGGAAGATCCCGCACCATTTGATCGGGATCGTTTCGGCAGAAGAATCTTTTGATGTGGCCAAGTACCATAAATTCGCATGGGAGGTCATGGCACGAATTCAAAAGGAAGGAAAAATTCCTTTGGTGGTAGGTGGAAGCGGTCTGTATGTTTCCATTTTGATCGACGGAATTTTTGCTCAAGAAGTTCATAATGAGGAAATTCGTCACGCTTTGAAAAAAGCAGCACAAGCGGAAGGCAACGCATCCCTCTACGCGCGTCTTAAACAACTCGATCCGCAGGCCGCCGCCAAAATTCACCCGCATGACGAACGCCGTACGATCCGGGCGCTGGAGGTCGTGGAATTAACGCGGCAGCCTATTTCGGAACTACAAAAAAAGCGTGAAGGACTCTGGGGAAAATTTGCTATTCAAATGATTGGGCTCAACCGCGAACGGCCCGAACTTTATGAGCGCATTGACCATCGCGTCGATGCCATGTTCCAGGAAGGTTTGGTCGAGGAGGTCCGGCAGTTAAACAAAATGAATTTGAGCCAAACCGCGGTCAAAAGTATTGGCATCCGGGAAATCCTTGGATTGATCGCCGGCGATTACGACTTGGAACGGGCCCGCTATTTGGTCAAACGTAATACTCGTCGCTATGCCAAAAGACAATTGACTTGGTTTCGGAAAGACAAAAGGATTTCGTGGACCATGCTCCATAAAAACGATCGAGCTCAAAATGTCGCGTTGCGTATGAAGGAGATGTTGACGCTATGAGTGAGAAAGTCCTCATCGCTGCCGTCGATACGAACGTTCGGGATGGATGGAGTGCGCCGGACCATTTGCACGAGCTCAAAGAGCTCGTCACCGCCTGTCAAGGAGAGGTGGTCGGAACGATCATCTGTAAAATCAAGGAACCAACCGCCGCCTTTTTTCTCGGGAAGGGAAAAGTCGAGGAGATTGCGCTGGCACGCGCCACGCTCGGGGCAGACATGGTCGTCGTTGGTTACGATCTAAAAGGAAATCAGCAGCGAAATCTGGAAGAAGCCTTTGGGGTCAAGACCATCGATCGGACTCAACTCATTTTGGATATCTTTGCCCGTCGGGCCAAAAGCCCGGAAGGAAAGATGCAGGTGGAATTGGCCCAATTGCAGTATCGGCTTCCGCGGCTGGTCGGCAAGGGAGTAGAGCTTTCGCGCCTCGGAGGCGGGATCGGAACGATGGGCCCCGGTGAAACCAAACTGGAAGTGGATCGGCGAAGAATTTCCCAGCGGATCGATCGCTTACGCAAGGACCTTGAGAAGGTCGCTCAAGAAAGGAAATTGAAACGAAAAAAACGCCGCGATCAGCATTTGACATCGGTTTCGCTTGTCGGTTATACGAATGCGGGAAAGTCAACGCTGCTCAACTGCCTCACCCGCGCCGGACAAGAAACTCAGGATGCCCTTTTTACCACACTCGACCCTTTATCGAGGCAGTGGGTGTTGCCCAATGGGCAGAAAGTCGTCATCTCCGATACCGTTGGATTTATGCACGCATTGCCTCATCATTTGATTGAGGCCTTTAAGGCGACACTGGAAGAGGTTCAAGAAGCCGACATTCTTTTGCATGTCGTTGACGTCAGCCATCCCAATTTCCGCAATCTTCACAGTGTCGTTCAAGAAGTCTTGGCCCAATTGGAAGCCAGTCAAAAACCCACCCTTACGGTTCTGAACAAGATTGACCGTTTAGCTGATCCTGCCGTCATTCCGGAATTGGAGAACACCTTTAAAGATTCCGTCGCTATTTCGGCCTTGCGCGGAGATCGTTTGGAGCAATTGGAAGAAAAATTGATGGAATTTTTGTCCTTTGAGAACGTGAACATTGATGTGAACCTGCCGCTCAACCGGATGGATCTGGTTAACCTCATTCATTCTCAAGGCCAGGTGCACAAAATTCAGTACGCCTCGGATTCCATTCATGTGGTTGCCACCATTCCTGCATCATTAGCCAGCCGTTTCAAACTCTTGACAAAATCATTTTGGAAATGACAAAATAGCGGCAGATTTTTAGAAAAAAAGGTGTCCTATGGTGAATCTAGATAATTTCACGGCGAAAGCTCAAGCCGCGATTCAAAAGGCCTTAGAGGTGGCGCAACAAAGAGGACATCAACAGATTGAGCCCGAACATCTGTTGTTCGCCTTTTTGGAGGATGAAGAAGGGATCCTTCCTCAGATATTAACTCGATTCCATATCCCCATCCCGGCGTTTGTTTATACACTGGAGCAATTTTTGGGAACAAAACCGCGGGTGGAAGGTCAAGCGCCTTTTTTATCGCACCGATTGAATCAGACGCTCACCTCGGCCTTACGAATTGCCAATACCATGAAAGATGAGTATGTGGCCTCCGAGCATATTTTTTTGGCCATGGCCGAGGATAAAGCCAGTGTCTTGGGTCAGGAATTGAGCCGTCATGGCGTAACCGATGCGGATTTGATTGACGATGTTCGCGAAATCCGCGGCAACCAAAGGGTGACCGATATGCACGCAGAAGACAAGTACCAGGCCCTGGAAAAATATGGCCGCGATTTGACCGAGTTAGCCAGCAAAGGAAAACTCGATCCGGTGATCGGCAGAGATGAAGAAATCCGACGGGTGATTCAAATCCTTTCTCGCCGCACCAAAAATAATCCTGTCCTCATCGGGGAACCCGGCGTTGGCAAAACGGCCATTGTGGAAGGCCTGGCCCAGCGGATTTTTTCGGGCGATGTTCCGGAGGGATTAAAAAATAAAAAGGTGATTGTCCTGGATATGGGCAGCCTCGTTGCCGGTGCCAAATACCGCGGCGAATTTGAAGATCGTTTAAAGGCCGTCTTGAAAGAGATCGAAGCCCGCAGCGGCGAAATCATCCTTTTTATTGATGAGCTGCACACCATCGTCGGCGCCGGCAAGGCCGAAGGGGCCATGGATGCCTCGAATATGCTCAAGCCAGCGCTGGCGCGCGGATCCTTGCGCTGCATTGGGGCAACCACCTTGGATGAATATCGCAAACATATTGAAAAGGATCCGGCGCTCGAACGGCGTTTTCAGCCCTTGGTTGTGCGCGAACCCAGCGTCGAGGATACGATTGCAATTTTGCGCGGATTGAAAGAGCGTTATGAGGTTCATCATGGGGTGCGGATTCAAGATTCAGCGATCATTGCGGCGGCGGTCATGTCGCAGCGCTACATTTCCGAACGGTTCTTGCCTGACAAGGCGATTGACCTCATCGATGAAGCCGCGTCCCGTCTGCGCATTGAAATCGATAGCATGCCGCACGAATTGGATGTCAATGAACGCCGGATCCGCCAATTAGAAATCGAACGCCAGGCCTTAAAGAAAGAGACCGATGAAGCGTCCCGCGCGCGGCTAAAGAAATTGGATCAAGAATTACAAATTTTAAAGGAGGAGAATAAAATCTTGCGCGAGCGCTGGCAGGGCGAGAAAGTGGTGATTGATCGGATTCGCAAAATCAAATCGGATATTGAAGACGCCAAGGTCGCTGGAGCCAAGGCCGAAAAAGAGGGCAACCTTGGCAAGGCGGCGGAGATTCGTTATGGGACCTTGATTCAATTGCAAAAAGAACTTGAGGCTAAGAATAAAGAATTGCGTCAGCTGCAGGCCAAAGGCGGTCTTCTCAAAGAAGAGGTGGACGATCAGGACATCGCCGAGATTGTGGCCAAATGGACCGGCATTCCTTTATCAAAACTGATGGAGGCCGAGACGGAAAAATTGGTTCATATGGAAGAGAGTTTAAAAAGTCTCGGGTGATTGGACAGGATGAGGCGATTGACCTTGTGGCTTCCTCCATTCGTCGTTCCCGAATGGGCTTAAGCGACCCGAATCGTCCGATTGGATCATTTATTTTTGTCGGTCCCACCGGTGTGGGAAAAACAGAACTGGCAAAATCCCTGGCGTGGTTTTTATTCGATGATGAAAACGCGATGGTGCGGATTGATATGAGTGAATATATGGAAAAGCATAGTGTGGCTCGGCTCATCGGTGCTCCGCCGGGCTATGTGGGTTTTGAAGAAGGCGGGCAGTTGACCGAAGCGATCAGGCGCCGGCCTTATGCGGTTGTCCTTTTTGATGAAATTGAAAAAGCCCATCGAGATGTCTTTAATGCGCTTTTGCAGATTTTGGATGACGGCCGCTTGACTGACGGACAAGGGCGGGTCGTGAATTTTAAGAACACCATTATCATCATGACCTCTAATATCGGATCAGAATTGATCGCCGATCTTAAGGATAAAAAGGACATCAACGCCCGGATTGAGGAAGCCTTGCGGGCGAATTTCCGACCGGAATTCCTGAATCGCATTGATGAAGTGGTCATTTTCAACCGACTCGAGAAAAAAGATCTGCAAAAAATTGTGGATATCCAAATCCGCCAGCTTCAGAATCGCCTTAAGGATAAAAATATTTCGGTCGAATTGACCAAAAGTGCCAAGGAATATTTGGCCCAGCAGGGATATGATCCTGCTTATGGGGCGCGTCCTCTCAAGCGTGTTGTCCAAAGACTCATTCAGGACCCTATTGCTTTAAAACTGCTCAAGGGCGAGATCAAAGAGAAAGATTCGTTGACGGTTAATGTCAACGGCAAGGAGCAGGGTTTGGAGTTTTTGGTAAAATAGGATCTGTTTTGTTCAATGATTAGATTAAAGGTTATGCGTTGGTCACTGGCTTGAATTTTTAAATTGTTGATTGCTTGACAAAAGCGACTTTGAATTATAGGATATTATAGGATAGTGAAGCTTCCAAAATTATTTTCTCCAAAAAAGATCGGATAACGTTTTAGTGCCTGAGCTCAACTGTAGAAAGGAGATACGTATGTTCAGAGGATTAGCAGTTTTCGTGTTAAGCGCCATCTTTCTTGCGGGCCTCAGCTCGCCCAGCCATGCGCAGTTGCGCCGGGACATCGGAGTCGTTAAAGGCAAGGTGACTCTGGTCAACCACCAAACCAATGAAGTCACGGTTTGGGATTATGATTCGGGAAGCGAGCAATCCTTTAGCGCTGATCAATCGACATTGGGAACCTTACTCCGAGATCAGGAAGTGATTGTATTCTTCAAGAAAGGCACCAGAATCGCCAGGAATATCAAAGTCGTGGAAAAAAAGGGTACGGCTCCCGTAGCGAAAGAAGCCACCGTGCCCCCCCAAACCGTCACGACCCCGGCGCCCTCGAGCCCAATGGGAACTAAAACAACAACGACAACAACCGTTCCGAAAACACCCGTTAAGGAAAGAGGCTATTAAAAGTTTTTCCGAAAGAGGTTAAAAAGAGGCAACCTGTATGGGTTGCCTCTTTTTAAATTTTAGAAAAAACCTGATCGATATTGTTGTTCCTGACATTCTTGGGTAAAATCAATTATTGTCTAGAAACATTGAATCAACGATTGGAACATGAAAAAGATTTTGGTGGTGGATGACGATCCCGTCGTCGTCCGATTATTGGAGAACAAACTTCATGACCATGGTTATGAGGTCCTCGCCGCCTCCGATGGGCTCTCCGCATTAAAGAAGGCCAAGAAAGAAATTCCCGATCTTATCATTGCCGATTATCTGATGCCGCGCATGGACGGCTTCACCTTTTATAAGAGTCTCAAAAAAGAAGCCGAAATTGCCCAAATTCCCGTTTTGATTTTGACGGAGCGGGCCCAGATGGGCGATTCCTTTCGAGCCCTGGGCATTGAAGTATTCTTGACCAAACCGTTTATGATGGAAGGATTGTTGGCTAAAATTGCGGAATTGATCGGTCCCGGGGAAATGGCCACCACAACCGCGCAACCAGCGCAGCCCAAAAGTTATAAGTTGGTTCTCATTGCCGGAACAATGCGGCATGTGATTCAGGACATGCAGCTCCAGTTGCAAGCGATTGGCTGTAAAACATTGGTCGCCACCAGCGGCATTGATACCTTGGTCAAATGTTTGGAATTTAACCCGGACATCATTTTATTGGATGTGGCCATGGGAGATGCCCCGGGGCATAAAGTCATCACTCTTCTTCGTAATATGCCTAAGATGCTTCATAAAATTATTCTTGTCTACAACTATTTTCCTCAAGAAGGCGTCGACAGCCTCAGTCTTACGGAAGACATGGGTTCGGAAGATTATAAATCCTCCGTCTGCATGTCCGCCGGAGCAACGGAATTTCTCGGTCGCTTTTATCCCGCTATTTTTTTGCAGAGACTCCAACGATATTTATATCCAGGAAATTAAAATTTTTTAAAGAAAATCGTTTTAGTCAAAAAGCATCATGCCCACACTGACTTTCGAAGGCTTACTGAACGAAATTCGCAAAATCCCTGTGTTCGAGTCAAGGATTGATGAGGAGGACATGAAGGAGTTTGTCATTGAGAGTAATCAGATCACCCCGTTGCATTTAATCCTCCAGGAATTCTTTGGCAAGGAATTCAAGTCCCCCGGTCAAAATCCTTCTCTGGAAGACAAACGGCATGCTGCTCGCTGGGGAGGAGTCAGACAGTATCAGACCCTTTATTACAACGAAAACCTAGGCTTTCAAAACTGCGCCATGTTTTGGCCTTGGAACGATGGAGATCGGTGCACGGTCAAAATCGCTCACTGGAATCCTTCTGAATAAATATCTGCGACAACCGAATCTCCTTTCCCCATAAAAAACTGGTCAAAAATTTTATTTTATTGTAAGATATCGCCATTCATAACTCGATTTTTTTCACGGAAATAAATCCACGGAAATAACTTAAGTGAATTCATGTTTGAAGAAGGCATCCAACAAAAGTCGCGTGGAATAAAGATCATCGCTTTATGGATGTTTCTTTTGCCTTTGCCTGGTTTTTACCGGGATTACCAACAGGGAATAGAAGTTCTCATGTCGCCATTGGCAACTCTGGAATGGGGATTTTATTTGAGTGGGATTGTCTGTGCCATTGGGCTTTTGCGGCTCCGCCCCTGGGCAAGATCCCTAACCGTTGGACTATTCGCCCTGCATTTTTTGTGGGTGCTTTGGGCCATATATTCTTTAAGCGGCCCCTCGTTCAATGTGATCATTGCGAACAAAAGCCTTGAGTATCATCTTTCCCCTGGAACTTTCAAGGCCATCCTCGGCGGTCTTATTCCCATTTATATCCTTTGGTTATTTGGGGTGATTTTTTATTTGCTTCACCCGCAAGTAAAGCTCCGATTCACATCCGATCCATTTCTTTCCGAATAGCGCAGGACGAAGGTTCTTGCTTTCGAGATCCTTCGACCTTGCTTTAGCGTCGTTCTTCCTCATTTTTGGCAAAAAGAATATTTGACAAATTGAAAAAAATTTTTTATAATTCCGCATTAGCATTCTACCATCAAGAGTGCTAATTTAAAGATTGGATCGGAAGAAAGCGAACGCTATGAATAAGCGCTTAGATTTTAAAGAAAGAAAAGATAAAGTCTTAGGGATTGTGGTACAGAAGTATGTCAAAACCATTAATCCGGTGAGCTCGGCTCTCATTGTGGACGAATACCGATTGGATCTTAGCCCAGCCACGATCCGCAATATCTTGGCGGAATTGGAAGACTTGGGGTATCTGACCCATCCGCACACCTCCGCTGGTCGAATTCCCACCGAGGCCGGCTATCGGTATTATGTGGATCATCTCATGGAGGAAATTCAGCTTCTGGAAGGTGAAAAAAAACGCATCAAGGCGGAATACCGAAACCAAATTCTGGAATTAGAGCGGCTGTTAGAAAAAACCTCGGCGGTCGTAGCGGATTTGACCCATTACCCGAGTATTATTTCTGTGGATGGTCGACCGGATCAGGTTTACTGTCGAGGGACCAATTTTGTCGCTGGTTATCCGGAATTTCAGGATTACAAAAAAATTCAGGATATCCTGGAAATTTTAGAAGAGAAGGAACGACTTTTGGAGGTCATTAACCGCGGTTTGCAAAATAAAATTGAAATCTATATTGGTCATGAAATCTCCTGTTCCAGGATCGAAACGTGTTCGCTGGCGATTTCCAAATTTGAGAAGGCCAGAGGCATCAGCGGTCGCATCGCCGTTTTAGGACCGACTCGCATGGATTATGAGAGGGTGGTCAGTACACTGGATTACATTTCGGCGCTCATAGAGGAAATTCTCTAAACGCCTTAAACGGAATCTGCGAAAAATGTGTTCTTTGTTCTCGGAGCGGAAAGCTAAAAAGGAAGCGCAGGCAAATGAGTCCAATGAACCAGAATCATTGGACCAGTCGGAGCTCCCGGGCGAGAGCCCCAAATCTGCTTCGTCGGGGAATTCCACCGAAGATAAAACCGAAACGGCCAAGCCAGACGAATACCAAAAATTGGCGGCTGAGGCGGCGGATTGGAAGGACAAGTACATGCGTCTTTTGGCAGAATTTGAAAATGCCCGCAAACGCGCCGAACGGGAAAAAGCGGAATTTGTCAAATATGCCAACGAAGCCCTGCTCAGCGATTTCCTGAACACCCTGGATAATTTGGAGCGCTCCGTCGATGCAGCCAAGGCCAATCATGAGGATTACAGTGCCTTCCTCAAAGGCATTGAAATGGTGATGGCCCAGCTTTACGAGATGTTAAAAAAGAATCAGGTCCGGCCCATTGAAGCAAAAGGAAAAAAATTTGATCCTCACGTCCATGAGGCCCTGATGCAACAAGAGACGAATGAACATCCCGAGCACACCGTGGTTGAGGAGTTTCAGAAAGGCTATCTGTTTGGTGATCGGGTGTTACGGACCGCCAAAGTCAAGGTGGCACAAAAGAAGTCAACCGAACCGAAAAAGGATTAGTTCAAAAAATCGTTCGCGTAATATCGGACTCATCCGTCGGCAAACTAATTGATTCATGAATAAATTTTGCCGACACTGAAGGAGGAACAACCAATGGCTAAAGTGATAGGAATCGATCTAGGGACATCAAACTCCGCTACCGCGGTCATGGAAGGTGGCCGACCGGTCATTATCCCGTCGGCGGAGGGAGCGGGCGTTGCCTCAGGCAAGGCCTTTCCTTCGTTTGTTGCTTTTACAAAAGACGGGCAAAGACTCGTTGGAGAACCGGCCCGCCGGCAAGCGGCCATCAACCCAGAAGGAACCGTCTATGCGGCCAAACGCAAGATGGGAACCGATCATAAGTTCAAGGTTTTCGGCAAGGAATATACTCCGCAACAGATCGCGGCCTTTATCCTGCAAAAAATTAAAAACGATGCCGAGAAATATCTTGGGGATAAGGTCGAGGAAGCCGTCATCACGGTTCCGGCGTATTTTAATGACAATCAGCGGCAGGCGACCAAGGATGCCGGTGAGATTGCGGGTCTCAAGGTCCTTCGCATCATCAATGAACCCACCGCTGCGTGTTTGGCGTATGGTCTGGACAAGGCGGGTAAAGAACAGAAGATCATGGTTTTTGATTTAGGCGGAGGAACTCTCGATGTGACGATCCTGGAAATGGGTTGGGACGATACGCACAAGGCCGCCACCTTTGAAGTTCTTTCGACGAGTGGCGACACTCAACTCGGCGGCACGGATATGGATAATGCCCTCATTGACCACATCATCAATGAGTTCAAAAAAGAAAGCGGCATTGATTTGAAAAATGACCGGATGGCATTCCAGCGTTTAAGGGAAGCCGCCGAGAAGGCGAAGGTGGAGCTTTCGAGCACGGTCTCGACGGATATCAATCTTCCCTTTATTACCGCGGATGCCACGGGACCAAAGCATTTGACCATGAGCATTGATCGGGCCAAACTGGAAGATTTGGTCTCCGGCATTGTGGATCGTTGCCGCGGACCGATTCGTCAGGCCGTCAAGGATGCCTCGGCCAAGATTGGCGGGGACATCAAGGTGGACAAAGTCATTATGGTCGGCGGTCCCACCCGCATGCCCATTGTTCAGCAGTTTGTGGAAAAAGAAGTCGGGCAAAAGATCGAACGCGGGATTGATCCCATGGAATGCGTGGCATTAGGCGCGGCCGTTCAAGCCTCCATTATCAAGGGCGAAGCCAAAGAAGTGCTGTTGCTCGACGTTACTCCGTTATCGTTAGGAATTGAAACGCTGGGCGGTGTCTTTACAAAGTTGATTGAGCGCAATACCACCATCCCAACCAAAAAGAGCCAGATTTTTTCAACTGCCGAAGACAACCAGCCCGCCGTGACCATCCGGGTCTTGCAGGGCGAACGGCAAATGGCCAACGATAACACGGAATTGGGCCGGTTTGACCTCGTCGGACTTCCTCCGGCACCGCGCGGACTTCCGCAGATTGAAGTCACCTTTGATATCGATCAGAATGGGATCGTGCACGTTTCCGCCAAAGACAAGGGGACGGGCAAAGAGCAATCCATCCGCATCACCGCCCCGCATAAACTTTCCGATGCGGAGATCCAGAAGATGGTGAAGGAAGCAGAAAAATTCGCTGATGCTGATCGGAAAAAGAAAGAGGAGACTGAAACCGTCAATCAGGCGAATAGTCTTATGTATACGACGGAGAAATCCCTTAAGGAATATGCGGATAAGGTTCCGGCCTCGGATAAACAGGCGATCGAGAAAGAATTGGCTTCTTTGAAGGAGGCGATCAATTCCAAAGATTTGTCGCGCATTAAACAAGGGATGGAATCTCTGCAGCAGGCCAGCCATAAACTTGCTGAACAAATTTATAAATCGTCGGCTTCGCAGCAGGCCCAAGGCAAAACGGCCGGGGCTCAAGGCGCTGAAAATTTCGAGAATAATGCTGGCCAGACGGGTCAACAACAAGAAAGGCCTGACGGTAGCAAAGGCGGCAACGACGACATTATCGACGCGGATTTTAAGGCAAAGGATGAGAAGTAATTGAATTGACTGCAGCCGGGCTCCTTGTTGCCTAGCTCTCTGCTCCCAGCCGAAATTCATTAACTGGACGCAAGGAGTTGGGCGCTAGGTGCCCTTTTATTCGACATCATGAAAAAAGATTATTACGAAATACTTGGCGTCCCCAAAACCGCCACGCTTCAAGATATCAAAAAGGCTTATCGATCCTTGGCCTTGTCGCACCATCCGGACCGCGTTCCCGAAGATAAAAAGAAAGAGGCCGAAGAAAAATTCAAGGAGATTTCCGAAGCCTACGGTGTCCTCTCCGATCCGCAGAAGCGAGCCATGTATGACCAATATGGTCACGCTGGAATCGATCAGAGATATACCGCCGAAGATATTTTTCGGGGAGCAGATTTTAGCAGTGTTTTTGAAGGCGCAGGATTGGGAGATATTTTTAGCCGATTTTTTGGCGAGGGTGGATTTGATATCTTCGCAGGCAGCCCTGCGGCTGGTGGACGGCGGGCTCGACGAGGACGGGACATTCACTATGAGATGGATTTGACGTTAGAGGAAGCCTATTCGGGGATTAAAAAAGAAATCCGGGTTCCGCGCAATGATTTGTGCGATGTCTGCCATGGGTCGGGCGCCAAACCGGGCAGCAAATCCAAAACTTGTCCAACGTGCAAAGGGCAGGGACAGATTGTGATGTCGAGCGGGTTTTTTCGTATGGCTCAAACCTGCCATCAGTGCGGCGGCGAAGGCAAAATCATCACCGAATACTGTCCGAAGTGCGGCGGAAAGGGTTCCGTCAGAGTCGTTCGGACCATTGAGGTGGATATTCCCGCCGGGGTGGACAATGATTCTCAATTACGATTACGCACAGAAGGCGAGGCGGGCACGGCAGGTCGAGGAGATCTTTATGTTTCTTTGAGAATTCGTCCGCATGCGATTTTTCAGCGCAATGGCAGTGATTTGCACATGCAGCTTCCGGTGAGTTTTGTCAAGGCGGCTTTAGGAGCAGAGGTATCAGTTCCTACTTTAAGTGGTCCCGTAAGTATGAAAATTCCCGCCGGGACTCAGAGTGGCAGGATCTTCCGGTTAAGAAATAAAGGGATGCCGGATTTAAATGGGACCAGCCACGGTGACCAATATGTTCGCGTCATGCTACAGGTTCCAACCCGGCTTTCTGAAGAACAAAGACGTTTGTTAGAGGAATATGCCCGTGTGAGCGGAGAAGAAACTGGAAATTCCAGTTCATTTGCGGATAAGATTAAGAACGTGTTTAAGTAGTCATCAGGTCATGCCCTCCCGTCACATGACTTTGTGCTCATTGAGAAGATATTAACACATCGGTTATCTACCCAGCCGTCTCGATTCACCGGTTATGAAACCAAGGGGGATAACTATGAAGCTTATTTATCACAAGGAATCGATCGCACCAAAGATTCTTCTGCTCGCAATTGCCATAAGCGTTCACAGAGCACGGTGCCCTTATGTTGGCGAGTGTTCTGAATAGTTCGGCCGCGATAAAAACGAGTATCGAGAAGGAGATCAACCATGCCAACCTATCAATATGAATGCGCGGATTGCGGCCATCAATTTGAGCAGCTGCAATCCATCAACGAAAATCGTTTGAAGAAATGTCCAATATGCAAAAAAAATGCCTTGCACCGCCTCATTGGCACCGGTAGTGGAATTATTTTCAAAGGGAGCGGATTCTATGAAACGGATTACAAGAAAAAATCTGCTCCGGCCAATGAAAAACCATCCAAAGATAAAGTTTCTCCCCTTTCCCAACCGGGTTCCTCCCACGGATGTTCTCCGAATTGTGGGTGTGCTGCTTGACAAGCCGTTAATCTAATGCGGGCATAAGCTTTCATTCGAATCCGAAAATTCCATGAGAATCCTGAAATTTTGGTTCCCCGTTATTCTTTATTCTGGTATGATCTTTACCATATCTTCCCGGCCGAATTTGCATCTTCCTTTCCAGGGGATATTGCCCGTCGATAAAATCCTTCATGCCATCGAATATGGCATTTTTGGGTTCTTATTGGCTAGGGCCGTCAGAAAAACCATCCCCTTTTGGCAACGGCGGGTCATTATTGTTATGGTGACGGCCGGAGCCATTGCTTATGGGATGACGGATGAATGGCATCAGAGTTTCGTACCGGGAAGGGATTGCAGTTTTTTTGATTTGATGGCCGATGGCGTTGGCGGTTTTTTAGGAGGTTGGATTTATACCCATGACCAGAATCAAACCATTTAAAGCCTTTCACTACAACCCTGCCAAGGTGAGCAATTTTTCTTTGGTCATGTGCCCGCCGTATGACGTTATTTCTTCTGAAGAACAAAATGAATACCACAATTTGAGTCCGCATAATTTTATCTGGGTTGAGCTGGGCAAAGAGCGTTCGGGAGACAATCGCGAAGAAAATAAATACACGCGGGCCAAAAAAATTTTTGAGGGCTGGATCGAAAAGGGAATTCTCATCGAAGATGCGAAGCCTTGCCTTTATTATTACAAGCAGGAATATAGCATTCTGGGACAGAAACACAGCCGTCTGGGATTTATCTCCCTCCTGAAATTAGAACAAGAAGGCCAGGCGGGGGTTTATCCTCACGAGAATACTCACAGCCATGCCGTTGAGGATCGGCAGCAATTGTGGGGCTTCTTGAAGGCCAATTTGAGTTCGATTTTCGTCTGTTTCTCGGACAAGAATAAAAAAGTGGAGAAAATTTTTCGCCAGGATGTGGTCACGACGACGCCTCTGATCGACGTCACCGATCAGGGCAAGGTCCGCCATATCATCTGGAAATTGGAGGATCCCGCTCTCATCGCTTCGATTAGTACGGAACTGGAGAATCAAAATTTTTTTATTGCCGATGGGCATCACCGATATAAAGTCGCTCAAGAGATTCGCAAAGAAAGACTCAATAAGCGGACAAAGGCCAATGGGGATGAGCCCTTCAATTACGTCATGACCTATTTCACCAATATGGATTCCCCGGACCTGCAGATCTTTCCTTTGCATCGAGTGCTCCGCCGCCTGCCGGGAAAACTGGATTTTCTCGAGGAAGACTTTCGCATCGATAAAGTCAAATCCAAAGAGGATTTGATTTTGTTATTAGCCCGGGCTGGACTCAATGAGCATGCCTTTGGACTTTATACTTCGGAAGGTCCGCGGCTTTTGCGATTGAAAAACAAAATGTTGATCGATGAACGAATCAAAGAAGGTTCAGCGGCCTTCCGCCGTTTGGACGCCACGATTTTAAAACACTTCATCATCGATCGATTGGGAATAAAATCCGACGACATCCTCTATACCAAGGATTTTTCCCAAGCCACGTGGCTCGTCGATGACCATCAGGCCGATGCCAGCTTCATCCTCAATCCCGTTCGCATCAAGCAGCTCAAAGAGATTGCCTTAAATGGCGAACGCATGCCTCCTAAGACGACCTATTTTTATCCTAAGGTCCTTTCGGGTTTGACTATTTACAAATTCGACGGGTAGATCCAAAACCCCAAAACCCATGGCCCTTTTTGGAAAAAATAAATACACCCTTGTTAAAGTTAAGAAAAAAGAAATTCCGGAGGGACTTTGGTCCAAGTGTCCGGGCTGCGCAAGCCCGATGTATGTGAAAGTTTTGAAAGAAAACTGGAATGTTTGTCCCAAATGCAATTTTCATTTTGGATTAACCGCTCACGAACGCCTCGAGCTTTTGCTGGATGCCGGAACTTTTACAGAATTGGATGGGAATCTTTCTTCCATCGATCCTTTGGATTTCAAAGGCCCCAAAACCTATAAAGATAAATTGGAAGAGGATCAAAAAGCGACGGGGTTGAAAGAAGCCGTCATCACCGGTCATGGACAGCTTCTGCAAAAGCCCATCACGATCGGCGTCACCGATTCCCGATTCATCATGGGATCCATGGGCTCGGTCGTGGGCGAGCGGATCACCCGGGCCGTGGAATTCGCCACGGCCAATCGTTTACCGGTCGTCATTGTCTCCGGTTCTGGCGGCGGCGCTCGCATGTATGAAGGGATTTATTCTCTCATGCAAATGGCCAAGACCTGCGCCGCATTATCCCGTCATCATGCGGCAGGGCTTTTGCACATTTCCGTCTTGACCAATCCCACCATGGCCGGCATCATGGCCTCCTTTGCCGGAATCGGCGACATCATTATGGCCGAGCCCAAGGCCCTCATCGGCTTTACCGGCCCTCGGGTCATCGAGCAGACCATTCGTCAGAAACTTCCGGAGGGCTTTCAGCGTTCCGAATTTCTTCAAGCCCACGGTCTCATCGACATGATCGTCCAGCGCAAGGATATGAAAGCAACGATCGGTCAAATCCTTGCGTTTACGCAGCATTCTTAACGGTCCCCGCCCATCATTTGTTTCAGGGACATATGTTTCTATACGAGAAAATTTTTTCCATCGGCCAAAAACCGGAAATACCCTTGAAGAGCCTGCCGAATTCCTTTACAATGGGCCCCAAGTAGAACGCTAAACGCTCAAAAAATCTATCCTTTATCATCGCTTTGATGAAATCATATGTCATCGGTATAGATGTCGGGGGAACCAATATTAAGCTAGGATTGGTCGACTCCCAAGGAAAGATTACCGCCCGAAATAATTTCCTGACAGCGCCTTACGCCTCAAGTAAAAAATCACTCATCAATGCCTTGGCCGTCGCTATCAAAGAGCTTATCCGCCGAGGGGAAGTGGATAAAAAATCCATCCTGGGAATTGGGATCGGTTTGCCTGGGTTGATTGATCCTGCCAAGGGCATGGTCAATTTTCTTCCCAACATCCCCGGCTGGAAAAATGTTCCGCTGAAAGAAATTCTTGAAAAGAAATTGCATCTTCCGGTTTTCCTCGATAATGATGCTAAAGTGGTTGCGCTTGGGGAATGGAAATTGGGAGCCGGCAAAGGTTTTGAGCATCTGGTCTGCCTGACCCTGGGAACCGGTGTCGGCAGTGGCTTAATCCTCGACGGGCGCTTGTACCGGGGCCAAACCAATACCGCCGGAGAATTGGGCCACGTGCCTTTAAATGAAAAAGGACCCCTCTGTCATTGCGGAGGAAGCGCTTGTCTGGAACGGACAATAGGTAATCGCTATTTGTCCGAGAAGGCGGCGCAGGTTTACGGAAAGGAGATGACCCCCGAGCAGATGGGCCAGAGAGCCCAAGCAGGCGATGCCCGGGCCCTGCGTTTCTGGAAGGAAGCGGCTACCCATTTGGCCAACGGTTTGGTCAGTGTTGTCAATTTGCTCAATCCTCGTTGTATCGTGATCGGCGGAGGCGTGGCCAACAATTTTCCTTACATGGAAAAAACGATCAAGACGGTTTTAAAAAAAAGGGCGTTAAAAATTCCGGTCAAACCACTCCTCATTAAAAAAAGTCTCCTCGGTGAAGATGCCGGAATTTTAGGAGCACAGGTTCTGGTTCGTCATGCCACCATCCGTTAATCCTGGTAGTTGTTTTCTTTCCAGATGGCTGTTTCTTCTTAGCCTGGGCTGTTTTGTTATTGGCCTTTCATCATTGGAAGCCTTGGCCAAAGATCTTTCCAAATTCGAAGAGTATCTGCAAAATCAGGAAAAAAATCCTGCCGAATCCCCCACTGTTGCCACGCCCGAAAAAGCCGAGCCCGAAAATAATTCTGTGGAAATCAACGGCGACCAGGTGGAATACATGATGGCGGGAAATAAACTCGTGGCGCAAGGAAATGTTTCCATCGTCAAAGGAACGACGCGCTTGACCGGTGATAAAGTGGTCTTCTCCAAGGATTCCAAAATTGCGGTGGCCGAAGGCCACGTGCGATTAAATTCGCCGCAGGGTACAATCACCGGCGACAAAATGACTTTTAACTTTGGAACCATGACCGGCGAGTTCATGGGGGCCAAGATTGCCTCGGCGCCATTTTATGGCGAGGCCAAGACCATGCAGAAATTGGGACCCAAGCACATCGTGCTTGGTGAAGGTTATCTGACAACCTGCGATCTTGACAAACCGCATTTCCGCATGGCTTCACGTAAACTCGATGTCTTTCCCGGGGAGAAAGCCGTGGCGCAGAACGTGCACATGATCATAGGCCGTGTGCCGGTATTTTATTTGCCGCGTTACACTCAGCGCCTGGATGGAAAGCCGCGTCTGACGTTTGTTCCCGGTTACAGCAAGGAGTGGGGGATGTTTCTTTTAACCAGTTACCGTTACGAATTGAATCCCCGCCTCAAAGGCAATCTGCATCTGGATTTTCGCGAACGTCTGGATGTCGGGGAAGGCTTCGACGTCGAGTACCATACGCCCAAAACCGGCAACGGCATCATCAAGGGCTATTACACCCTACAACGCCGGATCACTTCCAAACATTTTTACCAGCCGCGTCCGTCGCCCACCCCCGAACAGGAGCGTTACAAATTTGAATCGCGGCACAAGTGGGACATTGACAAGCAGACTCAGGCGGTCTGGCAGTATTACAAATTGAGCGGTCCCACCTTTTTAAAGGATTTTTTTGAAAACGAATACCGTCAAGAATCGAACCCGGCTTCATTTTTCGTGCTGAACCGAACGATGCCCAACGGCTCTTTGAGTTTTCGCACCGATGTGCGCATCAATCATTTTGTCTCGTCGGTTGAAAGACTCCCCGAGATTAAGTACGACGTTGCCAACCAGCAGCTGTGGCACTCAAATTTTTATTTGAAAACGACCGACACCTTTTCTAATCTGGTCCGCAAAGATGCCTCACCAACGGAAGTCAATAAAGAAACCGTCCGGATGGATTCCAACAATGAGATTTCGTATCCGATGAAGGTCTCCATTGTGGAATTCAAGCCCCTGGTGGGCGGCCGGACCACCTACTATAGCCGCACCAAGGACCGGCAGCAGTACGATATTGTGCGCGGGATCTTTACGACGGGCGCGGACTTAAGCACAAAATTTCATAAGGTCTATGACTTGAAGAAAAATTTTTGGGGAATCGCCATCAATCGTCTGCGGCATATCATCACCCCTTCGATTGCCTATCGATTTTCTCCCGATCCAACCGTTCCCGCCAGTCAGCTGGATGAGTTCGATACGATCGATACGCTCGCGGGAGATCACACGATTGGATTTTCCGTGGAGAATAAATTGCAGACCAAGCGCGACAACACGGGCATAGAATTGTTGCGCAATATCGTCAGCTTTCCGTTCCGGCTCAAGGAGTATCCGACCAACAAAGGTGGGTTTGATCACATTACGACGCAGACCGATTTTAAGCCCATTGATTGGTTGACCTTTTCCATGGATACGGATTATAATGCGGTCCGCGACCGCTTGAGCACAATCAATTTCGAATTGTATATCAATGACCAGGATGACAAATGGTACTTGGCCTTGGGCAAGCGCCTCAATGTGGCCGTCGATGATCAAATCACGACGGAGTTAGGTTACCGGCTCAACCCCAAATGGAAGTTCCGGGTTTATGAACGTTACGATGTGGAGCGCGGATTGTATAAAGAACACGGCTACACGATCACCCGCAACTTGCACGAGTGGGATATGGATATGGTTTTCAATGAAAAAAGAAATGAAGGAGAAGAGATCCTTCTCATTTTTCGGTTAAAGGCCTTTCCGGAATCGCCCATTGATATTGGAACCAGTTTCAATCGACGCAAGGCAGGCTCGCAAAGTACAAGCACGGGATTATAAAATGAAGATCGCCATCATTGGATCAGGATACGTCGGTTTGGTCACGGGTGTTTGTCTGGGTCATATCGGTCATGAAGTGATGTGTGTGGATAACGACAAGAAAAAAATCCAATCTTTGCAAGCCGGTGAGGTTCCTATCTATGAACCGGGATTAGAACCAAAGCTCAAAGAGCTATTGGCCAAGAAACGGATCACCTTTACGACGTCCATCAAGGCGGCCACTCAATCCTCGACGGTCATTTTCATATCCGTGGGCACCCCCTCCAAGAAAAACGGAGAGGCGGACCTGACTCATGTGGAGAATGTGGCGCGTGAAATTGCCGTTAATATGGATTCTTACAAATTGATTGTCGAAAAATCCACCGTCCCCACCGCCACTGGCCGGCGGATCGAACGGACCATCCGACTCAACCTGCCCAAAAAATTCCGTCATCCTGATCCCAAAAAGAACGGCCTGGATTTCGATGTGGCCTCCAACCCCGAATTTCTTCGCGAAGGCTGCGCCATGGAGGACTTCATGAATCCGGACCGGATTGTGATGGGGGTGGAATCGCCCAGGGCCGAGGAACTCTTACGCGATGTCTACAAGCCGCTCAAGGCGCCCATCGTTGTCACGAACATCAATTCGGCGGAGCTCATCAAACACGCGTCCAATTCTTTTCTGGCGACCAAAATTTCTTTTATCAACGCCGTCGCGCGGATCTGCGATTTGGTGGGCGCCGATGTTCTTAAAGTCTCCGAAGGGATGGGATACGACAAACGGATCGGCCGCGCGTTTTTAAACGCCGGGATAGGCTATGGCGGCAGCTGTTTTCCCAAAGATGTTGACGCGTTTATTCGTCTGAGTGAAAAAAGTGGTTATTCCTTTAATCTCCTCAAAGAAGTTCGCCAGGTCAATGAAGAGCAGAGGCAGTACTTCCTGAGATTGATTGAGGACAAGTTATGGATCATTAAGAACAAGATGATCGGTGTCTGGGGCCTGGCCTTTAAGCCCGATACCGACGACATGCGCAATGCTCCTTCCCTTGAAATCATTCGAACCCTGCAGCACGAAGGAGCCAAAGTCAAGGCCTACGACCCTAAGGCTATGGACAAATCAAAGATGGAATTGCCCGGCGTTGTGTTTAGCAAGGATGCTTATGCGGCAGCCTCTGGCGCCGATTGTTTGCTGGTTCTGACGGAATGGAAAGAATTCCTGAAATTGGATTTCAAAAAAGTGAAGACCTCGATGCGCCAGCCCATCTTATTTGACGGGCGCAATCTCTTTGACAAGAAGCTCATGGAAAAAACGGGTTTTGAATATTTCGGCATTGGCCGGGGGAAGTTGTAGAACAATCCCTCAAAAAGAAATATCGCTTGACACAGAGAAGAATTTCCATTAAGCTTTCCTCAACATAGAAGTAAATAAGGGAGTAGAAATCTTTTGCCGCGAGGGAGTTAAGATCATTCTCTGGCGGCTTTTTTTCTGCCTCTGGGTTAAACGCCAGAGTTGTTCCTGAAAAAGCGCATCAACGTGGGACAGGCTGCCATTATTTACTCAATTTTTAAGAAAGGAGGAAAGTGAATAATGGTTACCGGAACAGTCAAATGGTTCAATGACCAAAAAGGGTATGGTTTTATCACCCCAGAGAATGGCAGTGATGTGTTTGTTCATCACAGTGCTATCCAGGGAGAAGGCTTTAAGACCTTAAGTGAAGGCCAAAAGGTGGAGTTTGAAATCACCACTGGTCCCAAAGGTCAGCAAGCGACCAATGTCGTGAAGAGATAAATCTCCAAGAAACCAAAAAGGCCCGGTTGTCCCGGGCCTTTTTTATTGAAGGAGGGCGTCTGATGCATACCGGAAAAATCAAGAAGGTCGTTCGTGACAAAGGATTCGGGTTTATCAACGCCACCGACGGCAGAGAAGTATTTTTTCATATGCAAAGTCTGATTGGTATTCCTTTCAGTGATCTTAAAGAAGACCAGAGTGTGGAATTTGAGGTAGAGAAGTCTCCCAAAGGCCCACGGGCCCTGAATGTGCGGGCGATTGCTTGAATTTTTTAGAAGTCCGACGGGGGGCCGGGCGACCCAGTGTTAGGCGAGGTCGCCCGGCCCCCCGCGTATTTTTACCGCATAAAGAAAATTTACAGAGGTAACGTAGGGAATTTGCAGAAACAGGAATTTTACCTTTGAAATCGGGTATTTGTGCGTTAGAATAAAATCCTTCTGTTGGCAGACCAGACAAAGGAGCACAAATCATGACGGATGTAGTCCAAATGTTGGGCGCACAGGCCCAAAGTCTCCTGGAGCATCAATGCAAAACCATTCCCAAAGAAAATCTCGAGCTTCCCGGTCCGGATTTTGTCGACCGGGTTCTTTACCATTCCGATCGCAATAACAATGTCCTTAAGAATCTGAGCTGGCTTTATCATCACGGCCGGTTGGCGGGTACGGGTTATCTGTCCATCCTGCCTGTCGATCAAGGCATTGAACATTCTGCCGGAGCTTCCTTTGCGCCCAACCCAATGTACTTTGATCCCGAGAATATCATCAAGCTCGCGATCGAAGGCGGCTGCAATGCGGTTGCCTCGACCGTCGGAGTTTTGGGGCTTTATTCAAGAAAATATTCCCACAAAATCCCCTTCATCGTCAAAATCAACCATAACCAGCTTTTTACCGTGCCTGAGATCCATGATCAGAGATTGTTCGGCTCGGTCCGCCAAGCCTACGATATGGGAGCGATCGCCGTCGGGGCCACGATTTATTTTGGGTCGGTGGAATCCAACCGGCAAATTGAAGAAATCTCTAAAGCTTTCGAAGAAGCCCATCGACTCGGAATGACCACGATTCTTTGGTGCTATACCCGCAATCCGGCTTTTAAGAAAGACGGCGTGGATTATCATACCGCCGCGGACTTAACCGGCCAGGCCAATCATTTGGGCGTCACGATCCAGGCAGACATCATCAAACAAAAGTTACCCGAGAATAATGGCGGTTATAATGCCGTCAAATTCGGCAAGACCCACAAACTGGTTTATGAAAAGTTGACCTCTGACCACCCCATCGACCTTTGCCGTTATCAGGTCGCCAATTGCTACATGGGAAAGATCGGATTGATTAACTCCGGCGGACCATCGGGAGAAAACGACATTGTGCAGGCGGTTAAGACAGCGGTCATCAATAAACGTGCTGGTGGATCAGGCTTGATTTCCGGCCGCAAGGCCTTTCAAAAACCTTTTAAGGACGGGGTCGCGATTCTAAACGCGATTCAGGACGTGTATTTGGATAAGCATGTGACGGTGGCCTAAGAGGTCGTAGCTCGTCGGTGTCGTAAGAAAATAAAATCAGGGGCCGCGCTGGCCAATGCCAGCGCGGCCCTCGGGAACAGGCGATGGAGTTCGCCGATCAACGCTAAAGAATTTTTAGCCGATAACTCCTACCTTACAGGTGGGAGTTTTTTTATTGTCACTAAATGGAGATACAACCTTCCACAATGATAGGTTTAAATCTCAATCTGCAAGAGCGGCGCTTTGCTAATAACCGTACATAAGGAGACAGTCCATGGATGAAAGCTTTATTCCGTTGTTAGTCGGGGCCCTGGTTTTTATGGCCAGTCTTTTATCTTTAAAACTTGAGTTTGGCAAAATCAGACGCTGATCCGAGCCAGCGATTGTAAATCATTTAATGACACCTTGCGACGGAAGCAGTCAATGTTACGTCGGAAACTTTGAGAATCGGCAGCGGAC
>JAHFFW010000024.1 GCA_023247725.1 Candidatus Omnitrophota bacterium | reverse complement strand
GGTCGGCAAAACGTAATCGTCTTAAGACCAAAATTACCTGGCATTTTACAAAGAGCAAGGCCCGAGACAAATTCGACAAAGCTTACGAAACTATTAAAAAATAGGTTAACAGTGTACTAGTCTCAAACTAGGAACCTGGGGCTTGGCGCGAGGCGCCTTTACTGGCCTTTTCTTTACCAAAGACATTAAGGAAGCCAGTGTAACGACCTTTCTTATCTTGGAAAAAGGCCGTCTTCCACTTTATCTTTGGTAGTAGAAAGGTCAATAAAATGACGACTCACTTCACCGGACTCCCTAACGCAATATCCTTGTCAATGCTCAGTAAGGCTAATCCCTGTTCATCCGAAGCAGCCAAAAGCATTCCCTGAGAGGTCTCGCCACGAATGACCGCTGGTTCCAGATTATTCACGACGACGATCTTTCGGCCCTGGAGCTCTTCCTTTGTATAGGCCTTGCGAATGCCGGCCACCAATTGCTTGATTTCCTTCCCCGTATCAATCTTAAGCACGTAAAGGCGTTCGGCATTGGGATGATCACTGACCTCGAGGATCTTGGCAATGATGAGCTCACACTTTTTGAATTCTTCCAGAGTGACCATGGGATCTCCTTTTTCTTTCCACCGACTTAGGAGTGCATTCTACCATGAAGCCTTTTGGGCAAGAAAAAATTTTACTGACCAACGCATAAATAATAGTACTCGTTTTATTGTCATAAGATGCTGCTTGCGTTGGCAGTACTGCTTCCGTAAATGTTCTATTATTGATACGGAAGTCAGTAGACGAAGGCAAAAAACAAAAATATCAAATAATCTAAAAGAAATTCCTGTTATCATAAATAAACTTTACAATTTGAGGTGCCCCGCCCAAGCTCATGCCAAGTCATCACCTGATCATATTTTTCATTTCTTTTTTCTGCATTGCCCTGGAACTTTTCTTTACCCGCATCCTCAATCTCAAGGCCTGGAATCATCTGGTGTACATCATTATTCCCTTTGCGATTCTCGGCTACGGCATCGGGGCCAATTTTTATCTCGTCGTCAAAAAAAAGGTTTCCCAAGTCAAAGTTGAAAGTCTTCTGGCTTGGGGGTTGGTCGTCTTAAGCGTCGCCACCACGGTCTGTACCGTCCTTTTAATCCACCGTCCCATTGAGCTCACCGCGCTTTTAAATTTTCTTTTCTTAAAAAATCTGGCCTCTTTGCAAACACTCATTATCGCCTATACCCTTGTTCTAATTCCCTTCATCCCCATCGGATTTATCATCAGTTTTCTATTCTCTCTGGATTACACTCGCAACCATCGGCTCTATTTTTTTGACCTCATCGGCGCCGGGTCAGGCGCGGTCGCCTTTTTCTTTCTCATCAATCATCTAGCGGTCTATCATTCCATCCTACTCCTGTGCCTCGGAGGGCTTCTGTTTGCCCTGCTCTTAGTAATCAAACAACGCCGGGCATTAACCATCACCGTTTTTGTCCTTTTATCGATGGCGGGGTTTATTTTCAGCGACGAGCCCGCCAATTACAAAATCGATCCCAACAAAGGCTGGGAATGGTTTCCCGGCTATTACCAACAAACCCAATTTGAAACTGTGGTGTCACAGTGGCACCCACTCGGTCGCACGGAAATTTATCGCCTGACCGATCCCGTGGCTCGCCAAGAACTCTATGAAACCGGACTTGGCACGTTTCAGATTAATCTTCATCCGATCCCAGAGTTTTCCTATATCTCAACGAACGGCCTGGCGGGGACACCAGTTTACAAGATGCATCCCTTAGGACTCGCTGAGCACGGATCGCAGGTGCAATTATTCAGCCAGGCCATGGAAGTTCCTTACACCATCCTGAAACAACCGCGGGTCGTTGTCATTGGCGCCGGCGGCGGACGGGATATTTTTATGGCCAACACCCACGGCGCAAAATCCATCGTCGGGGCCGAAATCAATCCGGCCATCCATCAGCAGATGTCCAAAGGCGGGGCCATGTATGAGTACTCTGGCAGAATCTATGAACAAGATCAAACCAAAATCCTCAATATCGATGGACGGCATCTCGCCAAAACGCTTCCCTCCCGCAGTTATGATCTGATCATCCTCAATGGGGTCGATACCTTTTCCGGCCTTTCCAGCGGGGCCTACGCCTATGCCGAAAGTTATCTCTACACCAAAAATGCCGTCATGGATTATCTACGATTGCTGGATGATGGCGGGATGATCAATTTCAACCGCTGGTTCTTTCCGGAGATTCCGCGGGAAGACCTGCGGCTTTTGGCCATCTGTTTGGAATCCCTGCGCGCCTCCGGCGTCAAATCTCCGTGGGATCATATCATCATGGGCGCCTACGGAAGCTGGGCGATCTTTCTCGTCAAGAAAACTCCCTTTACGCCGCAGGAGCGCGAAACCATCGAACAATACTTCCGCCAGCACCAAACTCAATTGCTTTTCCCGACGGAAGTTTTTAAAAATCATTCCATGAACGGCATCAACTTATATGAGCTGTATGCGGTTGATTTTACCGAAGGCCATGAAAAAGGATTCGCGCGTTTGTACCCCTATGACATCTCCGTCAATACCGATGATGATCCCTTTTTCTACAAATATTACAAATTGAACCTCGCCCATCCTTTCCTATTGGAAATCGCTCATCACACCGGCACAATCATTTTTATTACGCAGATTGTGATCTTTTGGCAGACCTTATTTTTTATTCTGCTGTTTATTCTTCTTCCCTTGTTGATCTTTAAATTGAGCGGTGTTCGCAGACTTCCCAAGGGTTCGTTTGCTCCCTTTGTCATTTATTACGCCTGTCTTGGTTTAGGGTTTATGTTCATTGAAATCCCCCTCATGCAAAAATTTGTGTTGTTGCTGGGGACGCCTATTCACTCCATCACCGTCGTCCTTTCGGCGCTTCTCATCTTTACCGGGCTGGGCAGTTATCTTCTGGGCTGGTATAACGGACTCTCGCAAAACAAAGGACAGCTCATGATGCTCCTCGGTCTTGTACTAACGGGTTTATTGCTCCTCTTCATCAAATTCGGAAGTCCTTTCCTCGATCATTTCATGAGTTGGCCTTTTGCGGGACGGGTTCTCATGGTGAGCCTGTGCCTTTTTCCATTTGGTTTATGTTTGGGGATATTTTTCCCGGCGGGGCTTCTTTTGACGGGAAAATATCTCCCGGAAACGATCGCCTGGGCCTGGGGGATCAATTGCGGATTCAGCGTCCTGGGTTCGTTACTCGCCATCTTTTTAGCTCAATTTCTAGGATTCAACAGTGTCTTAAGCCTGGCCCTTATCATCTATCTCATGGCCGCCCTCAGCTTCGGCCGGATGGAAAAATTCTTTAACCCATGAACACGGTTGAATCGTCCCCTCGTCCAACGTCATTGCTTGACCGATTTTCTTTTCCCTTCTTTTTCTTTTTAACGCTTCTGACCTCCATCATCATTCTTTCTCCGTATCTAAACTACCAACCTTTTATTTCGCAAGGCGATCACGGCCGCGATCTGTATTGTTTCAAAAAAACAATGGAAGGCGCCCTGCCTTATCGGGATTATTCCTGGCTCTTCGGACCGCTCATGCCTTACTATTATGCGCTTTTTTACAAATTTCTCGGCGTCAGTATTCAAAGCGTTCTGGTCGGACAGATGATTCTGACGACCGGTGTGAGTGTACTGATCTTTCTGATCGGCACGGTTTTCCTGACGCCGGTCATGTCTTTCTTGTGCGCCTTATGGTACTTGGCGTTCCGACAGGCGGAATTTTTCTATACGTATAACCATATTGGCGGGATCGTGGCGCTCTTGGCTTGCATTTACTTTTTATTCCGGTATATCGCCGGGGGCCGAATGATATTCATCCGATGGGGAATCGGGAGTCTTTTTTTGCTCATGCTCATTCGCTTGAATATGGGAATTTCCTCCCTCGTGGCTTTTCTTTTATGTCTTTTCATCGTCGATAAAACAAAACGGAATCCGCTGCGTGGCCAAAACCAACGCCACGCTTTTTTTCTCTGTGCCTTGGCGGTCGGCCTGACGGCAATGATTTATAGCCTTCTTTTTTTTGGAACTCCCGAATATGTTGTCCGCCAGAGTCTGCCCTTTAGCCAATCCCAACGGGCCGATTTGACCAATTCACCGCTGCGGGCGATCGGTCTGCTCGTCGACATCCTCTTTTCCATGCTCACGGCAACACCGTATCATCAATTGCTGGCGTGCATCTTTTTACTTTTGTTTCTCCATTTTATCGTCAGCCGCAGGCGCTTCCTATGGCCGGAATCGGTCAAGATCAACTTTCCCTTGGTCTTTGCTTGTTTGGGAATTTTTATATTTTTCGATCTCCATGAATTTGTCGCCAGCGGTGTCCACTACCGCCTTTACTGGGTGATGTCTTTGGCCTTGATCGCTATCTTCTATTTTAGCGATCTGGTATCCCGCTTAATGCTGGCTCCATTCATCCGCAAACTTTTTTTACTGACGATCGTGGTCGTTTGCTGGATGGCCATTCGAAACCAGTATCTTTTCGTTCAAATGGTCAAACATGCGGGCAATGGGCTGTTTCTGGGAACGAATAAAGTCTTTACACAACAATCGCCGGATTGGTTTCAAACGGTCCGGGACACCACCTCATTTCTGCAAAAAAATGTCCCGGCAAACGAAACATTTTTTGCCGCCCCTTTTGATCCCATTTATTATTTCCTGACGGGCAAGGATGCCCCGACCCGGCAGCTGGTCTTTTTCGAGCATTTCAGCATGCCCGAGGCTCAAGACCGAGAGGTGATGGCTGATTTAGAAAACCATCATGTCAATTATGTGGTTCTTTCGAATCGAGGGGATACACCGGAGCCAGGATTAGGAACCTTTGGGAAGACGTATGGCGTGACGCTCGCTAAATATCTGGAAAAAAATTTTACAGCGGTGGCTTCGTTCGGAGATTGGCGAACGGTTCCAGGCTGGGCCTGGAATCATGCGACGATGATTCTGAAACGGAAAAATTCGATTTAGGGTGCTAAATCCTTTCAAAAACGGAAAGCCACGCTCATAACGAGCCCGACGAGATTTGAATCCTGCCATTCGGCGGGTGACGTATTGACCAGGCCCTGATGATTTAAAAAGCAAGGAAGGACGGGCCCGACGCGATTTGAACGCGCGATCTTCAGATCGACAATCTGACATGTTAACCAGGCTACACCACGGGCCCTGACATCTCAATTACTTGAAAACTAGGAACAAAGTTTAAATGTTTCATTCTAAGTTGTAAAGTGAATTTTTCTTCGCGGACACGACGCATCCCAGTTATTCTTTAAGCCACCGATAAAGAGAGTGAATTAACGAGTATCACTTCAAATGGGCGGTGGAGGACGTCCCGACTTCATTCTCAATCCAATCCTAAAGTAAAGTCGGGACGAACCTCTGACCTTCTGCGTGTAAAGCAGCCTGACCAGCTCAAAATATTTGCTTAGGGAAGTCGGGGCAGAGGCTCTCACCAAATCAATGGACGAAGAAGGGCTCGAACCTTCGACCTCTTGAATGTAAGTCAAGTGCTCTGACCAACTGAGCTATTCGTCCAAGTTTCTAATGGTAAGTCAGATGCTCTACCCCGCTTTCCATAATAATTATATGGATGAAGCGGAGTTATCCCCCGGCCGGCCCCTTGATCGTCCCCAGACCCAGAATCGCAAAGACCATCACAAAAAGCGCCACAGTTTCGATAATCCCTAAAGCAATGATATATTTGGGATCGCCTTTTCCGGTCTCGCAAGCCGCATCCGCCGCGGCAGCGCCGATCTTTCCTTGACCGTAGGCAGAAACCGCTAAGCCCAACCCTGCCATAATTCCAAATAGTCCCAGGTACGGACTTTTATTCATGACCGGAATGAGCTGCAGCATTAAAATCAATCCGTAAATCGTCTGGGAAACCGGGGCGGCAATATAAACGACCAGAACGCCGGGGATCGGTTTATTTTGCAGGTAACATTTCTTGATGCCGCCGACAGCGGACAAGGCTGCGGCCAACACCCCTAAGGATGATCCCAACGAAGCGATGGCAACCACACAAATCTCCCCGAAATCCCGAATGAATGCGGCTAAAGAAGCGTCCACGTTTGACTCCTTTCACTTAAATAAAATCATTTCCGTAACGGATCATACTCCTTGCCCGTCCATTCCATTCCCAAATGCGACGAGAATTCCAGCAAATTAAGCCGGATCCCGTGCACCAAAACGCCGAATAAGGCCAGGACCATATTGAGCGCATGACCAACCACAAGAATAACAATGGCCAATAAGGCCATGGGAAGTTTAGTAAAACCCGCCGAGAGCGCCATCTGATTGAATGCGTCCGCAACCGACACGCCCGCCAACCCGACGGCAAATAAACGGATATAAGAAACCGCATCGCCAAAAAAACTCATGACGTTCAAAAGAAAATCGCCCAGCCCTAAACCCATTCCGGCAAGAATATTTTTCCGGGGTTGATTAAAGAGAATGACCAGCCCCGGTCCAACGATCAAGAAGATATTGATGAACTTCGGTAGCGGCTGATTGAGGATGAGCAGGCGCGTAAAGAAAAAACAGGCCCACACGATCATCAGCCAGCCGATCTCGGCCAAGGCCGTGACCGAATTGAGTCGGTTGATCGCCCGCCAAACGTGGGCAATGCTCAAATGAATGGCACCGAGAAGAAAACACACCAATTGAACGTTCGGGTTCAAGGTCAACCAAGGAAATAAGGGTTTGATCCCAAAGAGTTTCGTTCCGAAAAACGTTCCCGTCAATAAACCCCAGATGATCGCCAAGGCACTCATCGAATAAATCAAATAGAAAGTCAGAGACGCTGGCATCTGCGGCCGAAGTTTTTTTTGCGCAATAGCCGCCATCAGGATAAAAAGGATTCCATATCCTGCATCGCCGATTAAAATCCCGAAAAAGATCGACAGAAAAATGAGAAAAAAAAGGCTCACATCCAACTCGCGGTATCCGGGAATGGAATTCATAAATTTAAAAACTGGTTTAATCATCTCAATCCAGCGCGGATTACGGATAAGCGTCGGGGGATGATCTTCGTCCGACGGATCCTCAATACTCATTCCCCATTGATGATTCTTCGCCAGCTGCGTCAATGGCGCAACGGCATCCACAGGGATATAACCTTTGAGGATCCTCAGCCCTGCCTCATGACCAGTCGCGGCGGCGATCGTTTGCAAATGCTCGTCCTGCGTGAGGCGAGTTAAAATTTTTTGTAAAGCCGGAACCGTTTTGGCCAATTCTTCAAGGCGTTTTTGGTTTTGTCTGAGAGTCGCTGCATCCTGAGATTCTTCTGCTTTAAGCTCGGCGATACCGGCACAGGGCAAAACCAATCTTCTCAAAGGAAGTTCAAGCTTCTTCCGGCTTACCGTCACGATCCGAACGAGGTCTTTGCTTTCACTGATGGGAATGATGAGAACGTCGGGGGGAGATTTCAAACTCCTCCATTCACCGGGCGAGAGCTCAACCAATTGCAGGTCAATCCCGTGTTCGGCCAGCTTATGAATGTCGTCGGGATTAAAATCCCCCCACGGCTCCCATTGTTTGAGCAGCATTTGCCGCTGGCGCCTTCGTTCTTGAATGGTTTCCGATTCGTCCTTCTTTTGCAAAACTTCCTGAACAATGTCTTTCCAATCGCCTTTGTCCTGTGGCTCTTGTTGTTCATAATCCTCCAAGATGCGGATCGTTTCTTTGAGCCGATCGATATCGTTCCTGATTTCTTCAAGCTTCCTGCCCCCCGGGGTCTGCAAAGGTTCGATGTGGACCATTCCCGCATCGCGCAAGACATAAAGCGCTTGCCATTGATCGTGATCCTGGGTGACGATAAAAATTTTTTTCATGGGAACAATCATGTTCGTTCCTCGTATCTCGTGAAACGTGAAGTGTTTTTAAACGAGATACGCTTCACGCTAAGGCCTCTTCCAAATCTTTCTCCAAAATTTTATTCTTCGCGACCTTGCTGATGCCCACGGCATTGGCTTGCTGATCCCCCAGGTAAATTCGGATCCGGCGGATATGGTCCTGGCATTCGGGAATTTTGATCTTTTCAAAAAGGTTCACCCGCTGAGTCGTAATCCTCAATTCCTGGCGAAGGATCTCAATCTGTTTTTCCAGAACGAACATCTCGCTCAAAAAAGAAATCAACTCGCGCAAACGCGAAAAAGCGGTATCAACCCACAGAGGGACTTCATAAAAATCATAATCCACGTCGGGAAAATGGATTTCCTTAAAAATGGGGATATTGGCGCCGGCAATATTGGTTTGATCGGTCAAGATCCGGGTCGGGGTGATCCATTTTTTAAAATCTAACGGATCCTCAGAATGAACCGGGTCAGCAAAAAGCCCGGCCCACTGGCGGATGGCTTCTTCGTGCTGAGTGGCTTTCTGTTTTAACTTTTGCCAGCGTTCTTGCGCTTCCAAAATTTTGATCTGCAGTTGTTGTTTTTTTAATTGCAGGGTGGGAAGATAGTGCTGATATTGTTTAAGACTGTCGCGCTGCTTTTTAAGTTCGCCTTTGGTGAGTTTGATTTTCGTCATCTTTTATTTCTCAGTGCGAGCCACCGGCCAATACTCCCTGACCAACGCCTCCTTAATCCCCGTCTCCGCCGGATCAAAGATATCGGCGAGGATCTTCCAGCAGCGGTCCAAGGCCTGTTCGAGGGGGATATTAACGGACAAATCCATCAATTCCTTTTCGAATCGCTCGCCGTACTTTAAGAGTTTCATGTCCCACGAGCTCATCTGGAAACCCATGGACCTTTTTTCCAAGGTTTCGCGGTAATCGGCAAATAATTGAATCATCCGGTCCATCATGGCACGATGATCAGAGCGGGTCTTGTCGTTGACTTGCTGTTTCAAACGGCTGAGCGAGCCAAAGGGTTCGATGCGTCCGCCGCGCAAATAGAATTGTCCTTCGGTAATGTAACCCGTGTTGTCCGGTACCGGATGCGTGACATCGTCTCCCGGCATCGTCGTCACCGCCAGAATGGTCACCGAGCCTGCTCCTTTAAAATCGACGGCCTTTTCGTATCGCGCCGCCAACTGACTATAAAGATCGCCGGGATAACCGCGGTTGGAAGGGATCTGCTCCATGGTGATGGCAATTTCTTTTAAGGCATCGGAAAAATTCGTCATATCGGTCAGAAGCACCAAAACTTTTTTTCCCTGCAAGGCAAACTGTTCAGCGACGGCGAGGCTTAAATCCGGCACGAGGAGACACTCGACGGTGGGATCCGACGCGGTATGAATAAAAAGGATGGAATGCGACAGGGCTCCCTGCTTTTCCAGCGTGTCGCGAAAGAAAAGATAGTCATCATATTTAAGACCCATGCCTCCCAGAATAATCAAATCGACCTCGGCCTGCAGGGCGATGCGCGCCAAAAGTTCGTTGTAAGGTTCTCCGGCGATGGAAAAGATCGGCAATTTTTGGGAAACCACGAGCGAATTAAAAACATCGATCATCGGGATTCCGGTTCGGATCATATTTTTCGGCACGATCCGTTCGGAAGGATTAACCGAAGGCCCGCCAATGGGAATCAAATTTTCGGTGAGCGATGTCCCCCGGTCCCGCGGTTCGCCGCTCCCGGTAAAAATGCGGCCCAACAAATTTTCGGTAAAAGGCACAAGCATAGGATGATTCAAGAATCTGACCCGGTCATCAGTCGAAATTCCGCGGCTTCCGGTTAAAACCTGCAAATAAACCTTTTTGCCGTCGAGGCGGATGACCTGGGCTAACGATAGGCCTTGTTTGCTGCGCACCTCGGCGAGCTCGCGATAACCGACGCCCTCGGCCTCGACCGTGATGACGTCCCCGGCAATTTGAATGATCTGGTTGTACACTTTTTGCATGAATGATCCTTTATGAAACCGTGGCCGCGGCTTGGGTCAGTCTTTCGCGAATCTCCTGCTCCACGTTTTTAAATTCCTCGGAAAGAAACCGGGCGGCATTCCAGTTTAAAAATTTCTGCCGCAGTTCGAGGAAAAATCGGCGGGCGGCTTCTTTGGATTCAAACTGGAATTCCTGCTCAATGATCTGAATGATCAGGTCAACCACATACTTTTGCCGATCGGCCGTCGTTGATTCATCGACCTTGTCGAAGGCATTTTGCTGCAAATAAACTGCGTCGAAGAATTCCCCTTTAAGATAGTCAATGAATTCGGTGAGGGAGGTCCCTTCTTCACCAACCACCTTCATCATCTGATGAACACTGTTGCTCTTCTTTAAGATGGCCCGGCCTTTATGGACTTTTGCGGGTTCGATAAAGCTCTGGTATTTGCTCCAGCTCTCCAAGGGATCAATGGCCGGATAGCGCCGGGCATCCGCCCGGCCGCGAGAAAGCCCATGAAAGGCGCCGACGACTTTGAGCGTTGCCTGCGTCACCGGCTCCTCAAAATTCCCGCCCGCCGGGGAAACGGCCCCGCCGATTGTGACCGAGCCAGTTTGGCCATTCCTTAATTGCACGACGCCGGCGCGTTCATAAAAAGAAGCAATCCTGGTTTCAAGATACGCGGGGAAGGCTTCCTCTCCGGGAATTTCTTCCAGGCGTCCTGACATCTCCCGCATGGCCTGCGCCCAGCGAGAAGTAGAATCGGCCAGCAATAAAACATGCAATCCCATCTGCCGGTAATATTCGGCGATCGTAACCGCGGTATACACGCTCGATTCGCGGGCAGCGACGGGCATGGAACTCGTGTTGCAAATAATAACCGTGCGCTCAATCAGAGCCCGGTTGGTGCGCGGATCAACCAGGTGAGGAAATTCCTGCAAAATTTCCACCACCTCGCCGGCTCTCTCTCCACAAGCCGCCACGACGACGATATCGACCTCGGCATGACGGGATAAAAGATGCTGCAAAACTGTTTTCCCCGCGCCAAAAGGACCGGGGGTGCAAAACGTTCCGCCGATGGCAACCGGGACGAGCGTATCAATCAAACGAATTTTTGTGATGAGGGGATCGGCGGGTTTGAGTTTTTGATGATAAGCCTTGATGGGAATCTTGACCGGCCAGGTTGTTTTCATGGTCACGGTGTGCTCTTTGCCTTGAGGATCTTTGAGGGTGGCAATCGTTTGTCCGATCCGATAATCTCCGGACGAGGCAATTTCGATCACTTCCAGATCACCGCAGTGTTGAAACGGAACCATGATCCAGTGATCAAAAATCTTTTCCGCCACGGATCCGAGTTTCGCCCCGCTGCGTAAATGGTCGCCAACTTTAACCGCGGGAGAGAAATTCCAAAGCCGGTTCTCATCCAATGGTTTTAAATACGCGCCTCGCTTGAGAAAAAAACCATACGCCTGGGCGAGTTCCGGCAAAGGGTTTTGCAGTCCGTCAAAGACCCGACCCAAAAGGCCGGGTCCTAATTCCACACTCAAGAGTTCGCCGGTAAATTCAACCTTGTCGCCAATACGGATATTGGCCGTATCTTCAAAAACCTGCAGATCCGCTCGGCTGCCCTTGATCCGAATGACTTCGGACTTTAACCTCTCTTCACCGACGACGACAAAAGCCACTTCGTTCTGCATGACTTTATCGGTAAATTCCACAGCGACCATATTGCCGTTGACGCCCGTGACCTTACCCGCTCTTGTCGTCTCCACGGAAAATCCTCCTAAACTATCGACCCACTCTCACCCCGGGGGTGAGAGTGGGTCCACTGTGTCAGCCGCTCCTGCCCTTGGGTAGAACGAATATGCTGGTAACGCTCCAGGATTTGGAGTTTTAGCCCGTACACTAACAGCGATTCGAAATCAAAATAATGAAATCGGCCCAGATCTTCCAGATATTGCCACCGATAAAAATCCAAAACCTTTTCTGCACTCAGGGGATCATCAGTTCCCGTCGCTTGTCGAACGATTTCGGTTAGAGAGAACTCTCCGGCGAGGGGACCGCGCAGGAAACGGGTGGGATCTTTACCGGCCTTCACGGCCCGCGCATAGGCCAATTCATTGCGCAAATCATGGGAAAACTTTTGCCACGTCTCCAAAAGGGAATTTTTGAAATGCCCCGGTCCATCCGCACCGGGATCGAGGAGATCTTCCAGCAATCTCTCGTCGGTTTCATTCAAATAGGACCGGGATTTCTCCAGAAATTCTTCGGCCAAAAAAGGCGGGGTGGCATCCCAGAAAAGAGTCGGAAGGCTGGCGACAAAATAATAATATATTTGACCCATGATGTTCTTCTATTTTACGGAAGTTTTAACCAGGTCGGCCAGTTCGTTATTCAAATATGATCCAAGATATTCGGCAAGGCTGGTAGCGGAAAAGTCAAAGCTGGATTTACCGCCATCGAAGCTAATGGTAAACCCTCGGTGGATGTCGTCGGAAGAAAAAAAACGGATGGGTTTTTTCAATTCATTTTGCAGTTTGGCCCAAAAACCTTTTTTCAATTGTTCCAAGTCAGCGGGGCTCAAGAGAACCCGGATATCGGTATTTCCGGAAGACTTCTGCACAAAATGTTTGATGGCTGTTTCAATAATCCGCCCCAGTTGTTCCGGACTTAGCGCCGATGAAACATTCTGCACCAGGATCCGGTCGAGAATCCGCAAGACTTCTTCCCTTAAGGCAAGAACGGTATCGCGGGCCGCTTGCCCGATGGCCGCCTCGGCTGCCTGTCTTGACTTTTGAATCTCCTCTCGGGCTTGCAAAAGCATCGTTTCGGATTGTTCGCGGGCCTTCTTAAGAATTTCCTGAGCCTTCAATTCCGCCGCTGTTTCAATTTCCTGCGCCTTTTTTTGCGCGGCCTCAATGCCTTCGGATTTGATTTTGTCGATCAGTTCCTGAACTTGTTGAGACATGAAGGGTCTCCTACAAAAATTGCCTATTTAAGACGAAGGCCGAGATTGGATTTCTTTTAAAATTTTTTTAGCAGAAGAAAGCGGGTCTTTGGCCTTCACGATGGGACGGCCCACGACCAGATAGTCACTGCCATCTTGAACGGCCTGGGCCGGCGTAGCGATCCTTTGCTGGTCTTGCGCCGATTCGCCTTCCGGTCGGATTCCGGGAGTCACGATGATGAAGTCTTGACCAAATTCTCGACGGAGTAAAAACGCCTCCGCAACGGATGCCACAACTCCATCGAGTCCTGCCTTTTTAGCCAAGTGCGCCCTTTCCAAAACAAGTTGGTGTATGTTATCGGTTTTCATTTCGCTTGTCAAGACGGTAATCCCTAAGCCCAAAGGCTTTAGAATCTTTAATTCCTTTGATTGATGGACCGCGGCGGCGGCCGCGGCCGCAAGCATCTTGAGGCCGCCCTGCGTATGCACCGAATACATGCTGACCCCCTTTGGGCGGCCGATCGTTCGAACCGCGGCCGCCGCCGCATTCGCCACGGTGTTGGGGATATCATGGAATTTCAAATCCAAAAAAATACCCTTATTGCGTTCATTCAAATATTGCACAATCTCGGTTCCCGCTGCGACAAAAATCTGACTGCCGACTTTGAAAATTTCAACGACCGGCGAAAGCCGGTCAATCAGGGCCTTCGCTTCGCAAGCGGTATCGACGTCGAGCGCGACGATGAGCTGGGGTTTGCGTTGGGACATATGGAAAGGTCACCGGTCTCAAGTCACCTGTCACCACAGCTCTTGCTGTGACTTGTGACTTATATCTTTAAACTCCCAATCAAATCCTTAATGTCGTTCATTTTATTTTTTCGCATGTACTCCACAATCCCCTCCAAAACCTCTAGCGGCGCTCGGGGATTAATGAAATTCGCGGTACCGACGGCAACCATGGTGGCTCCGGCAATAAGAAATTCCAAGGCGTCTTGCGCTGTCATGATGCCGCCCATGCCGATGATGGGGATCTTTATCTTTTGAGCCACCTCCCAAATCATGTGCACCGCCATTGGGCGAATCGCTGGACCGCTTAAGCCACCCGTACAATTTCCCAAAACACTCCGGCGCGTTCGCACGTCAATGGCCATGGCAGAAAAGGTATTGATCAGACTGATGGCATCCGCGCCGGCATCAACCGCCGCTTGCGCAATTTCACCAATATCCGTCACATTGGGCGCCAGCTTGGCAATCACGGGAACTCTGGCGATCGCCTTGACTTTCGCTACCACCCGACGGGTGGCCTGCGGATCCTGGGCAACCAAAATTTTTTGTTTCAAATTGGGACAAGACAGATTCAATTCAAAGGCGTCTGCCCCGCCTTCTTTAGTAAATTTTTTGACGATCGTTTCAAACTCTTCGTCGGTATGCCCGAGGATACTGATGAAGAGAGGAATCCCGATTCGACGCAGGGCCGGCAATTTTTTCTCAATGAATCCGTCGACGCCGGGATTTTCGATCCCGATGGCGTTGAGCATTCCAGAAGGAGTTTCTAAAATCCGCGGGGGTGGATTTCCTTCGCGGGAATGCAGCGTTACAGTTTTAGGAACAAGCGCCCCAAGCTTCTTGACTTCTTCCAGATCATAATACTTTTCGGCATGGCCAAAGGTTCCGGACGCGACGGTGACGGGATTTTTGAGACGGAGGGTGCCGATTTGGACCGCGAGGTTAAGCTGTGATCCGTGACCAGTGACCCGTGACCAGTGACCCGTTGGTTTGACAGTGGTGGGTTTTTTCTCAGGCATAACAGTTCTTCATTTATGAAAAAATCCAAACCAAATAATAAAACCAATCAAAATGACCGGATAAATAAAATATGGAATGTTCACTTCGTTTAATGGCCCGCACACGACGGGATTTCCCGTCCGGAAATTGTCCATCTCTTGCTTCAATTGAGAATCCAGTTCTTGTTTTTTTTCTAGAGACCTCGCGGCTTCTTTTAATCATTTAAAAATGCTTTTAATGAAAGTTCAGTCCTTATACGACTCCCGAGCGACGGGTCACGAAAAAACAACCTCTGCAATATCAAACACCGGCCCGTCGTAACACACTGTTTTATAACCATTCACCGTCGGAATCGAACAACCCAAACAAGCTCCCAAGGCGCACGCCATCACTTCCTCACACGAGGCCTCGCAGCGAAGTCCACGCGCCTTTACAAAAGACTGAACCGAGGCCAGCATGGCATGCGGGCCGCAGGTGTAAACCATCGTTGTGGTGGGGTTGGGATCTAATGTTCGAAATAACTCAGAAACCCAGCCTTTGACTCCGATGCTGCCATCATCGGTGGCAATCCATGTCTTGACGCCATTGTTCTTGAATTCTTTCATTGGAAAGACATGCCCTTTGGACCGGCCGCCATAAAAGAGGATCAATTCATACCCCTTATGTTTTAGCTCGTCGGATAAAAAAAGAAACGGAGCCAAGCCAATACCCCCGGCGACCATCCACACCTGCTTCGTTCCTTTGGGGGGCGCCGTAAAATGATTTCCTAAAGGTCCCAGAATATCCAAAAACTCCCCCGGCTTTTTTTCCGCAAGAAGCCGGGTGCCAAGGCCGATGGGCTCATAAAGAATCTCGACAAATTTTTTGGCGCGGTACACGCTAAAAGGACGGCGGAAAAAAGGTTCAAGTCCGTCGGTCACGCGGATATGAAGGAATTGTCCCGGACGGATGGATTTCAAAATGGATTTGGCATCGACCGCAAGCCGATAAAAACGGGGACAAAGCCTTTCGTTGGCAGCAATAGGAAATTTATTTTGAATTTTGTGCATGCGAAGAACCGACGTAAAGAGTCCAAAGGGCAATGCCAAAGACCACAATGGCAAACAAAATCATCAAAACCATTTTAGCCATCCTTACTTGGCCATAGACCACCAATTCCTGAAATGTTTCCAACACAATCGCGAGCAGAGGCCAAAACAAGAGTCCCCTTTTTTCTTTGGTACTAAAGGCTTCTTCGGGCGGAAAATCTCGAACAAAATTGATCTGTTGTAACGCAGAAGGCGTGGGAAAGATTTGCGGAACCCGACGGCAATACTCTTCATAGTCCTTGGTAAACATCGAAGCCAGATATTGTTCCTCGCCCCGGACTTGCCTGGAAAAACGGACGTAAAACAAAAAAGCAAACAAAGGTAAACTCCACCAGGGCCAGACCAGCAAAATGAAACCCGCGCCCATTAAGAAACTTCCCAGATACATTGGATTGCGCACGAACGAGTATGGCCCGGTCATGACCAAGGCATGCCCCTGACTGGAATGGGAACGTTTATGTCCGCGCGCCGCCATTCGCAGATAGATTCCGCTCATGACAATGATCATCCCCAAAAAGTCCAGAATCGATTCTAGACCGGGTCCCTCATTGTATAAATACGGAAACATATACAAGAGTCCCGTCAGGATAATGAAAAAGGATAAAACCGAGCTATCGATTTTTATTCGAGTTTTCACAAGAAAAACAACCCCTACCCTTGACAGGTCTGACAATAAAACGTACTGCGGCCACTTTGCACAATCTTCACAATGGGCGAACGACAACGGCCGCATCGTTCCTGCTCTCGGCCGTAGACCTTGATCCGGTTCCAATATTGGCCTTTCTCGCCGGCGGTATCAAGGTAGGTGCGCATGGAAGTGCCTCGCCATTTGATGGCCTCCTTAAGGACTCGGGGAATCATGCAATGCAAAACCATGACCTCTTTCTGCTTCAAAGAATCAGCGGGTCGTAAAGGAGCAATCCCGCTACGAAATAAAATTTCACAGGCATAAATATTTCCGATTCCGGCGATAAAATGCTGGTTCATCAAAAGCGATTTGATCGGCATCTTATGCCTCCGGAGGTTTTCACCGAGCCAGGAAAGCCGAAATTCCGCCTCCAGCGGTTCCGGACCAAGGGATTTTAAAAATGGGACCTGGCTCAGATCTTGAACGCAGAATAGCCTGCCAAATAAACGCTGATCATTGTAAAACATCCGGTCGCCATCCGAAAAAGAAAAAATGATTTTGGTGTGTTTGTCCGGCGCTGGTTGCCGTTTTTTGCGATAGACCATGAGTTGCCCCGTCATCATGGGCTGAACAATGAGAAACTGGCCGTGACGGAATTTTATCATGATGGCTTTGCCCCGACGAGAAACGGCTTCGATCGTTTTTCGAACCATTCGGCGAAAAAATAGTTGCGGATCCTGCCGAATGACCCGACCGTCCAGGATTTGAACCGACGCAATGGTTTTTCCGACAATCCATTTCTCAAGATCTTTTCGTATGGTTTCAACCTCGGGAAGCTCAGGCATAGGCCTTCTCCCGGTCGGCCTGAATTTTCTTGACCAAGCTGGCCAATTTTCGCCGAAGGGCCTGGATATCCTTGATCGTCAGCATGCCTTTGATGTTCCAATTTCCCAGATCAATCACCGGACGATCGAAGACCAGCCCGTAGCAGATCTCGGATCGGGTTCCGTGACTGCCCGGCAAGGCAATCATGATGTCGGCGCTGCAGGCCACAATGGCATTGCGGGCATAACCAATGGAGGTGGGCAAGGCGATATCGATAAATGGGTTCGCGTGGTTTTTATTATTTCCGGGGAGGATTCCAATCGTCAAGCCGCCGGCTTCTTTGGCCCCGCGCGAGGCCGCGGCCATGACTCCATCCAATCCCCCGCAGACCAAAACTCCGCCAACTTGAGCAATGATATGACCGACCTCATGCGCAATTTGCTCGACCTTGCGATCCATTTTATGTCCGCCGATGACGGAGATTGTCACTTTTTGCGCCATTTCGACACTTTCATAAATTTATCCACATATTGTGTACAGTCTGTGGATTAGTACAACTGATGGTGGTCCATAAAAATTATCGACGATAAAAAACCCGCAAATCTAGCAAAGCGCTCCGGCGGAGCTGAGGAGCTTTCTTTCTGATAAAATTTTGTCATGGTTCTGATCATGATAGAAAATGCGACAATTGGAGTAAGCGATATCCGCCCCAAAGTAAGGCTGGAATACTTACTAAAAATAGCGACAAAATAATACCAAGTTTTAACAATAAAGGGCCAAACTGGGGAGAAACCGAAAAAATAGCTCGAGCAGATATTTCTGTGAGCCAACCCAGTGTATAGCAAATATTGACAATAAAAGGAGCTATAAGTAATGCTAATGGCTCCACAGCATCTTCACCTGGTTGTAAATGACCGCTGGTCAAGATACCCCAATAAAAAATCGACAAGGACAAAATTCCATAAGCCCCGATTAATACATTAACTGGAATCCGACGCAATTCCCACCAAAGGATCGTTTTCCACCATGTGACTGGCGCTGTCTGTGTTTTAAATAACCACGTTTTTACATTCATTTTTTGGACAGCAGAATTTAAAGAATGTACGTCCCTGACAGGAATCGTCCCCATCCTTCCTCAAAATAATTTCAAGATTGGATGGGGACGTCCCGGCTTCCTTCTCTTCATTTTCAAAGGAAAAGCCGGGACGAACCTAAGTCTGTACCACCAGCTCCGGAGGCGAGGACATTTCTCTTAAAACTGCGCTCTGAGAGACTCGTCAGCATGGCGCCCCCGACAGGAATCGAACCTGTACCCCAAGCTCCGGAGGCTTGTACTCTATCCGTTGAGCTACGGGGGCAAGAACAAAATTGTCCAAAAACTCAGACGAATCTCTCAGAACGCCATATTGAAGCCATGTCCTCGTACTCTATCCGTTGAGCTACAGGGACAAAATCTCTAAATCCTTCAACGCACATTCAATCAAATTTGAAAAGAGAATTCGTTTTGACGAAATGAAAAAGGCTGGCGATGGGCTTTAAGTAAAAAGGGTCAGCTGCTCAGGCTGAGGCGTGGATTTCTTTGCGGAAAAAATGCTGATTTTTCCATATTCACCGTCGTACCCCGGAATGATATTCACCTGACCCTCGCGAACCCGTTGAATGCCCTCCACGATACGCGCCGAGACCGACTTTGTCAGATATTCATATCCGATATGAGATAACACGTCGAATTCGTTTCCAAAGATCTGGATGACGGCCTCATAGTCTTTTTGTACAAGTCGGGAATGAACTCCCACGCCATGGGCATCGGCGATGATTTCTTCAAGAGGGATGCGATTGATATAATCAACGGCACCCTCGGGCTTAAATCCCGGCGGGCGATCGGCCAGTTCGTTGATGCGGTGCATCACCCCCAGGACGAGAGGCTTATTGCAGGTCGGACACAAATCATTGTACTTCTTGGATTCTTCCGGCCCGAAAGAGACCTGGCAGGCTCGATGGCCGTCATAATGATACTTGCCTTCTTCGGGAAAAAATTCCACCGTGTACAACAATTTCCCTTTTCCTTTTTTCTGTAAGGTATCGACGATGGACTGAAAACTCATTTCACAATCGAAGACATTGCATTCCCTGCCGATTTTGGAAGGAGAATGCGCATCGGAATTGCTCACCAAGGTCATTCGATCCAACGCGCTCAGACGCCAATTCATCGCCGGATCGGAAGAAAGCCCGGTTTCAACGCAGGTAATTTTTCTTGCTAATTTCCCCCAGCATTCTTCGATCGAATTAAATCCTGATTTGGAACCGAACATGGCGAACCATGGCGTCCAGATATGCGCAGGAATGATGAAAATATTCTCATCCAAATCCAAAAACATCCGGCTCATGTCTTCGACATCCATTCCTAAGATCGGTCGTCCGTCAGAAGAGAGATTCGCTCCCCGAGCCAGGAGCGCCTTGACGATCAAATCCACGGTTTCAAAGCCTGGGGCCAGATAAACCGTATGAATGCGGTAGGTCTTGCCATTTTTGGAATAGATGTTGCTCAATTCCGTCGTCAGGACAAAATGAACGCCTTTGTATTCGAACAAATTGCCGTCGACGGCTTGGAGTTTTGTTTTCAATTCCTTTAACCATAAGGGGTGAGTAAAATCGCCCGTGCCCAAAAGCTTGATCCCCTTTTTCTTGGCCCAGAGGGCTAAGTGGTCTAAATCCAGATCTTTGCTGGTGGCGCGGGAATATTTGGAATGAAGATGGAAGTCGGCAGTGATTTGCATAAGAAAACTCTGGGTGCCCCAGCGACCCGGCGTCCCAGCAAGATGTTTGACTGAGTAACTGGGGCCCCGGGACCCTTATTAATTTACACGGTGAACTATTCTACCACCACAGATCGTCATTTCAACAAGACCTTTCAAGGTTCGGCCAATAAAGGGGGAATTGTAAGATTTGGAAACAATATCCTCTTTCTGAAAAATCCATTCTTTTTTTGGGTCGATGATGGTCAAATCGGCATCGTTGCCCGGCGCGATTTCTCCTTTATTATTTAAGCCCGTTATCTTCGCTGGATTCGCAGATAATTTTTCGACGAGCTGCGGTAATGTCAAAATATTCTTATCCACCAATTCCGAAATGGTCAATCCGACCGCGGTTTCTAATCCAATCATGCCGAAGGGCGCGTGATCAAACTCCAATTCCTTCTCTTCCAGCGTGTGGGGCGCATGATCCGTCGTGATGCAATCGATCGTTCCATCTTTTAAGCCTTCTTTGATGGCTTCGACATCCTCGGCGGTTCGTAAGGGAGGATTCACTTTATAATTGGTGTCAAAGGATTTCACCATCTCATCGGTCAAGGTGAAATGATGGGGACAGACTTCAGCCGTTACCGGGATACCCTGGGATTTGGCCATTCGGATGAGTTCGACCGAACGCTTAGCGCTCATATGCGCAAAATGCACCCGGGCTTTCAAATAACGGGCAAGCTCAATATCCCGTGCGACGATGATCGTCTCGGAAACCTCCGGAATCCCTTTTAATCCGAGAATCGTCGAAACCAATCCCTCATTCATAACCCCATGATTGCTTAACGAAGGATCTTCGCAATGCTGGATCAAGAGGATCCCCGCCATCTTGGCGTATTCCAAGGCCAAGCGCATCAACTGGCTGTTATTGACACAACGCCCGTCGTCGGATAAGGCGAGGCAACCGGCTTCTTTGAGTTCAAAGATATCGGTGAGCTCTTCATTTTTCTGACCCTTGGTGATAGCGGCAATGGGATAAACGTTGGCCAGTCCCAGCATCTGGGCTTCTTTGATAATGAATTCGACAATACTCGCGTTATCAATGACGGGTGTAGTGTTGGGCATACAAAAAATGGAAGTAAATCCTCCTTTGATCGCGCTGCGGCATCCGGTTTCGATCGTTTCCTTATCCTCGCGCCCGGGTTGGCGAAGGTGGACGTGCAGATCAATCAAACCCGGCAGGACCATTTTTCCTTTCGCATCGACAACTTCTTTTCCATTGGAAGAAATGGAATCGCCGATCATTTCAATGCGGCCATCTTTGATCAAAATATCCTGAGGCCGGGGACTGATCTTTTTGGCGCTGACGATGGTCGCATTTTTAATCAATAAAGTCATAAAGGCCTTTATCAAAAAATCTTGGTCTTATCTATTTCTCCTTCGTTCCCAAAAGCAAATAGAGAATCGCCATCCGAACCGCGACACCGTTATTAACCTGTTCCAGGATAACAGAATGGTCCCCGTCGGCCACGTCCGCCGATAATTCCACTCCCCGATTGGTTGGACCCGGATGCAAAATAATCAAATCTTTTTTGGCGGCTTTCAAACGGTTGCGGTTGATTCCAAACATTCGGGCGTACTCCCGGATGGAGGGAAGGAATTTTTCTTGCATTCGCTCTTTTTGCAAACGCAGGACCATCAGAACATCGCTGGCAGCGATCACTTCGTTAAGATCATAACAAAGATCTACCCCCAAACGCTCGATGTCTCTGGGCATGAGGGTCGCCGGACCGCAAAGTGTGACTTTGGCTCCTAATTTCGTCAAGGCCCAGATATTCGAACGCGCCACGCGGGAATGAAGGATATCTCCCACAATTCCAACCTTCAATCCGGCAATGCGCCCTAACCTCTCCTTGATTGTGAACAAATCAAGCAGGGCCTGGGTCGGATGCGCTCGGCATCCATCGCCGGCATTAATGACCGACGGAGCTAACGCCTCGGCCACAATCTTGGGGGCGCCGCTGGCCGAATGCCGCATTACAATGAGATCCACATTCATCGCTTCGATATTTTTTGCCGTGTCTAAAAATGATTCTCCTTTAGATGCAGAACTGCCGCTGGAAGAAATGCTGATCGTGTCGGCGGAAAGGCGCTTGGCGGCTAACTCAAAGGAAATGCGGGTTCGGGTCGAAGGCTCAAAAAATAAAAGCACCACCGTCTTACCGCGCAGGGTGGGGACTTTTTTCACTTCGCGAGTCGAGACCTCTTTAAACGACTTAGAGGTTTTAAGGACCAGCTCAATTTCTTCTTTACTCAATTCCTGAATATCCAACAAGTCGTGCTTAGTCCATTCTTTCATCGCTTCTCCGCATCTTCGACAATAACTTCATCCTGCGATTGATCATTTTCTTGCAAAATCACCCGGACATTCTGGGAAAGGGCGGTGGGAATACTTTTTCCCACATAATCTGCCCTGATTGGAAATTCCCGATGACCACGATCAATCAGAACGGCTAGCTGAATACTGGAAGGGCGGCCAAAATCCACTAATGCATCCAGGGCCGCCCGGATGGTACGGCCGGTAAAAAGCACATCGTCGACTAGAATGATCTTCGTTCCGGTGATATCGAAATCAATTTGAGTTTCATGGACAATCGGTTGGGAATCAATCAAAGTCAAATCATCGCGGTACAAAGTAATGTCCAGTATTCCTAAGGGAGGCTTTGTGCCTTCGATAGTCTTAATTTCCTCATTGATCCGCGCCGCCAAGGTGACGCCTCGGGTCCGAATGCCGACTAAACACAAGTCATCGGTCCCTTTATTCTTTTCCAGGATTTCATGGGCGATCCTGGTAATCGCCCGACGGATCGCTTCTTTGTCCATGAGTTTAGAGGTATTCATGTCTCTAAAAAACGAAAAGCCCGCCTCAAAAGGCGAGCTTTAAAATTTGATCTTATAATCCTGAAAATCATTAGTCCAACCTTTCCGGTTTCTCGGAACCGGTTTAAAGGAATACAACTATTGGCCCAAATATAGCACCCGTATACTTAAGGTGTCAAGTTTTTATTTATTGACCTTTCTGCCACTAAACCTCATGAGGAAATCAATACTGCCTTTTCTTCCGAGAAGAAAGGTCGTTATACTGGCCTGCCATATGTATTTGAAAAAGAAAAGGCCAGTAAAAAACGCTTCCAAATTTTTTGTTTTTTTACTTCCGAAGAAATCGAAATGCGTTATACTTGAGTTAATCATGAAAACCGCTTGCCCTAGGCAGGAAAAAAGTCTTTTTCATAGCTTGTGTGAAAGCCGAATCATCGCCCTTTTATTCTCCTCTCTCTTTGCCTTCTTTTATTCATTCATTTTTAATTCCAATGCCTTCAGTGAAACAATCACCTTAACCACTTATTATCCTGCCCCCTTTGGAACTTATGATCAGCTTCGACTGGTTCCGCGGGCACCTTTTCCTGGCACGGACGCCTGTCAGCCGGGAACGATGTATATCCGTAATGATCCGACCCCTATCCTATTAATGATGTGTACGGCTGGTGGCACGTGGGCCTCTGCCACCGCGCCTGGATATTGGTTGCAATCCGGGACAAACCTTTATCCATCTGATAACACTTGGAATGTTGGAATCGGAACAACCGCACCGGTCAAACCTTTGCAAATTTCGTCTGCGTTAGGCATGCAGGTCGGTCTCAACAGTGATCCTTTTTTTGCCATCTACGACGCTAATGGAGTTCGATTCAACCGAAACAACGAAAGCTACATCGACCAGACGACGGTCGGGGGAAAGATCCAATTTCGAACCAGCAGTGCTGCTTCCCTTGATACAACACCCCTTGAGATCCTGGCCAATGGCAATGTCGGCATCGGAAGCACCAATCCAGCCAGGCCTCTCGATGTCAGGGGGACCGCCATCGTCCGTGGGGATTTTTCCGTTACGGATGCAGCCGCAACCGGGAGCCTTCATATGACTGCCGATGGAACCAGGGTCTACTATGGGAATGACGGCGGGACCGGGATTACGATTTTACAAGCCAACGGTTTCCTAGGCATCGGGACCAATATTCCAAATCCCAGCGCCCAATTGGATGTAGATGGACAGATCCGCGTCCGCGGCGGCACACCCGGTGCAGGAAAATTTCTCATGGACAGCGATGGGTCCGGAACAGCGACCTGGAATTATGTCACCTATGCGCCTTAGGCACTCTGGAATCATCAATCAAGGAGGATCGAAACCCATGATGATCAATTTCAAAAATTTTTTTGATAAATGGGCTTGCAAAAATAGAACGGCCATTCTAACCAAAGGAAAATTCCCTAAATTCTTCCTTTATTTTATTGGATGGCTCCTCTTCTCCTTCCTGCAACTGAGCTTATTATCCCGGCCATCGTTTGCCCAAAGCTGTGACTCCGCAACGATGGAAGTCGGCGAATCGATTCGCGCTTGTCAAATCGAGGATTTGCGGACTTTGATCAATAGTGCACGGGTCGCCTGCGCGACCGCCACCATACTTCCATTTCCATTCGTTGATGAGCCACTGGTTCCGGGAGTGCATGCAGTTTCTAAACGTCATCTGGAGCAACTGCGACAAGCCCTCGTTGATATCACCATTCAGTGTCCGCCGGCAAGACCGGCTCCGGTTTTCACCCCGGCGACTCTTGCCGCCTCCGATAGGATTTCCCTTTCACATTTTGTCCAGGTCTACAATAACGCCGTGATCGCCGCGTTCTGCGGAGACAGCATCTGCCAAACGGCCGTCGAAAATATCGGCAATTGTCCGGTTGACTGCGGCGGGGCGGCGGTTTATTATTGCGGAAATACCCTCACCTGTTATGCCGCTGCCGCTTGTCCCCCTGGTCTCACATGCTATGCGTTAAAAACAGATTGCCTGGACAATGCCGAAACCGATTGCGATTTTAAATGGTTTTGTACAAATACAACGAGCTGTAACTATGCCCGCTGTCCTTTGGGTGCCGTGTGTTACTCTGATCAAACAAGTTGCGAGGCCGGTGCACCGACCAATTGTTTTTGCGGGGACGGCGCTTGCGCTGGCATAGAAAACTGCTACAGCTGTCCGGAAGATTGCGGCGCCTGTCCCTTCTGCGGAGATGGGTCCTGTAATGGATCGGAAGATTGTTCCAGCTGCCCGGTTGATTGCGGCGTCTGTCCTTATTGCGGGGATGGACTTTGTAGTAATGAAGAAGACGACTGTATCACCTGCGTGCCTGATTGCGGCGTTTGCCCTTATTGCGGCGATGGCAATTGTGATTATCCTGGTGGAGAAGAGTGCACCAATTGTGTGCCTGATTGCGGTCCTTGCCCTTATTGCGGCGATGGCCGTTGTGATTGGGCTGGGGTAGAAAATTGCAGCAATTGTGCATCTGATTGCGGCGCCTGTGCTCCCTCTTGCGGAGATGGAAACTGTGATCTGATTCAAGCTGAAAATTGTTCTACCTGTCCGGAAGATTGCGGCGCCTGTATCTATTGCGGAGATGGCCTTTGTAGTGGGGGAGAAGACTGCACCACGTGCGTGGCTGATTGCGGCACTTGTTCCACATGTGGAGACGGGAGATGTAACTATCGGGAAACCTGTTCTAATTGTCCGACGGATTGCGGGCCCTGCGGAGCTGCTTGCGGAGACGGGACCTGCAACGGTTCGGAAACTTGTTTGAGTTGTCCAGGCGACTGCGGACCTTGCCCTCCGCCACCCCCCATTAAGTGTCGGCAGTTTAGGTGTAAGAATAACAGATTCTGCGAAGAAGGCTCTAGGATAAACTGCCCTCAATGTCCGGCAGGCACCTTACCGATATGTAAAGACTCTGGCGCAAACTTCCCATGTGGAACCGATTCTTGTCCGACGATTGTCTGTGATTGCAATTGATCTCTGCTTAACTTCGTTCCAATCTCTTCATCCCAAGGGATCGTAACGATACCAGGAGTACAAATTCCCCTCGAGGAGACTGGCGAGTGAAATGCTCCAAAAGATCACTCGCCTTTGCAGTCCTAACCTCCTCAAATTTTTTCGTTAATTCCCTCACGCAAACAACCACCGGATCGTTCCAAATCTCTTTCATGTCGCTCAGCGTTTTTACCAGCCGATGGGGTGATTCGTAAAAAATCAAGGTACGGACTTCGTTTTTTAAACTTTCTAATTTCTTGCGCCGGGCTGATCCTCTCACCGGCAAAAATCCTTCAAAAATAAAACTGTGAGCCGGTAAGCCGGAAATCGATAATGCCGCAATCAACGCCGTCGGGCCAGGAACGACCGTGAGCGGAATACCTTGGCTTTTCACCGCTCGAATCAAGGGATACCCCGGATCACTAATTCCCGGTGTCCCCGCGTCGCTGACCAGAGCGATCGTTTTCCCTTCCTTTAAATATTGAAGGAGTTCGATCGTCTTCTTTTCTTCGTTGTGTTCAAAATAACTCGTGACCAGGGTCTTGATATCATAATGGTCAAGGAGAATCCGGGTGTGGCGGGTGTCCTCGGCGGCGATGAGGTCGACCTCCTTTAAAACCTCAAGGGCACGCAGGGTCATGTCTCTGAGGTTACCGATGGGGGTGGAGACGAGGTAGAGCATATTCGTGACTCGTGGCTTGTGATCGTCGACGAACCACGGATCACGGACCACTCTTAACGTAGGACGTCCGCTTCGCTTGGACGTGGGACGTTGGACGTATTCCGGATTTATATCAACATACAAAAGGGTTGATGACTCATTCCATCTTCGATTGTCATAACGGGTTTAATCCACGTCCCAGTGACCCCGCCGTCTGACTGTCGTCAGACAGTCGGCGGGGGAGCGGACTTCCTACGTCCCACGTGTTACTACTCCACCGTCACCGACTTCGCCAGATTCCGCGGCTGGTCCACATCGCAACCGCGTTTGGTGGCGATGGAATAAGCGATCAATTGTAAGGGTAAAGCCACGAGTAAAGGGGTCAACAAAGGATTGGTGGAAGGGATGTAAATCACCTCATGCACCCGTTCTTTGATGGAGTCATCTCCTTCGGTCGCGATCGCAATGATCTTGCCCCTGCGGGAACGGATTTCTTCTATGTTGGAGATCATCTTCTCGTAGGTGTCCGATTGGACCGCGATGCATACGACCGCCCGGTATTCGTCGATGAGGGCGATGGGTCCGTGCTTCATTTCTCCGGCGGCGTATCCTTCGGCGGGAATATAAGAAATTTCCTTGAGTTTGAGCGCTCCTTCCAGGGCGGAAGGAAAATTGAGGTTTCGTCCCAAAAAAAGAAAACAGCCAAAATGCGCATTGTCGTGACCGATACGGCTGATGGATTGGGTGTGTTTAAGAATGCGTTGATATAAAGAAGGGATTTCTTTTAAATCCTTGATCAGCTCTTGGGAAGTCTTTCGACTAATTTTTTTTCTCACCCGGGACAATTTTAACGCCAGCAAATACAGCATCGCCAGCTGCGCGGTATAGGCCTTGGTGGAGGCGACTCCAATCTCCGGGCCAGCGTGCGTGTACAGCACTCCGTCGGATTCTCGGGCGAGCGACGATCCCAAGACATTGCAAATCGAAATGATCTTCGCACCCTTGGCCTTCGCTTCCTTGACGGCAGCGAGCGTGTCCGCGGTTTCGCCGCTTTGGCTGATGGCCAGAATGAGCGTCTTGGGAGTAATGATGGGAGATCGATAACGAAATTCGCTCGAGACATCCACGGCCACCGAAATCCCGGCGAGCTTTTCTATAATGTATTTGCCCACGAGTCCGGCATGGTAAGCCGTTCCGCAGGCCACAATCATCATCTGATCAAAACCTTTGAGTTCGGCATCGGTCAACTGCAAGCCTTCCAAATGAATTTGGAAACCCTTGATCCGGGAGGAAAACATCTGGGTCAAGACATTGGGCTGCTCGTGAATTTCTTTGAGCATGAAATGCGCAAATCCTTCTTTATGCACCGATCCGACGGTGAAAGAAACCTGATCGATCTTGGGACGGACGGACTTTCCCGCAAAGGTGTAAACCTGCACGAGGTTCTTTCGCAGGAGGGCCAACTCACCGTCTTTGAGGTAAATCACTTTGGCGGTCCGATCCAGGATCGCGGGAACGTCCGAAGCAATAAAATTTTCATTTTTTCCCAATCCAATGATTAACGGGGACCCGATACGGGCCGCAATTAAAGTCTCGGGGTGATCGCTATGAATAACGCCCAAGGCAAAGGCCCCCCGCAATTGCCGAATGGTCTTCTGCACCGCGGTCAAAAAATCCTTCTCGGAATGTTCTTCGATCAAATGCGCGATGACTTCCGTATCCGTTTGGGAAAGAAATTTATGCCCTTTCTTAACCAAAACCGATTTTAATTCCTGATAATTTTCGATAATGCCGTTATGGACAACCAGGATTTTTCCGGAGCAATCGCTGTGCGGATGGGCGTTGACGCGGCTGGGAACGCCATGCGTGGCCCAGCGGGTGTGCGAGATGCCAATGGTACTTTCGGGGAGGCCATGGGTTTTGAGGAGTTCCTGCAGATTGCAGATCTTCCCCTCGCATTTGCGAATCATGATCTTCGGCTCGTCGAGGCAAATAATGCCCACGCCGCTGGAATCATAACCGCGATATTCCAGCTTTTTCAAGCCTTCAATCAAAATCGGCAATGCCTGCTGATGCCCCACGTAACCGATAATTCCGCACATAGAACTATTTTTCTTAAGTTTTGCTTTTGGCCTCGGAAGGAGAAACGCTTTTAGGCTCGGATTGGGGTTTGATGTGAATAAAGGTGACGGCTCTTTTGTAATGGCCACGTTTGCGAGTGAAATAAACTTCACCGTCACAAGCAGCGGTCAAGTGGGTGATGCCGATGATATTTAATCCCGGTTTCCAGCGGTTTCCCTGACGGGTTAAAACGGTTCCGGATTTGACCCACTGGCCACCGCTCACCTTCATTCCGCGGGTTTCTTTATAATATCGCTTTATCGTGCCGCCAACCTTGGTCATTTTAGATTCTCCTTAAACTCGATTGCCGTAAAGGGTAGCATTTCCCGCCGGAAATGCAAGAGGAAAAAGTCGGCCCTATCCTACATTTGCCGAAGAAAAAAATCAAACAAAATAAATGTACCGCTTTGGGATGCGCAACCAAAGCGGTACACGGAAGAATCATCAAATAATTTGGCTGTTACTTGGCCTTTTTTTCCTGAAGGATTTTATCAATTTCGGCTTTAAAGCCGGCAAAATCCCGGGCCGCGGTTTTCTTTCCATTAATAAAAAACGTGGGCGTGCCGCGCACATCGCTCTGTCCACCCAAATTGAGATCCCTGGTAATGATCTCCTCGTATTGAGCGTCCTTTTCCTTATAGTCTTTTAAGAATTTGTCGACGTTAAGCCCGATTTTTTTGGCTAATTCCTTAAATCGTTCCTCACTGGGCGGTTGACCGCCTTCTAAAAGTCCGTCGACCATCTCCCAATACTTTCCCTGCTCGCCAGCGGCCAAGGCAGCCTTAGCGGCGGGCTTTGCCATTGGATGAAAGCTCAATGGAAAATTTTTAATGACGAAATTCACATCGTTAGGATAAGCCTTCAACACCTCCTGCACGGGAGCATAGAACCTCTGGCAGAAGGGACACTGAAAGTCGACGAATTTGGTGATCGTGATGGCCGCATTCTTTTTACCCCGGACCGGCGATTGAGCCACAGGCAGGTCGTAAACCTTACTCATATCTTCGGACGGAGGGGCCGGCGGCCTGGCTTGCTGTTGGGCGCCTTGAGCCTGAATTGCGGCTAACCGTTCGGTCGCTTTTTTGGCACCGTCAAAGATCTCCAGCATTTTCGTCTGCTGGCCTTCCATCTTCGCCAATCGTTCTTCGATTTTAGACTGTTTTTCCAGAAACATCGCAAAGTGCTGATCAGAGCGCTCCTGCGCTTTTATCACTTCCGCCATCTGCTGCCCGAGAATGCCAGAACTGGAAAATTGCACCGAAAGCGCAACTCCGATGGCAATGGCGCACGCGATGACGACAATCAAGGTTAAGACGTTTTTCATATCCCTTCCTTTCCTTTTAACACATTCTGGATTGCCTGACGGTACAGATAACCTTCCCAATCCAACTGGGCCCCGAGCTCTTTGACCTCGGCGTGAGTTTTTTTTCAACCACATCCATCTTCATCAGAATAATCAAAAGGAAGATCCCACTTCCAATCGCCATGAAGAGGATCATAAGGGCCTTGCTGGTATTATCCATGAGCCCTTCTCAAATTTGTCGCGGATATCATTCGAGGATAAGTGCCATTTTACCCGAATCCTTTTTCAATTTCAACCTCTTTATAAGAGAAGACTTCAACTTACAATGACATTGCGCCATAACGATTAAAGATCAAACGGATATCTTCCCAGCGATGACGACAACCGAAAACTCCAATAACGAAGGTCCGTTTCCCTTGTGTCAGATATCCGATGAAACACGCACCGGCAGCCCGGGTGTATCCGGTCTTTCCACGGATGTCTTTTCCCCAATTGCTGAATAACAACTTGTTATGATTTTTCAAAGAAATCTGGCGGCCTTGTTGGCTAGAAATTGTTTTGTAGGGCACAGCAATGGCCTGACGGAAAAAATCGTATTTGAGGGCTTCCCGAAAAATCAACAACATATCGAACGCGGTGGTGTATTGAATGGCGGGCGCCGAGGGCAGCCCATGACAGTTGGCAAATTTCGTATTGTGAGCTCCCAATTCATAGGCCCGGCGGTTCATTTTCTCAACGAAGGACTTTTCGGATCCGGAAACGGCTTCTGCCAGGGCAATCGCGGCATCATTGGCGGAATTGAGCAAAATCGCATACATCAAATCCCGAACGGTAAAACTTTCTCCGGCCTGAATATCAATCTTGCTGGGAGAGGTGTTCAAGGCATTTTTTCCGACGGTAACGATTTGATCCAAAGAGAGATCCTCCAGAACCAGGAGGGCGGTCATGACCTTGGTGGTGCTGGCCGGCATGACCCGCCGATGTACATTTTTTCCATAAAGCCGCTTTCCCCGGGTGACGTCTGACAGGATGGCCGACTTCGCGGAAATGGCTGCAGTGGCAGCAGGGATTTTTTTCTTGGTGATTTTCTTAGCCGCCCAAGAGACCGAAGGATCAAACTGCAAAATGAAAAATGCCGTCAAAAAAACTTTTGTCCAAAAGGAAACGTTCATACAAATTCCTTTATGTGGTCATCCCGGGATTGAGAAGCCGTGGCATACTGACGCGCCGCCTCCAGAGCCATCCCGATGCCAGCCGTCGGAATGAAGGCGTTACCATTGGCGGGAAGGATCCACCAGCGGTCTTTGCACCAATGAATCTGAATCCAGAGAAGCTGCCGCAAATGCTCTTCAGCGACAAGAACAAGCACCATAGCCTTTTTTCTTTGGGCGTCAAACAGGAAATCTTTCTTTATGATAGAGACTTCCCCGGTTTGATCAACCCATCGGAAATGTTCGGGATTAAAATGATCGACGGATAATGCCTTCAATGGTTCATCCTCCCTAACCGGGATAGTGCAAGTGTCTGTTTTCGTCAGAGTCAGTTCATAAAAATCCTTTTGCCCGGTTTCCTTCCACTTGCGTTCAAACTTGGTATCCTCCTGACCCGGGATTGTCTTCGCCGCAATCTCCCAGCCGGTACCCGGCGATTGCTGCAGGATCCAGTCGCGATAAAGGACCAAATCCGTGACGATCCGGACCGCGGCCTTTGTCTTCATGCGACTATTCAAAAGTTTTAGAAATGATTGAGAAAATAGCCGGTGTCTGAGGTGGGCGCGTTTGGGCCACGGACAAGGAAACAAACAGTAAAGGTAATCAATCGAATCCGGCGGGATGAACCGTTCGAGGATACCCCAGATATCTTTCTGAATGACGCGCATATTCGTCAGCCGATTTTGGGCAATGCGTTTGAGGGCCTTACGAATCCGGCGGCCGTGGAGTTCAATCCCTAAAAAATTTGTCTCCGGTCTTTCCACCGCCCGGCGGGCGAGCACTTCTCCCAAGCCGAAACCGATTTCGACCTCCAATCGTCCTGGACGGAAAAAAATTTCCGTCAGATTCCAAGGCCGTCGAACAGTGTAAGGAGAAATTAACGGTGAGAAAATCGAAAGATCGTTTTGCCTCATGAAAGGCGAGACTTAACGTTGTGGTTTTGCCGGGTGATTGTCCGTTTCATCACAAATTCGATTTGACGTGATTAAGATAAGTCCACCCCTGCCCCACCAAATGACCGTCTTGAAAAACAAAGGGCGTCAATTCATCATCGGTTATGATCCCGTCGGATTTTTTGAGTTGGGTGTAATAATATTGGATATCCCATTCACCCGATGGACCCTGAAGCTTCTCCTGACGCAAAGGCTGTTTCATGACCAAGGGCGTAAACCCTTGCTGCGGATCTTTTTTTTCATAACCGATGGTGAGCCCAGGGCCAATCGCTTTGGCCACTTCCTCCGGTGACATCCCTAATTGCACCGAATGGATATTGACCAATTCGGTTCCCGTCGAAACAGGCGGGCCGGAAACTGTCTGGATCGCACAACCGCACAAAAAAAATAACATTGAAAAGGATAGAAGATTTCTTTGCAAAGAATGGAAAAAGCGGGGATTTGCCATCTCGATATCTTATTGAAGGTTTTGATGAAGAAAATCCACCATCTCGACCCAGGATTTCTCGTCGGCTTCTTTATTGTATGCCATGCCCTTCGAGGGATCATCGCCAGCTTGAGGATTGGTGAAGCTATGGACAGCGCCTTTGTAGGTGACGAAGCGGTAGTGGACGTTCCCCTTTTTCATTTCGTCTTTGAAGGCCGCGACCTCCTCGGGTTTGACAAAGGGATCATCGCCGCCATGCAACACCAAAACTCTGGCTTTGATTTTTTTCGCATCTTCGGGAGTGGGGGTGCTTAATCCGCCGTGAAAACTCACGACGGCATCGATGTCGGCGCCGCTTCTGGCCAGTTCAAGGACGGTTGTTCCGCCAAAACAATATCCAATCGCCGCAGTTTCTTCGGAATCGACCGTGGGCAGTCCTTTCAAATAATTCCAGCCGGCCAGAATCCGCCGGCGCATAAGCGGCCGATCATTTTTATAAATCCCGGCGACCGGCGCGGCTTCTTCATTCGTTTGCGGACGAACGCCTTTTCCATACATGTCGACGGCGAGCGCCACATAACCCAACTCCGCCAATTTCTTGGCGCTATTTTTGGCGTGGTCATTGACGCCTTTCCACTCGTGCACGATGAGGACGCCCGGCCGTCGGGTTTGCAGGGCATCATCATAGGCGAGGAAGCCTTCCAAGGTTGTTTCCCCATCTTGATATTCTACGGTTTGGGTTTGAATCGCGGCATGGGTTGACGGGACAAAGGCCAACAGTAAACCTAAAATCACCAGTATTCTCATCGCTGTCTCCTTGTTTAGTCAAAAGAACTCTCCTATTCAACTATAAGATGGTTAGGAATGCAAATCATTTTACAAATATGAGACAATAAGCTATTGTCTTTAAAAAAATTCGATATAATACTCCTGTTTCCCTATGTTAAAGTCAAACTCCCCAACGACAGAACAAATTTCCCCCATTTCTTCCTGGCAAGACTGGTTTGATCGGGCCGCGCAAATCTTCGATGATCCGCGCATGAAGATTGCTTATTACAAAAACGGCCAGACCGGTGAACCTTATCCGGAAGAGGCCGTCCGCTTGACCCATGAAGACATCTTTAACAAATTGGTCGCCTACGAAACCGATGCGGTCCTGGATGTCGGCCGCGGGGTCGGATACTTCACGAAATTCTTTTCATCGAGAATAAAAACAATTTTGGGGGTCGATCCATCGCCGCACATGATTGAAGCCGCCTATGCGATGAATCCGCACGGCAAATTCTTCGTCGCGAAGGGGGATCATCTGCCATTCAGAAAAAAATCCTTCCAGCGCATTTTCAGTTATGGGGTGACACAATATTTGCCTCACGAGAGGGCGGTCGAGGCCATGCTGGATGAAATGCGCCGGTTATTAAGAAATCCTGGAAGGATTCTGGTCGGCGATATCCTTGAACCGGTTCATCAAGCCGAGGCAAAATCCTATCATAAAACAACCGTAAAAGGGTACCGCTGGTAGCCCCAGGAACTGGATCACAATTTGACCAAACTTTATATCTCCAAAAATTTTTTTCACCATTATTGTCAACGTCACCGCTTTGCCTATAAATTTTTTACCCAGGCCATCCCCCAGCGTTCGATCCCCACACCCCGTTATGATGTGGTCATAGCCCCTTTATGATCAGTAAAAAGTAAAAGTATCTCCGGAGTTTCCCCAAAATTTTGAAAGTGATATAAGCAATGTTTTGAGAATGAGGTAGTGACAAAGACAAATGTGATCTGGGGAAACTCCACTAAAGGTATCTTCGGCCGCTTTTGATCTTTTGCCGCACATGTATCCGCACGTACGGATTTCTCCGTTTCTTCCTCGCGAATGGGAATCCGCGTTGAGGATTCCTGTCACCGAATCCGCTCCTAACGCTGCGGACCCCACTTACTGGTTAAATGGAGCCATGGCCCTGAAATTTTTTCCCAACGGTCGGGATGCCTTATGGGCCTGTCTAAACCATCTGCGGCTGCGCCGTCAGGATGAAGTCTTGATCATAAAAAATACGGACGGCCCCTACATCAGCCGGTGTGTCACCGAAACGATCGAAAAGGTTTGCCGTTGGTCACAACACTTGAGCTCCAAAACCAAGCTGGTTTTAGTCATCCACGAATTTGGTTTTCCCTGCCCACTGGCAAAAATTCTACCTTACAAAAAAAAGGGCTTCCGGTATTAGAAGATGCCTCCTATGCGTTTGGCTCACGAATTCTTGGGGGTCAGGTGGGAATTATAGGAGACTACGCCCTTTATAGTTTGCCGAAATATTTCCCGATTCCGTTGGGCGGTTTACTTGTTTCCCAAAAAACTCTTAAAAGGAATGGCAACGCGCCCGGACTTTCCAATTCTCTAAAAAAAATGCTATTACAAACCATCGCAGCCTCAAACCGTCATATCAAAAAATGGAATGCATCCCGTCGGGAAAACTGGCTTTACTTTGCCAGGAGGCTTTCTGCCAGAGGCTTTGCGCCTTACTGGACACTCGACTCAGACATTGTGCCGGGGGTTTATCTAACCAAAGTCCCGAAAGGCTTCGCCGGGGAAGAAGTCAAAAGGCGATTAAACCTGCGCGGGGTGGAAGCGACTCAATACTATCATCAAAACGGTTTCTATTTTCCCGTCCATCAGTTCTTAAGTGGCTATGAAAAACAATATATCCTCTACCATTTCCAGGGCCTAAATCCGTAAATCCTCAATCCTCATTCCCAGATCCTCTATCCTCTAATCCATCTCCAAAACGTTCTTTGTTGACCTTCCGCGGCGCTGATTGGCGCTGGATCGCTTGCATCATCAGACCCATGGAGTCCTGCAGGGCATAAATCCGCAACGACCCAAATTGCTTGTCTTTGTTTTGCGCTAAGAATTTGATGGACTGACGCAAATTTTCGTTATGCTCAAAGACGACCCGCTCTAAAATCAAAGGGCTAAAATGGGGAAAGGTTTTGATGGGCCTTTGCCGGGATTCGATTAACCCCAGCGCTCCTTTTAAAGGCAAATCAAATCTCTTTTTACTCTCCGTGCAGCAGATGTAGGCCTGCGGATCGATGATGAGATAATGATATCCCTTGAGATATCCTTCCGCGGTCCTTTTATAGCCATAGGGGGCCTGCTTGACATCATTGCGACTGGCCGTGAACAGATTCTGCACCCAATTCTGCGTCGAAAGAATTTTGGGCCGTGGCTCCAGTGTTTTTAAGAAATCAACGGAATTTTTATAATCCGAATGGGTCAGGGCAACCCCGGCGGCCTTAGGAAGAAACGACAAAATAAGGACCACAACGACCGCCAGGCTGAGCCCAGGCGCGAATTTCCCTTTCTTTTGGAAAAACTCGTCAATCAATAAAGCCGCGGCCAAGGACACAAACGGCAGCCCCACGCACATATACCGGGCCCCCTGGTCGCTGGTCATAGAAAAAATAGCCATTAAAAGAATCGCAAACAAAAACGGAAAAGCCTTTTGCCATTGTTTTCCGATGACAAAGTAAATATTAGCAAAAAATAGGAAACCCAAAATAACACTTTCCAATCTGAAAAGATAGTAGGGATAAGAAAAAAAATCCATCCATTCTTTCGGTGATTTGGCCAACTGGGCCTGATACATCATCCACGGAAAGATCAGGTCTCGGTTCTGCCCTCGATCCATGCCCGCAACAATAAAAACAGCCAAAAAGAAAATGAGGGTATGCCACAGGTATCGGCGGAATGACTCTATAATTTTATTTGGCTCTTTTGAAATCAGACACCGATAGATTTCCACTAAAAGAATAAGAAGCGGAATAAATATCAATCGATAATTTGAAAAATAGGCAAAGGCAAAGGCCAGGGAGGAAAGAAAAACGGGGATGCCAAACCGCCGATGGTAAAAATAAAAATAAAATCCCAATAAAAAAAACAGGCAGCTCACGGCATCTTGTAACGCCAGCCTTGAATAAAAAATATGGCTGGGCAAAATGGATAAAATCACTGTACTTAAAATGGCCAGCCTTTGGGACTGATAAAATCTTTTGACAAAGGCATAATTCACGATCAAGGTGAGAATACCGGCAACTGCGGAAACAAAACGCGGGAAAGACCACATCTCTGTGGCGCCAAAAAACGCCCGGGCATCGACGAGCATAAACCAAAAAACCTTCCCCGTTCCCAAGGCCACGCGAACCAGAGCCCAAAGCGCCTGCGCAAATTCCTGCAAATTCTTAGGCGGATACAGAGCCAACGGATGCGTCAATTTGTCGTAGGTAAAATTGAGGTAATAACCTTCATCAAAAAGGAAAAAGGAAGGCTCAGCAAGCGCATAAAAACGCAAAAAAAGACTGAACAGGAAAATTACGGCCGCCGCAGCCAAACCCGCTTTTTCCCAGTTGATGGTTGAGTTCATTTTTTAATTCCCAGTCCCAGAAGAACCAAGGGCCGTAAAATGCTCCACCAGCCGGTGATCGGCTTCATCTTGCTGTAGCCTTCTTTTTTGGAGGGATAAATCTTTGTCACCGGCACTTCTTTCACTTGATAACCCAGTTGGATGGCTTTATAAAACATGTAAGGTTCCAGCTCATAATGATTCAGCCAGTCCTGTTTGATGTCTATACGGGGATCATTCAACAAAGTTAAGCGCACGGCGCGGAAGCCGTTGGTACTATCCGTAATCTTGCGGCCGCTGATCAAAGAAAATAACATGGGGTGGATAAGGCGCGTGGCGATTTTCCGATAAGCCGGCATGCGCGCGTGTTCGCCCCCCCTCAAATACCGCGACCCTTGCACAAAATCATATCCCGCCTCCATGGCGTCTTTTAATTTGACAATATCCTTTGGATCATCCTTGTCATTGCCGGAGAAAAAAAAGACAGCCGCGTAACCTTTTTTTTGGGCATAATCGAAAATCTGACGGATACAGTACCCCGCGCCTTTTTTCGTGTCATTGCGGATGACCGTCAAAGGAATGCCCTGCGGCGGATGGGATAAGGATCCATCGGTTGAACCGTCGTCGATGATGAGAATGTCGTACAACGGGTAATCCTGACATTTTTGGATGACCCGCTGGATTTTTTCGCCTTCACTGTAAGCGCAGCTGCCCAGCAAATATTTTTTCATGCAGCCCTCACGTGATGCAGGCGAGGCCGACTCCGTAGCCTAAGGTCAACGATCTTTGCCAGAAGAATTGCTCAATCAGGGGAGGTGGATCAAAGTGGAGAAAAACGAAGGCTAAACCCTTCCGCCAGCCGGATTCTTTTTGATTGATCACAAATGGTATTATGGTTATTTGACCATGGCAATCAAGAGTTTTTTGAAAGGAATGCGAGGGCAAATTTAATGTCTCTAACTTTTAAAGCCTCGGATCAACCGGCTCGCTCTCCAGGGCAAGCACTCCAAAGACGCACTCGTGCACCCGCCGCAAAGGCTCTTTGCGGACAAAACGTTCCAAGCCTTCGATTCCCAGCGCAAATTCCCTTAATGCAAGAGAGCGTTTTGTGGATAGTCCGCGCTCTTTAAGACGTTCCAAATTTTTGGGCACGGAATATTCCGGCCCATAAATAATCCGAAGATATTCTTTTCCGCGACATTTCAAGGCCGGCTGAATAATGCCTTTGGAACCTTTGGTAACAAAGTCCATCGGTTTAACCACCATTCCTTCTGTGCCTTTTTCGGTTAATTCCTCCCACCATCTCGTGGCAGCAGATTGGCTTTCGGAATCAGTCAACTCTACAATCTTATACGGGGTGCTTAAAAAAACATCCCGTTCCGCTTCGCAAATCTGCTTCAGCGTTTCCATGTGCCATTCGTGGTTCTGATCCGAGTGCACTTTTCCCTCTGTGGCCATGAGATGAAAAGGGGCTATTTTATAGTCTTCGATTTTGGAAACTGGCCAGCAATATTTTCGATACGCTTCGATGTATTGGCTGATTAAATTTTTTCTTTGAGAGAACTTGGCCAATAGAGCCTGCGGATCCGCATCATAAGACGAATCCGTTGTTGAATTCTCCTTGCGGATCAAATCGTTACGCTGGGCGACCATCGATAATAGATCAACGGCACTCTTTATTGACATTTTCTTATCCAAAGATGGAATAGCACTGATAGCGGGAAAGGAATCCTTCGGCGTCAGCAAGATGAAGGTATTAAAGTTCCAAGCCAGCCTGATGGAAGAACGAGCG
>JAHFFW010000023.1 GCA_023247725.1 Candidatus Omnitrophota bacterium | reverse complement strand
AAGGCCCGGGGCTTCAGCACGTTTCGATACTTTAGAACTGTTGTGTTCTTGATAACAGGACGACTGGATTTCGCTCAGCTCAATAACCATTACTTACCCATTTAAAACTTACAGGAACCCTTTTATATGATATTACCCTTTTGTGGAAATAAGTGTTTGATCACTGAGGCAAAGACGACTCCAAAAACAAATCCTCCAATGTGCGCCCCATAGGCTACGGGCGCCACCATCTCGCTATTTGTACTTCCGGCCGTCAACAATAGCTGTTGCAGGAACCAAAATCCCAAAAAAAATAGAGCGCTGATTTTGAAGGTCTGAATCGTAAAAAAAAATAAAAACAAAACTTGGATGTTAGCTCGAGGAAAAAGTGTCACATAGCCCCCCATCACCGCGCTAATGGCGCCGCTCGCCCCAATGCAAGGGATCTCTTTCATCTGGGGTCCCACGGTCCATGCATGCAGCAATAAGGAGAAGGCTCCTCCCAGAAGATAAAAGAACAAAAAATTCAATTTTCCAAACCGATCCTCGAGGTTATCGCCGAACAACCATAAATACCACATATTAAAGACCAGATGCAATAAATTGGCATGCAAAAATAGACTGGTAAGGAATGTGAGAGGTTCCCCTCGATCGGGAATAAAACCAAATTGTCGGATAATCTCTTCGTAATGGGCTGAGGGGCTTAAAAACAAGAAAATGGCTGCATTGACCACAATCAAAAGGATCGCAACCAGAGGAAAACTTTCGGCAGGATTATCATCACGATAAGGGAACATGAAAAATTGATTTTATTCTGCTGCGCCCCGCCGTGGGTGAGGCGAAGCAGAATAATTCAGATGAGAAAGTCCTCGAATGGCTACCGGTTGAGGGTTAGCCAAAGGATCAAGATGATAAGAATGCCGATTAATAATGTCACCATGCCGAGGAAGACAGATTGCTTTTTTCTTTCCGGCACAGCCACAGTTTCAGCAAGGATCCGGCAACCAATCTTCTGTGCGACTTTTTCCGCCTCCTTCTTCACGATGTCTTCATTTTCCGAAAAGAAAAAATCTGATAAGACCTCGGGCTGGGCGAATAAATTGTCTTGGTGAGGGAAAGACCTAACGATCTGTGCGGCCCAACCGGTTCGAAGCGGCCCTTCCTTGCTTTGGACGGCCATCACCTGCAATAAAATGTCGGTAAAAGCGATGTCGAACTGCGGAATTTTCTGAAAAACATCGGAATAAATTTTGACCCGCCTCTGGCTCAAATCAAAAATGACCGGTGCGTTGCGGCGATTCCGATACTGCAGAATCAGGCTAGAATCCATTCCTGAACCCCTGTAGGTTCATCGAGCGTAGACCTTTTTCGGTCTCTCTTGGTTGGATTTTGGACGCGTCTGGACTTCATCCGGTTCAACGTTCATTTCATCGGCGGGCACGTTGTAAGATCCCGGGTCTTGCGGATCCGTCGAAGGTTTTGATTCTTTGGGTTGATTGACCGCCTCGGGAGGCTCGTAGACTTCCTGGCGGTATTCACCTCTTTTAAGATCCACATAGCCATCCGCAAAAACCTTTAGATTAAGTCCTTCGACCGAACTCATCAACAAGAAAATCAAGAAGGTGATAAAAGTAAGACGCATAAAACCTCCGAAGACCATTGTTATGCTACATGACGGCGCCATTTTTTACCAGGGTTTTTCCCAGGAATTTGGAGGGCGCGTGGCCCTTGACGGGCATTTTTCAGGGCCACGCGGGGTGTGGGATCAAATGAAGGAAGAATTCAGGGAAGATTATGGAAGATTTACTGATAAGAAGTCTTTAAAAATTTTATTTCGTCTTATTTTGACTCTTCAATCACCTTGCCTTTCTTTAAAAAATAAAACGGAAAATTCCGGCGACAATGCGAAACGGTAACGCAATCACATATCCAATGGCGTGAACCGTGGAACTCAAGATCCCCCTTTGGGGTTTAGTTTCTTGTGTGGTTGTGGTGGATTCGGGTTTGGCTTCATGGCCAGTATCAGTTGAGGTTGTTGTCGTGGTAACAGTTTTTTCGGTCACGGTTGTCGCATCATTAGTTCGTGTCTTATAGACATAACCGCCATTGTCAATATCATGATTGACTGTCGTTGTTTCTATTTTGGTTATTTTGGTCCGGTGCGCACAACCCGTTAAGATGATCGCTATGATGGCGATAAAGACCCATAAGAACCCTCTATTCGTCATGCCTTGCCCGCATTTGGCGTTCATGCGCTACTCCGACTGTCCTAGTGTGCCATGGCTTCTTTCAAACGCAGGCAATCTAGCAGAACCAGAATTAAAAGAAGATGAGATTAAAATTAAAAATTTCTTATCTTTTGCGCGGCGATATGGATTTCATCAAAAGGAATGGCAATTAATGGCGAATGGAGAGAACAACTCCAGCGAAAGCCAAAACTTAAACGGGCTTAGGCAGGTCTTACAAGCCTGGAAGATTTATGGAGAGGATTCCTTCGACTGAAACTTAAGGGCAGCGGAATTGATGCAGTAGCGTTTCCCCGTGGGAGGCGGGCCATCATCAAAAACATGTCCTAAATGGGCCCCGCAGCGAGGGCAGTGAACTTCGGTACGCTCCATAAAAAAACTTTTATCGGTATGGAAACCGACATTTCCCGGAGCAATCGGTTGCCAAAAACTGGGCCATCCGGTGCCAGAATCAAATTTGGTTTCCGAATCAAAAAGATCCGTGCCGCAGGCAACACAACGATAGATCCCTTTTTTTTTCGAATTCCAGTATTCACCGCTAAAGGCAGGTTCAGTTCCATGCTTTCGGGTCACGCGGAATTGTTCCGGAGTGAGAACCTTTTTCCAGTTTTCATCGGATTTTATGATGGGTTCCACTTCTTTCCAGGATCCTTCTTGAGCATCAAAGATCTTGATGGTTTGGCTCGTGGAGGCTTTCTTTTCCATTGGTTCCCCTTGAATCTTAAGAATAAAAAATAAACAAAACGCAATAACGCAAAAAAAGATCCCCGTCCTCCCGATTTCTTTCCTTGTCATCTGGCTTTAATCGTTTTTATCAACGGTTTTCTGGATATTCTTCCCGGTTTTTTCAACATCTTTGCCAAAGCCGCGGGTGGTTTCACAACCTAACACAATGAGAAACAAAAAACAACCGATCAGGGCATACAGTGATCTTTTCATACCGGATTCCTTTCTGAAAAATTAATGCATGTCTTTGGCCAACTTATCGAATTGATCGACAGGAATGGCCTCGGAGGTGGTGAATGAAATTCCCGTCAGCCGAGTCAAGGCAATGGAGACCATTGTGGCTTGGGCAGCGCCCGGTAAGGTTACAATAAAAACCAGATCATTGCCACCGAGCATGGCATAAACGGATTTAACCCGCCCGCCAAATTTCTGCACGGTATTAATTGCCTTACGAGTCCTTTCCGGACTGATTTTCTTTAAAGCCTCGTGGGAATACTTGCCGAACATAAAAAATGTTGCCATGGTAGCCTCCTTTGCACACTCAGTTATGACTCCGGGGGTTATTTTAGCGAATGTCCATAGTGAACACAAGTTCAAAAATAAAAACCTCATGAAATCCTAACTTTCATTGACCGATGGACCATTCTCATTATCCCGGATTGTTTCTTGACTTTGGAAAGTCTTTTGCTATTGTTAAAGCTGCAATTTAAAATCCTAAATAAATTCAATTTCATGCTCATCGCCGTCCCCAAAGAAATTCATCCCGGAGAAAAGCGGGTCGCTTTAATCCCGGCATCGGTCGATCGACTCCTCAAGAACGGGGCTCAAGTGACGATCGAAGCTGGACTTGGTTCTTCCATTGGAATTCCTGACGATGATTACCGAAAAGTCGGGGCGGCTATAGAAAACAATCGCGGAGCGCTTTTCCAAAACGCCGATCTAATCCTTCGTTTACGCAAACCTCCCATTGAAGAAATTCCTCTCATTAAAAAAGGCTCCATCCACATCAGTTTTTTAGATCCTTTCGGCGAACGATTTTTAATCGAAAGCTTCGTTACCCATCAGGTCAGCGCCATCAGTATGGAAATGATCCCTCGCACAACTCGAGCGCAAAAAATGGACGCTTTAAGCTCGCAGGCTAATCTGGCCGGGTACGTATCGGTCATCTTGGCAGCGGAACGATTACCCAAAATTTTCCCAATGCTCATCACCCCCGCCGGAACCCTGACCCCGGCACGCGTTTTTATTATAGGAGTAGGCGTGGCCGGTTTACAGGCCATTGCCACGGCCCGACGATTGGGCGCACGCGTTGAGGCCTTCGACACACGTCCCGCCGTAGAGGAACAAGTCCTGTCCCTCGGGGCCAAATTTGTCAAAATTGATTTGGGTGAAACTGGTCAAACCCAGCAAGGGTATGCCAAGGCGTTGACCGCCGAACAATTGGAGAAGCAACGTTTGGGGATGGCCAAAGTTTGCGCTCAATCGGATGTCGTGATTACAACGGCTCAATTATTCGGACGCAAGGCTCCTCTTCTTCTGACCCAATCCATGCTTGCACAAATGCGCCCAGGCACGATCGTCATCGACATGGCGGTCGAATCCGGTGGCAATGTGGAGGGATCAAAACTCAACGAAGAAATTGAGCTCAATGGCGTTCGTGTGATTGGTCTGGGGAATCTTCCCGGTCGAGTCGCCGTGCACGCCAGCCAAATGTACTCAAGCAATTTGCATAATTTTATTGAAGAATATTGGGATAAGGACGCTCGCGCGTTTCGCCTTAAGCTGGATGACGAGATTATCAAAGGTTGTCTTCTGACTCACCAGGGTCAAATTGTCAACGAACAAATCAAAAACCTAAAGAGTTAAGGAACAATCTATGGAAACTCAATTGGATGCCGCGGCCTTGATTGATCTCATCTTCTTATTTGTCATTTCCATATTTTTAGGGGTTGAACTCATTTCCAAGGTTCCTTCTATTTTGCATACACCGCTCATGTCGGGCTCCAATGCCATTTCCGGGATCACGATCGTTGGCGCTATCCTTGCCACGGGCTTAACCCCGGGAAGCAATTTCTGCACTGTTCTGGGTGTTTTGGCTATGACCTGCGCCACCATCAACGTGGTCGGTGGCTATTTGGTAACGGACCGAATGCTGCGCATGTTCAAAAGCAAACTCCCCTCTTCGCCACGAGCGCAACCTTCGGCAGGAAAGCAAAAATGAATCTTGTCCTCATCAATATTATTTACATCGTCGCATCTGTGCTTTTCATTCTTGGACTAAAGCGGATGAGCTCTCCTGTAACCGCCCGTAATGCCAATCTCATGTCCGCTTTTGGAATGCTGTTGGCAGTCGTGGCTACGCTTATGACGGCCGGACTGGAATTCCGCTGGATTGTCGTTGGATTCATCCTGGGAACAATTTTGGGAATTATTGCGGCTCTGAGGGTCGCCATGACCGCCATGCCCCAGATGGTGGCATTACTCAATGGCTCCGGAGGGCTGGCGAGCTTTCTTGTGGGATGGTCTTCTTATCACTATCAACCCACCGCTTCGCTTCTGACCACCATCAGCACCTTCCTTGCGGTTTTTATTGGGGGCGTGACCTTCACGGGAAGCGTCATGGCATGGGCAAAACTGGAAGAGCGTGGGGTCTCGGGCAAACCTATTATTTTTCCCGGGCAAAATGTGCTCAATTCTCTCATTTTGCTTGTTCTCATTCTCGGTGGCATCATCTTTAGTCTGCATCCAGCACAGAATTATTCCCTATTCGTTTTAATAATGGTTCTGTCATTAATTTTTGGGGTTATGGTGGTGATCCCCATTGGTGGAGCCGATATGCCGGTTGTCATTTCCCTATTAAATAGCTATTCCGGAATGGCTGGGACCGCAACAGGCTTTGTTCTGTTAAACAGCATGCTCATTGTTGCCGGATCGTTGGTGGGAGCTAGCGGCATCATTCTCACTCAAATCATGTGCAAGGCCATGAACCGTTCCCTGGCCAATGTCCTTTTCAGCGGTTTCGGTAAAAGGATAGTAAAAAAGGGGACTGAAATTAAAGGCGAAGCCAAACCCATCAAACCCGAAGATGCCTATCTTATTTTGGAGGCAGCCCGCTCCGTGGTTTTTGTCCCTGGTTATGGGCTGGCGGTAGCTCAAGCTCAACACGTCTTGAGAGAGCTTGGTGATTTTTTGGAAAAAAATGGGGCGGAGGTTCGCTATGCCATTCATCCGGTGGCCGGCCGAATGCCGGGCCATATGAATGTGCTTTTAGCAGAGGCAAACGTTCCTTATGAACAGCTCGTAGAAATGGATAGCATTAACCCGCTTATGGAAACCGTGGATGTTTGCATGGTCATTGGAGCTAATGACGTCGTTAACCCGGCAGCTCGGCATGACCAATCATCCCCCATCTATGGAATGCCAATTATCAACGCCGATAAGGCCAAGACTGTTTTCATCCTAAAACGTTCCATGGCCACTGGTTTTGCCGGTATTGAAAATGAATTATTCTATTATGAAAATACTCGCATGATCTTCGGCGATGCGAAGGCCACCATCCAAACCTTAGTTGCGGAATTCAAACAAGCAGCCAAAACTTAACGCTGATTAACTGGCCTTCACCTGATTTTCGGCCAATAAAAAACCCCCTGAAAAATCTTTCAGAGGGTTTTTTATTTTTATTTATAAATGCTATTTTCGTTTAACCGCCTTTTTCAGTCCGAAACTTTTTCTTCGAGGGAAACTTTCATTTGTCTTCGGCTTTCCTTTGATATCAACGTACTGAACTGCTACTTTAAAAAAGGCGCCAGATTCCTTTTTGGTAACCCTGACCACCTTCCCGTATCCACGAAAAATGTCCAAAACTCCCGACATAACGATTTCGATTTCGATAATATCCCCTCTTTGGTAGGGCATTGCGGAGGTGAATAGTAAGCCATTGAGGCTCATATCTTCTGTGGTGGACAAATACCAAAACTCATGCATTTGCTTGCCTTTGCGCTGATGAAGGCGATGACGAACGCTAAGAATCCGCTTGGCGCGAACAAATTGGCGTCTTTCCTCGACCATTGACTTGACCATATTAAACCCCTAGTTTAAATTGTTTGTAGGGTAGTTTAAAGGTTTCAGCGACCTCTTGAATAACAAGTTCGCCCTTCACCATATTGAGGGCCCGATTCAAAGCGAAAACTTTATTCGCACCCTTTTCCCACCCTTTTTCAGTTAAAATTAGGATATATGGAAGAGTAGCATTAGTCAAGGCATAAGTTGAAGTTCTTGCAACCGCGCCTGGCATGTTGGTCACACAGTAATGGACAACACCATTGACCACATAAGTGGGATGATCGTGGGTGGTGGGGCGGCTGGTCTCAAATGAACCACCCTGATCAATTGCTACGTCCACTACAACGGAGCCCTTTTTCATTTTGGAAACTGTCCTACGATCAACTACCCGAGGGGCTTTTGAGCCTCGTTTAAGAACCGTGCTGATCACAAGATCGGCCTTAAGAACAGAGTCACGAATCGTATGAGAATTACTCATGAGGGTATGAACATTGGCCGGCATGATTTCATCCAAATAGCGAAGTCGGTTGAGATTAATGTCCAAAACTGTGACATTGGCACCAAGTCCTGCTGCCATTTTACAGGCGTTGGAACCCACAACCCCTGCCCCAATAATGATAACCTCGGCTGGACTAACCCCGGGAACGCCACCTAAGAGAATTCCACGACCTTTCATTGGTTCTTCTAAATACTTAGCCCCTTCATGCACAGCCATGCGGCCGGCTACCTCGCTCATGGGAGTCAGGCAAGGCAATTCGCCATTTTCTGTTTGTAAGGTTTCATAGGCAAAGGCAACAATCTTGCGTTCGAGCATGGCCATGGTCAATTGGCGGCTGGCAGCAAAATGAAAATAGGTAAATACGATTTGACCTTCCCTCAACAACTTGTACTCAGGCGGTAAAGGTTCCTTGATTTTCACTATCAGGTCTGCCCTTCTATAAACCTCTCGGCCAGAGGCAATGATCTTTGCCCCAGCGTGACGATATTCTTGATCGCTTATTCCACTTCCAATCCCAGCATTCTTTTCAATTAAAACCTCATGACCTTTAACCGTAAGCAACTCAACTCCAACCGGTAAAATTCCAACGCGAAATTCATTGTTTTTAATTTCCTTAGGGATTCCAATAATCATGAGTGCGTCCTTTAAAAAGGTTTATCCGGGACCTTGTAGAATAAGCTAAGAGATGCGGGTTCTCTGACGTGATTGATGGGAACCTCAAATAAGATATTTCTAAACAAGCACAGGGCCTCCTTCCCCTCCCGGCAGTAATATAGGGAAACCTCTACAAAAAATCGATCTTCCTCAATTTCTCGATAAACAGGGAGAGTATCCTTGAGACTTTTGAGCTCATATTTTTCCAACAGTTCGGAATTCTGGTTAAACAGTATGACCGAAGATGGAGCGCTCGCTAAAAATTTATGATCCGTTGGCAATTTTATATCAATGTTCAGGCCTTCAATTTGACTTGGCTGAGGTTCTGCTAAGATAATACGGTCACCGATAAAATCTTTTAGATTCTCCTTTCGATGACTCTCTTCTTGAAGGTCTTTATTGTTTTCATTATGAAATACCGGTGGGTTATCCAATTTTTGATCTGGTTGATTGGATAATTCTCCCAAAGCAAGCGTAGAAACGCTTTGGTGGACCAGATCGATCACGCGGATCAAATGGTTATTGGTATCCGCGATATAAAATTTTTTATCCCCATAACTGATTCCGGCGGGCTCGTTAAATGTCGCTTCCAAAAGTGAACCATCCTGACTTCCGGCCTTTCCGTTTCCTGCAAATGTGCGGCAAATCTTTCGTTTAACATCGATTTGCTTGATTTTATTATTGTAAGTATCCACCACGTAAATTTGTCCACGTAAGAAATATAAACCCAAACAATGCTGCAACCGCGCGAAATCAGAGCGGCCGTCACGGTCCCCATATTCGAAGAGCCCCTTTCCAATTAAAGTCATAACCTCTCCTTTGGGATCGAGGGACACGCTGCGCACACTACTGGATTCGCTGTCAGCGACATAAAGCCTGTCTCCATCGTGAGTGATTCCGCTTGGTTGGGCAAATGCACTAAAGCCCAATGGCGCATCGGTTAACTCTTCCATTCCCGAACCGGCATGCAGACTGATCTGATGATCTTTGAGATTGATTTTCCAAATTTGCTGCGCTCCGGCCATGGCGATGTAGAGAATGTCATCTACGATCGCTAGATCCCAGGGAGAATTTAAACTGCTCATGGCAGCATCACCAAATGGTTTTTCCTGGCCTTTCTGGCCTGTGCCTGCCAAGGTCTTCACCTGACGTTCCAACAAATCGGCTGTCCGGATCAAGTGATTGTCCGTGTCCGCAATGAACAGCGTTTCTCCTTTCACAGCCAATCCTTGCGGATGAAAGAATTGAGCGGCCTCAAAGGTTCCATCTTGATTCCCTTTTTGTCCGCTGCCGATCGTATCCAAAATGTCTCCCTCCAAATTGCTGATGACAATTTGATGGTGGCCAGAATCGGCGATAAAAAGCCTTTTTGATGGAGCATCAACGACGACTTTACCAGGAAAGTTTAAAAATGTCGTGGGAACCTCATCTTTTTCTAAAGTCAGTTCCAAAGGAGCCCGATTCAGTTGCTCGCTAAAAACCGGAATGTTTTTCGTTAATATCGAATCCACCGATTCAAAGATGTTCTCGCCAGAAATCTTTTTCATCAGGCGTCCTTCGGGGTCGATGAGCACAACCGTAGGCCAGGCCTTCACCCCGTAATCATGCCAGATCTCCATTTGATAATCATTAACAACCGGGTGTTCTATCCCATAACGCAAGATGGCCTCTTTGATGTTATCGGTTTCTCGTTCCGTGCGAAACTTGGCGGAATGGACACCGATGACAACCAGTTCGTGGGAATATTTTTCCTCGAGCTTTTTGAGATCTGGAATGATATGCATGCAGTTGATGCAGCAGTAAGTCCAAAAATCCAGCAAGACAAATTTGCCTTTTAATGCTGACAGTTTGATGGGGTGGTCTACATTTAACCAAGGAAGGTCTTCACGCAAAGGCAAGGCTAGCTTTTGGTGAACTTCGGTGGAGGGAGAATGACTCTCTGGATAAACAGGACGCGTGGCCACGGTCAGTACAGTACAGAGGCTAAAAAAAAGCAAACCCCATCGTTGGCCTATGGTCATAGAGGTGCTATAAAGAAGGCTTTGTCATTTCCTGCGGTTTGACCCATTCATCGAACTGCTGCGGCGTCAAAAAACCCAGCTCGATGGCCGCTTCTTTGAGAGTTTTGTTTTCTTGGTATGCTTTCTGAGCAACCTTAGCCGATTGATCATAGCCGATTTTATTATTGAGGGCGGTGACGAGCATTAAGGAATTCTGCAGGTGTTTTTCGATCGTGCCCAGGTCTGGTTTTATTCCGACGACGCAATGATCGGCAAAGCTTTGGCAAACATCGGACAACAAGCGAATCGATTGCAGCGCATTAAAGATAATGACCGGTTTATAAACATTCAATTCAAAATTGCCGCTGGCCCCAGCCACATTGATCGTGGTGTCATTACCAAAGACCTGCGCGCAGACCATGGTCATGGCTTCGGCTTGCGTGGGATTCACTTTCCCCGGCATAATGGAACTCCCCGGCTCATTTTCGGGCAGAATAATTTCGTGGATGCCGCAGCGCGGTCCAGAGCCAAGCCAGCGGATGTCATTGGCAATTTTGAAAAGAGAAGCGGCCAGTGTTTTAAGAGTTCCATGAAAGGCAACGATGGCATCATGCGTGGCCAATGCAGAAAATTTGTTGGGCGCGCTGACAAATGGTTTTCCCGTCAAATCGGCAATGCTTTTGGCAACGCGCGCCGCGAACTGAGGGTGTGTGTTCAACCCCGTACCGACGGCCGTCCCTCCGATGGCCAATTCATGGAGATATCGCAGGCTCGCCTGCACTCTTTCTGTGTCATCGGTCAAGGCCTGAACATATCCGGAAAATTCCTGACCTAGCGTGAGCGGGGTCGCATCCATCAAATGCGTGCGGCCAATCTTGATAATGTCTTTAAATTCCTTCGCCTTTTGGTCCAAAATTTTTCTGAGATGATCCAGAGAAAGAATTAGTCGACCATGAACTTCCTCCACCACGGCCATATGCATGGCCGTCGGAAATGTATCATTGGAGGACTGGGATTTGTTGACATCATCATTGGGGTGGATCGGTTTCTTACTTCCCAAAATTCCTTTCGACAATTCAATGGCCCGATTGGAAATGACTTCATTCACATTCATATTCGTTTGAGTGCCGCTACCGGTCTGCCAAATAACCAGAGGGAAGTGTTCATCCAGCTTACCTTCGATGACTTCATCAGCCGCTTGAATAATGAGATTTGCTTTTTCCCCATCGAGTAAACCTAATTCTTTATTGACCATCGCGGCGGCCTTCTTGAGAATTCCGAAGGCCCGAATGAATTCGCGGGGAAAACGTTCGGTGCCAATATTAAAATTTTGTAAAGACCGCTGGGTTTGCGCGCCGTAATATTTTTCTTGCGGCACCTGCACCTGGCCAAGACTGTCAGACTCCATGCGGTACGCCATAGCGGTCCTTTCCTTACAAAACCAAAATTATTTCTCCAGCCAATTTTTGATCAGATCAATGGGCAAAGGGAAAATGGTCGTGGTATTATTTTCTTTTCCAATCTCCACGAGAGTTTGTAAATATCTTAATTGGAGCGCGGCTGGTTGGCGCTGCATTAACTCCGCTGCCTGGGTGATCTTTTCTGCGGCCTGGAATTCGCCCTCGGCGGCAATGATCTTGGCACGGCGTTCCCGTTCCGCCTCGGCCTGGCGGGCCATGGCCCGGCGAAGTTCGTCGGATAAATCGACGTGTTTCATTTCGACCGCGGTGACTTTAATCCCCCAGGGATCGGTTTGCCGGTCCAGGATCGATTGCAACTGGGTATTGATTTTCTCTCGTTGCGATAATAGATCATCCAGATCCATTTCACCGAGGACGCTTCTTAATGTGGTTTGAGCCATCTGGGACGTGGCATAATTAAAATCCTGAACCTCGATCATCGCCTTGATGGGATCCATCACGCGAAAATAAGCCACGGCATTGACCTTGGCCGACACGTTATCTTTGGTGATGATGTCCTGGGGCGGAACATCCAAGGTGATCAGCCGGAGACTCATGATGACGGCCTGATCAATCGGCCACAAGACGAAGACGAATCCGGGGCCTTTCGGTTGAGGCAGGACGCGGCCCAACCGAAAAATCACCGCGCGTTCATATTCGCGAATGATCCGTAAACTGCTAAATAACCAAATGGCAAAAATTACCAGACCGGATACAGGAAACATGGCTTCCTCCTTTTTAAGTTTTCTTTTTCACTGTCAGCGTCATGCCCTCGATCTTTAAGACACGGATGTCTTCATTCTTGACAATGTCTTCATGAGCCAGGGCATTCCAAATCTCTCCGTGCACAAACACCTTTCCCACCTTTCCCTTCCATAAATCGGTGAAGGCATATCCCACCTCTCCGATCATGCCTTCGGTCCCGGTGCGTTTTTTCAGTTTATGGGCAGAAAGGACGCGATGAACAAGAAAAAGCGTCAGGCCTGCCGTCGTCAAGGTGAAACTCAAAATGATCGACAGGGACAGACTCACGTTGGGAATGGAAGTGTCGAATAAAAGCAAGGATCCAAGGACCATGCATCCAACCCCGGTTAATGCCAGAATCCCAAATCCGGGAGTCGTGGCTTCCAAAACGAAAAGGATTAAAGCCAGTAAAATCAGGGCCAGCGCCGCATAATTCGTCGGCAGGGCCTGGAAACTGTAAAACGCGAGGATCAAAAGCACCGCTCCTAAAATTCCGGGCAGGGCGATTCCCGGATGGGTGATTTCATACAAAAGTCCATAAAATCCCAGGATCATAAAAATATAAGCAAGATTCGGATTGGCGAGGACGTTAAAAAATCTTTGCCGGGCGCTCATGGGAAGATCCACCAGCTGAATATCCGTCGTGCTGATCGTGACATCGCGTCCTTTGATTTTAACGCTGCGTCCATTCAGCTGGGCCAGGAGGTCCTGGTCATTTTTGGCAATGATTTCGACTACACCCTTTTGTAAGGCCTCGGTCTCGGTGATGGAGGCGCTTTGCGTCACACTCTCTATCGCCCATTCGACATTGCGATGCCGCAATTCGGCCATCCCCCGGATAAAGGCCACCGTATCATTAAGAATTTTGTCAGCCATAGGATCTTCCGAATCCTTTTCACCTTCTTCTAAACCTTCCGGCTTCTCTGGATTGGTATTTTCCACTGAAGGATTGTGCCCACGGTGGGTTTCATCCTCGGAAGTCTGGCCTTTCATTTCTGAATCTTGGTTCCGGGAATTTCTTTTATCCTTTTTTTGATTTTGATTAAGCAATTGCTGAAGTTTTTTATTAATTTCCTCCATCCCGCGATTGGTGTGTTCTTTTCCCTTTTTTCCCTCCCCAATTTCAACGGGATGAGCCGCGCCAATATTGGTGGACGGAGCCATGGCAGCCACATGGCTGGCGTAGGTAATAAAGACTCCGGCGGAGCCGGCACGCGAACCGCTGGGATAGATGTAAACAACCACCGGAACCGCGGATGAAAGAATTTTTTTAACAATGGTTCGTGTCGAGGTTAAAAGTCCGCCGGGGGTATCCAGCTTAAGGATGACGAACTCGGCCTCTTCTTCAGCCTGATCAATGGCTCTGGAAATATATTCGGCCGTGATGGGATTAATCGTGTCGTCATCCAGCTGTAGAACAAAGGCGCGATGGGGACGCTCCTCTTGAGCTTTCATTGCCCAAGGTAGGATCAAGCAGAATGCAATCGAACATAAAGTTGGTAATGCACACTTTCTATACGGAATTGGGATCATCGGTGCTTTCTGGAAAAAAATTATACCCTTTTAGAATTTTTTAAAAAATCCGTCAGAAGACGCACACCAAATCCGGTTGCACCCTGCCCATAATACCATCGGCCCGGTCCATCGACATAAGCGGTGCCGGCGATATCCAGATGAGCCCAGGGGGTGTCATCGGTAAATTGTCTGAGGAATTCCGCTCCGGTAATGGCCCCAGCCGCTCCTTTGGGGAAGCCGGTATTTTTGATATCGGCGATCAGTGATTTGACCGATTCCTTGACCTCTGGATAGATCGGCAAACGCCAGAGACGATCATCGGTCCTTTGAGCGGAATTGAGAAGTTCTTCGGCAAGCTGATCATCCGTACTCATGAGCCCGGCATAATCATGACCCAGGGCCACCACGCAGGCGCCCGTCAGTGTGGCCAGATCAACAATTCTTTGCGGTCGATAATGTTTGACGACATAGGCGATGGCGTCGGCCAGAACCAAACGGCCCTCCGCGTCGGTATTGGCGATTTCAACGGTTTTCCCGGAAAAACTACGAAAGACATCTCCCGGTTTGAAACTTTGGGAACCAATCGCATTCTCCGCCAGGGCAAAAACAAACAAAATATTGCGTCGAATCCCCAAGGCCAATGTATTTTTTAAAGTCCCGACGACGGCGGCCGTACCGCTCATATCCGCCCTCATGGTTTCAATATGCCCCGTGGGCTTGAGATTCAACCCTCCGGTGTCAAACGTAATGCCCTTTCCGACCAAGCCAACGTACTTATCTTTTGTCTGGCCTCCTTGATATTTTACAATAATCAACTTAGGTTCTTTAGGACTCCCCTGATTTACAGCGAGGATAAGGTTTAGACCTTTTGCCGCCATTTCCTTTCGGTTGAGGACCTCGATCGTCATATTCTCCTGGCCCTTGATCAGGTCTTTGATGGTTTTTTCGATAAATTCGGAGGTGGCCACATCCGCATTGTCATTCACCAAATCCCGGGCCAGATTCACTCCCTCGCAAACTCGCACCGCCTCTTCTAAAATTTTCTTCTTAACGGTAATGAGAATAAACTCTTTTGATTCCGGGATTGTCTCCTCTTCCGGTTCTGACCGATATTTTTTCCATACATAGCCGCCGATCAAGACGGATTCAATCATGGCGATCAAGGCGTTTTCCTCGTCGGTATGGGGAATGATTTCCGCATCCTTAACCGGATGCAAATAGGGAGAGGTGAGGGCCTTTCTGACGTTGATCCGCAGATCGGTCAATGATAATTCTTTGATGTTGCCCAACCCCGCCAACAAAAAAAGCTTTTTATTCTTAACGAAAGGAAATAGTTCCCCTTTTTCGGCTTTAAAATGACCGCTCTTAACCAGTTCCTGGATTTGAGATCGCAAATCGGAAGGAATGAACCCAGAGCCCCGGGCCGATAACGAGGATTTTTCTACCAATATCAGAGTGGCTTCTTTATCAAACTTTGCCTTGGGTTGAAAATTCATGAGACGGCATTTCCCTTCTTTTTTGGAAGTGTTTGAATCTAAACTATCCGCGTTTTTCAATGGGAACAAAATCACGTCGGGTGCATCCGGTGTAGATCTGACGGGGCCGGCCGATCTTGGTGGCGGGATCTTCAATCATTTCTTTCCAATGAGCGATCCAGCCGGGCAAACGGCCGATCGCGAACATGACCGGAAACATGTTGAGTGGAATGCCGATAGCGCGATAGATAATACCGCTATAAAAATCCACGTTAGGATAAAGTTTGCGCTCAATGAAGTAAGGATCTTTGAGGGCGACCTCTTCGAGCTTGACGGCGACATCCAAAAGCGGGTCATGGATTCCCTTTTTTCTCAACAAGGCATCGGTCTTTTGCTTGATGATTTTGGCTCGGGGATCAAAATTTTTATAGACCCGATGGCCGAAACCCATCAGCCGAAATTCTCCATGAGACTCTTTCGCAAGGTCCACATATTTTTTGACATTGCAACCATCTTTATAAATCATTGCTAACATCTCGATCACTTCTTGGTTGGCGCCGCCGTGCAAAGGCCCCCATAAGGCACAAATCCCGGCAGCGACGGAGGCAAACAAGTTGGCGCGGGAACTTCCCACGATTCGAACCGTCGAGGTGCTGCAATTCTGCTCATGATCGGCATGCAAAATGAATAGAACGCGCATGGCGTTGACTTCATCCTCATCAATTTCGTAAGCTCGGGACGGCGAGGAGAACATCATGTTCAGGAAATTAGGGATATACTTTAGCTCCGGCCGCGGGTAAACAAATGGTTCTCCAATGGATTTTTTGTAAGAAAAAGCGCAGATCGTCCGGATTTTAGAAAGGAGTTGAACCGCAATGCGGTCGATCTCTTCTTTCGTCGGTTCAGCTTTGGCCAGCTCCGGATAGTAAGCGGACAACGAACAGACCATGGCCGATAAGATCCCCATGGGATGCCCGTACGGCGGATATCCATAAAAAAAATTCTTCATGTCTTCATGGATCGTCGCGTGTTCGGTAAAAGAATTGGAAAAATTTTCCAGCTGGTCTCGGTTGGGAAGCTCGCCGTAAATGAGGAGATAGGCAGTTTCGACAAAATTGCAGTTTTCCGCTATTTGCTCAATGGGGTAACCGCGGTAATGCAGGATGCCTTTTTCCCCGTCCAGAAAAGTGATAGAACTTTTGCAGGCACCGGTATTGCCGTATCCCGGATCGTAGGTGATGCAGCCGGAACTCGACCGGAGTTTGCTGATGTCAATGCCTTTTTCTTCTTCGCTGCCGGTGATGATGGGAAGTTCAATCGTTTTGTCGCCAACCGTCAGCTTGGCTTTTTCTTCCATCTCATTCTCCAGGAAAGGGATTTTGGCTTAAAAAATTTTAAGGTGGCCGTATTATATTATGAATCATCTGGCTTTTCAAGGTGAAAGACCTTAAGTTTGTCTTCCCTCTTTCCAATTCCACTGCAACATGGATTCAACCATTTTCTCATCCGTCATGTCACAGTGAATGGGCGTGATCGTGACGTAATTCCGATTCAGGGCAAAGGTATCAATTGTGTCATCGTCTTGATCCAGCGGCGCTCTTCCCGTCATCCAGTAATACTCTCGCCGGTTGGGATCAAGCCGTTTGTGAAATGCACCGTGGATCGGAATCAATCCTTGCCTGGTGATTTTCAACCCTCGAATCTTGGCGGAGTTGACCGCCGGTACGTTGACGTTGAGGAAGGTCCCCTTTTTAAGCTTATGCCTTTGCAAAATTCTCGCCAATAGAGCGGTGACTCTGGCGGCATAGGTAAACGAAGGGTTCATAAAGGTCGCCAAGGAAACCGCCATCGACGGTAGCCCCAACAACGCGCCTTCCCTCGCCCCCGCGACTGTCCCCGAATAAAAGACACTGCAGCCATCATTCGGCCCCAGGTTGATTCCTGAGACGACCAAATCGGGTTTTCTTTTCATCACGGTATGAATGCCAAATTTGATACAGTCGGCGGGAGTGCCGCTGATGCTGTAGCCAAAGAATTGGCCTTTGCGTTTAATTTTCCCGCAGTAAATGGGATGGGCGAGGGTGATGCCATGACCGACGGAGCTACGCTCGGAATCGGGCGCAACCACCGTGACATTGGCGATTTTCTTTAATTGTTGGTATGCCGCAAAAATACCTTCGGCATAGATTCCATCGTCATTGGTTAAAAGGATGCGCATTGCCCTTTAACCTATCACAGCTTTTGGTATTCTTCAAATATATAGAGCAATTTTCTCACCCCATCGGTGAGGCCTCGAGAAGAGATCGTGGCGCCCGTGATGCCCTGGATGTCTTTGCGCAGCCGCACCGGATTATTTTGGTCCTTGCCCACAAATTGTTGGGTAAACCTTTTTTCCGCCACCGGCCTTCCTCTTCGCTCCTGGTAAGCCAGAACCTTCACAGCGAGGATTTTGCCGAAAGCGTCCAGGCCCAGGAAATAATGAATGGGTCCCCATTTGCCTGCAACCGTGTCTTCGAAAGTATAACCGATGGTCTTATTTTGGTTTTGCACAACAATGATTTGATACTGCGACAAAGGCGGCTTGGGGAGATTCGCTTTATCTTGAATGGTACTGACTTGGTCCGGGGAAAGATGAATCACATGGGTTTGGGTTGAATCTGACTCCGGGAAGGTTGAGTGCAGGGCTTCCTCGAAGGTCGTCAATTGTTCGGCCCGGATCGTGGCAACAAAGACGGCCAGGAGAAGAATAAGAAGAAAGGATTTCATTCTCGTTAGATGATCGGGGGCCGTCGGCGACGCCTTATTCTGGGCCGACGGCCCCGCGCCTCTCAATCATCAGAAACCAATTGCGACCGAAGACAAGAATCCGTTACTGTCTCCCCGTTCCAACGTCTCATTATTCGCCTGGTTCCACTGGTATTCAAATTTATAAATGAAATTTTCAATAGGACGATAGTTGAATCCTAAAGTGTAACGAGTTTCCCGATTATTTTCGCTATTGTCAGCGTCCCCATCATCATGGATCAAGGCCCAATCATATCGGCCGGCCAAAGTGAATTGGGGATTTTCAAAACCTTTGCCCAGAAAAGTCTGATTGAGCCAATCGAACCAGAAATGATAATTCAATTGCGCATAGGCACCCTGAAAGAAATCAGCGACATCCGAGCTTCCGGCGGCGGATTCTTCGACATCAAAATAGGCATACTCGCTAATCAACTCAAATGAACCAACAGTAGAATGCCAATCGACTCCACTACCTTGGATGGCATTGCCTAAGGGATCATATTCTCCCCAGTAACCACTGAATCCAAGTTCCTGGTTTAAAGTAGGGCTGATGGCGAGGCGTCCTACGATGGCCTTATCATCATTATTGTCGATTTTGAGACTTGGTCGCGCCTCCTGCAAACCCGTATCGTCAAAACCCTGGTCCAAACCATTGACCGCATACACCTCATAACTTAAGCTCAAATTCTTCAATGATTCCAAGTCTGGATTCATTTGACCGAAAATCCCTCCCCCGGCCTCTGTCCAGGTTGTCGGAACAATATCTCTGGCCATAATCGGCCGGGCGGTCAAATCCTGCAGATCAGAATCATGATAAAGATTGTATCGGCCAAAAGGAACTAACACGGCGCCGGCGCGCACGTTCACCCAATTGGCAATTTTATAATCCATATAGGCCTGCTCGACTTTGATCTCTCCGTCTTCGTTGGCCGAATTGGGTCCTCCTTCCTCAATTTCTAATTCCGAATTGAATCCAATCCGATCGTGCAGCTGCGCTCCCACATTGATAATCCAGCGGTGCGAAGAAAAGTAAGCACCATCGTTTTCAAAATCTCCGTACTCCAAATCCGCATAACCTCCAACCGAAACACTGCCAAATCCAAATGGATTGCGCACAAGCAAGCCGCCGTTACCTTCCGGAGCCTTATATCGCCCGACGTATTCGACGTTGAGGGATTTTTCCTCAATCTTACTTTCTATGGCCGCAACTTTTTCAGATTGCTGATTATTCAATTGTTCAACCCTTACGCTATCTTTTTTCTGCTGAGTTTCTAAGGCATCAATTTTCTTTTCCAGAGTATTAATCCTTCCCTCGTACTCAGTTTTCATCTGTTGCATCATACTTTTGAGTTCCTCTAAAGTCTCCGCCTGAGCGGGGAGAGAAAAGAGACACAAGAATATGGTCCCGAGGCTAACCTTCAGCAGCTTTTTCATTCACAACTCCTTTTCTGAAATGAATCCCGTTATATTTAAACTTATTTAGGAATAAAGACTGCCATTCAATTTCTTTGCATGCATTCTAAAAATCTCTTTGAATTGGTATGCGCGAATTCCCAGGAAAGGATTTCCTTCGGGGAAAAATCAGGAACTCGGAAAGCGATTTTTTATTCCTTTGGAATTGAGGCATGATCCAAGCAAATAATTGCGTTCCTTCTAAATTTATTTTCGGAAAATCGTAGCAAACCCTGCCATTCATTGTCAATAGGATTTTTTCAATCGTTTAATTGGAAAAAAAAGGGGAAGGATTAAATAAAATATTCAGGATCAAGAACAACGGACTTAATCAAGAGATCCACGATCTTGGCAACGGCGATTTGGCTATCTTCATTTTCAACCAGCTCTAAATCGACCTGACCGGCGCCGAAACGGTTTTCTCCGACATTGACGACGAGGGTTTTGTTCGGATGGTTCAAATGTTTAAGCATCGACATCTCGTAATCGTCGATGTCAGTGATGCTCGTAATTAAGATCAAGCCCGCATCAGTCAAAATATGGGCAAGTTCACCTAATTGCTGTAAATGTTCAAATTTTTCCAGGGTTTTATCTTTGCTTTGTCCGGACACAACCGTCAAACGGTTCGACACACCCAGAAAATAGGTAAATTTCCCTAAATTGAATAATTCTTCCTCCAACGCCTTGGCGATGCGTTGTTTGCCGGTATCGATTTGTCCGGTGATGACAATTAAAGCGGATTTATGATCGTACTTTTGCGCTCTTTTGTCCGGCGTGATGCCGCTGCGTTCCCATTCGTAATCGCGTTTCTTAATCTGTTGGGTAAGCAAAGATTGCTCATCGAAGACCGGCGCTAAAATAATCCCACCGCCTGCGATCTCATAATGATCCACAATGACAAATCGGCCCGTTTGAGCGATATCTCCAACGGCATCAAAAGCCACTGGTTTCATGGTCTCAAGAATGCACTCGGCCACTTCGTGGCGGTCCACATGGGGCTTTTGCAACGACGACAACTCGGAGGCATTCATGACGCCCACAATTTTGGAAAGGATTGCCGGGACATGCTGCGTGGTGATCTTAAGTTTATAGGTTTTATTTTTGACCAATGGCTGTCGTCCCATCCAAAAGATGTTGGCCTTGAATTTAGTGCTCACGTGCGGACTTTTTTCCTTAAGACGGCACAAGACTTCACCCGGACGAATATAAATCTGAGTCTCCAGTGTTACTCCGGTGCTTTGCCCGGCAAAAATATCTTTTTGTGGCGCCGTATGAAAACTTTCGATTGAGGCAATTCTCGATTTCTTGCCGGAAGGCAAAAAGACGACCTCTTCGCCCGCGGAAATGGTCCCGGTCTCAACGCGGCCGGCCACGATGCGACGGTCATCGCTTTCTTCGGTAAATTTATAAACGTCCTGCACCGGCATACGAAAAGGTTGTTCCCAGGCCGCGGCGGCTTTTCGGAAGGCATCGAGGGCTGACAAGACTGGAATACCTTTATACCAAGGCATATTCGAGGACAACCGCACCAAGTTGTCCCCTTCTCGAGCCGAAATGGGAATAACTTGCGAGGGTTCAATGCCGACGTCCTTCAGAAATTGAAGATAATCCTTTTTAATCTGCTGGAAAATTTCTTCCCTGTAACTAACCAGATCCATCTTGTTGATCAATACGGCGACATTCTTAATCCCAAGAAAGGACAACATATAGCCATGCCGTTTGGAATTCTCTTTGATCCCTTCATGGGCATCGATGACAAGCAAAGCGGCCTCGGCCCGCGCCGCACCGGTAATCATATTCTTCAAAAACTCAATATGTCCCGGGGCATCGATGATGATGTAGTCTCTTTTCTGGGATTTGAAAAAACTGCGCGCCGTATCGATCGTGATGCCCTGAGCCTGTTCATCTTTCAGGGCATCCAAAAGGAAGGCATATTCGAACGGACGGGCGTTACGCTCACACCGGGCTTTGACTTCTTCTAATTTCCCTAATGGTAAGGATCCCGTGTCAACTAAGAGACGGCCGATGACAGTGCTTTTACCGTGATCCACATGGCCGACAATGACAACATTCATTTGCTCGCGGTTGATGGTTTGCGGTTTTTTCTCGAGCGTGGCCTTCATTACATGTACCCTTCGCGGCGCAATGTTTCTAACCCGCCGCCATCTTCCTTATCCTGGGCCCGGCCAGAACGCTCGGCGATGTTTTTGAATTTTCCGGCCCGCAGTTCTTCCACGATGTCGTGAACATCCTTGGCCGTCGAGTCAACCGGAAAGGTGCACGGATAGCAGCCCAAGGAACGATATCGTTTCCCATTGCCTTGGTCAAAATACAATCTGGTGACGGGAATATTCTCCCGCTCGATGTATTCCCAAATATTCAACTCGGTCCAATCCAAAAGCGGATGAATGCGCAGATGCGTCCCCGGAGCGAAGTCGGTTTTGAATTGATTCCATAATTCCGGCGGCTGGTCGCCGACATCCCAATCGCTGTTACGGTCCCGCGGAGAAAAATACCGTTCTTTCGAACGGCTTCCCTCTTCATCCGCTCGGGCTCCCACGATCACACCGGTATAGGGTTCGGTATTCGAATCCAATTCATAGTTTCCCGTTGTATGGTTCAAACGATAACGCGGCCAAGCCCCGGAAAGCGTATTTTTTAAAGCATCGGTTTTAAGCGCTTTGCAGCAGGCGATGCGGTCAAGGGCGCCCGCAGGAAAAGTCCGCTTCTCTTCGAGGGCCTTCTTATTTTGCCCGACGATCATATTGAGTTTCCATTTTTTGGCCAATTCATCCCGATATTGAATCATTTCCGGAATTTTGAAGCTCGTATCGATGTGAACTAATGGAAAAGGCACGTGACCGAAGAAGGCTTTCTTAGCCAACCATAATAGGACGGTGCTGTCTTTTCCGATCGACCAGAGCATGACGAGACTCTTAAATTCCCGGTAGGCCTCTCTTAAGATAAAAACACTTTGGGCTTCCAGATAATCCAATTGATCCATGGCCTTATTCATGACCCCGCCTTCGGACGATGAGGATTATTATGCAAACCGCATTCCTTCTTTTGGGCATCTTCCCACCACCAGCGGCCCGCGCGAATATCCTCGCCGGGTTTGATGGCTCGGGTGCAGGGAGCGCAACCAATGCTGACAAAACCTTTGGAATGCAATTCATTGATATCAACTTTATTCTCGGCAATGTAGCGACGAACATCTTCTAACGACCAGAAGGCCAAGGGATTGACTTTGATCTTTTGATGATCGGCATCCCATTCGACCACGTCCGTCTGGCCGCGATCGGACGATTGGGCTCGACGCAAACCGGTCATCCATGCATCCATGTCAGCCAAGGCTCTCCTTAGAGGTTCCACCTTTCGGATTCTGCAGCAGAGTTTGCGGTTCTCGATACTTTCATAAAAAAGATTGATGCCTTTTTTTGCGACCATGTCTTCGACGGCTTTGGGATCGGGAAAATAAGTTTTGAAACGTAACCGATACCGTTTCTGATTTTTGGCCAAAAGATCATAGGTCTCCTGATGCAAGCGTCCGGTGTCTAGGGTAAAAATTTCAATTCCCGGCGCGGCCTTGGCGATCATGTCGGTAATCACCTGATCTTCTTCTCCCAGACTGGAAGCAAAACTCACCCTAGAGCCAAATTGCTCAAAGGCCAGACGGATCACGTCCTGGGCATCGGCGTCTTTCACCTTCCCTTTAAATTCGCTGAGTCGATCTTGAATGTTATTATTCATGCCGGGGATGAAAATTAGATGTTATACATGGGAACTGTATCGTGGGTTTTTTCCTGATTGCAAATTTCTTCATAATTGATCGCGAGGATTTGATCCACAACGGCCTTGTTCACCTGTGTCCAAATTTTTTCAAATACATTTCCTTTTTTTGCTTTAGTTCCGGCACTTTGATAAAACGGGTGATGCTCAAAATGTTCAATGACATCTTTAAGCAGAATTTCTTTGGGGGATTTGGCTAGGACATAACCGCCCTTATTCCCCCGGAGGCTCTCAATATAGCCAAGTTGTTTTAAACTGATCAAAATATGGATCAAAAATTTCAAGGGGATCTGTTGCCGATGGGCAATGTCGTTTAAACGCAGAGGTGTTATATTGGGCCAATGCAACGACAATTCCAACAGGGCCCGGCAAGCATAATCCGTTTTTGCACAGATCTTCATTTTCTATACCTTACTAATTTGATAAGCATAGTAAGGATATTTTATGCCTCCCTATTTGTCAAGTTATTCTTTCTTAACGCTCAATAAATCAATGATCCGCGCGCTGCCAGAGGGCATGGGGAAGTGATGCAATTGAGGGAATTTGACCCATTTATGATTTGAATCTTCTTTTGGCAAAGGATTTACCTCACAGCTCCAAACATTCAAATGGGCGCGGAATTGGGTGTAAAATTGTTTTAATTCAAACAATGGTTTTGCGTATTTTACTTCAACGTTTAGCTCTTCCCGGATTTCTCGGGCCAGCGCTTGGCGGGCATTTTCCTTGGGTTCAATTTTACCACCAGGGAATTCCCACAGGTCCGCGAATAGACCCGATGAAGGGCGCTTCTGAATAAAAAATTTATCATTTTTTTTAATGATCGCAATAACAACCTTCACATCTTGAATGAATTTTTTCTTTCGTTCGGGAATGACCTCTTGCAGTCCTTTTGCATAAGCCAGGCAATATTCTCTCACTGGACAGGCAATGCATAAGGGTTCGCTGCTTCGGCAAACCAACGCTCCTAATTCCATCAAGGCCTGATTAAATATCTTCACTCCTTTATTGGGCATAATTTTTTCAAGATATCCGATAATCGCCTTATCCTGCGAGGCAACAGCCAGTCCCGGCAAGGCCAGCAAACGCATAAAGACACGACGCACGTTGGCATCAATGATGGGATGCCTTTGATCAAACGCAATACTCAAAACTGCACCAGTCGTATACGATCCGAATCCGGGAAGGTCCTTAAGCCTACTGGCTTCATTTGGCAAACACCCTTTGAATTGCTTACAAATAATTTTGGCAGCCTTATGCAGATTCTTGGCTCTCTGGTAATACCCTAATCCCTGCCAGGATTTCAAAATCTTGCGGATGGGGGCTTGAGCCACATGCCGGAGTGTCGGATATTCACTCATCCATCGCTCAAAAAAAGGAATGACGGCATTGACGGTCGTCTGCTGCAGCATGATTTCGGAAACCCAAATTTTGTATGGGTCTTCTGTTTTACGCCATGGCAGATCACGCGCGTTGGCTTTATACCACTGCATAATATTGTTACTCAGACGAGAAGGCATACTCATAGATGAATTTTTGAACGATCCAACAAATCCAAGAAAAGCTCACAGATTTTGGGGTGCTGGCCCACCGGCTGCGATATATGAATTCGAATTCCCCGATATTTCTTTCGCGCCTCTTGAGCGATCTTCGGGATATCGATGTCCACATGACGCCCGGAATTTAAAAAATTCAATAACAGCAAAATTTCCTTGGCTCCCTTCCTGGCGCACATTTCAATCCCGGTTGGTATATCGGGAGGCTCAATTTCCAAGAAGGCATATTCAATAATTGGAAATGAACTTTGGCGTCGCAGCTTTTTAACCAAACGAAGGACTTCCTGGCGGGTTTTCTTCGAGCGGCTACCGTGAGAGACAACCAGAGCGGCTTTCATAGGATCATGAATCAAGCCTTGAATTGGATGACGTTCGCGGGGTAAAGCGAATTCGTTAATATGGCCTTATTGCCGAGTCCAAACGAAAAACTCAGATGCGCACCATCGATGTAAATCCTGCCACTGCGCATGATCGACTCGATCAAGATGGGATGATGCAAAAAAAGCATTCCGCCGGTTAACCTGTATTTCGCATGAAATCCGGAAAAAATTTCTCTGGGCCTATACTGGATGAGTTTGCTTGCTCGAGGAATGACCTGGCCTCCGGCTGAATGGATCGCTCCCGACGAACCAGCTGCGGTTGATACCCATAACCCGGATCCCCGTTGTTCTTCCCGGATTTTATTAATCGTTAAGTAATATCGGCTCATGGCCGCGGGATTTTGGTGGCAAAACAAAAGATCGTTGAGGACATTGACAATCCGCTTGTTTTTGCCTGCGCGCAATTCCAGTCGGAAGCGATGGAGAGACACGGTTCGAAAATTTCCTTTGAGTAAATTCACTAAATCCCTTTCAAAATGCTCCGGCCGGGTCGAACAGAATCTTCCGACGCTATGCGCCGGATCGGAATTCACGCCCCAGAGCGGTTGAGTCAGTGCACTTCGAGCCGCCTCTAAAAAAGTCCCATCACCTCCTACCGTAATGATAAGGTCGTAGCCAGAGGCATCGATGCGTTGGCCGCGGCGGCGTTTTCTAAAACGGATTTTATAACGCCTCAAAATTTCCTCAATAAACGCCAAGGTTCGATAATGGGTTTCGTGCGCCAATTTAAAACGGCGGATTTCCGCGGGCTTAAAAAGGGCTTGTTTGCCAAACAAGGAACTCTTTCGTTCCAAAAAATAAATTTTATAAGCGCTCTTTTTATAGACGACGAGCACCCTCTGAAACACGTTTGCCTCCATTGTTTTTCAATCATTATACTGAAAAAGACAACCGGAAAAAGCCTAAACTCTCAGAAACAAGGGATTCTTTCATGCTGAACCATCAAGCAGGAACACAACTCGCTCTTTAATTTCTTTGATCGAGGGAAAAATCATGTCGGCTTGATGAAGATATTTTTTAGGAAGGGATGTTTCGATTGCCAAAGTGCGCAATCCGGCGGCCTTGGCAGATTGAATCCCAAAAGGCGCATTTTCCAAGACAACCGCCTCCTGGGCCTTCAGTCCCAATCTTTGAAGCGCCCTCTGAAAAGGCTCCGGATGCGGCTTCCCATGCCTGACATCATTTCCGGTAATCGTAACCTCGAAAAGATTCAATAATGACTCCGGCAGAATTCGTAATAATTCGTGGCGAGAGGTTCCCGTAACCAAGGCGAGACGAAAACTCCGCCGATGCAGATCTCTCAAGAATTGGCGGGCCCCACAGATAAAACGCTGGCGGACGATTTCTTTAAAAATTTTTTCTTTCTGTTCAAGCAGAACCTCAGCTTGACTTCTAGGAACTGTTTTGCCATGAATAAAAAGAATTTCAGTCACACTCTGAATGCCCTTCTGACCCTCACGACAATAAACATCTTCCTTGGTCATTATGACTCCCTGCTGCGCAAAAATCTTTTTCCAAGCCTTATAGTGGTCAGGCATGGTGTTCGTGATCACACCATCCATATCAAAAATAATCGCCTTTACAGTTAAAGGAATTCGGGACATATTGTTAAATGATAGGAAGGAAATCTTTAGGGACAAAGCCTGTGCCTCAACTTCAAGGCATATCGTTCAACTGTTATCGTAGATAACCAGCCCGCTATCATAGAAAGAACATAAAAGGCAACGACAGCCAGGGTGGGCCTGAGGTAAAGCATGAGCGATGATGCAAGTAAGGTGATTAAAACATAATGCCAAAGATAAATTCCATAAGAATTTTTTCCTACCCAACGCAAAACATTATTTTCGAATACTCGCCTTAGCCATCTCCCTCCCCGATAGATTCCTAATAACAAAAGACCCGGAGCAATATAGGAAAAAATAAATTTTGCTCGGCAAATAATAAAACCATTCTGATCCAAATTTTGCGAAAAGTAATAATAAATAATCAATCCGCACAGCAATAAAACCGGGGACAAAACCCGCCAGACCTTATCCATCCCATGAGCATAATAGGGTTCCATCACTCGCAGGACACATCCAAACATGAGGGCATCAGCCCGAAATAAAGTTGTCTGAGTAAAATCTGGGCCAAGATTCGAAAAAATAAAAAAACGCGTATCATGCAAAATATCACGAAATAATATGGTAAAGGCCATAATCGCCAAACCCAGCCCCAGGATACACCTTCTTCTTGAGTCCTCGCTTTTCGCTAAACAAAATATGGCTGCCACGATTAAGGGAAATATGAGATAAAAATGTTCTTCGATCGAAAGCGACCAAGTATGGGCCAGAGGCGTGACCACATAAGGAGCATAATTTTGCGTGAATAATACATAAGGGCCTAAATGGCCGATGTTCCATTTTCCCGCTTCATCGAATGGCACCATCAGCATGGTCATTAAAATCAGGCTGGCATAAGGCGGAATAATCTTAAAGATCCGTCGGACATAAAACCTTCGAACGTCGATAGGATCCCTATAATTGCGAATTAAAATGCCCGTTATCAAAAAACCGCTGATGACAAAAAACATATCGACCCCCAAATGACCTAAAGGACCGACCAAGACCAGAAATTTAAAAAGTAGGCCAGAAAAATCCTTCGCATGAAAAAAATTCTGGGCATGCGCACTCATCACAGCGAGAATGGCAACACCTCTGAAACCATCCAGAAAAGGATAATAATTGAAGGGATAGCAACCATTCTTGTTGTCTTTAGTCGTCTCGTAATTTAACATCCTAAAAATTATTGAATTGAAAAATCTGCTCGGTAAAAATCTGACGATTCATCCACGAGCTGGCTGGATCAAGGCAGGGTAAGACTTTTGGAATTCTTCAAAGCCGCCGATAATGCTGTAAACTTCTTTAAATCCATGCTCCTTAAAATACTGAGCCGCCCCTTGACTGCTGATGCCGTGGTAACAATAGCAAATCAAAGGCTTTTCTTTATCAGCCGAGGCCATAAAATCTTCTACATTATTATCGCTGACCGAAATCGCATGGGAAATATGCGCCTCATGAAAAGCCATGGCATCGCGGATATCCACCGTCTGAACCTTTCCGCCTTCGATGAGCGCCTTGGCCTTATGCACGTCGATTTGTTCCAACTCTTCAGGATTCGACATCGTTAATCTGTAATATGATGTTTGATCACTTTTCCATCCACCAGATAAATGACATCTTCGCAAATATTCGTGGAATGATCCGCAATCCGTTCCAGATTTTTGGCAACGAGGATAAGATCAATCACTCTTTCAACCGGTTTTTGCTCCTCCGGTTTGCAGGTGAAAAGCGCCATAAAGATATCGTGGTTAAGCTGATCGACCTCGTCATCCCGTTTGCAGACCTCGTAGGCGAGTTTGGAATCTTTATTGACGAAGGCATTGAGGCTATCTTTGAGCATGCTCTGGGAGGCCGCGGCCATTTTGGGAATATCAATTTTGAGATTCAAAGGCGGCACCTTAATCAAATCCAGTGTTCTTTCGGCGATGTTGACGCCTAGGTCGCCAATGCGCTCAAGGTCGTTGGTGATTCGCATGGTCGAGGTGATAAAGCGCAGGTCCCCGGCGGCCGGCTGATAAAGAGCCAGGAGCTTCATGCACCAGTCATCAATCTCGATTTCCAGCATATTAACCGCATCATCGGATTTGATGACCTTATAAGCAAGCTCTGAGTTACGATCGATCAACGCCTTAATTGAGGCCCCGATGTTCTCCTCAACTAATCCGCTCATGCGAAAAATCTTTTCCTTTAGTTTTTGCAGAGCTTCATCGAAGTGTCGCTGCATAAGCCTCCCCCGTTTTTAAAAATCATTTTATCCAAATCGACCGGTGATGTAATCACTCGTTCTCTGGTCCACAGGATTGGTAAAAATCATTTCGGTTCGATGAAATTCAATCAATTCTCCCAATAGCATGAAACCTGTATCATCCGACACCCTCGCGGCCTGCTGCATGTTATGAGTCACAATGACGATCGTATAATTTTCTTTAAGAACCCGCATCAAATCTTCGATCCGTTCCGTGGCAACCGGGTCAAGCGCGGAACAGGGTTCATCCATAAGCAGGACCTCAGGTTTGACCGGCAAAAGCCGGGCAATGCATAGACGCTGCTGTTGCTCCAGGGAAAGATTGAGCGCATTGCGGTCGAGTTTATCTTTAAGGGTATCCCATAATAACACTGATTTGAGGCTTTCTTCCACTATTTGCTCGTACTCGTCCTTTTTTGCGGTGCGGTGAATCTGGGGGCCAAACAAAATATTTTCGGCGATCGATAAAGGAAACGGGTTGGGACGTTGAAAAACCATTCCGACTTTTTTACGCAAGGTGACCAGATCGGTATGGCTGTTTTGAATATCGTTGCCATCAATCAAAACCCGACCCGTCATCCGGACGCCTTCAATCAAATCATTCATCCGGTTGAACGAACGCAACAGCGTCGACTTGCCGCAGCCGGACGGACCGATAAAGGCTGTAATGGTCTTTCGACGTACGGCCAGATTGATATTTTTAAGCGCCTGGAATTCTCCGTAAAACAAATTCAAATCCTGAGTCTCGATAATACCCTTCATCCAAATCTCCCGGAAATATAATCATTGGTTCTTTGATCCTTTGGAAAGGTGAAGATCCTACCGGTTTGATCGAGCTCCACCATCTCTCCCATCAAAAAAAAGGCGGTGCGATCACTGACCCTCGCCGCTTGTTTGGTGTTATTGGTGACCAAAACCTGCGTATATCGCTTTCGGAATCGCCGCATGGCCTCTTCGATTTTGGCGGTGGAAATCGGATCAAGTCCGGAGCATGGCTCGTCATACAAAATAACTTCCGGTTCGACCGCAAGCGTCCGGGCCAGGCAGAGTCGCTGCTGTTGACCGCCGGACAATTTCATTGCCGAAATATGCAGACGATCTTTGACCTCTTCCCACAGATAAGCCTCTTGCAAGGTTTTCTCGACGATTCCTTCCAAAACAGACTTTTGTTTGATGCCGTGGCGCCGCGGGCCATACACCACATTCTCAAAAATGCTCAGAGGCAAAGGCACCGGTAAGGCAAAAACCATTCCGACCCGTTTACGCAATTCTCCAACTGGAATATCCTTATAAATATTTTTCCCACCTAAACGGAGCGAACCTTGAAATCGAAAATGAGGATCCAAGTCGTTAAAACGATTGAGAGACCGCAGAAACGTGCTTTTTCCGCTATTGGCTGGACCGATCACGCCAAGGATTTCCTTTTCGTGGATAGCGATGGATAATGATTTAAGCGCATGGATTTGGCCGAACCAAATCTCCAGATTGTTCGCCGCAATTTTTATTTGACCTTCTACCATTTTTTCTTTTTCCGAAACTTGGCCCGAACCACAATAGCCATTAAATTCAAGCTGAGAACAAGCATGAGTAAAACCAACGCCGTGCCATAACGAAGCCTAATATCCACATTGGGGACTTGGGTCGAAAGCACATACAGATGATACGGCAAGGCCATGACCTGATTGAAAACTGATTCTGGCAATTTCGGCAGATAGAATGCCGCGACGGTAAAAAGGATGGGCGCGGTTTCTCCGGCTGCCCGGCTCACGGCCAAGATGACTCCTGTTAAGATTCCCGGCAAGGCATACGGAAGGACAGAAAAACGGATGGTCTCCCATTTGCTGGTGCCCAGGGAAAGACTCACCTCTCGAAATGACTGAGGCACGCTTTCCAAAGCTTCTTTGGTCGTCGTAATGATAATGGGCAAAACCATGATGGCCAAGGTGAGGGAACCGGCCAGGATCGAAGCCCCGAATTTTAAAAACATAACAAAAATTCCTAACCCAAATAATCCGTAGACCACCGAAGGCACTCCGGCCAGATTGATAATGGCCAACTTGACCAGCCGGGTCAAGGCATTATTTTTCGCATACTCTGTCAAGAAGATAGCTGACAAAACGCCTAAAGGCAGGGCGAAGATGAGTGTTCCCAAAACCAGGTACAGAGTTCCGACGATGGCAGGCCAGATGCCTCCCTCACGCATGCCTTTGGCCGGCATGGTGAATAAAAATTCCCAGGAGATAACGCTGTAACCTTTTTGAATGATCATGAGGATGATGAAAATGACCGGCAATACCACCAAGAAGGTTGCCGCAAACAAAATCGTGAATGCAATCTTTTCGCTGCGATAAGAATTGTATTTCATTTCAATTTCCTATGGACTGCCCAATCCGCAATCAAGTTGATCACAAAGGTAATGACAAAAAGGACAATGCCAATAGCGAAGAGGGCGTGATAGTGGGCGCTTCCGCGAACGGTCTCGCCCATTTCGGCGGCAATGGTCGCGGTTAGAGTTCGAACGGGTTGAAACAATGAGGTGGGCATCCGGACGGCATTACCGGTGATCATCATGACCGCCATGGTTTCGCCGACGACTCGGCCGATCCCGAGCATAACGGCGGCCACAATGCCCGATGAGGCCGCCCTCAAAATGACCCGGTGGATCGCCTGCCAACGCGTCGCGCCCAAGGCTAGCGCCGCTTCTTTATATTTTTGCGGAACCGCAGTTAAGGCATCTTCCGCAATGCTCACAATGGTGGGCATGGCCATAAAGGCGAGCATGACCGAACCGGAAAAGGCCGTGAGTCCCGTCGGCAAATTCAAATGATGTTTAACAAAAGGAACGAGGGTCGTCATGCCAATGAATCCCAAAACCACGCTGGGAATTGCCGCCAACAATTCGATGCCGGATTTTAAAATTTCCTTCATTCGAGGTGGAGCCACTTCTGCAATATAAATGGCACTGGCAATTCCCATCGGCACGGAAATAACCGCCGCTCCTAGAGTGACAAACAGCGATCCCAGAATGAGCGGCAAGACGCCGAATTGCGGTGGTTCGGAAATGGGATGCCAGCGTCGGCCCAAAAGAAAATCGCCGAGATGAACGCTTTTAAATAGAGAAAGCCCTTCTTTAGCGAGGAAAATAAAAATAAGGATAACGAGAATAATCGAGGCAATGCCGCTCAAAAAAATGATTTTCTCAATCAGGGCTTCTTTAAAATTTTTTAGGGACATGACTTTGATTTAACGCAATGGCACAAAATCGATTTGCCTCACAACGGCCTGGCCGGCGTCGCTAAGAACAAAATCCACAAATTCCTTAACGTCCCCTTGAGGCTGACCGTTCGTGTACATCAACAGCGGCCGGGAAATGTCATAATGACCGCTCATCACATTCTCCACCATCGGCAGGTAATAGGGACTCTTGTCATCCTTGGCAATGGCCAGGAGTTTTTGAGTCGGATTCGAATAGCCCATTCCATAATAACCAATGGCGTTGGGGTTTTGGGCAATTTCGTCAGCAATCGCTTGTGAGGACGGCATGAGCAGGGCTCCTTCGTCAAACTCTTCTTTGCGCTTGGAGTCACCTCGCCTCAGGACTTGTTCTTTAAAATAGACGTGTGTTCCGGAATTGACTTCCCGCGACAAAAGCACAATGGGGAGATTCGGCCCCCCCACTTCTTTCCAATTCTTTATCTTTCCCATAAAAATATTGGCCAGTTGGTCAAGGGTGAGCTGATTGATGGGATTCTGCGGATGGACAACGACGGCCAAGCCATCCATGGCGACCCTAAATTCCACAGCTTCAACTCCATTGGCTTTGGCTTCCTCGTATTCTTTGTCTTTCATTTTTCGCGACGATTCGGCAATGTCACACGTTTTTGAAATCAGGGCCGCGATTCCCGTACCAGATCCTCCTCCGGTCACCGAGACAAAGGCCTGCGGGTGCAGGCGCATAAATTCCTCAGCCCAGGCCTGGCCTAAATTGACCATGGTGTCGGAACCTTTGATTTGGATGGTAGTCCCATCGACTCCTTTTTTATTTTCCGTCGGTCTGGAACAAGAAGATAAGGACACGAACATCATCAAGAGACAGATAAGGAACCGATGAGGATGAGGGATTATCATAAAAATGCGGGATCGGTCGAAAGGATTAAAGTCGAAACCGATTATGAGCAGAAATTATTAAGATCTGGTTAAGAAATAGTAAAGCTTTGGTAAGAAATATCCTATGAGTTGATCGGCAGATATACGGAAAACGTCGAACCTTTTCCAGGCTGGCTCACAACGTTCATGTGACCTCCATGAATCTGGACAATGTGCTTGACGATGGCGAGTCCCAATCCCGTTCCTCCCATCTCTCGGGAACGGGCCTTGTCCACACGATAGAATCGTTCAAAGATCCTAGGCAGAGACTCGGCCTCGATACCCATGCCGGTATCTTCAACATCGGTCCGAATAAAGCCGTTCTCTGGTCGAGAGGTGATTTTGATCAAACCTCCGGTCGGCGTGTATTTGATGGCATTATCCAATAAATTCAGGAAAAGTTGCTCAAGCGATATGGCATCCCCTTGAATTTTTGGCAAGTTCGCCTTGATATCGACTTCGCAACGAAGGCCCTGATGTTCGATTTGATCTTTCAATAATTGCAGGATCGTTTCGATCACGCAAGGAATCTGAACCTCTTCCATTTTCAAAGGTTTTTCCCGGGATTCGATGGAAGCCAGGGTCAACAGGTCATTGACCAAATGTTCAAGGCGGTCTGTATGATTTTTGATGATCTCAAGAAACCGTTCGGCTTTTTGCCGATCATGAATGGCCCCATCCTTGAGCGTTTCCACAAAACCCTTGATCGTCGTCAAAGGCGTTTTTAATTCGTGGGAGACATTGGCGACAAATTCCGAACGCATCTGAGAAAGTTTTTTGAGCTCCGTGATGTTATGGAATACCGCCACCACACCAGTCAAGCGGCCGTTGGAAAGGATGACGGGCGAAATCTGCATCAGGAAATGGCTATCCGTCGGTGAAATGAGCGATATCTCCTTTTTAAGAGTTTTCTTCTCCTCCAGGGATTCTTTCAAAGCGGAATTGATCGTGTCATGGCGGATGACCTCCCAATAAGGTTTGCCCACGGCATCGAAGGTCCGCAGGTCGAACATGCGATCGATGGGAGCGTTCATCATGAGGATCTTCTCATCCTGCCCAATGACAATCACTCCTTCCACCATACTCGAAAGAATCGCCTGCAATTCAATCTTGTCCCGATTGACTTCGGTGATTTTACTTTCCAATTCTTTTTCCACAACCTGACGGGCGGCCGTTTGCATCTCCAGGATCGGTTTTAAAAAAATTCTGCGGAAAATTCGGTTAAAAACCAGCGAAACCAAAAGGCCGGCGAGCATCAGCTGTGCCAATTGAAAACTAGAAAGGGAAAACCCCAGCCCTACCAATAATACAACAGCCCCCATCATTCCGAAATGGACCAGAAAGATTTTATTGAGGATCTTATGCATCGGAGGATTCAACATCGTGGAAACGGTAACCGATACCGCGGACCGTTTCGATGAGGTGAGCCGCCTTCCCTAACTTTTTGCGCAACGCCAGCACATGGACATCAACCGCGCGGTCAACGATGAATTTTCCTTCTTTCCAGGCTCCGTCCATGATTTGATCACGCGAGTAAACCCGTCCAGGATGGCGGGAGAGGAATTCGAGGATAGAGAATTCAATATTGGTCAAGACGATTTCTTTTCCACCATAAATCACCTTGTATTTGACGGTATCAATCGTCAGGCCGCTTAAAGTCCTCATCTTACCCGCGGAAGACTTCTCCGCGATCCTTCGCAGAACCGTTTTGATCCGTTCCAAAAGGATTTTGGGGCTGAACGGCTTGGTCACATAATCATCCGCTCCCAGTTTTAGACCCACGATGACATCCGCTTCCTCGCTTTTGGCGGTCAACATAATGATGGGAATGCGTCGGGTCTTCTCCGCTTGCTTGAGGTATCTGCAAAGTTCCAAGCCGTCGATCTCTGGAAGCATAAGATCAAGGACAATCAAATGGGGATTTTCCTGTTCGGCCTTTTTTAAAGCGGTCTGACCGTCGTAGGCTTGAACAACCTGATAACCTTCCTTCTCAAGGTTGTATTGGAGAAGCTCGCTAATTTCCTTCTCGTCCTCGACGACGAGGATTTTGGTCTTAGGCATAGATTTCCGATGGGGGAGGCTTAAAAAGAATGCGAGTATCTTAGCACAAATCTGAAAAATTATTCGATTGATGCAACCCGCAAAGGCTGGGAAGGATTATCCAAATTTTCCCGTGAGATAGGCTTCGGTGCGCCTGTCTTTGGGAACTGTGAAGATTTTTTGCGTGCTGCCAAATTCAATCAATTCTCCCAGATATAAAAAAGCGGTGAAATCCGAAACGCGGACAGCCTGTTGCATGTTATGAGTCACAATGACGACGGTATAGTCGTCTTTCAGTTCGAAAATCAATTCCTCAATTCGGGCCGTGGCATTCGGGTCAAGCGCAGAACAAGGCTCGTCCATGAGTAAGATTTCCGGTCCAACCGCCAGCGCGCGGGCAATGCACAACCGCTGCTGCTGTCCGCCCGACAAGGCCAGGGCTGATTTGCCCAAGTTATCCTTGACCTCCTCCCAAAGGACCGCTTGCCGGAGGCTTTTTTCAACGATCTGGTCCAACGTTTTCTTATCGCGGATTCCCACAATCCGCAAACCATAAGCCACGTTGTCATAAATGGATTTTGGGAAGGGCGTCGATTTCTGGAAAACCATGCCCACTCTTCGTCGTAATTCGACCACATCGGTGTCACGGTCATAGATGTTGCGGCCGTCGATCGTAACCGTGCCCTCGATCCGTGCATTGGCGATCAAATCATTCATGCGGCTGAAGGTTCGTAACAAGGTCGATTTGCCACAGCCCGACGGGCCAATCAAGGCCGTGGCCTTTTTAGCGGGAATTCCCAGCGACACCTTGCTCAATGCCTTTTGTCGGCCATAATAAAAATTTAATTCCTTCACCATAATCTGCGGGATCGGGTTCTCCAAAGATTCCTCCAATGGTTTACGGTGAGAGACAAAAAGCGGCTTACCATTTTGAAGTTCCGTATTGATATGAGGCCGGATATCTCCTGGAAGAATGTCGTTTCCAATTGTTTGATCATTCAGGTTCATCACCGTTATTTGTGGGAAGAAAACATCCGTCTCTGCCGGCCGACAAAATAACTGGAACAAAGATTGATCACAAAGACGATCAGAATGAGCACCAGAGCCCCGGCCCAGGCCTGCCGGTGCCAGTCTTCAAAGGGAGATATCGCATAGGAAAAAATCTGCAAAGGCAAAGCCGCAATTGGCGCCAAAAGCGACGAATGCCAAAAATGATTACCAAAGGCCGTAAACAATAACGGAGCGGTCTCTCCCGCCACTCTCGCTAACGACACCATGATTCCGGTCACGATTCCTCCCAACGACGATGGGACTACAATGTCTTTGATCACACGCCATTTGGGTGTGCCGATGGCCAATCCTGCTTCCCGGAGAGGAACCGGAACCATTCTTACGAATCCCTCCGTCGTGCGGGTAATCATCGGAATCATCATGATCCCCAAGGCAATCCCGCCAGAAAGCGCGGAAAAGCTTTTGAAAGGCACGACCAGGATCGTCCAGGCAAAAATTCCAAAGACAATCGAGGGAATGCCATTCATGACATCCGTTGTAAAGCGGACGGCCTGCGCAAATCTCTGGTGGGCATATTCACTTAAATAAATCCCCGCACCCAATCCGATTGGCACCCCAACCAATACGGCTACAATCAGCAAGATCAAAGTTCCAACAATGGCATTGGCCGTCCCTCCTCCTGGTTCTCCAACGGGTTTGGGTAATTGCAGGAAAAAATCGCGATTCAAGGAGGAGAAACCCTGAACCAACAAATGGAAAATGATATTGAACAGGCAAAATAAGACGAGTATCGCGCAAAAAGACAAGCCATAGACGGCGGTGGCATTGATGATATTGCGTCGGGCGCGGGTTTGATTAAACTGCGTCAAGACCCGTTCTTTGATTTTTGTTTCGCTCCAAGCGCTGGAAATGCCTGTCATGGTATTCATATCAAAGGAGAATTCATCGTCCTTGAAAGATTTTCTGCCGTTCATTGATTCGCCACAAAAGAAGCCACGCCAAAATATTGACGACAATAGAAACGAGGAATAGAACCAATCCTATATGAGTCAGTGAGGCCAAATAGAGTTTGCTCGTGGCCTCGGCAAATTCATTGGCAATGACGCTGGCCAAGGTATAAGCCGGAGAAAATAACGAGGCTGAAATCTTGACGTTGTTGCCGATGGCCATGGTCACCGCCATGGTTTCACCGATCGCTCGGCCCATGGCCAAAATGATTCCGCCCAAAATCCCGGCCTTTCCGTAACTCAGGATAATCGTGCAGATCGCTTCCCAACGCGTCGCGCCCATGGCGTAAGCGGCTTCCTTATAAACGTGCGGGACAGCCAGAATCACTTCTCTTGATATCGAAATGATAAACGGAATGATCATGATCGCCAGAATGACACTCGCAGAAAACATGCCGATGCCATAGGCGGGGCCTTGAAAAAAAGGAAGAAAGCCAAGATACTTTCCGAGAAAAGGTTGGACATGACTTCGCATAACCGGAACAAGGACGAATATGCCCCACAGCCCATAAATGACGCTGGGAATCGCAGCCAAAAGATCAACGAGCGAGGAAATGATGCGCCGCGGCCACTGGGGCGCATATTCGGCCAGATAAATCGCCGTACCCAGACCGATAGGAACGGCCAGCAATAACGCCACCAATGAAGAGACAATGGTCCCGAAAATAAAGGGCAACGCCCCAAATTTTTCTGCGACCGGATCCCAAGTGGAAGTAACCAAAAACGCGGGACCGAATTCTTTGATGGAGATCCAGGACGAGAGAAGGAGTTGAACGAAGATCCCACCGACAATGAGCAAAACCAACAAAGGAAAAACCAGCATTGTCCGCTGGAAGACGATGTCAACGGCGTCCTTTCGTTGGCCAAACTTTTCCATATTTTTACTTCTCGGGAAGGGACCCATATTCCCTTCCCGAAAATAATATCCGTTTTAGTATTTAACCTGTTCCAACTTTTTTTCGATCATCTCGATAACTTCTGCCGGAAGGGGCGCGTACAACAGATCCTCGGTGTAAGCTTGTCCGTCGTGAATGGCCCATTTAATGAAGTCGACAATCGCCTTGCCTTTCACATGGTCTTCCATGTCTTTATAGATCAAAACCCAGGTAAATCCGGAAATAGGATAGGCATCCGGATTAGAGCTGTTGACGAGCGATACCCGGAAGTCATCGGGGATCTTAACGCCTTGCGCGGCCTTCGCCGTACTGTCCAGGTCAGGTTTAATAAAATGGCCTGAACTATTTTCCAATTCGGCATAATCAAGGTCGTTTTTAATCGCATAGGAAAGCTCGACATAGCCGATGCTACCCGGAGTTTGTTTAATAAGACCGGCAACACCCTCGTTTCCCTTCCCGCCCAAACCAACCGGCCAATTGACCGACGTTCCTTTTCCAACCTTAGCCTTCCAGGCACTGCTGATCGAACTCAAATAGTCGGTGAAGATATACGAGGTCCCGCTGCCGTCGGAGCGGTGCACGACCAGAATCGAACCGGAAGGAAGTCTGACCCCAGGATTAGCGGCAGCGATCCGAGGATCATTCCAATTGGTGATTTTATCCAAAAAAATATCGGCCACAACATCGGGAGTGAATTTAAGATTTTTGTCGAGACCCTCCACGTTGTAAGTAATCACGACAGCACCCATCACCATAGGGATGTGATATATCCTTCCCGGAGCTTCATTGAGCTGGTCCTGCGTCATGGGCCCGTCGCTGGCGCCAAAATCAACGGTCTTAGCCGTGATTTGCTTGATGCCGCCGCCAGAACCAATGGATTGGTAGTTGAATTGAATCTCCGGATTCATTTTGTGATACACATCAAACCACTTCGAGTAGATTGGATAAGGGAAGGTGGCTCCGGCGCCGTTGATGAGGACTGCGGCGAAGGCGGTCGTTGAGCATAATCCAATCAACAATGTGAGTCCCAGTATTTTTCTAACCATACGATTCTCCTTATGTTATTGAAATTTTCTCTTCCAACGATTGATTTAGTAGGATATCGTAATATGTATGAGACCAAATGGAAGCCAAGAAGAGATAGCGAAGCGAAGACATCTGGCGATAAAGTTGTTGAAG
>JAHFFW010000003.1 GCA_023247725.1 Candidatus Omnitrophota bacterium | reverse complement strand
AAGGCCCGGGGCTTCAGCACGTTTCGATACTTTAGAACTGTTGTGTTCTTGATAACAGGACGACTGGATTTCGCTCAGCTCAATAACCATTACTTACCCATTTAAAACTTACAGGAACCTAAATAAACAAATGATTACTTGGAAGGTGTGAAGTAATTTTTTTGTTGAATATTAAGGAGAGCCGTGGCGGTCAATCGGGACAGATGGGATACGATATCCAAACTTTCTGCATCGGAAATGATATTGTCATCCTTTTTGGTATGGAGATTAAGAACGCCGAAAACGTTGTTTTGGGCCATAAGGGGCATGATTAAGGCGTACTTGATTTCAGGACGTTTGAGCAAATGCTTGATTCGGTTATTGTCCTTCTGACTGGAGATGATCAGTGGCTGCTTTTCTTTGACTGCCAACCCTGCCAATCCTTCCCCGATTTGCAAGCGGGCATTTTGAGCCTGATTTTTATCAATACCTCTAGACACTTTAATTGTTAAATCCCCTTTTTCATTATCAATGATCATAATAGATCCACACTCTGCCCTGGTCATACTGAGCGCTACATCTAATAACGTCACCAGAAGTTCATCAAAATAGATCGAGGAGTAGATATCCTGGGCAGCTTCGCTGATTTCAGCGGTCATAACGTCTTTATCAATTCGCATCTTTTCCAGTTCTTGTCTTTGGAGATTAAGCTGGATACCATATTTTAAAACTTCGGTTAAAAGGTCTAAGATGGACTTGATCATCGCGTGAGATACAATTTTGATTTCATTTAAGGCATCGAAAAGGTCATTCAAGTTGAGGTTCAATCGCTTGGCATATTCACCGTATTCTTCTTTTTCCAGACGTTTGTTTAAAATGACTGGACCAACAATCAAATAAGCAATGAGGGTTTCTTCTTTTCCCGAAATGGGAATACCAAAACACTTCAGTTCACAGGGCAACGTGCATTCCAAATATGTATCCTGCTTTTGAAAATTTTTGATGAACTGTGCGGGATCATCGGGATTCTCTAAAGAAATAAGCCGCGACAAAAGATCACTGCCATAGCGGCCCTTGACGGGAGGAAGGACAATTTTTCCGGAAAAATCGACAATAAAGATATTCACTTTTAAAACATCCACAAAATGTTGCAAAAGGTCTGTCCATTTTTGTCGATTGATCAACTCGTGAACCAATTTTTTTAATTCATCGGGATTCATGATTTTTCGGTCGCATAAAGGAAATGTTATGTTTTTTCATCTTGTTGTATAAAGTGGTCCGATTAATACCTAAGCGGGCTGCAGCCCGATTTCGGTTCCAATTGCATTCATTTAAAACCGCTAGGATAAGCTCCCTCTCTGGCTCTTCCAGAACCTTTTTAAGGGATTTTCCATTATTGGTGGATTTGCCCTCGGTTGATTCGCTCATTTTGGCCATGGCGGGGATATCCCATTTTTGGATGATTTCCGTCTTGGCCATAATGACCGCACCTTCAATGGCATTTTCCAGTTCTCTCACATTCCCGGGCCAGTGGTAGTCCTGAAAAAGTTTTAATACCTCCTCCGAAGCCTGAGTGACTTTTTTATGATTGATTCTATTGTATTTCTCAATAAAATGCTGAATCAAAATCTCAATGTCTTCCCGTCGTTCCCGTAGGGCGGGCATCGGAATTGAGATCACATTAATCCGATAAAATAGATCTTCTCTGAATCGCCCTTCTTTGACCAGGTGAGTTAACTCTTGATTGGTGGCGACGATGATTCGGACATCGGTATGGCGAGTCTTGTTATCGCCTACCCGCTCGAAGACCCCATCTTGCAAGACGCGCAATAATTTCACCTGAAGGTTGGGAGAAAAGGCGTCAATTTCGTCCAAGAACAAGGTCCCTCCATTGGCAAATTCAAACCTCCCTTCTTTATCTTTAATGGCTCCCGTAAAGGCCCCTTTCACATGACCAAAGAGCTCACTTTCCAGAAGTGTCTCGGAAAGTGCACCACAACTGACTTCAACGAATGGCTTGTCTCCCCGGTTTTTATCGGTTTGATGAATGGCATGGGCAACCAAACCCTTGCCAGTCCCGCTTTCGCCGGAAATCAAAATAGTGGCATTGGTACTGGCAACGGATTCGATGATTTGATAAATTTTTTGCATCTTTTCACTGCGGCCAATCATCTGACAAAAAGAAGCAGGAGCCACCCGGTCAATGATCTGCCGCAGATTTTGATTTTCTTTCAGGATTTGTTTTTTTTCTACAATTTTACTAAGGATCAATTTGATCTCAGCGTCATTGATAGGTTTGGTCACATAATCATAGGCACCCTTTTTCATGGCTTCAACCGCAGTTTCGATCGTGCCGAAACCAGTGATGAGAATGAGCTCTGCTTGCGGATAGATCTTTTTGACATTTTCCAATAAATCCAGTCCGCTCATTTTGGGCAACATGAGATCGGTTAGGATGATATCCACCGGTAGCTTCTTCAACTTATCTAACGCTTCTTCTGCGCTGGTGGCCATGTGCACGGGGAATCCTTCCATTCTCAAAATCTCATAGAGGGATTGGCGGATTAAAGGTTCATCATCCACTAACAGAATAGAATAATTGCTATTGATTTCTTTTTGCATAATCTTCCAGAATCGGCAGCGTGACGGAAAACAAGGTTCCTTTAGAAGGGGCACTTTCCACATGAATATTTCCGTTATATTCTTTAACAATTTCACTGACAATCGTGAGCCCCAATCCACAACCTCTTTCAATATCTTTAGTGGTAAAAAAAGGCTCAAAAATTTTATCCAATTGGTCCGGTGGGATTCCGCAGCCGTTGTCTTCCACTTCTAAAATGATCTGGCCATTGGAACAACTCGAAGAGATTCGAATCTTGCCACCCTTTTGGACCGCATCAATGGCGTTGCGTAGCAAATTGGAAATGATCAATTCCACTCCGAGATCCATCACCGAGACATCGGCGTTCAATTTCTTTTCTAATTGGATTGACTTATGATACAGATCCGGCTGGACACCGGTAATCGCTTGCTCAATTTTTTGACTTAATTCCACGATTTGCAGACTTGGCAAAGTGTTTCGGGAGCACGCCAGAAGGCTTTTGACGATGTTGGCCATGCGATTGAGACCATGTTTAATCTCGAGAAGATAGCCCCGCACGACATCATTGTCCGTTAAATGCTCCAAACACAAATTGGTATAGCGAATGACCCCATCCAGCGGATTATTAAATTCATGAGCGATTCCTCCCGCCAATTTCCCAATGGAGGCGAGTTTCTCCTGAACGACGATTTGTTTTTTTAAACGTTTGGCCTCGGCTGAACTCTGTCCCAGCGCGTCCTTCAAAGATTTTTTTTCTTTGACGACATTCCTATGCTTGTGGTAGAGCTGAATCCGCCGATAATTGAGAGCAATCTGAGTGGCTAAAAAATCCAGCAATTGTAATTCTTCTTGATTAAAACGATTTCCCGTCTTTTTATCCGCAATATTGATAACGCCAATGATTTGATCTTTGATCATTAACGGGGCGCAGATAAAAGAAGGCGTCTTGTAACCGTTGCGGGGTTGATAATCCTGAAAACGGCTGTCGGTGGCAATATCTTCGACGACAATCGGCTCTTTGAGCTGGGCCACCCGGCCCACGACGCCTTCCCCTAAACGCTTGACTTGTTTCTGCTGCTCATCCTGTGCCATCCCCTTGGCTACCTCCAGCTCAAGTTCTTTGCGCACGGGATGTTTAATGAAGATTGATCCCCGCCGGGCATCAAACAGATTCATGGTTTCTTCCAGAGATCTTTCCAATAATTCTCTCGCGCTTTTGACCACATTGACATACGAACAGATATCACTGACCTTCTGAAAAACGGCAGCCTGGCTTCGTTCGGAAGCATTTTCAGTATTTTTTAGAGTCATGGTATTTTTTTGTCTTGAATCTTCACACTATTTTTTTCTAAAACATTCAACCCTTTGATGAGCTCCTTTATTACTCGACTTAAACCGTCTTGAGGATGACGACGAATATATTCTTTGTAAATTTTTTTAGGAACTGTATAATTTTTTAGTTCCACGATTGAAATGGTGTTGATTGACCTCAATATTAAATTGACCTGCGATGAGTCCAGGTACTGATTGGGTCCCGATTTAATGAGAACTTCACCCAAGGTATCGACGGCCTCTTGCCATTTCTGCAGACCGATATAAGTATTGGCCAACATCCGTAGACTTCTTATTTCCAAATCAGAATCTGGATGTTCATCGGCCAGTTGGCGATAGTGATCAATGGCTTGCGAATAAGTAGTCTGGGCCTTTGCTTGGGCCCCCTCCCTTTCATAAATCTGTCCTATATACAGAGGCATTTCTAGTCCAACGGGGGTCTGGGGATATTCATTCACAAGGCGCTTATAAATCCTTAAGGCCTGAGGCAAATCCTCTTCGAGTTCATACGTGCGACCAATAAACGATAATGCTAGGGCGCAAAAGTCAGGGCGTTGCGGATACCGGTTTAAACCTTCTTCGATTTTTTGTCGAGCAATTCCATATGACCTTTTCACCAAATAGATCCGGCCAATGGACAAATAGGCTTGCAAGGCTAGCTCAGACTGAGGATCGCGTTTGATAATGGCCTCGAAATTCTTTTCTAAAGCATCGAACGCTTGATCGGGAACGGACTTGGGGTCATGCGAAAATTCTTGCAAACGGTGAGTTGTTAACCACATCAATTGTTCGGCACCATATTCGCCGTTACGATCTAGAAGAGAAAACAATAAAAAAACCCCAACCAAGATTCCCAACATGACCAAAACTGATTTCTTCATCGATGTTCCTGTTTCAACAAATAAAAACTGGTCACCGCAGTATAAATGATGGAATCAATGGCCGTCAAAACCAGGATGCTTAAAACGATCACCCACCCCCTTAAACTTGGAAACATTCCGTTGCCCAAGATGGGCATATTGTCTCGCAATACTAAGACTGGTAGATAAAATAAGGTCGGAATTAAAACCATCGAAAAAATAAAAAAGAATGTCGTGCGCAGGTAACGGAAATTTTTCCAAAGTGCACTGAAGACTTTGCGTTTTTCAATGGCAATGAGCGTGATGACATAAGCAAAAATTGTCGTCACTAAAATCTGAATCAATACCGTAATATAGGAGGCTCCCTCCATGACGAGTCTTTTGATCAGGTAAAATTTTCCGGAAGTGGATTGGATAAGAGACGCACGGTCATAGGCAAGCCCATAAAGTTTCAAGAAGCCAAAGATGGCCATAAACATGAAAATTGAAGCCAAACAAATGTGAACGTATTGGGGAAGCATTTTTTTGACCATCATGCCAAAAGTAACTTTTTTGTCATTGTTGATATATTCGATTGTAGCAACCGATACGGCGATCAAGAAACTACTGATAAAAATATAAATAAAGATTTGTGCATATTGGAACATCTTTGGTAGAAGGATAAAATTGTAAGGATAATGCAAATAGCCCTCTCCATAAAGGGTTCGGATCAAAGGCCCAAAAAAAATGGACAAAGGATAACGAGGAGCGAAATAAAAAATTTCTAAAACAAACAGTTGGATAAAGGCAATGATAACAAACGGGTAGGCGATGAGGGGATTTTGAAATAAGGTGTTTAGTGAGAAACGAATTAAATCAATGACATTTTTGGCAGAGCGTTCCGGTGTCATAGGGGCCTTTGAATTTTCGCAAACTACTTTAAAACAATAACTTACGGAGATTCTAGCACAGCTTGCGCCAATGTCAACACTTCGACGGCCCAGTCATGGTAGGCCGGCAGCAAAATGGGCCTGCCGAGCCTAAACGAGCGGAAGTTGAGGAAGTCTAGGGTTGTGGGCTCTAAAAAGCGGTGCTTAGAAGTAAGCGAGTGTTAAGGCACCGTCGAAAGAGTCAAAAAGCTTTCCCAATCTAAAATTTAAAATCAACCTATAGACCAATTCCGGAAACCAGCCAAAAAATAAGGCAGGTTGTGTTTTAAACCTGCCTTATTTTATAATTTTTTCAATTTAGAATACTAAATTATGATTTTTTGCTTTTATTCATTAAAAAGGCCATGGCCATAATGCCAGAACCTAATAAGGCCATGGTTGTTGGCTCAGGATTATGGATTGAAGCAATATGGTTTCCTAAGCCTTCGCTCGAGGTAGATAAACTCGAAGCAAGAAAACCAGCATCGATCCCGCTGCCGGCTCCTGCAGTCGTTGCTCCCGCGCCAGTTCCTGCTCCTGGTCCCAAAAGTTCGGAAAGTGAATTGCCACCCCCACCTCCCCCCCCAGAGCAACCATAGATGTAAGGTAGAAGCACGCTAAGGATAGCTACATTGGCATTGCGGATGAGCTTACTAATCATGAGATTTTTCTCCTTTTGAATTTTTGATCCTTGCTTCGATCAGTTTATCCTATTTTTCTTTTCAATCCGATCATTCCCATGAAGCCACTGGCCAATAAGACTAAACTGATGGGTTCTGGTATAGGCCGAACTCGATCAACCAGAAATATGGAATCGTCGTAATCTTCGTCCCCAAGTTTACCATTTCGTAATGGAAGGTCTTCCCAAGCCAAAAGGTAAGGATCGTTAAATTTATATTGCTGAATATTTCCATCGACATCGACATAAACGGTACGACCCTGGAGGTTAGCCAAATGATAGGTTAGCATGTGATCTAAATCATCCGGATTGAACGCCGGGTTAGAATCCCAAATATATTCCGTGCCATTATAATCACTCACCAGAGCCCAGCCAAAATTGTTTGACGATAAAGGATTGACCCCGCCAACAAACGGCTTTCCTGCGCTTCCGTCACCCACAAAACCGTATCCTGTCTGGCCGGGAATGACTTGATAAAGAGTGGTCGGATCACCGACGTCGTATGTATAAAGGCTGTTAGTAAAATCTGCGGTTAACGAAATAAAAACGAAAGGTCCCTGTTGATTTTGGGAACTTAAATCCTGCCAGGCATTATCCGGTCCAGTATGGCGAAGAAAATCCACGTCGGAATTATGGACATAGTTTGTGCCCAATAATAGATTGATAGCGTCATTGATGTCAGCCGGATTGGGTCCTCCACCTAGAGTATAAGGGGTTCCGCCATAAGGCCCGGGATTATCGTTATCGTCGTTAGGCGTCGGGATCAAAAGATTATTGGCTCCTCCTTGACTGATTCCGTAGGTATCGCTGCCCATGGGCGCGGAAAAAGGCTGAGCCCAAACTGGAGCTGTGCAGATGAGCAATGCCCCAATTGTAATGAATGACTTTTTCATCTTTTTCTCCTTTCAATCTTTAAAACCTACAACCAATTAATCAAAATTCTCCATAAGTCTTAATGGCTATTATGCCGTGGACTATTGGGCCCCCTGCCCTGTTAAAACGACCAGAAAGGTTCTCAAAAAAATTCTCACATCAGTCCCAAAATTCAGTTTCTTAATGTAAAGAACATCGTATTTGATCTTTTTACGTACATCCTTAATGGTTTCATCGTACTTATGCCAAACCTGGGCTAAACCGGTGATCCCTGGCTTAACCAATAATCGCTTTTCGTAATCTGGGATCATTTCTTTAAACTTTTCCACAAAAACCGGCCGTTCGGGCCTAGGACCGATCAAGCTCATATCGCCCTTGAGGATATTGAAAAATTGGGGCAACTCATCAATTCGACTCATTCTTAAAAATTTTCCTACCGTAATCAAGCGGTCATCATCTTTCTTGGCCCAGACTGGCCCGCACTCCTTTTCCGCATCCATTTTCATAGAGCGAAATTTGTAAATTTCAAAGAGTTTCCCCTTTTGGCCAACCCGAATTTGTTTATAGAGAATCGGCCCCTTGGATGAGCTTTTGATAAGAATTGCAGCCAGAAGAAATAAAGGCGATAGAATTAAAATGCCTAATAAAGACACGATTATATCAAAAATTCTTTTGGCAACCAAATAAGCCCTCTTCAAAAAACTAACGATCATTCCAAAGATTCCGCTGCCAAACAAAGCTAGAGTCGCAGGTTCAGGGGCATGAGATTTAGACTCGGAAGGCAAATTTTCTGGAATTTCATTAATCTTCCCCTCTGCAATTACGAGGCGAGCGTCCTGTGGCTTTACAAAAGTCACGGCCTCTGCCTGTCTCGGTAAAGAACCAAAGACCATCAGTAAAAGAAGACTTATTACCAGATACCTTGGGGAGTTCAGTTTGGATGGTTGCATAGTGTAATGAGTTGTAGGGTTCAAAAAGTTGAAATTCTTTTCCTATACAACAACGCATCCTTATATAAGCAACTTCTATGCCAAGGTTGGATTGCATTTTTAGAATTCAATATTTATTTAATTACTTGTGGCACTTATAGTTATAGGAACAATGAAATGGAAAAATCTTCCCAACCTATGACACACTCAGACATCTATAGACAAACTACCCCATTGTGTGGTTTATAATTTTAGACAATGTTTATTTTATATACAAAGAGAGGCAGGTAACTTTTTTGGAAATTAGGAGACGAGGATGTTGAATTGGAAATGGTTAAGGCAGGTAGGTAGAGAGCAAGGGTAAAAGAAGATTGGTAAACTCTGTTACATTTCTTGTAGCGATGTCGGTATTTTTGTCAAGGATATCGCTGGAGACGCGAATCAGGGCACAACCGCGGGAGCGCCCCTCTAGAATATTAGAAACAATGAGGATTTGCTGTTTCCAGTAACTGGGCGTGTAGGAAGATCCAACTTTGAACCAGTAAAACGCATATTGCCTTGCCCCTTTGTATTCCAATAAAAGCCGGTTTGCCATAATCTTTTCAGTGAAGTGTAGGGGTTCAATAGGAGTAGTGACATTTTCGAGAATGGAAATCCCTCCTCCGGTGTAGCAGATTTCTGGAGGATGCGTCACTTTCCGATTATGTTGCGAATAGACGAGCAAAAGATAGACAATCCGTTGATCGGGATGAATATATTTTCGGGCGAGGACGTTGCGCGTTTCTAAAATACCGTATTCGTATTCTGAAATTGGCAGGTCCTCCCCTTTCCATTCACCAATTGTCTTCGGAAAATTGTGGATATCGATGGTATCTTTTTGAGTAAATTCTCGGTAATAAAATATCCAAGAAATAATTCCGGCCAAACCAAGAAAAAAAATTGTCCCCCAAAATGTCTGGTTTTGATTTAATCTCATTCAATCACTTTCGCGGTTGCGTATAATAAAACAAAAGCCAAGGCGAACATCAAAAAACCCGAAATATCGTGAGTCAAGCCGGTTGCAAATTGCGGTCCCCAAACTTCACTGATCGTGGCCAAAAGGATGACACGAACGACATTCGTGATGATCGCAATGGGAATGGTGAGAAGAAAAAGTAGGATCCGCTTGTACATAGGCCGTTTCATCCAGTAAGCAAAAACACTTCCCAGCGCTGATAACGAAATCAGCGAACGCAAACCACTGCACACATCATCGACCATCACATAAGCGCTTCTCATTTTAATCAGACTTCCTTCGCGCAAGGCCGGAATACGCAAATGATTATTAAGGATATCGGTAGCGATTTGAGCGGCAAAAATTTTCATATTAAAACTGATCTTCGTAATCATATACTCAGGCAAAGGAATCATGAAAAATAAAAAGGCAATCGGGAAGGCGATCGTCTTCATGACGCGAGTGCCAAAAAACGTAATGATAAGACCCGCCAACACCACAATCATCGTGAGTGCCCCCGCCGGATAGCTCCGTAAAAACGAACTTAAGATCAGGGCAAAGATCCCGAAGGCGAGCATAACCATGCCCACCATTTCACCTTGTCGCTTTTCCACATTTTTTAAGGTGTCTCTATTTAGCCAAATGAGATAGCCGGTCACAAAAGGGACAAGAATCCCGTGGCTGTAATAGGAATCCGGGGCAAACCAGCGGTTCCACATCCAAACGAATATGGGCGCATAGGCCAGCAAAAACACCACGGCCACAATCAACTCGCGAGAATAAATTTTGATGATTTTTTGCATAAAATCTTTAAGAGCCTTAGACATCCCCGGCCTTTTCCCAAGCCACGCTTTGCCCGGAAGTCACAAATCGAACAAATCCTACCAATGCCGAATAATTCAACAGGCAAAAAACATATGGAATGTATGTCAGTCGGGAAATAGGCTCAGGGATAATCCATTTTGAATTTCTTAACTGGTACCCTAAAAAAGCCAGCCCATAAAATATGACCTGCGAAAAAAATATCACCCGGTAGAATGGTTCAAACATAAGAGGGATATTGACCGCGAATAATCCCACCAGTAAAAAAGGCACCATAACGCGCAAAAATTTATGAGAGAAAAGCTGAAAAGCCAAATAACTTTTGGCCGGATTGAACATATCGGAAAAGAGGGTAAAGATCTGGTAATTCCCATACAGGGTCCGCGCTTTGCGGGCATGCTCCTGCGACGGGTTTTCTGCAACCTGATCGTAGGCCCTAGCCTCGTTGTCAAAAATGCACCGGAAACCGCGTTCCACCACCCTCAACGGGATATACACGTCATCAAGCACGACATCGGGCGGCAGTGGGGTGTACAGTTCTTTGCGGATTGCATAAATGGCGCCGGTCGCTCCGATCATCGAATGGATTTGGCTTTCGGCGCGGCGTAAAAATTTTTCATAATTCCAATACAAGTGAATGCCCTTGCCAGTCGATGCCTGACTTTGGCCCAGAATCAATTCTCCACTGGCGCAGCCGACCTTCGGATCGGCAAAATTTTGGACTAAAGCCTCTATGCCATTCTTAGCAAAGATTTGCCTAGCATCGGTGAAGATCAGGATCTCACCTTTAGCCTGCGGGACAAGATCATTTAAAACACTCGATTTTCCCCGGCGGGAGGGGAATTCAAAGAGCCTTATCCTATAATCAGAAAATTCCTTTATGATTTGGACTGTTTGATCCACGCACCCATCGGAACCGACCAGTATTTCCATTTGTTCCGCCGGGTAATCCGAAGCCAGAAGATTCTTTAGTTTTTTTTCAATCACCTCCGCTTCATTGCAGACGGAAATAATGATACTAACAAAAGGAAACATAGGCGCCTTCTTAATCGGTCTCGGTCGTAGACGAGCAAGGAGGCTCAGTATGATCGGATAACCAAAATAGCAATATCCGATTAAAAATAAAAAATACCAAAAAAGAAATTTTGCCATGGCCCATCCTGGCCTCAATTTTACTTTTAAAAACCCTCTGCTTGCGGATCATCCACTATCATGATCGAGAGTTCCTGGCCAGCGTTAATGGCCCCAACAAGAATGGAATAATTTAACGAACAGGGGAATTATCATATCTGGCGGAAGTTTTTTCAAAACAAATATTTGTGAAATTTCGCAAAATTTAGAAAGGCCAAATCACTTCGGCGAATTTTCTAAACCGGAATTGGAGGATTCGGGGATAACAATCGCATGTTCCAAAGAGGCCAGTGTCGACTTGAGCATGTAAAAGGTCTGTAGTTTTTGCCTAGCTTCTTCATTGCTGGGATCGTTAGCCGCGAGGCGTTCGCATTGTGTAATCCGTTCATTGACGAGTTGCATTTTTTTTTGAAATTCCTTTGCGGTTACTTTGGTTTGAGCAAAGGCCGGCGCTTTCTGTATTGGGACTTGGGAACGGATCAAAACCCGATCCATATCGATGTCCCATTGAGACTGGGTTTTGACCTGCCCTTCTTTTTGCACAAGAATTCCGAACCGCGCAGGATCATCGGGGTCCAAGGTATGTCGGCCAACCGACTTTGGCGGCACAACCAAAGGTTCGGGAAGCTTTGACTTTTTTTCCGGCGGTGGTGATGGTGATGTTTTTTGTGCCTTTGGTTGTGCAATCTCCGGTCCGCGAAAAGTTTTATTGATGGAACGGTTAACGATTGCGGAAAAAATCACAAAAATCGTAATCCCAATTCCAATCACAAGATAAATTCTGTGGCTCATTCTAAATTTCCCGCCATGCATTAGGTTTGACGGCATACCCACTCGAAAGTCTTCCACCGATAAGACCTTCAAAACCTGGAGGCACAACTCCATTGATGCGAGTATCCGCATAGTAAAAGGATTTATATGACCAGATTTCTTTGATTTTTAAGCCTTCATTGGCCACGACACTGCCGTAAGTGATCGAGGTTTCATCAATGGCATCAAAACTCGCGATTCCATGCGTATAGATCATGCCTCGACGAGTTCCCGGCAAAGCGGCAGTTTCCGAATAACCGCCCCAGGCAATGACATTAAGCTGCGAATTGGTTTGGCCCATCCCCAGCTGATTGAAGGTGACATTGCCGGTCGCGATGATGGTTAAATTTTCGTCATCTTGCCAGCCATCCATATATTGAATGATCACATTGCCTTTGCCGCTGCGGCTTCCTTCCACGAAAATAATCTTTTTGCCCTTCAAGGCACTGCTGGGAACAACCGTATAAGTATCGTTGCCCTTGACATAAATGACTTCCTCCTTCGGGTAGGTCGTGACCAAATTTCGATTCACCTGAACAAAATCCTCAAATTCGTCCACGACTCCATTATTATTTGCGTCGGGATACAGCATGGAAACCAGATGCGAATCGGTTTTTTCTTTGAGGTCTTCAAAATTAACCGTAGAAAACTGCGAGCTCTTGGCGACCTGGCCGCTGATCCGGGTTTTGTCGTTAAACGCAAGATTGGATTTTTTCCCAGAAATAAGAATATCCCCTTTGACCGAAACCGTATTATTGAATACCTCCGGCGCTAACGCGGGAAACTCCAACTGCAAACTGCGTTTGGTCCCACCCACGTTGCCCGTCGCGGTGACCAACCTTTTCGTGGGATAAGAATCATCTTTTTGTAAAACCACGCTGCCCTGAGGGTAAGTCATATTCATGGCTCCGGATTTATCCAGCATGGAGGTATTTTGCAGAAAAGACGCCAGGGCCGATTCCGCCAGCCAAAAGGCAGCCAACGAATCCCGGTATCGACGGGCATCGTTGAGTTCATTGAATGTGGAAAGGGCAAACCCGGCGGAAAGAGTCACTAAAGCAGCCATGACAATATAGGCCAGGATGAGGGCAGCTCCCCTATTGTTTGAAATTCTGTGGCCCATGGACTTTTATAAATTTATATTCGGACCTTGACTTTTTGTTTCAAATTCAAGCTCAATGGCGCGGCGAATAATGGTCTCTCTGTGACCGTGATATCAACGAAAATTTCTTTGGTGGAAGGCTGAATAAATTCCAGATTTGAAACATGCTGGGCAATCGTTCGTTCTTTGGATTCTTCTTGCCGGAGCAAATGCTGTGCCCGATCACCCGCTTTGAACCAGGTGTAAATGATGATGCCAGATCCTGGTTTATTAAAGCTCAAAACGCTCTTCGTATCATCTTGAGTCACCAAAATTTCCTTGGCTTCTCGCAGATCCTTGACCAATGCATAAAGGGTCCAGCGCAATTCTCTTTGCATGGAGACCCTGTAGTTATAACTAGTCCAGGATCGATTTCCTACCAAAAAAGCCTGATAGACCGCTGCCACCAAAAAGGTGAACAGGGCGACCGTCACCAAAATTTCCAGTAAGGTGAAAGCCTTCCGCTTTTGTATCTTCATCGGGATAAGGTCGTCATAAAAGAAACCTGATTATCGCGGGCCCGTTTGATCCAATGGATTTGGGCTGTAACATCCATAAGGGCACCTTCAATATTGCCGAAGTTGACCTCCACCCTTTCATTCGGCAGCATATTGAAATCCTGTTGCAAGGCCCATTCTTGCCAATTGGTGCCCTGGATCTCTTCTAGGCTCCGACGAGACTTCATCTCTTCAAGAACATGTTCGGCATGGGTCGAAGCGACGCTGATGTCCCCGGCAAAATCCGCCGAGAGCATGGCATTCGAAAAAAACATGAGGGTGCTGGCGATACCGACAGAAAGCAGAAACACGGCAATGAGCAACTCAACCAGCGTGAGACCCTTGGCGGTTTTCATTCTCTTCATTGAGGATAAAAGAAGTTACTTGGTGCAACGTGAATTCTTGGAGGAAGCCGGGCAAGAACGATTATTAGCAGGCTGGAAGAGCTTGTCAAGCCATAATTCGATTGATTTTGGTCAAAAAGGTCTAGGGATTTGATTCAAGGGTTGACGCCGGGAAAGGTCTGGGGGCCCTTCCCGGCATCTTTCGTCATTCTTACCTTCGAATGACTCGCTTTTTTATGACCGGTTGTTTTCTAGGAGGAGACTTATATTCAATTGTGCAACTGTGGCTGCACCCATCGCCATCTCTCAAATTCCCATCATCGCATTGTTCCGAACCCTCTCTTTTCCCGTTACCGCAAACAAATTTGGTTGTGGGAGGTTCGATTTGGCAACGACTGCTGCATCCATCTTCATCGATGGTATTGCCATCATCACACGTTTCACCGGGTTCAACGACACGGTTACCACAGACCGGCGTCCGAGGAGGTTCCTTTTGGCAGCTGGCGCTGCATCCATCCTCGGAAACGAGATTACCGTCATCGCATTGCTCGCCGCTTTCCAATTTTCCGTTTCCGCAAACCGAGACTGGCGCTTCCTTAACGCAAACGCTGCTGCAGCCATCTCCATTATTGAGGTTCCCATCATCGCACTGCTCGGTTCCTTCCAGTTTCCCATTACCGCAGACCGGGGTCAGAGCGATTTCTTTGACACAGAGGTTATTGCAGCCGTCACCATTATTGAGATTACCGTCATCGCATTGCTCAGGACTCTCCAATTTTCCATTGCCACAAACCGGCAGCAGATTCGACCCGCCTCCTGATGGCACGGATGGAACGGATCCATACTCGAACGCACCCGAATCCCAAACCGATCCGCGATCAAAACTGTTGTAATCAAGGCTCGACATTCCCGCAATGACCAAGGCAATATCTTTCGCTGGACTATCCGATAAAAGATTAAGATTGTACGTATCGCCAGTGAAATATTGAACAATCGGCCCGATGAGCTTCGGATCTAGACATTTTGAATGAGGTTTTCCGGAACAGACCGCGCTATTCCCCTTCGTATTCCAAATCACGGAATAATCGTCATCAAACGGCACGGAGCCGCAAGTCCCGTCGCCATTACCGGTTCGGCCAGACGCATAATAGAGAGCGGAAAGATCGTAGCCGTCATTAAACTCCGTTCCTCCCAAAAAGATATTATTCCTGGACCTTAAGACCTCGGTTCCATTACAACCATCGCCGGAGGACATGATCACGACATCGCCGTTGCTCGTGATCGTCGAATTACGGATTTCAATGGTTCGGCCAGCTGCGAACCCTGCAGCCAATGTGCTGCCAGCAGCACGACAATTATTGAACGTGCTGGGATTATAGGTGAAGGGTTGCGTTTTAAAGTATCCACAATTTCCTACGAGCAAGGAATTTTCGATCAGGGTATTGGCATTGACCTTCACCTGATTACCGGCATTGCCTTCAAATCGAGAACGCTTGATGGTGATAGATCCATTGCCGTTGTGATACAAAAGGTCCAATCCGTCGGAAACATTATGGCTGAAGTCCACATTATTAAAAATCCAGTAGCCGCCGGTCTGGTGCGTACCCAATCCGTCCCCATATCCGCCTTGGTCCTGGCTGTAACAATTATAGGGCTTTCGATCCGGATAAGTTTCCCCGCAACCGTTATAAAGGATTTTAACCCGGTTGAAACTCAACGTCCCGGAATTGGAAGAATTGTACGCGCCGATATCCCCATCCCAACCAACGAATGAATTCGCGACAATCTTCACGTCTTCCAAAGTCCAGTCCTTCAAGCGGCCGGCGTGAAGGCCGCGGTACAAGCCATGGATATTGAGATTCTTTAGTAAGACATTCGAACTATCGGATGCGGAAATGCCAGTGACCGCCCAAGGCCCGAAAGGAGGATTGTCCCGATTACAAGGACTTGGGCCTCCCAGTTGGCAGGAGGAATGATCGGTCACTTCCAGACACTGCACCTCGACATTACTGCTTCCATTTAAGTTGATGATGGTGTTGGGTCGTTCATTGCCCCACAATTGCGGCGGATTGGCGCAACCGTTATTCCAACCCTTGCCCAGAATTCGCGTCGGCTGGTCGGGACGGGGTCCGGAAGGAATCGGCCGCATGAAACAATCCCAGGGCCAGTTGGCATAACAGATGGAGGTGTCGCCAGAATTCGGGGCTCCATATCCCATCATATACTGGGCGCCATTAGAACCATCAATGATCAGTGTGTCTCCTCCGACGAATTTAGTCGGATTGTTTCCCAGCGGTGCCAGCGCCCAATAGGGATGATTAAAAGCACAGGCTTGGTTATTGCCAGAACCAGGATAAGGGGCATCGCTTAACCCCGTGCACTGGCTTGCCGAGCCACCATCCGGACGGACATAATATGTCGACGCCTGTAAGGCCAAGGGCATCATGAACAAAAACATAAGACCGAGGGGCAAAACTCTTTTGCTTAACTCATTAGCTGACATTCCTGACTCCTTTCCCTCTTGTGTTACCCAAAGTAGCATACGGACATGATCTGACCAGAAAATAAAAACCCTATTCTCGGGCACACGCAAAACACCAAAGAATAGGCATAGAAGGTTAAATAAAGACGGGTTGAATATTCTCTGTTTTGGCAACTGGCTACCTTTGCCTCGATAAACGAGGGTTTAGGCCCTGTAGTTTTGCGTCGCCGGGTTTCCCCGGGTTTGCCTTTATCACTTCAGAACATTGACGAACAAAAGAACGGGATTTATTACGCTGGAAGTATAACACGGCCCTCTTTTGTTGTCAAACCGTCATTTCTCGTCGGGAAAGAGTGCCCGAATTTTTTCCCGACAACATCCTCCGGTGTTTTTATTATCCACAAGATTGAAATTAGGGTCAAGACTTCATTAATATTTTGTCCCGCCACCGATCGTAGTTTTCATCCCCTATGCAGGATTGGATTGTATTTTTGACCGCCTCAAAAATTTTTTCGTTCAAAGGGATACGCCCTTCCAACGCCATGGCTAACCGATCTGTTCCCCAGCGGCTTTTGACGGCGATTCGGCCCCAGCATTCATCCGGTAAATTCTGCGGACAACCGGAAACAAAAATTTCTGAATAACCGGCCTCCTTCGCAAGTTTTAAAATTCGCAGATTGAAAAATCCCCGCGGGACCGAGAAGCTAAAAATATTTTTTTGAAGACGATCTTCTAAAATTTTGCGAGACAACCGCAACTCTTGGACCAACTCCGCTTCATTCAACTTGGTCAGAATCTCATGGCGCATCCCATGCGAACCAATGATCAGATTATTTTGAATCATCACTTTAAGATGGGGCCAATCCATATATCCTTTTTTCCCGATCCGATCGACCGTGATAAAAAAATAAGCCGGAAAGTCGTATTGTTGCAACATTGGAAACACGTGAAGGAAGTTGTTCATCTCTCCGTCATCAAATGTCAGGACAACCTGCTTGCCGCCATTTTTCTTTTTATCCGAATCACATGTGTTGACTTGGAAATTGTTTTTCTTCAAAAACTCCAAATGCTGACGAAAGACCGCTAGCGGTAAATCATAAAGAGAAGCTCCGGGTTCCCGGTCTTCGGGGAAGTTTTTCTCAACATCGATAATGCCATGGTACATTAATATAGGAGGTAATCCCGAACTCATTTTGCTTGACCTATAGTTTCAAGGCGATGCTTTTAATTTTAAAACTCCCCTGGTAATAATTTTCATGCGGATCACCGATGACCAAGTAATCGGAATGATTCCCGTCTTCATGCCAGATGTCCTTAAGGGCTGCTTCTCCTCTGGCGAGGAGCGGACCGTTTTCCTGCGAAAGGGTAAAGAGAAAACGCTCCGCGGTTTTTTCCAAATCGATGCGGTACCATTGGGAGGGATCATAATGCGCGGCGGCGCGCCAATCCGGCTGCCAAGTTTTCTCTTCGCCGGGAAAAGACATCATTTTATTGTCCCGATCAAAATACACCATAAAAATCGGGTTGGGCATTCCGTGGCCCCACACATTATTGTCCACATCCACGACCAGCTTGCGATGCTGATGCCACCAGATATTGGTGTGATGTCCCGCTGGATTGACGTCGGTGATGGCCAACAAATAACAACCATTCTCATTGGCCGGCCCTTCCGGGTATTGGGGGTCGTTCGAAAGACCGTCGAGCTTTTCCAGTCCATAATCAATCGCTCCGGCAACGATCGTGATCTTATAAGTTTGGGGAAGAGGACGCGTTGAACGAATGACCGCGACATCTCCATAATGGTCGGATTTTTGCCAGGCGTAACCAGAGCCATCGATTTGGAATTTTCCTTGACGGTACAATTCGAATGTCAATTGTCCCTGCGGTCCAAAGCTTGATCCTCCGGTTGCCTGAATAGGTTGACGAAATTCTTCTCTATAAAGCTTTGAGCTTCTCCATTTCGAACGAAGGATGTCAAAAACTTTGTGAATTCGCTCAAGATCGATTTTATCTCTGTATTTAAAAGCCACTGAGCCGAGAGCCCCAATGAATGCGACTCCCAAGAGGAGGCCGAACAAAAAGATGGCCATTTTTTTCCAAACCATTATTCCGCACCTGTCGCAGAGATCTTGGTTTTTTTGCCGGCTAAATCACGGAGGATTTTGTCAGTCTCTTCGATCTTTTCCGCAATGGCCTGACGGCGCTTGAATAAAATGCGACCGTCCCGCGTGTATTCAAACATCGATTTGATGAGCGAGTCATCCATCGTCAAAATGCCTTTGATTTCTTTCACTAAGGCACTATAGCCGAAGGCGGGGCTCAGATCTTCAAAAGCCCAGAGATTCTGCAAAAGAATTTGTGTATATTCGTAATCTTCCATCCCGTCGCGAAAAAGCTCGGCGCGCAACGACGCGATGGGGCCTTCCGGCCCCGGATAAAATAACAACCCATTGCCATTTTGTTCCCATTGAGTGTTCGCTGCACTTTGGAAGGGATCAACGAAAGGCCACCAATTCACACACCAATAAAGGAATCCGCGGATGTCGTATTTCCAGCACAACCAAGGAATGATGCGATAATCGATGGAATCAAAATCAATGGCCAAATTGGGCGTGGAGAAACCACTGGGCCCCGAAATGTACATCCACATTTCTTTTCCGGCTTGCTGGATTCGGCGCATTTGGGATTCGACAAAATTATCAATATTAAAACACCAGATATCAATATCTTTTCCCCAGTCCGGCTGCGCCGCCGGGTCCCAGAATCCGTGGTAACAGACCATATTTTTTAATTTCGGATAGGCCCGATGGATCATAGAACAAATCTTTGCGACGCGGGGATTGCCAACATTCCCCTCGTCCCACGTGTAGATGTAGTTGTAAGGAAGAAGTTTGTTGAATTTTAGCATTTCGCCATAGCCCTGATAAACGGGTCGCAAGGCCTCGATTTCCTCGTCGGTCGCCGGCCAATTATTGTTGAAGGTCCCTCCCTTTTTCCCGATGGAAAAGTTATTGAGCCCAAACCAGCGGTACCGATCCACCCTGGCCAAATCTGATGGAGAGGTTGGATCCACATTGAGGATCGGATTCATTCGGTATTGCAGCATCAGGATGAGGAATTTGTCATTGAGCGCACCGATTCTGGCCTGATAAGCCTCGTTACTTTCATTCTCCTTTTGCGGATAACGTTTGTACGTTTGTCCTTCGTAAAAATCAAAGGCGGTTTTCAAGGTGTTTTGTTTGGGCAATTCAAAATTGAACACCTTTAAAGATACCGGAATTTCCCGAGGCGTCGAAAGTCCTTCGGCCTTCATCCAGATCTTTGCTTGATAGCGACCGGCTTGAGCGTTTTGGGGGACGTAAATGGTAAACCAAAATGGTTGAGTCTTCGGTGCGTCCACATCGATCGGTTGAGCGGGCAATAAAGGATCAGGCCAGTTCCCTACGAATTTGACGGGATAATACGGTTGCTTCGTCGGAACATAGCCCACCACGCGCCAAAGGATATTGCCGTGATCAATCCTGGCCCCGGAGGCGGGATCAATGAGGTCGGAGACCTCGAACCAGACCTTTTTAAGTGCCGTGTTGGTTGTTTGAACAACCACCTGGAAGGATTCATATTCATTTTTTGCCTGAGCAAGGGAAACCTCCGTCGAAAAGGCGGGTTCTTTCAAGGTCATTCCATCGGAAAAAATACGGTCAAGGCTGGAGGCCACAAACAACGTGGTTCCTTCTTGGGGAGGAACCGGCGCGACCGCGGAAAAACGCCGCGGGGCTTTCATCGCTTTATAAGTTTTGTAGATGCCGTAGAGAAAAAAGGCAACAATGAAGGCGAGGATGATTCCGGTCAAGAATCCGCCCATGAGAATATTGCCAACGTTGATTTGACCTTGTTTGGTTTTAACTCGCATGGAAGAGTTCCCGATAAATCGATTCCAATTTATTTCCCACGATCTCCCAATCATAGGTGGAACATACGAGGTCACGGCCCGCTTTGCCGATTGACATGGCTCTGCCTTCGTCACGCACCAGGGCCACGACCTGGCTGGCGAAGTCCTGCGGTTCGTCGGCGATGAGAATATTTTTTCCCGAAGCGCATTGGATACCCTCGGCTCCCAGCGTGGTCGATACGACCGCTTTTTGCATGGCCATCGCCTCGAGAATTTTCAGCCGCGTGCCGCCGCCGACGCGCAAAGGGACAACAAAAACTCGCGCCGCAGAAAGAAACGGACGAACATCGTCAACCCTTCCCGTCACCACGATTCGCGGTTCGGCGGCCATCAATGCCCGAATCCGCTGACTGGGAGATTTTCCTACGATCACAAATTTTAATCGCGGCAATTGGCGCCAAATTTGCGGCAAAATATCCTGACAAAAGTAAACAATGGCGTCTTCATTCGGCCACCAGTCCAAGGAACCGGTGAACACCAAACTTTGTTCCTCATCCCTCGGTATGCCGATGGCCGGACGAAAATATTGGGTATCGACCCCGTTGGGAACCACCTGGCAATGCCCGGCATCGAGAGTCCCATTCATTAAAGACCGGCAATCCTCTAACGACACCGTCAAACACCGGGAGAATCCGTGGACAGCGCGCATTTCAAAGGCCTGCATTTTCTGCGACTGATCGATAAAAATTTTCTTTTTGATCCGGGATTTCTCAATCTGCGCGCAGCGCCTGAGAATCACGTACTCCACATTGTGTTCATCCAGGACGCGAGGTTGGCCAGAAAACCGAGAACCGTAAATAGCCATGTGCAAATGGTCCACATGCACCGCGTCGAATTTTTCCGCTTGAATCAATCGTTCCAAAACATTTTCCATCGCCCGGGAATAATATTTGAGAATGGAATAGGGCAAGGACGAAAATAGAATCCGGCTGGTTTTCGCAAAGAATGGCGGTTCCTGATACGGGACCAACGTTATTTTCAATCCCTTTTTTTCCAAGGAATGGGCCCATGGCCGGTCATTTTCATCGAAGGAAAAACAGACCAGGTGCACCGTAAATCGTTTAGCCAATTGATTCAAAATATGGTACGTGCGGATTTTCCCGCCGGTATCGGCCGGTAAAGGCAGGCGAGGCGCAAGAAAAAGTAGCTGCATTGAGATCCCTTCCTTAAGCAGTGGCATATTGTTCCCGCTTGGCTTGGTTGGTAGGGTTGGATTTTAAGCGGATTAATTCTTCGTAAACTTTTTTGTACTGCTCGCACATTTCCAAATTGGAAAAATGCTTTTGCACGGCCTGCAAACCGGCCTTTGCTAAAGCCGAACGGTGCGACGGACGATTCAAAAGGAATTCAATCTTCGCCGCCAATGCCGGACTGTCGCCGGCCTCGACCAAGAGGCCGGTCCGCCCATCTTCAATCACCGATGGGACTCCGCCGACTCGAGTGGCAATGACCGCCACGCTCGATGCCATGGCTTCAAAGATCGTCAATGGCATTGCTTCCCTTAAGGAAGGAAGCACAAAAAGATCCATGGCCTGATAGGCCGAAGGCATATCCTTGATATGGCCGCAAAAAATCACATTGGATGTGATCTCTTCTTGCCAGCAAAACGAAACGAGGTTGCCCTTCTCCGGCCCTTCTCCGACGATCATGACCCGAAGCTCGGGATTTTTCTTTAAGGAAGGCCGCATGCCTTCTAACAGCAACTTCTGGTTTTTCTCCGGACTTAACCGTCCCACGGTTCCGACAACCACATGATGGCGCGAAAGCCCAAATTTTTTGCGGAATTCCAAACCCTTGGCTGCTTCGACATGGAAACGGGAAATATCCAGTCCATTACGGATGACCCGTCGTTTTTCTGGAGAACATTTCGTCAATAGCTCTTCGGTCACCACAATCACCCGGTCAAAGAACCGTTCCAGAATAAACCGATCCCATTTTTCATAACTCGAAACTGCCTTCGTCATTCCCGTAAAGCCATGAGCCGTTGCGACCACGGGCACTCCGGCTAAGCGCGCGGCCAGGAGTCCTATGAGATCCGATTTGTAGTTGTGGGTATGAAGAACATCGATGCGCATCTCTTGAAGCAATTTTTTCAATTCAAAAATCGCAGCCCAATCAAAACGGTAGGAACAAGACACTCGAATCGTCGGGAGTTTGAGCTCCTGGGCGGCTTGAATCACTGCGTCGCTCTGGGGAAAACGCCGGTCATGGACGGCACCGATGACCGCTTGATAATTTCCATTGTTAAAAAACTTGGCCAAGGAAAGGATGACTTGTTCGGCCCCAAAGACTCCTTGACTGCTGACAAAATGCAAGATCCGCACCGGCGGCGGGAAGACAGTTTCATACAGGGCTGCGTAATCCTTTACCATTTTGGCGAAGGAGAAATCCTCTTCGGCCATGCGCCGTCCGATGGCGCCCATGAGATCACGTTTAGAGGAATCACGGATGAGAGCGGCCAGGGCTAATTCGAGCTGATCCACATCTTGAGGAAGAACCAATAGACCATTGAAACCATCCTTGACCAATTCGGGATTCCCTCCAACGGAGGTGGCCACAACCGGTATCCCTGCCGCCATATATTCAAGAATCGCATTGGACATCCCTTCACTTAAAGACGGCATGACGCCGATATCGGCGATTGTAAGAAGCTCCTGCACGTCATCACGTTTTCCCAAAAATAAAACCTGCTTTTTTAATCCACTTTTTTCAACGCGTCGTTGCAAGTCTCCCCTCATCGTGTCTTCGCCAACGAGGGCCAATTTCACCTGGGGGAATTGGGTCACGAGACGCCCGAGGGCCTCGATGAGGAAGCCATGCCCTTTGACCGGGCGAAGATTGGCCACCTGAATAAGAACCACGTCCTCATCCGAAATCCCCAGGGATCTTCGCAAATCTTTTTTTTTCGAGGCCGGAAGACCGCGGGGAATCTCGACGCCGTTATAAATGACCTCAATACGGTTGGCCGAAACGTTTTCGGTTTGCATGACTCGTGCCTTGACCGAATGGCTGACCGCAACAATTTTTTTGACCCATCCACGGATCAGCCAGTAACAAACCCCGTGCCATGGCCGGCGCCAAAATCCCATGTCGCGGCGATTCGAAATGATCAAAGGAACCCCGGCGCGCCGGGCCCAAAATGCCCCCCAGATATCCGAACCAAAATGATAGGTTTGAACGATCTTCACCCGTCTTTGGCGAAGGAAGCGATAAAATTTTCGACCTTGGATGAGACCCGAAAGTCCATAGATTCGCTTAACCCGAAGTACCAAAACCGAACAATTGGCTTGGTCCAATTGTTGGCGGGTTATTGGACTGATGGTGTCCTGACTAACCACGGTCACCGAGTAGCGTTCTTTGTCGAGCCGGCGGGCGAGTTCAAAAATTTGCTTTTCCGCGCCGGCCCCAAGATCAGCCAAGCAATCGGTCAATAAGACGATCTCGATTTTAGGAGTTGGTAATTCCAAATTGAAACCTCAAGGGTACAACCGGACTGCACACACAATGCGCGATGAGCATGAAAATTTCAGGCGAACCGATGCACTAATTACTGTATCCCAGCAGCGGTTCGTCGGGAAAAACCTTGCGTTTAGATTTGAAGGGCTTTTGTGGCGCAGAGACAGTCTTGCGGTACTTGGCTTCTTCTTGCACAATGACACGGTAACGGCAGACCAGTCCGGCAAAGGCCCACATAAAGGCGCTGATCTCCCAGTAAGTCCAGCGGTCACCGAACAGATTGTTCACCAAAAGAACACCGATCGCGATCGCAAATCCTAATCCCAATCCCCGCGATAAATCATCGTTGCCTTGTCGATACAGACTCCACCCTTCCCGGAAAAAAACGATGATGAGAATCAGGAAAATGAATAATCCAAAGACGCCCTGTTCCACCAAAATTTTCAAATAAATATTATGCGTGTCTTTCAAAATAAAACCCAGATGCCGAAAGACACCAAACCCCAAACCAAAAACCGGCTGCTTGGTGATGACATCCATCGTTTCGCCCCAGATGACCAGCCGGTCGGCGGCCGATGATTCCAAGTGTCCATAAACATCCGTCGTCATTTCAATGCGCTCAATCACTTTTTGCGGCAGAACCGCCTGCCAAAAAATCCCGAACAGAATCAATGGGACAATCAAGATTCTCTTCTTGAAGAATGCCAGAAGGACCATGCCACCCAAGAGCCCCAGATAAGCCCCCCGTGAAAACAAAAACAAGACACAAAAAATATTGGTCGCAATCAGTCCCAGCAACAATAGCTTGATGAGGCTTTTGCGCATACAGAAATAGATTCCTAAAAGAATGATGGTGTATTGGTTATAAAAGGCCGCGACCTCGTTGGGCCCCAAATAAACAAAGGTCGAAACAATTTTTTCCCGAGAGGCCAGATTCGTAAACCAGGAGATCTGAGTCGTCGTGTAGCAATTCATCAAAATCATGGAACCGGCCATCACCCATAAAACACGTTTGATCCATTTGCGATCCTCGATGAGATTGAAGGTTAAAAAAAACAGGACGGGGAGAAGAATGAAATTCTTCCAGTCTTGGATCCGGTCATCGGTGACATCAAAAAGCAATGGATTCTTTAAATACAGGCTTCCCATGATCACGGTAAAAAGGGAATAAAGGATGAGGGTGATGGCAATCGGATTGACGGCACAACGGGTGAACAATTTGTCGCGGCGCAGGAGCGACGTTAGGATCCAGCCAACCAAAAGTCCGAATATCAAGACATCCAAAAGGTCTTTGCCCATGGGAAAGATGTCAAGACGCTCAACGACATTGCGCAAAGGCGCCAGTCCAATGGTCAATAGTAAGCTCCATTTGGGCCGGCCCGTCACCGACAAAAGAAAAAAGCCCAACGCAATAATATAAAACGTAATGGGACCGAACTCTTTAAGTGTCGCCAGCATGGGTTTCCCTCACAATTTTGGCTGGAATTCCGACGGCGGTCGCGCAGTCCGGGACGTTCCTAAGGACCACCACATTGGCGCCGATTTTGGCATGGTGGCCGATGCGCACCGGCCCCAGGATTTTGGCCCCCACCCCGACGTAAACATGGTCGCCCAAATGCGGCGCACCCCTTTGGCCCAGTCCGCGTGTTTCCAAAATAACGCCGGGCCTGAGCGAGCAATCTTCGCCCATCACGACATCGCTATGAAGAATGATTCCGCCAAAGTGTCCGATGGAACACCCTTTGCCGATGCGGACGCTGGTCGGAATGGAAATTCCCATCGTCAATTCGATCGATTAAAGCCACAAAAAAGCCAACCCCTTCAACAGGTGCGACACGATGGGATGGGAATCGTCCTTACCCAGCGGCCAAAGCGATACGCGATCAAGGCCCAGATCCCCTGTTCAAATATCAAGTAAATATTTTTAGGATCTTTGGGATCCCGAATAGATCGACCAATATCGGCGCGCAAGTTGGGGAAGATCTTCATTTACCAATGGTTTTACAAAAATTAATCCAGCTCCAGACCCCTCTCGGATTCAATCGGATCGACCGCCCATATTGCCGCCGCGCCTCGGCAAAATCCTGCGCGAGGAGCGCTTCGTCTCCAAGGTCGCGGTAAACTTTAGCGAGGGCTTCATTGCGTAAACCTCGGTGGGCTGAATCGGGCGGACAAAATTTATTGATGACGTAAAGCCGCGCCTGCAACATTTTCAAACGCTGCCGGCTCATGCTGGCCGGACTCACCCGATACAAAGCCAGAACTTTATGGACGTAGGCAATCTTATAATGGCGGGCGATCCGCAACCATAAATCTCGATCCTCACACCCCAGCCGCGCTAAGTTTGGATCAAACAAACCCACTTTCTCGCAGCACTCTCTGCGGAACAGGACCGTTGGACACGAAATATCTGCCCGTCGGACAAAGATATGGTCAAAGATGTTCCCGGATAGATAGGCTGGGTCCCGATGAGGAACCCCAATCGTTTTTCCCTGCTCATCAATGCAGCGGATGTTGGCGTGAACCAGCCCAATTTGGGCGTCCGCCTCCATGGAGTGGAGAGTTTCTTTCAGTCGATGGGGAAGCCACACATCATCCGCATCCAAAAGCGCCAAATATGTTCCTTTGGCATTTTCAATGGCCGTATTGCGGGCGCAGGCGAGACCCTGATTTTCCTGGTAAATGTATTTCAAACGGCCGCCAAAATCATCCTGAAATTTGGCCACGACTTGGGCTGTGCCATCGGTTGATCCATCATCGATCACCAAGACTTCATAATCACCGTAAGTCTGGGTCAAGACGCTTGCCAACGCATTCGGTAAATATTTCGCACAGTTGTATGTGGGGATGAGGATAGAAACCATGGGATTAGAAGATGGTGGTTCCGGCTACAAATGCGGTCCGGGTTTTTTTTAATTGAGTCCTGACCTGATAAGGCAAACTGCAAAGGGCAATATTCTTAACCGTGACCAAAGAAAATTTTCTCTCGAGCGAGGCGAGAAAATTTTTAAGCGCGACGTCATTTTTGCCTTTTTCCAAGGCCTGATAGGCCAGAGAAAAATGCAGTTGTGCCAGGCGCTCGTTGATCTGCGGCTCAAACTGAACATAGAAATCCGGATTGCGTTCCAGGAAACGATGAACCGTTTTCAGATCATTGGTGGCCGCCAGAATAAAATCCCGTCGGCTCAAACTATTGGAAAGCACCCGGCGTTTCCATAATTTTTCCCGGACACACTCGATTGGGTATTTTTGCAAAATTCGTAAGAAAAGATCAAAATCCTCGCCGACTTGCAGATTTTCGTCGAATAGTCCGACATCCATAAAACAGGCTTGGCGCACAACGACTCCCGGAATCATGAGAAAAAATTCCATGAAGAAATCCAAAAGCGCGGCGCCTCGGTAAAATCCCACCTTGCGGATGTAATTTTCGATCGTCGCGCCATGCTCATTGACAAAAAAATTGTCACAGTAAACCAACCCGATCGCAGGATTGGCTTTAAGGACCGCCACCTCTTTCTCCAATTTTTGCGGCAACCAAATATCATCGGCATCCAGAAATGCAATATAGGGAGCCGTTGTTTTTTGCAAACCCATATTCCTGGCCGAGGCCGGTCCACCATTTGGTTTATGCAGGATCCTGATCTTATCGGGATAGCGCCTCTCATAAGATTTAAGCAGCTGCGGCGTTTGATCGCTGGAGCCGTCATTGATCACCCAGATTCGCAAGGGCTGATAGGTTTGAGCTAACACTGATTCCAAGGCCTCTTCGATGAAGTCCGCGCTGTTATACACGGGCATAATCACGTCGACCATTTAGGGCCTCTCCGATCTTTTCGAAACCGCTTGAGTATAAATTTGCATCAATCGTTCATTGCTGTTCTTAATATCAAAAAACCGCCGCGCCCGACTTTGCCCGGCCAAGCCTCGGTGTCTTGCCTCCTTTGGGTTCTCCAAAAGAAAAATTAAGGCCTGGGCCAAAGATTTCCCGGTCCGTTCTTTGAGCACAATGCCGGCTTCTTCCTCACCGATCACTTCCATCGCTGCGTCAATCTGGAACCCGATGACGGGCTTTGCCGCACACATCGCCTCGAGCATGCTGCCGCCCAAGGCCTCGTGAGAGCTGGGTTGGACGAGGATGTCAATCTCCGGAAGAATTTCCGGGACATCATCACGGTATCCGGTGAAGAAAACCTTTCCCTTTAACCCTAATTCATCGACCATTATTCTGAGCCTGAGGGCATAAGCCTGTTTTTCCGGACTGTGTTTGTATTGGCTTCCGATGATGAAATAACGAGCGTTGGGATACGTCCGGTTGACGATGCCCGCGGCTTCGATCAACACATCCTGGCCTTTGACCGAATCAATGGCCCCAATGAGACAAATAATTCTGTCTTGCGGGTCGAGCTTGAATTCTTTCCTTAAGATATCGCGTTTGGGCAACTGGAATTTTTGCAGGTCATGCCCATCATAAAGCACTTCCAGTTGCTCAGGGCGAAATCGGATCAACGCATCCGAGCGGCGCTTTTGTACAAACTTTTGCCGCACCGCCTTTGAGACAAACAGAATTTTGTGGTGTCGGCTCATCACGAATTTCTCAAACGGATGAAACCATAACGGCGATCGAACATGGCTGACGACCGTAACCTTCGTTAAGAAAAATGCCAGCCAGAAATTGCTGGCGTAATAGTGCAGATTGATATGAACAATGGAGATTCTTTCGTTTCGAATGAGCTGCGTCATAAAACGGGTCAAATCCCAAAATCGCCGGAGGCTGTTTTTCAAAGGCCTAAACTTGTAGTCGTACAAAATGGTTTTCACTCCTCGTTTTTCCAGCTCCTCCTGAAGTGATCCGGAGTGCGGCAACAGCACGACCGGATGAAAACGCGAATGGTCCAGATGATCGAGGATGGTCAAAAGACAGCGTTCGGCGCCGAAAATATTGGCAGCGGAGTTGATGAACATAATGCGGATGGCGGGCACAGTTTTTTTTTGGTCTGCGCCATTTAAGAATTGTGGCACGCAAGTTTGATCAGGCCTAGTTGTTTTCATGTTTTTCCCCCGGTTGTCAACAATGGTGGATGTGTTTTCCATAAATCTGTTTTTCCTTGATGACGTTCACAATTAAGCTGAGGCGATGTCTCCTCTTAACACCTGCCGCGGTCGCTCATTTCTAAAGGAAGCAATGGCTTCTTCGTAAGCCTCAATGGATTCCCGGACCACGCGCTCCAGAGTGAATTTTTGATTGACTTTAGCCATGGCTTGGACGCTCAGTTCCTTTCGGAATGCCGGATTCTTCAACAACCGGATAACCGCCTCGGCCAGGGCAACGGGATCGGCGGGCGGCACAAGCAATCCATCCTTTTCGTTTTCGATGATTTCTTTAAGCCCTCCCACATTGGAAGCGACAACCGCACAACCACTGGCCATGGCTTCCAGGGCCACCAAACCAAATGATTCATAGATGGAAGGCAGCACAAAAATAGAACTTTTTTGATAATACGAGATCAATTCTTGCTTCGATATTTCTCCCAAACAAACGAAATTATCGGCGGGAACCGTCGCCTTCATCATTTCGATCACGGATTGATCTTTTTGAACGGTGGTTTCCTTCCCGGCAATGATGAAGGTGGTCTGCGGGCACTGATTCAAAACCAAAGGGATCGCCTCGGCCAAGGTATGAATCCCTTTATTACGAGTCAGCCTTCCGGAAAACAATACGCTTTGGTGACGAATAGTTTCTCCTGGATAAAAGTGTTGGCTGTCGATTCCATTGTGGATGACTTTGACATTTTTATTATGGAGATTCCAGATTTTTTTGGCGAAATCGGCAGTATCGGCGGAAACGGCCGCAATCCCATCGGAAGCAGCCAAGGTATCCTTTTGCATTTTCCAAGAAATCAGTTCCCTTAAGCTCAACGTCGGAAAAGGATCGATCCGGCCGTGGGAACGATTAAAGATCCAGCCGTGCAGCCGAAAAAATAACGGGAGATTTTTTTGGCGGGCCAACCAATACCCTTGCCGAAAATAATCCATGGTTTCCACAATATCAAGGTGATGAATTTGGCTGACTTCTCTCACTTTTGCAGCGACGGCCTTGGAATAGTGAAGGTCTTCAATGGGGAAAAAATGGTCCAGCCTCCAATAACCTAAAAACGGTTTCACCTTAAATGCCGCATGATGAACATGAATCAAAGGATTCAGAATCCTCCGGTTATATTCTCCAATATCCTGAGCAATGATATGGACCGCGTGCCCCTGTAAGACAAGGGCCAAGGCAAAGTCGCGGGTGAAGGTCTCAATCCCTCCTCTATCTTTATGAAAATTTCGGCACAAGAGACAGATATTCATCGTTTAAGCTGCCCCCGCTTTAAGACACCCATTGAATATTTCTAAAATCTTTTTTTTTGCCGTCGAGTAACTGTACAAAGATCGGACCAGATGCGCATTTTCCTGAACTAATCTTGCCGTTAAGGATGGTTCCCGGAGAAGTCTAAGGCAAGCCTGGGCAAAGCCGTCTTCGCTATCGGCAACCAAACAATGCTTGTTGGCCACCATCTCCAATCCTTGGGCTCCAATGGTCGTTGTCACGACCGGTCTCTGAAATAAAGCAGCCTCCAGAATTTTAATTCTTGTTCCTCCCGCAATGCGGATCGGGACAATAACGAGGCTAGAGCGCTGGTAGAAAGTGGAAAGATCGTCGACATCCGCATAGAGCGTGATGGCTTCTTGCCGGCTCAAAGCAATAACCTCCGGCCGCGGACGGCACCCCACAATCACTAATCTTGCCTCGGGTTCCTTCAGCAAAATGTTTGGAAAAATTTTTTCCGCAAACCAAACGATACCTTCCCAGTTTGGTTTATAAAATAAAGATCCTACAAAAAGAATCTCCTTGGTTTTGTTTTCATTGATCGATCCGACGAGGTTGCCGAATCTCTCTCTCGGCGTCCCTTCGTTTGAGGCCAGGGTGAAGGTGGATGGTGGTTGGCCCGAGGCGTCTTCGAGAGGCTCAAGACCTTGGTCCCGAGGAAAATTAAAGGGTTGAGAGGGAACCGAGACAGCGACGGCTTCGCCTTCCCCCGAGAGCGCGGGACTTGCCTTCGCAGCCGATGGGAATCTTCGCGATGTTAAGGAGATGGTATCCAAATCGAGCGCATTGGCAATGACTGTAATTTTTTTGGTCCAATCATTTTTTAGAAGATATTGACGATCCTTTTCTGAGCAAACAATCGTGCAGGCCACTTGCCTAAGAAAGCTTTTATGATAGCGTTCATAGATCCACAAATTGAGGCGCTTTCTCCACAAATCATAGAGATCACGATATCCTTCGATGGCTGTCAGAGGGAAAATTTTTTGGGTTTCCAAATCGTCCAGATCCAAAATGATTTTTTCCCGCAAGCGCCCCCGGTATTTTTCCAGGTATTGAGCCTGGGCCAGGTAACGCACCAACACATAGTCAAACGGCGCTTGCGAAAAGGCCCGGGCAAGCTCGTCGGTAATCTCTGGTTGCCCATCGGGATTTAATTCCCAGGGAATCCCGCGGATGAATTTGCTGATTCTTTGCCGCAGAGAAAGGCCGTATCCATTGTCCGGCCGCTTCCTCCCTTGCCAGGTCCGTTGAAATTTCGCGGCACAATCCTTTTCATCGAACCTCGGTTCCATCGGCTCTTCATAAATATTTAATAAAAACAAATCATGCTCCGGGGCCAAGGCTCGGATAAAATTCCAAGTCCGCATTTGCCCGCCATTCCGCAAAGGGAAATAAAAACCTTTAACAATCAATAATATTTTTTTTCTTAAGGAAAAAATCGGGGGTGATGGCAAACGGCGGATCCAGGGCGGGCAATTCCCAAATCGACCGCAGACATAGTCCAGAAGGCCGCGAAGTTTAGCCTTTCCGTGGGAGCTCATGAGATGACGCAGGTCCCAATAAATTCTTTTGGCCAAGAGGGTCTCTTTGCTATAAAAAGTGGAAGAAAGAAAGGATCTGATCAGTTTCCCACAAAACCGACGTCGCTCTGACCTCGACAGATTGCGGCTGGCCCAAAGAAATTTGTTACGGGTTTCGAAATAGGTCATAACCGGCGAGCGCCTGCCACCAGAAGAAGCCGCGACCTTATGCCAGACCTTGGCCTGTGGTTCGAACCTGATTTGGAATCCGGCGGACCGAGCGCGCCAGCACCAATCGATTTCCTCAAAATAAATAAAGAATCGCTCATCCATGAGGCCAATTGTTTCCGCGACTTCCCGACGGAAAAATAACGCACAGCCATTGGCATAAGCGATTTCTCCCGGCAATAAAGGATTTTGTGGATCCTCGATTTGATCGTGGCCTTCGTTGAAGAATTCGCCAGTTTCGGGGTTCCATTGCGGTTTCGCCCACCAGATCCGATCAGGCGACGATAAATAAAAAATCCTGGCACCAAAGATCCCGGCTTTGGGATGATCATGGGCTGCTTGTATAAAAATCTTCAAGATCTGGGAATCCACCACCGCATCGTTGTTGAGGATCAAACCGAAGTCCATTCCATCCTTTAGCCCATATCGGATCCCGCTATTATTCGCGGCAGCCAGGCCTAGATTTTCGGCATGCGCAATGAGGATCACTTCCGGATACAATTCCCGAATGCGTTTTAAGGAATCGTCGGTTGAGCCATTATCAACGACGATCACGCGAAAATTGGGATAGTCCACTTTCCGCAGAGACTCCAAACAGACCGAGACATCCAAAAAACTGTTCCAGTTGACCGTGATAATAAATATCTTTGGGTTCATCATGCCTTATTCAACCATTCAATAAATTCCCGCGAACCGATGAGTGCCTGGCTTGCGGGTTGCGAGAACGAATTGGAAAAAGCTTTGTGGTCAAATGGAATACCAAAAACCTCGAATATTCTTTGGATATTCTGATTAATTTCAAATTTTTCCAAGGCGGTCTTTCTGGCGAGCTCGCCCATCTGGATTCTTTGTTCCAAAGTCAGGGTTAAAGCCTTCTTTAGACCCGCCCGTACCCCCGATGGACTCATTTCGGTGAGAAACCCATTGACGCCATTCTCAATAGCCTCACCAGAGCCAGGGCAATCGGTGGAAACACAAATTAATCCGCAAGCCATGGCTTCCATGAGCGACAGACTCAGACCTTCGTTATCACTGGTTAAAAGATAAATATCGCTCATCGTCAAATAAATCTTAGGATGATCCACATGGCCAAGAAACCTGACGGTCCCGTTGAGTGAGTACGTCGCCGCCAGTCGTTTTAATTCCTGTTCCTGAGGCCCTCCGCCAATAATCGTCATTCGGACTTGCGGTGACTCCTTCGAGATGGCGGCGAATGCCTCCAGGGCCCGATCGACGCGCTTTTGTTTTGTCAGCCGGCAAAGCATCATGATCATCTTCTCTTCTGACTTAATTCCATGCTCTTGTCTCATCCGCTCGCGCAATTCCCCGGAATGACTCAAACGAGCCGTATCGACCCCGTGGTAAATGACCTGAATTTTATTGGAAGGATATTTCCATAATTCCACCATGCGATCTTTCAAACCTTGGCTGACGGTAATAATTTTTTTGGTCAATAGGGCTCTGCCGCTGGACATTCCTATCTGGTGATACCACCAGAGCGCGAATCCTGGAATCAAACCAAAATATTTCCGGCTGGTTTTTGGTATCGGAGCATCCGCGCCCAAATTTTCATGCATGAATACCCGACCGCCGGTCAAAAGATTAGCGGCGATCAAATCCGGTAAACGGAATTCCCAAAACCACCCTTGGAGAAAAACCGTGACCGTGGGCCGGAGCCTCTTCAGAAATAAAAATATCCTTACAAATCTCCGCCCCGGTCCAACTTCAAGCGAGAAAGGGAATTCCACAACCCGAACCGGTAAATTCCGCGCCACGGTTTCCTGATGAAATCTGCCTCCCCATCCCGGCGAAACCGCAATGGTGGCATGGCAGGATTCGTAATCAATCCGCTCCAGCCAATCCAGCATTAATCGTTCCATTCCCCCCCACTCCCCTTTGGGCGGTGCGGGGATTCTTCTGAGCAGAACCAAATGCTCGCGAATGTTCTTTTTCTTCTTATTGAAAATCATTTTCGTAAACCGTCTTCACTTTTTCTCTTGAGGGTGGATTCAAATGCCTGATCTCCCAACGCGACGGAGGATAGAAAATTGGTTGATAAACAATGGTGTTCCCTCCGGCATCGAATCTGACAATCTCCTCGGCCCGGGTGACATAAGGATGCATCGTGACCTGGTCATAAATGACGACTTTCACCTGATAGATTCCGGCCCCGAGATTCAGAACGCCGAAATCGAGTTTAATCCTGCCCTCTCCCTGTATATAGGGAAGCAGGGGATTATTGACATCGGTCCGCGCCAAACAACACACGACGCCATCCGCACGAATGATCTCAACGGAAAAAATCGGTGATTCAATTCTCTCAATGGCCCGGTAATGGATGGCCAGGTGAAGTTCATCGCCCAATTGAAATCTGTTTTTACTTTGCCCCAATTGATCAAACAGTCCGACTCCCGTGATCATAACCGGATTGTGAACCTTGGCCTTGATGCCGCGGCCTGAGGTATCCTCGATTCTGCGATGAATCATATCCTCGCGCATTTTTAGGACGATGTTTTCATAATGGGGAAGGACCTCTATGGTCGTGCCGTCTCTGAGAACCTGTCCATGATCAACGAGGATGGCCCGCTGGCACAAGCTTTGAATCAGGGCCAAATTATGGGACACGAGGATGATGGTCACACCCGATTTGAGTAGGTCGCGCATCTTTTCAGCGCAGCGGGCCTGAAAAGAAATATCGCCCACGGATAATACTTCATCGACCAGAAGAATTTCCGGATCGACATGGGCGGCCACCGAGAAACCCAGCCGCGAATACATGCCAGAAGAATACCGCTTGACCGGCGTATCAATGAATTCCGCAATTCCTGAGAAATCCACGATTTGATCAAATTTGGCGTCGATTTCTTTCCTTTTCATTCCCAGGATCGCTCCATTGAGATACACGTTCTCTCGTCCAGTTAGGTCCGGATGAAATCCGGCGGTCACCTCGATGAGCGCCGAAAGTCTTCCATGAATTGTTATCCGTCCTCGCGTCGGAAACATAATTCGGGACAAAAGTTTGAGGATGGTGCTTTTTCCGGCGCCGTTGAGTCCCATAATACCGACGACCTCTCCCTTCTTAATGGAGAAACTGACGTCTTTGACCGCCCAGAATTCCTGGTCGGCCAAGATTTCCTCGGCTTTGGTGTTCAAGGCATTCTTAAAAAATGCCGGAATAGCATCTCGCAGAGAATTAAACTTTTCTCCCCGCCGAAACTTTTTCCAAATACCTTCAAACTTCATGGAATCATTCATCGACCTTGTACCCTTTTTTTAAATGTTTTCGGCAAAAGCCGGTTCAAATTTGTGAAAAAAGTAAAATCCCAGTAAAAACATTCCCAATGAGCAAACCGAAGCATAGCTTAACCAACCCGAATCCGGCGGCTGATTGAAGCTGATGACCTGGTTGATGGATTCCAGAATGCTCCCGATTGGGTTTAACCGCATGATTGTTCCAAACTTCCCCAAGGAATTCGCATCATAGAAAACCGGGGTGAAAAAAATACCGAACATGAGGATGATCTCCACGATGTACTTTACGTCTCGGTAAAATAAATTCGCCGCCGAGAGCAATAAACCGACGCCCAAGGTGAAAAGCACAACAAGCAAGATGAGATATGGCAGATAAAGATAGTAAAGATTAACCGGGGCTCGAAAAATGACGATTAAAACAGGCAGAATGAGCGCGGCTATTAAAAAATCAAAAAAACAGGCGGAGACTGCCGACAAAGGAAGAACCGCCCTGGGGAAATAAATTTTGGTGATGAGACTGCTATTGCCGACGAGGCTTTGCACCGCGAAACGGATGGAGCTGGCAAAAAAGGTCCAGGGTAGCACCTTAAAGGTCATGGCTACAATGGCCTTTTCATCCATGGCCTGTCCGGCCATGAATGCCATGGCCTTTTTGATAAGGATGCCGGCAAAGATGGCTACAATGGGCATAAAGAGCGCCCATAAAAATCCCATGATGGCCTGCTTATAACGGATTCGGATATCTCGCAGGGTGAGCATCCACCACAGGTCGCGATAGTGCAGAATTTCTCTGAGGCTTTTGGGTAACAAAATCTTCATTTCGTGGCCCCACTGTATAAGGTTTTAAAATACTCGACGGTTCGGAAAAGTCCGGCCTCAAAATCCACTAAGGGAGTAAAATTCAATTTTGCCTTGATTTTAGAAACATCCGCGAACGTACGAAATACATCGCCGGGTCTGACGGGAAGAAAGCCGGGCTCAATATTTTTCTTCAAAATTCGGTTAAGCGCGCGGACCAGCTCGAGGACGGTGTTATCCTGGCCATTGGCAACATTGAAAATCTCATGTTTAATGCTGGAAGTCGTCGCGGCTAAATAATTCGCGCTGATTACGTTGTCAATATAGGTAAAGTCACGCGATTGTTTACCTGTCCCAAAGATCGGCGGTGGTTCATCGTGCATGAGACAATGAATGAATTTGGGAATGACAACGGCATATTCGTCATCGAGGGCCTGTTTGGGACCGAAGACGTTGAAATAACGCAGGCACACGGTTTCAACCTGGAAGAATTCCGAGAAAATTCGGCAATAGTATTCGCCCGTCAATTTGCTTAATGCATAAGGGGAAATCAAAAGGGGCAAGTGCTCCTCTTTTTGCGGGAATTTGTCAGTGTCGCCATAAATCGAACTGGAAGAGGCAAACACAAAGCGCTTCACTTTGTTTTTTGCAGCGGCCTGAAGCATAAAAAGCGTTCCATTGATATTGACATCATTATAACTCAAAGGATCGGTCAGAGATTTGGGGACCGAACGCAAGGCCGCTTGATGCAAGACATAATCCATGCCATGGCAGGCACGGCCACAATCGTCTTTCGACCGGATATCTCCCCGGATCAATTCGAATCGATCCCTGCCCAATTCTTTTGAGAATTCCAGATTGGATTCTTTGCCGGAAACAAAATTATCCAGGACCCGGACAAAATGATTTTGCTTAACCAGATATTCCGCGATATTGGATCCGATAAACCCTGCGCCGCCGGTAATGAGGAATCGTGACATGGTTGTCCTTTCGTCCCCAGCCCCAAGTCTGCAAGCTGACCCGGGGTCCCAGGGAACTGTTGAAGTCACCAGAACCAATAGCCGCTATGTTTCGTTTTTCGGTCACGGGCACGATGCCCGTATCGGTATTCGGTGACGTTCATCGACTTTTGAAATTATTCCAGACCTCGCCAAGTTTATATAACTGTCGACTACACTTATCGTCATCATCAAGGAGCTTAATGCAAAGCTGACAATCCCCATGTTGAGAATAAAGATCTTTCGTTTGTCTCAAACTCACAACCATTTCATTACTTTCTGCCATGGCGTCATCGAGATATTTTTGGAATCCAGATTTTTGATGCCTCTTCGCAATCCTTCCGCGATCAATCTTGGGAGTGCCTTAGAAGCACGACGTAATTGATCGACTAAATCGAATTTTTCCTTTATAGGAAGTTTGGGAATGATCTCCCTCATGACAATCAGCATCGCGCTCTAAGAGTTTCAATACACCTCCAGGTCTTCAAAACTAGCTATTCGTCTTTTTTCTTCCATTCGTTACCTTTACCGAGAGACGAAACGGGCTTCGTGACCGTGGCCGTTACCGATAAGCCTGGTGATTTTATAAATACCGATAAATATATTCCGGCAAATGATACTCAATATTGGTCAACACATGCCCGATCAAGCGGGCATGAGCCTGGTGCAGAAGTTCTGTGGCACGGTCAACAATGCCGCGCTGGGTCCGCCCGGCCTGGATTACCATGAGCACACCTTCGGCGAGCGCACCCACAATACCAGCATCGGTGACGGAAATGATGGGTGGGGTATCGATGAGAACGTAATCAAACTTTCCCCGAACTTCATGGATCAGATTGCGCATAGCATCAGAAGCCAATAACTCCGAAGGGTTCGGTGGTACCGATCCAGAGGCCATGAATGTCAGATTTTCTAGATCGATGTGAAACATGGCTTCTTCAAGAAGGCCTTTTCCCTCCAGGATTTCGGTTAATCCTTTTTCCTGTTCGACTCCAAGATATTTAGAAATTCGCCCCCGGCGCAAGTCCGCGTCAATCATAAGAATCTTTGGCTTATGGACCGTGTGCGCCAAAGAAACAGCCAGGTTTAGAGCGGTGATGGTCTTGCCTTCTGAATGAAGGGAACTGGTGATCACCATGGTTTTGGGCGGCCGACCTTTATTTAAGGAAAGAAAATTGGTCCGCAGAACTTTATACTGTTCCGTGATCAGGGCCTTGGGATCAAAATAGGAAACAATCCGACTATCCACCCTGGAATTGCCCATTTTGCGAACAACCAAACGGCTTTCTTCGCGAATCTTGGCAATCTTATCAATCCGGTACAAGCGTTCTTCCGCGGCTTTTTTTAAGGCACTGGTGATCTTTCCCATAGTGATCCTTTCTCTCGTTAGCTGATGACTTAGGCTTGATGGTTACTGCGTCTTTCCCGTCGTTAATCTCAACATGCCCCTGAGCTCATCATATTGCCCTTTCAAATTCTGGCCCATAGAATTCAGAGAGCTTAATTTGGCTTGGAGCAGATTACTATTGTGTTTGATTTCGGCGATTTCATCTGCATTTTGTTGAATGGTGCCGCTTATTTGCGATATGTTCCCCTGCAGCCCTTTTATGTGTTCGTCAATGGTCAAAAGATCATTTTCCTGATGGGTCATTGAACCTTTGATTTGCGTTAATCGGCCTCGGAAATCCTCATGATCTTTGACAGCCATTTCCTTAAAATCGCCCGTGAACTGCTCCAGCTTTGCCAGCCGCTGGTTTAATTGGCTTAACTCATGATCGAGTTGAAGGCTTGAGTGCGAATTGGTTTTAACCTGATCCAGCATTTTCATATTAACAAGCAATAAGGCCAGGGAAAAACCAACCACGGCACTGCCTGACAGGATGCTGATCAAGAGGCCTAATTTTGGTGAAGGTCCACCGGCCTGGCGAAAGCCGGTATGGGCGAGGCTGGCGGCGAAGGAATTACCGCTTTTTTCACCCGCCATTTTCTCCACCGCTGCAGAAACGAAGTTGAAATTGTGTCCCTTCATTTCTTCTTGCACTTTGAGTATTTTGCTCATTTGGTCTCTCCTTTTTTGGTGCGAGCGCAATTGACCCTAAGGCAGAAACGAGCACGTTCCATCTCACCCTTTGAAGTAAATCTTCGTTGTCAGATCCTCAGCCAAGGCCGACTCTTTTTTAGGCAAGACCGGCTGGCCGCTTGTGATTTGGATCATGGGAGATTCCGCAATGACTTCCCGCATCGTCTGGTCAGTGACTTGGGCCGCTTCGGCGACATAAGCGCTTAAGAGGGCGCTGTCGCAGATTTGGTTGATCAATCGCGGAACTCCGTTGGAAAAATTATAAACCGTCTCCAAGGCTTCCTCCGTAAAATACTGGCGGTCGCTCTTGCTGGCAATTTTTAATCGATGAAGAATGTACTCCCGGGCTTCATCTTTGGTTAAAGGCGAGAGATGATAATAGACGGCGACCCGTTGTCGCAATTGCTCGAGCCGATTCATTGCCAATTTTTTCTTTAATTCCGGCTGGCCAAGGAAAATGATCTGAATGAGTTTCTCGCTTTCGGTCTCGAGGTTGGATAAAAGGCGCACCTCTTCGAGAACCGAAGGCGTGAGGTTCTGGGCTTCATCAATGATGAGGACGACATTATTATTTTCGCGCAATTGCTCAATCAGATAATTATTCAATTGGAAAAGCAATTTGGCCTTCGACCCAGGGGTGTATTGCGCTTCCAAATCTTCGAGGATGGTGCTAATCAAATCGCGGCCGTTCATGAGGGTGTTGGTGATCAACGCGACTTGGGTTCGGGAATCCAACTGATTAACGAGGGCCCGGCAAACGGTGGTTTTGCCGGCGCCAATATCCCCGGTAATGACCACAAAACCTTTTCGTTCCGAAACTGCGTAGACCATGGTATTGAGCGCCTCGGTATGTCTGAGGCTTGCAAAAAAGAACTTGGAATTAGGCGTGATATTAAAGGGAGATTCTTTAAAACCGAAATATTGTTGATACATGCAACTTCCTCCTCATCTGGGGCGAAAGGCTTTTTAATGAATCAATCCGGACAGAACCACGGTAATGAGAACCAACACCAATCCGGTGATGACCGTAAGGCTGGCAAACCATCCTTGTCGTTCTTTTTCTTGCTGAATGCTTTCAATCGTATTGATTTTTGAGATCGCGCCCAATAAGGGGACGCCCAGATATTCTTTGGCCTCCTGAACATCGAGAAAGGATTTATCCAGAAATTCGGTTAACAGGACCAACCCAATTCCTGCCACTCCACCCAAAAACATTCCCATGAACGCTACCAATAATCGATTTGGTTGAATTGGGCTCAAGGGCACCCGGGGCGGATCGAGGATTGTGTATTTTGTTCCTTCCTTCGAGGATTGCAATCGCTGGGTGATTTTTGCCGTTTCCAGACGCTGCAAAAGCATATTGTAAATGGCCGTATTGACTCCCACGTCTCTGGCCATGACATTGTCCATCTTGTCGATGAGCATGACCTTGTATAAATCGCCCTCTTTTTCTTTGCGCGGAGCGGCTTGATTGATTGAGACCGTCGTTGATTCCATGCTGTCGAGGGCACGCTTGATCTCTTCGATAATGGGATTGGTCGTGCGCTCTTCCAGAACCATATCCTCCGAGTATTGCAATTTTTCTTTTTCTAACTCCTTCTTTTTTTGTTCAATCTGAGTCCTCAATTCGCGCACCCGCGGATGCTGTTCGGTGGAATCGAGCAATAAGCCATCCAGCTGTTCTTTGAGAAGCGCAATCTCGGAAGATTTGATTTTCCCTTTATAAATTTTCAGCTGCGCCTCGATGAAGGCAATGGCGTCGGAAGTTTCAGAATTCTGAATTTCAATATTGCGCTCGATGAAAATTTCGGTGATCGTTTTGACCACGGATTGGGTGATCTGGGGATCATCCCCCACATAGGCCAGATCGATGATGTTTCCTCCCCGCAGGCGAATATCGATATTGCGGCGGATCTTCATGATGAGATTTTCTAAGTCTCCCGGCGTCTTGACCTCCTTATCCAACCCGAGTCTCTTGACGAGCTTGACCAGGCTATTCCATCCGAGCATGGACTCTTGGATGGCCCCCATCCTTTGATTGACACTGGTTGAAACCGCTAGGTTATCAAACAAAGGATTATCGGATTTACCTTCTTCCACCTGGATAATCGTCGAAGACCGGTACTTCTTGGGCATAATCATCCCCACGCAAATTCCCAGGATTAAACCCGCGTACAAAGGCACAATAAAAAGGCTTTTGCGGCGGAAAAAGATTTTTAAATAATTCAAAGGTGAAAATGCTGTCTGATTTAATTCGTCCATGTCAGATCCTCGCTAAGTTGTAATCGTAAAAAAAGTCATCGAAGTTTAAAATCCCGGATAAACCGCCCGGGTCGTACCGGCTGCCTCGCCGACGGGTTGAGTGACAGGGTAAATCGCCCGCATGGCCTTCGCCAAAACTGTGGCCGGGATATAAAGCGTATCTCCTGGCTTCATCACCAGGTTTTCACGCAAATCGCCCTTATAGAGCAAGGCTTCGACATTGACCTTTTTCTGTTCGGGTTTACCCGTCATAGAGGGGGTGATCAATCGGCCCTTTTTGGGGGAGGCCGTCAATAAAGGAAGACCCGCTTCCAGAAGGGCTTCTCGGACGGTGATCGTGTCGCCACGCATAAAAATCTTTCCTGGACGACCAACTTCTCCAATGACATACACCACCTTGCTGTTATAACCCACAATCTTGACCGTCACATCCGGAGAGACAATGAAGTTGGACAATTTTTCGGCAATTGCATCGCGCACCTCATCTTTTGTCAAACCGCTCACTCTGATATCGCCAACAAATTCATATTGTATATTGCCTTCGGCATTAATGATGTATTGCCCGGATACTTCCGGGTGACGCATGATGGAAATGTCCAGGACATCATCTCTCCCTAAGGTGTATTGCTTGCCATTCTCAAAAAATTTGGTTTTCTTGAGGATTTCCTCCGCGGAAAGTTCTTGATCACTTTGCGATGGATCAGCTTTCGTCACAGCTTGCGGTTCTTCATGAACCGGTGGTCGGTCAGCAAAATTCTGGGCCATGACCCAGGGAGAGTTTAAACCCGCCAATCCGGCCATGATGATGAACAACCAAAAAATAGAAACGCCTCGCTTCATAGTCGGTCTTCCTTTCTTTAATATATATGACTCAGACTTCAAAAACGGTTTCATGAAACTCTTTTATGTGTAAGAAGTCAGTTTCATCATAAACCCGCCAGCCCCGCCAGTCCCGTTTGGGCTTTTTGATCTTGCCGACCTTTTCCCATCGCGCCAGCGTTTTCGGACTGATGCCTATCAGGTCCGCGACCTCAGTTATGGTCATCCTTTTTTTCACTTCCAAGCCTCCTTGAGTTAAGCGTTCCTCGATCATGTGCATCCTTCCTTCCGTGAACTCTAATGGCAATCTTTAAAAGAATGTAAAACTGCTTTCGGGGTAGCGATAGTTATTAGGTGATTGAAATGTGGGATGACCATCTCTTTAATTGTCGTCAATGCCTTCGTACCCCATAATACAGCAAGTAACATGCCATCTTGGACAAGCCCGGACAAATAAAAACGAATGTTCTATAAGGTCATGTTATGCATTATTTTATAATTACACAATCTTTCTACAAATAATGATGGTCAAAGGATTCAAACTCAGCAATGTTCAATTCACTAAACATGATTGTCTAGGACAAGCCTGGACAATCATAGAAAATAACTCACAGCAGCGACTTAAGGTATTGTCCAATAAAAACATCAATGGACATCCCACGCGTTTTTTATCTACGGAGGTCTATTTCGTCGTGCCGATAAAAATTTTTACTTTAAAAAATGCAATATGGTATACTTCTTGCTATGAAAACAAAGCTTGCTTTGTCCCAAGTACAAAAAACCATCCTCGCTCCTTCCATGCAACAATCGATCTCAATTCTCGCATTGCCATTGGCCGATCTTGACCTTGCCATCGAACAAGAATTGCAAAATAATCCCCTTTTAGAAATCAATGAAGATGAACCCCAGATGGTTTCTGTGGCAGCTCATGCTGACATCACGAAAAACAACATTCAACGCCAAAGAGAAATCCTCCGATTGCAACGGATGGAGTCTTTTAGCGAAGATGAACGCTGGGAGGAAAAACCTCTTTTTAAGGAACTTCCTTTGGAAGATTCATTGCTAGAACAGCTGCGCTTTGAATTTTCAGAACCTCTGCAGTTAAAAATTGGAGAAACAATTATCGGGAACTTGGACGAAGATGGGTATTTACGGATCTCCTGCGATGAGATTGCCCAAAGCCTTTGCCCAAATCATCTGGCCTTGGTTGAACATGTTTTGCAGCGAATTCAGAATTTTGAACCGGTCGGAATTGCTTCCCGTGATTTGAAGGAATGTTTAAAGATTCAATTGTCGGCTAAGTATGATGACCCTGCCGATTTGGGCGCCACCATGATCGATTCATTTCTGGCCGAGGTGGGCTCGCGCAAATATAGTGAGATCGCCCGCAAATTGGCAACAAGCTTAGAGCTGGTTAAAGACGCTGCGAACAAAATCGCCAGTCTCGAGCCAAAACCTGCGCGTAATTACCGTCCGATCAATGCCAATATTTATATCAAACCCGACGTCATCATCCACCAGGATCCCATTGAAGGTTTTCAAGTGACGGTCAATCAGGAAGGGTTGCCTAATCTGCGGATCAACCTGCTTTATCAAAGACTGCTTCTGGATAAAAACCTCAAGGAGGCGGAGAAGGAATTTGTGAAGGAGAAGTTGCGCAATGCCACGAATTTCATCCGTAGCCTTGAGCAGCGAGGGCAAACCATCAAGGAGATCGCGGAGTATATTCTAGACAAGCAAAAAGATTTTTTTGGCGGAGCACACTTATCGATTCATCCCATGACGCTCAAGGATGTCGCTGTCGCCATCAACCATAATGAATCAACCGTCAGCCGGGCCATCCAAAACAAGTATGTGGATACACCGCAAGGCTTGGTGCCCTTGCGGTTTTTCTTTTCTCAAGGTCTTCCCCATCAAACACAAGGTCCCGTCTCCAGCCGCAGTATCAAAGAAGAGATCAAGGATTTGATTGATGCTGAACAAAAGACCGCCCCTCTCTCTGATCAGGAACTGCAGGAACATTTTCAGAAAAAAGGTTTCAACATCGCCCGCCGAACGATCAGCAAGTATCGTCAGCAGCTCAATATTTTGCCGTCGCATTTGCGGAAGGAATAATCAAGGTCATAGGAAAATTTTTTGTGACATGTGACGTGTGAGGTGTAACCTTGACTGGTGACTTGTGACTGAGATCAACTTTTCCTATCATAATCATCCTCTATCCGCACAATATCATCCTCCGCCAAATAGCTGCCGGTGGCGACTTCAATGAAGATGAGCGGATCTTCGCCGGTATTGCCAATCCGATGCACCGCCCCCAATGGGATATCGACAACGGTTCCTTTTTTCACCGGGATCTGTTTGCCCTCGACAATGGCCAGCCCAAGACCATGAACAAAAACCCATTTCTCCGAACGCTTCTCATGCCTTTGCAGGCTCAGCCGCGCGCCAGGATTGACTTCGATCCGTTTGACCCAAAGACCCGGCTCCTGAAAAAGTTTCTGAAAATTTCCCCAAGGCCGGAGGGGCAGTTCGGGTTTATTATTCATGGGATTATAAATAATGTTCGATGTTATCGAGAATCTGCCGAGAGCGTTGTTCATCGCCGAGCGTGCCCACGCGGATTTCGATTCGACTCGAGCGGGTGGTGATCGATTTGATGTTAATCCTCACCCTTGCCCGGTCGGAAAATTCCGATTCGATTTTTGCGCTCAGTTTATCTTTTTGGTCGATAATGAGGGGCAATTCCATTTTTTCCAAGGCCTTGAGGCTGGCGGCATGGACCCGATCCAGTGGCGCATTCAACTCTTGCGCTAATCTCCCCTTTACCCAGATCACGCCGCCGGCGCCAGCCGCCGCGCCCACCAGAAGCCAACATCCCGTTGAACTAAGGGAGAAAATCCCCAAGAGACAGATCAAAACAAATTGTTGACGCAGGTTCGTGAGCATAGGTCCCCCCTTTGGTTTAAAAACTGATTGTGCACACAGTCTTGACTTTGGAAATTTGTGATTTGGTCATTTGGATTTGCTTCGTGATTGGTTATGCAAAAAAATCTTTCAACAAATCCGCCAAGCGCCTTAAATCCCTGTTGGAATGAGCCGCACTGAGGAAAAAGGCCTCCAGATCCGCCGGCGGCCAGTAGACGCCATTCTTTAAAAGCTTTTGAAAAAGTTTAGCATAGAGTTGAACCGAGGAAGCCTTTTGGGCCTGCGCATAATTTTTAACCGGGCCCGCTTGGAATCGGAGACTCAGCATGGATTTGTAACCAGAAAGATAGGCCGGGCTATTTTGGCTGACAAAAAATCGATTCATCTGCTCGGCAAATTCTTCACTGCGGGTATTAAGCCGGAGGTAAAATCCCTTTGACAAATTTTTTAAAGTCGCCAGACCGGCGCAGAGAGTCACCGGATTCCCAGAAAATGTCCCCGCCTGATAAACCCTCCCCAGAGGGGCCACGCATTGCATGATATCCTTTCTTCCGCCATAAGCCCCCATGGGAAAACCGCCGCCTATAATTTTCCCCAGACAAGTGAGATCCGGAATGATTCCCAAATCCGATTGCACGCATCCCAACCCCATCCGAAATCCGGTCATGACTTCATCAAAAATCAAAACGATTTTGAACTTTTGCGTCAATTCTCTCAGGGTTTTCAAAAAATCCTTCTCGGGTCTTACCACTCCCATGTTGCCGGCGACGGGTTCCACAATAACACAGGCAATGTCCTTATGAAACCGATTCAAAATGTCTGAGAGAACCCTCGTATTATTATAGGGAAGGCTGAGGGTCTCTTGAATATGGTTTGGCGTGATTCCCTGACTCGAGGATTCCGGCAATTTGGCCACGCCGGAGCCGGCCTGGATTAACAAGTCATCGAAATGACCATGATAACAGCCATCAAATTTGACGATCATCTTTTTTGCGGTAAACCCGCGGGCCAAGCGAATGGCGCTCATCGTCGCTTCGGTCCCGGAATTCACCAACCGAACTAAATCGATGGAAGGGACATGTCGAACAACGAACCTCGCCATCTCAATTTCGACTTGAGTCGTCGTGCCAAAACTCGATCCATGAACAATGGCCCGCCGCACAGCGGAAACCACATCATTGTGGGCATGGCCCAAGATCAAGGCCCCCCAGGAAAGACAATAGTCCGTATAGGCATTTCCATCGACATCAAAAAAAAGGGATCCTTTTCCCCGCGCCATGACCAGAGGATGCCCTCCCACGGACATAAAAGAACGCACCGGACTATTGACCCCGGCGACCATGACCTCCCTGGCCTTTTGGAATAATTTTATCGATTGGGTGATAGCCACCGCAGGGCCTCCTGTGCATAATAACTGATGATGAGATCAGCGCCGGCGCGTTTAATCGCCGTGAGGATTTCCATGGCGGCATCTTGTTCACTGATCCAGCTGGCCATCGCGGCTGCCTTCACCATGGAATATTCCCCACTCACACTGTAGGCAACGATGGGAACATTAAGCTGCGCCTTGAATAAAGCAATGACATCCAGATAAGCGAGGGCGGGTTTGACCATAATGAGGTCTGCGCCTTGGTCGAAGTCGGCGAGGGCCTCTTTGATCGCTTCGCGGCGATTGGCGATATCCATCTGGTATGATTTGCGGTCGCCAAATTGCGGGGCAGAATTCACCGCCGTGCGAAAAGGCCCATAAAAGGCCGAGGCATATTTGGCCGCGTAAGAGAGAATCGGAATATCCGCAAAACCATTTCTATCGAGTTCAGTCCGAATGGATTTGATCCGCAAATCCATCATATCCGACGGGGCAATGATATCGGCGCCAGCCTGGGCATGGGAGAGCGCCACCCTCGCCAAAACCGGAAGCGTCTTGTCATTATCGACATCCCCTCCGGTCAGAAGGCCGCAATGGCCGTGAGTCGTATACTCGCACAGACAGACATCGGTAATGACCAGAAAATCAGGAAAGGTTTTTTTAATGAGTTTGACCGCCTTCTGGATAACCCCATTATCAGAATGCGCCGAACTTCCTTGCGCATCTTTGCGGCCGGGAATTCCGAAAAATATTCCCGCCTTTCCGCCTAAGTTGCGATACTGTTCAATGGCCCTCAAGAGTTTGTCCGCGCTATACCGGTAAATGCCCGGCATGGAAACAATCGCTTCTCTTTTCTCCTTGCCTTCGATCACAAAAAAAGGCTGGATCAAGTCAGCGGGGCTCACCCGCGTTTCTCGCACCAGCTGGCGCAGCGTTTCATGACGGCGCAGTCGACGGTAACGGCTCATGCTGATTTTTTTCTAGGATCATCATGGTGCCCCAAAGCTCCAGCATCCCAAGGGCCCCGGGGAATTATTTTAAGCTTTCGGTAGAAACAACTTCCTTTCATCGTGTGGCATGCCGAACCAATTTGTTGCACTTTGATCAACAAGGTATCGAGGTCGCAGTCATAACGGATCTCTTGGGGATATTGGAAATGCCCCGAGGTTTCGCCTTTGACCCAATATTGCTGGCGCGAACGGGACCAATAGGTCACCTTTCCGGTTTTGATCGTGCGTTTGATGGATTCAAGATTAACATACGCCAGCATCAGAACTTCGTGCGTTTGATAATCCTGGATGATGGCCGGAATCAAACCCTGACTATCGAATTTGAGTTTGTGCAATGATCGCGGCGTCAAAACAATGGTTTCGGGATTTTTCATAACCGGATTTCGACCGATTTTTGTTTGAGATATTTTTTTACGTTGGGAATTGGAATTTCGCCAAAATGGAAAACCGAAGCGGCCAAGGCCGCATCCGCGCCGGTTTTCGAAAAGACCGCATAGAAGTGTTCAAGTTTGCCCGCGCCGCCCGACGCAATGACCGGGATTTTGACTGCCTCACAAATCGCCTTCGTGAGGTCGAGATCATAACCGTTTTTGGTCCCATCAAAATCCATGCTGGTCAATAAAATTTCGCCAGCACCGAGGTTTTCCGCTTGGCGAGCCCAGGCAATGGCGTCTTTGCCGGTGGGTGTTCGTCCCCCGTGCGTGAAGACCTGCCAACCACGATTGACCTTTTTTGCGTCGATGGCAATGACAATGCATTGGCTTCCGAATTGTTGAGCGGCCTCCGTAATGAGCCTTGGTTGATTGACCGCGGCCGTGTTGATGGAAACCTTATCGGCGCCGTATTGCAAAAGCCGGCGGATATCCAAAAGATCGCGGATCCCGCCGCCGACGGTCAAAGGCATAAAGACCTTCTCGGCGGTTTTGCGAACAATTTCGAGCAAGATGGATCGCTGTTCATGGCTGGCCGTGATATCCAAAAAAACCAATTCATCGGCGCCCGCCCGGTCATAGGCCTCGGCAATCGCAACCGGATCGCCGGCATCTTTCAAATGAACAAAGCGGATTCCTTTAACCACCCGTCCGTCTTTGACATCAAGGCAGGGAATTATTCTTTTGGCGAGCATAAATTGATCGCCTCGCGCAAATCGATTTTCCCCTCATAAATGGCTTTGCCGGTGATGACCCCCCAAAGCCCGCGGCTTTCCAATTCCAGGAGCGCTTTGATGTCCTCCATGCTGCCAATGCCGCCGGAGGCAATGACGGACATATTGACCGAATCCAAAATCTGCGTGAGACCCGCAACGTTGGGGCCGCTTAAGGTTCCGTCGCGGCTGATATCGGTATAAATCAAACATTCGAGCCCAAATCCTTTGAGTTCTTTGGCAAAATCCACCGCCTGAATGTTGGAAAGTTCCTTCCATCCGTGATGCGCAACCTTACCATCCATACAATCAATGCTCACCACAATCTGGCCCTTCCATTCTTCCAATACTTCCTTCAAGAATTCCCGATTCTCGACGGCCTTTGTGCCCAAAATAATCCGGGAAACACCACTGGATAAATATCTGGCAATATCGTATTTATTGCGGATGCCGCCGCCCAATTGAATCGGGATTTGCACGGCGGTCGCAATGCGGCTGATCACTTCAAAATTTTGGCTGGCCTGGGTTCCAGTCATGGCCGCATCCAGATCAACCACATGCAGCCATTGGGCGCCGCAGCCCTGCCATTTTTTGGCGATCGCCACCGGATCGTCGGAATAAACCGTCGTTTGCTCCACTTGACCTTTGAGGAGTCGGACGACCTGCCCGTCTTTGATGTCAATGGCCGGGATGACGATCATGCCCTGACCTCGGTGAAATTTTTAAGGATGCCTAAACCCAGATCTTGGCTTTTTTCCGGATGAAATTGCACGCCGAAAATATTATTCCAATGAATCGCACAAACAAATCCAATTCCATAATCCGTGGTGGCACAGATCACTGATTCATCTTTGGGGCGAACAAAATACGAATGACAAAAATAAAGGTAACTGCCGTCCTTTAACCCAGCGAGGAGCGGGCTGTGGTCGCGGAACGAAATTTGGTTCCATCCCATGTGCGGCACCTTGAGTGCATGAAAGCGCTCCACGGTTCCGGGTAAAATTCCTAAGCCTTGGACCTGGCCGCCTTCGGAACTCGTTTCAAACAAAAGTTGCAATCCGAGGCAAATTCCTAAAAATGGCTTGCCAACCGAAATCGACTCGCGGACGACGGGAATTAATCCCAATTCATCGAGCCGTTCCATGGCCGGTTGCATCGCCCCCACACCGGGTAAAACCACTTGATCGGCCTGGGCGATATCATCCGGATTTTGCGTGACTAAAGCGGCGGCACCCACTCGTTCAAAGGCCTTTTGCACGCTGCGCAGATTTCCCATGCCGTAGTCGATGATGGCGATCATATTTGTCCTTTAACCGTAGGACGTTGGACGTCCGCTCATCCGCTTCGCGGATTCTCTGGGACGTAGGACGTGAAATATTGACATCCCACGTCCCAGTGACTCCGCCGTCTGACTGTCGTCAGACAGTCGGCGGGGGAACGGACTTCCCACGTCCTACGTTTATCCTAATCAATAATCCCCTTCGTCGAGGGAATCCCTTTACGTCTTGGATCGATCGCAGTCGCCTGATCGAGTGCCATACCTAAAGATTTGAAAACAGTTTCGAGAACGGTATGTAAATCTGCCGTGCTTTTAGGATCTTTAATGGTAACGATCAAATTCGCCCCCAAACTTTTCGCGAAGGAATCCAAAAAATGTTCTAGATCTTGAAATGTATATCCCTCTTCCTTGTTGGAACCTTGGGAAGGACCATCAAAGTTCATTGTGCAATGACCCCGCCCGCTGATATCAATAACAGTCTGGCCAAGAGTATTCTCCATCGGCGTAAAGGCCCAACCAAAACGGCGAATGCCCTTTTTATCCTTGAGCGCTTCTTTAAAGGCCTTTCCCAAAACAATCCCGATATCTTCATTGGTGTGGTGGATATCGATATGAGTATCGCCTTTTACCTCGAGGGACAGATCAAAAAATCCATGGAAACAGAATAAGTCGAGCATGTGCGACAAAAGTCCGATCGGCGTCTTGATTTTGGTTTTGCCCCGACCGTCCAAGTTCAAACTGACTTTGATGACGGTCTCGGAACTTTTGCGCTCAAAAGAAGCTCGACGGGGTGATGGCGGCATGATTATTCCTTTCCATTAAACCGGATCTTGATCGAGGCCGAATGTTTCGGAAGACCTTCGATCGTTGCGATTTTATCCAGAGGTTCGCGAATGCGTTCCAGGGCCTTGCGGGAATACGAAATCACATGGCTGGTCTTCATAAAATCCGAAAGGCATAGGCCAGAGAAAAATCGCGCGGTGCCCAGCGTCGGCAATACGTGGCTCGGTCCGGCGACATAGTCCCCCACCGCCGTCGGACTATAGGGTCCCAAGAAAATCGCCGCGGCATTATGAATCTTTTTGGCGATGCTTAAGGGGTTATTCGTCAGGATTTGCAAATGTTCGGGGGCAATGCGATTGGCCACCTCCACCGCCTCATCCATATTTTTGACTGGAATACAATAACCCGAGGTGGCGCGTTTGCGGATTTGTCGAATCAACTGCTTGGACGGCGTGATCAGGATCGAGAGTCCACCAATGTGTTCCATCTGGGCCTCCAGATCCGCAATGATGTAATCCGGATCACTGAAGCGATTGGCAATGACCACAAGCTCCGTCGGACCGGCCAGCATGTCGATGTCCACATAGCCGAACAACTGGCGCTTGGCCTCGGTGACATACATGTTGCCGGGGCCGATGATCTTATCGACTTTGGGAATGCTCTTGGTTCCCATCGCCAATGCCGCGACCGCCTGCGCCCCGCCGATTTTGTAAATTTCATTGACCTTCAGAAGATTCGCAACCGCCAGAATGTAAGGATGGATATGCCCTTCTCGATTCGGTGGAGTGGCAATGGCGATCCGTTTGACGCCGGCCACCTTTGCCGGAATGACGGTCATATAGACCGATGAAACCAAGGGCGCGGTTCCCGCCGGGATATAAATTCCAACGGATTCCAATGGGAGAATATTTTCTTTGAGGACGATTCCCTCGTGGTCCTTGACCCGGGCCGGTTTTTTGAGCTGCTTCTTGTAAAAGACTTCCACATTATTAATGATGAGTTTCAAAGCTGCAATAAAATCACTGGTGATATTCTGGAAGGCGCCGCTGATTTCGCTTTCATCCGCCCGGATGTGTTTCGCTAGCAATTTGCATTGATCAAACTTCCGGGTGAACTTAAGAAGGGCTTCATCGCCATTGAGTTGGACCTCGGCGACGATCTTGCGGACCTTTTCTTCAATGTGCTTTTTGCGGAAAAGAAGATTCCGGTTAAAGATTTTTTCAATGCCCTTGCCGTTTTGTTTAAGAACTTTCATGGCCTTGCAAATTTCGTTTGATAATTTCTTTCGCTAGAGAAATCGCCGCGAAGAGTTTATCCGGTTCTTTGCTGCCCGCCTGTGCCATTTCCGGCCGGCCGCCGCCTGTTCCGCCAATCAAGGGTGCGATGCGTTTCATCAGTTCATTGGCCTTGATCCCGCGCTGGGTCAGATCTTTCGATACGCCGATGATGAGGTGCGCGGTATCTTCATACTGTCCCCCGAGGCAGATCACGCCCGAGGCCACTTTCTGCCGAATGAGATCCGCCACCTGCCGCAGAACATTGGCGTCGGTATCCGTAAAAGCCAGACTGATGACTTGAGTGTGATCGACCGTCTCTGCCTTTTTGATCAATTCATCGAGGGAGTTGCGAATCTTTTCCAAACGAACCATTTCCAATTGTTTTTCCAGATGCTTGAGTCGTTTGGCCTGGTTGATCACTCGGCTCACCACTTCTGAGACCGGAGCCTTGATCGTATGGGAGATTTCTTCCAATTGCAATTCTTTCTGCCGGGAATATTCCAGCGCCGCGGTTCCCGTCAAGGCTTCAATGCGGCGGATGCCCTGCGCGACGGAATTTTCGCCGATGATTTTAAAAAGACCAATCTGACCGGTTGTTCGTAAATGCGTCCCGCCGCAGAGTTCCTTGGAATAGTTGCCAATTAAGACCACCCTTACAATATCCTTATATTTTTCGGCAAAAAAGGCCATGGCGCCTTTTTCCTTCGCCTCTCGCAATCCCATGCTTTTTTTATCGACGGGATCGCTCGCCATAATCTGATGGTTGATGAGGGATTCGATTTGCTGCAGTTCATCTTTATTGACAGCCTGGGGATGAGTAAAGTCAAATCTTAGGCGGTCCTCTGCGACCAACGATCCCTGCTGCTGGACATGATGACCGAGGACCTGCCGCAAGGCGGCCTGCAATAAATGCGTGGCCGTATGATTGCGCATGATGTTAATACGGCGTTCTTCATCGATATGAGTCTGGACCATATCATCAAGCTCAAAACTTCCCAGTTCGACTTTACCCGTGTGCACATAGATGTCACCAATTTTTTGGGTATCCATCACTTTAAAAACCGCGTCCTCCTTGATGATGGAACCCGTATCGCCGACCTGGCCACCGGCCTCGGCATAAAAAGGCGTCTGGTCCAAAATGATCTTTGTTTCTTGTCCCGGCTGGATCGATTCAGCTTCTTCGGACCCTTGGAACATTTTCAAAATCTTGCTCGTGGAAGAGAATGAATCGTATCCGACGAACTGCGTTTTAGGAACATTGAAATCAAAGACGGTGTCGGCAAATACATCACCCGTCATTTTGCTCATTTGCCGGGAACGCGTCTTTTGTTCTTCCATTAACTGCTGGTAACGGTGAATCGCATCTTTTTGCATATCCTTAGGAATTCCCTGGATCGTCAGGATCCGCTCAATGCGCGAAAGGCTCAAGCCATGAGTGTCGTGGTATTCAAAGGCAAGGTTGCCCAAACGGATCGATTGATCGGTTTGGGAGAGGCCTTTGGAGTGCTTGATGACCTCGATCCTGGCCTCTAGTTGAGGAACCTTTTCTTTAATCACGGCAAGATAAGATTCCTCGGTTTTCTTGATGATATTGGCGATCATTGCCGTATTTTTAGTGAGTTCTGGATACGGATGACTCATCGTGTCGACGACACTTTGAACCAGGCGGTAAAGGGCTGGTTCGTCGTAATCCTGACGCAGAAAGATATCGGCAGAGTCCACAATGAGCTTTTTAATGACGTATCCGCGGCCTTCGTTCGTAGGAATAACCCCGTCATGAATGGCAAAGACAATCGCGCGGATATGATCGGCGATCACCCTTTGATCGATGTCGTTCAGCTTGACGGGGATTTTTTTGATCTCGGATAGAATGGGGAGAAATAAATCGGTTTCATAATTGCTCTTTTTACCTTGAATGACCGCCGAGAGTCGTTCCAGCCCCATGCCCGTGTCAATGTTTTTTCCGGGAAGCGGTTCGAGAATCCCTCCCTCCTTACGGTTGAATTGCGTAAAGACAAGATTCCAAATTTCGGAAAAACGACCGCAGGGACAGGAAGGATCACAGCGGTCTTTGGCCGGACAAGCCGGATTAACGCCGTAGTCAAAGAAAATTTCGGAACACGGGCCGCAGGGACCATTGGGTCCTTTTTCTTTGGCCTCGGCCGGCCAAAAATTGTCCTTATCACCGAACTTCATCAATTTGTGCGATGGCAAGTGAATGTCCGAAAGCCAAATCTGTTCGGCTTCTTGATCTTCTTGATAGACGGAAACCCACAACCTTTCTGCCTGGATGTGCAAGGCCTGCGTGAGAAATTCCCAGGCCCAGGCAATGGCTTGTTTTTTAAAATAATCGCCGAAAGAAAAGTTGCCTAACATTTCAAAGAACGTGTGGTGAACCGGGGTTTTGCCCACTTTGTCCAGATCATCGGTTCGCAAACATTTTTGCACCGACGCTGCGCGGGTATACCCTTCGATATGGCCGAGGAATTGCTGCTTGAACTGCTGCATGCCGGCGGTCGTAAAAAGAACCGTCGGGTCGTCTTTGGGAACGACCGAATCGCTGGCGATGATGGTATGCCCTTTGCTTTTAAAAAAGCTTAAGAACTCTTCCCGAATTTGGTTGGTGTTCATAAATTTTTGATGGCTTGCTCAACCGCCTCTAAGGAAAACCCTCGCCGGCATAAAAATTCAAAAATCCGCCGTTTGCGTTTGATCGGGTCAAGTCCACGATAACGATTCAGACGCTTCGCCAACAAATGCCCGATCATCTGCGATTCATCGAGCTCCGGCTGGATACAAGACAATTCGCTGCGGATGAGTTCTTCGGCGATTCCTTTATCTTTCAATTCCTCGCGGATGCGTTTTAAGCCAAAGGGTTTATTCAGGCGGGAGCGGACCCACCATTTCGTAAATTCTCTATCACCAACGAATTGATAGTTCCGCAGGTACTGCAGGGTTCTGTCGATGGTTTCCTGAGGAATCTTTTTTCGTTGCAGTCGATCAATGAGTTCACGTTCGCTGCGCTGGCGTATTTTCAAAAGCCGGAAGGCAAAGGATTTGGCTTTTTGCAAATCCGGAGTATCCGCTTGACCCTTAGGCATGGTACTTATTCTTTGACGACAAAGAACCCGCGAACCGTCCGGAGTAAACAATCACCTTTGGCCTTGGATAAAACGGCATCCAATTCTTTCAAATTACTGATTGGCCGTTGATTCACACTGATGATGACATCGCCTTTTTTTAAACCGGCCAGCTGCGCGGGAGATTTGTTTTCCACGTCGGTCACAATGACCCCATCGACGTTGGGAGAAAGGATTCGGTTTTTGATCGAGGCGGGAATATCCCGCACGGTCAGGCCTCGCCAATGGATGGTGGCTTTATTTTGGTCGGATTGTTCATTGTCCGGAAGGATGATCTGTCCTTGCGCATCGAAGGCCGGACGCTTGGCAATTTTGACGTCGACCTCCTGAGATTTCTTATCCCGCCAGATCTTCATCTTGACCTGTTCATCAACCGGGGTATTGCCGATCATTTTGATGAGGGTCACTGTATTTTTGGTTGGCTTGCCGTTAAAGGTTATAATGATATCGCCTTCCTTAATGCCGGCGCGGCTCGCTGGGCCCCCTTCCAAAATTTTATTGACCAGAACTCCCTCGGCGTTGGGGAGATTAAAATATTCTGCCAGCCGGCTGTCAATGTCCTGAACGCTCACGCCGATCCAGCCGTAATCCACGGATTTACCTTCAATCAATCGCGCAACGATGCGTCGGGCCGCATTGGAGGGAATTGTAAAACCAATTCCCTGATATCCTCCCGAGGTGGAGAAGATCGCGACATTGATCCCAATGATTTCTCCATTCAAATTCACCAGCGGCCCGCCGGAATTGCCTGGATTAATCGCCGCGTCGGTTTGAATCAAATCCGTGTAGTCGGTATCGCGGCGCTCGGTTCGGGGAAGCGAACGATGCAAGGCGCTAATGACTCCGGCGGTCACGGCGGGTTCGGTGTTGGGCAAAAGAAAACCAAAAGGATAGCCAATGGCAACCACCCACTGCCCGATCTGCAGGGCATCCGAATCTCCGAGGTGAACATACGGCAAATCCGGCGCATCAATTTTGACGACGGCCAAATCCGAGCGGGGATCGGTTCCCTTGACCGTCCCGACAAATTCCCGTCCATCGGCTAACGTCACCGTGATCTTGTCGGTGTCACGCACCACATGATCATTGGTGAGGATATAACCTTTTTCATCGATAATGACGCCCGAGCCCAGCGAAGAACGGTGCAATTCGCGCATCGGTGGCTCGCCAAAAAAGTCCGAGAAGAAACGGTTGAGCATTTCGTCTTCAAAGGGACTGCCAGAAAATGGCGAGTACGGCTGAACCCGTTCGACTTTTTCCGCTTGAATGGAAACGACGGCAGGCCCGACGGAGGCAGCCACATTCACTACGGCATTGGTAAAATCCTGCGGGTTGAGTGTTTTGGTCTCCGTCTTAGGAGCTGCCGCTAACAGTTGGCGGGAGAGGCACAACGCAAGCAAGGCAACGACCGTGATCCGGCCGATCAGCGATCGAGGCTGGAACTTCGGTTTCATATGGTCCTTTTAACGCTAATGATGGAACGTCAGCGTTTGATATTCAATTTATCCAGGATTTGTTTTTCGATCCGGGAAAGGGTTTTGGGGTTTTCCTGCAGAAATTTGCGGGCGCTTTCCCGGCCTTGTCCAATCTTTTCATTTTCAAACGAAAGCCAAGAACCGCTTTTGGCGATGACCTCGGTCTGGGATCCTAAATCCAGAATGTCGCTGATCCGGGAAATTCCTTCGCTGAAGAGGATTTCAAATTCGGCGTCTTTGAATGGCGGCGCCACTTTGTTTTTGACTACCTTCGCCCGGACCCGGTTGCCGACGATCTCTTCACCGACTTTGAGCGATTCGATTTTTCGCAATTCAATGCGGGCCGAGGCGTAGAATTTCAAAGCGCGTCCGCCCGTCGTCGTTTCGGGATTGCCAAACATGACGCCGATCCTCATCCGGATTTGGTTGATGAAGACCACACAGGTTTTGGATTTGCTGATGGCTCCGGTCAATTTGCGCAAGGCTTGCGACATAAGCCGGGCTTGAAGACCCATGTGAGCATCGCCCATCTCCCCCTCGATTTCGGCCCGGGGAGTCAGGGCGGCGACGGAATCCACCACGATCAGATCGACGGCATTGGAACGCACCAGGGTTTCGGTAATTTCCAACGCCTGCTCGCCGGTATCGGGCTGTGAAATCAAAAGGTCTTCCAATTTGACGCCGACTCTTTTCGCATAGTTGGAATCAAAGGCATGTTCGGCATCAATAAAGGCCGCCACCCCTCCCTGTTTTTGCACTTGGCTAATCACGCTTAACGTCAGAGTGGTCTTTCCCGAAGATTCCTGACCATAAACCTCGACGATTCGTCCGCGCGGGAAACCGCCGATCCCTAAGGCAGCATCCAGACTGAGCGAACCAGTCGGAATCGCCGGGACATCCAGATGCGTTGCCCCGTCGAGTTTCATGATGGAACCCTTGCCAAATTGTTTTTCAATCTGGGACAGGGCCAGTTCCAGGGCCTTTTGTTTATTATTGCTAACACTCGTTTCGGGAAGGGTTTTTTCTTTCTCGGCCAACTTTTTGGATTCTACCATGGTTTCATTCTCCTTTCACGGTTGTCATGGGAGAGGGCTATTATAAAAGAGAAGGCCATGGTTGTCAATCCATTCGGCCGGTTTGTGTCATTCGCCCGCTTGTTTTAGAAAATAAGTGCCGCTGGAATCTTTAGAAAAATATTTTAGTAAATATTCTAGTTAAGGATTATTGAGGCAGGAGCTTAGTAAGGGTTCAATTTCTTTTTTCAGGATAGGTTTCAAGCGAAGGGTTTCGTGGAAGTGATAGAGGGCGTTCTCGCATTGGCCTTGGGCTAGATGGAGTTGACCGAGATGGAAATGCGCGTCATAACTCGACGGATCAAGGGTGATGACCTGATAAAAATAGGCCATGGCAGAGGAAAAATCCTGGATACGCTCGTAAGTGAAGGCTAGATTATAAAGGGCATCCAAGTGAAAGGGCAGGATCTGCAGGGCTTTTTTATAGTTACGAATAGCCTCGTTGTAATTCTTTTGTTGAAAAAAGACATTCGCCAGATTACAGAGGATGTTGGGATCATGGGGATTGATTTGAAGTGCCTTTACGTAATCGGCCTTGGCTTCATCCAACCGCCCTTTCTTTTCTTGAAGGGCTCCCGCCTTCGAAAGCCAGAGGAAGTCCATAGAATTTTTATCCAAGCTGACCGGTCGAAAACTGACGAAAAGAATCAATAGACAAACACCAACGAAGGCCAGAAGCGAATAGTTCTTCTCTTTGATCTTGCCCCAGATCCAAAAGATGCCCCAGGATTCAAACATGATCAACAAAGGCAGGATCGTTGTCCGGTGGCGATGGGTTAGGAAGAAAACCAGTGTCATCGCCAGCTGACTCAGAATTAAAAAAAAGGAAAACCTCGTCCGGAAATTCTTTCGGATCGAGAAAACGATACCCAAAAGTGCAAGGGGAACGATGCAAAAATAGGGATTGAAATCCAGAAAATTTTTAGCCCTCCTTTGAAATAAGAGATCCAGGTCATAGGCGCCTTCATGCTCACACCAGAAGGCCAAAAATTTTTTCCGCAAGAGATCGAAAAAAGCGCGAGGATTTTGCCAGATGAATTCCCATCCCTGACGACGATAAAATGAAGAAACCTCGCTGGGTTTGAGGGTCCGGTTCAAGGCTTTTTGCGCCATCAGGACTTGGTCTAGGTCCTGGCCTTCATGCGTCGGCCGGATGAAATCCGGATTCTCAAAAACTCCTGTCGATGCCGGATTATTCCCAATATAAAAACTCAATCCACTTTGGGCGCTGATCAAAACCCAATCTCCACCCACGAGACGATTGCGCAGGCCAACCGCAGCCAAGATGAGGCACATTCCGCATAAAAAGGGAATAAGGATAAACCTTAAGTTAACAAAACGCTCGGCAGGAAATCTGCTCCAGTAATAAAGGCTGAGGAAAAAGGCAAAAAAAAGGAACTTGCCATCGCCCAGTGCGGCGATCCCGACCAAAATTCCTAAAAAAAACCACTGCCTTTTATTTTTTTCAAATTCCTGTCGTTCCAAAAATAAGAGGATCATGAGCGACAGGCTGATTAAGACGGTGACCGGCATCATCAACCAGTCGTAATGGATGAGACTAAAGTTGATCGCGACAAGGATGGCGGTTAAGGCTGCAGCGCGTTCATTAAAGACCCGACGGGCTAGATAATACACTAAGACGCAATTGGCCGATCCTAGAACAAGATGCAAAAGCCGGATCCAAAATCCGTTATTGAGCGTTAATATCTTGAGGACCGCTAAAAAATAAGCATATAAAGGCAAACCAAAAAAAACGCCGGGTCTGCCACCGGCGAGAATGTCTTGGGCCCAGCTTTGATAATACAGGGCATCACCGCTGGGCGAGTCATAAAAAAGATAAAAGGATTTGAGAATCAGCCAGTAGGCCAGGCGCAATCCGAGGGCGAGCAAAAAAAATTCGACCGCACGACGGTTCTGGCTAAAGAATGTTTTAGAAAGATTTTTCATCAAGGGGAGTGCGCGTCAAAAACGAAATGAGCCGCCGCCACGACCGAAATGGCGGCTGTGTCCACCTTTAATGTCGTTGGACCTAATGATACGGGTGAGAAGCCCGCTGCGCCGGCGGCCGCCCCCTCTTCTTTTGTAAAATCCCCCTCGGGTCCGATCAGAAATATGATTTGAGGGGCGCTGATGGCTTGTTGCAGCGCGGGCAGAAGCAGTTGACGATTTCCGAACAGAATGGGAATAAGACCGAGGCCATTGGGCGAGCGTTGTCTTAAAACTTGCGTGAACGAAGTCACCGGATGAATGCGAGGGATCATCGAGCGTACGCATTGTTTCGCCGCATTGAGGGCCACGGTTTGATAGCGGAGGAATTTTTTTTCTTTTTGTTGAGTCGAAAATCGCACAATCGTGCGGCTGGTTTGCATGGGGATCAGTTCATCAATGCCTAATTCGGTACATTTTTCGATAATGAATTCGAATTTGGCATTTTTGGGAATGGCACAGGCTAAAATGAGGCGGGGCTTTGTTTCTTCCGATTTTTTCACTTTTTGCAGCTGTACCGTTGCGGAAGATTTCTTGATGGCCGCAATGATGCCGAAGGCTTCTTGGCCTTTCCCATCAAAAATCGTTACCGGCGCATGAAGCTTTAACCGCAGAACATTTTTCAGATGATGAAACTCGGCGGGATCGAGGATTTCAATCGTTGTCCCCACAGAAAGAATCGATGGGCTATAAAAGCGATGCACAGGATGAAATTTGAAATTAATGGATCGGGGGGGAGTCGAACCCCCGGCCTTCTGCTTGCGGAGCAGACGCTCTCCCAACTGAGCTACCGACCCGATTTAAATAGAAAAAGACCGGCGCAACACTCGATACCATAGATTCTCTAAAAGGAAATTTGGGGCTGCTCTCCCACCAAAATCTTCAATTCTGAAAAGTTAAATCCTATGAACCTATCCAACTATGGAAGGATGGAAGTACTCGAGTACTGACCGAGGTCTCGGGATTATTCAGGGGGTCAACCGCGGCTCCAGGGGTAAAGCGCGTCGTCACGGTGATGAGAATATTAAAATCCCCTACCCCTAACGTATTATCCGCCGTAATCGTAACATTGAGAGCCTGGATAGGAGCAATCATTTGGCCACTGCCCAAAGGACAAGCCGCGGGTGCGGCCACAATACATCGCTGCATTTGACTGCTGGCAATCGTGTAACAGACCCATCGATCATCGGCAAAATCCCAGGGCGTATTATTGGAGGCCCCCGTGGCATCGATATCCCGGCGGACACACAAGTCAGTCGGGCCATTCCATGGCGCCGCTCCCATATGCGAGGAATTAATCCCAATATTCGTGGACGTCCCTGTCGCCACGGACGCATTCTTGGCCATGTCCATGAGGATGGCCCCGGCCTGCATGGCCACCAAGCTGCGCCGAGTGGTCGTTTGCTGGGACTGTTTGGTCGCGTAATCAATCGAGGCAACGCCGAGCATGATGAGCCCAACCAGCATCGTGGAAATCATCAATTCCACGAGCGTCAGAGCCTTTTTTTGTGTAATACGGATGCCAATTTTCATAACATTCAAGGAATTTCGGTCCAATTGACCATCACCTGAACTTGAAAAAGGTTGGGAGTCCCAGCAACCGTTGAAACAACATAACTGGATATATAAGGAGTTCCGTTAATCGTGGTCGTACTAAGAAGATGGGTTCCCATCGTCAGATCGCCGCTGCTGTATTGACCGGTGGCCGGGTTCCAGTTACGTGCGTCGACCTGAGGCCGAAGATCTTCCAGAATCTGTTTGGCGTAGTAAGCGCCTTGCAGTTTGCGTTCAGAAACCGCAGCGGGTTTGCGGATCGAGGCAATCGTGGAAAATGTTCCTAAGGCAGCGATGGTAAAAATGACAGTAGCAACGAGGACCTCCACAATCGTGAATCCGCCGGAGGATTGTAAAATCTTGAGATTTTTGATTCTCGTTATGGACATGAACCCGAGCACGCCGGATTGGCCCCGGAAAGCGCCGTATCCGTGACGGTCACCGTGAATGTGGCTGCCGGTCCCCACCGGACCGCTGTTACCGTAAAATTGGCACCCCCTGCTGTCGAGGTGTAGGTCATTCCGCTTTCAATAATGTTGAGACCCAGATTGGTATTAATGGCGGCGACATCGCCTGTTCCCCAGTAATTCCCATTCTGGGTACGATAAATCTGCTGAACGCTGTGCAGGGCTTGCAAATTGGCCGTGGCGGTCCGTAAATAGGAACGTTCCACCGCCCGCTGATAATTAGGAATAGCAAAACCGGCGATGACCGCAATAATAACGACGACGACCATCAATTCCAGCATGGTGAATCCGGTTTGGGGATTTTTTTCTATTGACTGTTTCATATCAATACCCTATTTTTCCACAAATTCCACCCGAACCACCCGCACAGGAAACCGTCCCTCCCCGCGTAATTGATAAAGTATAAGTTCCATAGGTACCGCCAGTTCGCTGTACCGAAGCGGCGATGTCCCCGGGATTGACCGCAGCGGCGACCGTGGGGGCATTAAAACTGGTGGACCCGGGAATCGTGATATCCAGATTGCCGAGAGCGTTGGTGAATACCCCTCCATTTTCTAGACCATAGCGCTGCTGAGCATTGAGGAGCGCGGTTAAAGTATTAACCCCTTCGCGCGAACGGACCGTCTCTACAGCGGATTGATAATTGGGAATCGCCAGGGCTGCAATAGTTCCCAGGATAATGATCACGACAATGGCTTCCATCAAGGTGAATCCCGAATTTTTTTTGAGAGAAGGTATGAGTGTGGCCCTGAACGAATTTTTATCCGCCTTCGCAGAAGATAGGCTTGCCCGTGTTTGAATGCGAATAGGCTTCTGCTTCGTCGGATGCCCTTCTTCGTCGAACTGCTTTCGCATTCGGCTTCGCAGGGCTATTCTGCGAAGCTCAACAGGAAAGTAATTGAGCGAAGCTGGATGTTTGCTGAGGGGTAAGCCGATCGCATTCATTAGCGGATAAGCCCGCTGCTGATCAGGCGGGGCATAATGAAGGTACCAAGGGTTTGCCCGTAGGGATCCATAAATTTTTGACCGGCGAAGGAAAAAAGACACGGTGGTCTTTCCGTGTCTTTGATGAAGATATTTGCTTCCTCTTTTCATATTTAAACCCTGGCCACATCTTTGGAGGGGACGTGGCCAGGGGTTTTTAGCCGATCAGAACTTCTTAGTTTACTGCACCAAAGGCGCCTGTACCGCCTCGGGATACGGTTCCCGCGGCTCCGTCAAACATGAGCCAAACGGTATTAGCAGTGCTGCCACCATCACGCGTGTTACGGGTCGCCGTGATCGTGTATGCGTTCGCGGTGTTGGTGAATCCGTAAGTGAAGTGCGCGTTTGGAACACCACCCGGATCCTCCACATCCAAGTTTGCGAAGGCATTACAGGGCGCCGCAAAACTGTTTCTCATCAGGTAGCAACGCTCGACGGATTGCCGCACCGTGGCCAGGGACTGCATGGCTTCCGTAGCTCGGGAGTATTCAACGGTACTGAAGAATCGCGGCAGGGCCAAGCTTGCCAGAACACCGATGATGATGATGACAATGATCACTTCCAGTAAGGTAAAACCGCTTCGATTATTTTTTCTCATTTGCTTACTTTCCCTCCTCAATGGATGCAACTTTAGCTTTTTAAAAGCCTAGCTTGCAAGTTACCACAGCCCGTTTACTTGTGCGCACATCACCCCCTTTTTTTGGTTTATCATTTAAATTATAGCCGACAAAAAAAGCAAAGCAAAAAGAATTTCAATTATTTTATAAGTCCAGGAATTTGGATAAGTTATAGAATTTTGGACTGTTCGCATGATTGCACCGAAAGATCCGCTCCCTCCCCGCGCAATCGTGGTTTCGTCAAAAAAAATAGTACTAGAGGTGCTACCGCCGTCACGGGTGTTGCGCTTGGCCATGATCGTATATTGATCCACTGTATTTTGAAAGAGTAAATCAATATACCGCTCCAAAAGCTCCTGTCCCTCCTTTCGTAATTGTTGAACCGTCGAAATTCAGCCAAATCGTGCTGGCGGTTGAACCGCCGTCACGGGTATTGCGCACTGCAGTAATGGAGAATGCGGTTGGAGCGCTGGGGTTAACCGTATATGAAAAGTGGGCGTTAGGAAGGTTGGATGGATCCTCGACGTCCAGAATCATCATACTATTGCAACGCGTATAATCTGCGGTCATTAAATAACAGCGTTCAACGGAATTTCGCAAAGTGGAAAGAGCAATCATGGTTTCAGAGCCACGAGAATATTCGATGGTCTGGAAAAATACCGGAAGAGCCGCGGCTGCCAAAACGCCGATAATCATGATTGTCACCAACATTTCCAGCATGGTAAATGCACAAGATTGACGAATCATCGTCCCAACTGGGTCAGATTAAACATAGGCAAAAACATCGCGAGCACAATGACACCGATGACACCTCCCATAAAGACGAGCATAATGGGCTCAACCATCGTCGCGAAGCGTTTCATAAAGGTTTCCACCTGCTTTTGGTAAAAGGCAGAGACGTGTTTGAGCATTTTACTTAATTCGCCGGTTTCTTCTCCAACCATGATCATCTGTATAGCCATGGGTGGAAAGAAATTGCTTTTTTGCATAGGGCCGACGAGGAGTTCGCCTTCCCGGACGCTTTCTTTGATTTCACCGACGATTATTTCACAGGTCTTGTTGCTGACCAGTCGTTGAGTGATGTCTAAGGCATAAAGAATGGGAACCCCGCTATCAATGAGGATGGACATTTGTGAGGAAAAACGCTCTACGATGATGAGTTTAAAGACTCGTCCGAAGCTAGGTATATTGAAGAGAAACCATTCAAATTGAAGTTGACCGTTTGGAGTGCGGATATAATTTTTGAATGCGTAAAAGATCGCTGCGATCACCGCAACGATAAAGATGAATTTGGTTTTGACAAATTTGAATGTGGTCAAAAGCGCGATCGTGATGAAAGGCAGTTTGACTCCAAAGGAATCGAAAATTTCCTGAAATTTCGGCCCGACAAAAAAAGCGAAAAAGGCAATGGCTCCGACAGCCACACAAAAAAGAATGGCGGGATAAATGATCGCGGAAACAATCGTTGAATTGAAAGCCTCCTGCTGCTCCAAATAAAAGGCTAACTTTTCCAAAACGAGTGGCATGGTTCCAGAGGCCTCCCCAACTTCGACGAGGCTCACCCAGAATTGATTGAAGACTTTGGGATGTTTCGAGAGAGAGGCGCTTAAAGATGACCCCTGCTCCACATCACGGCGGACCTCATTAAGAACTTTGGAGAACCCCTTGCTTTCCACTTGAGCCACGATAACATCCAGACTGCGCAGGAGCGTCACGCCGGCTTCGAGCATTGTGGCTAACTGGCGGGCAAAAACCAGCTGGTCTTCAAGGACGATATTAGAGTGAGTGAAATTTTCTTTAAGTTTTTTTCCAGTGTCGTCAACTTTTTCTTTACGTTGGGATCTGGGGGCGGGAGCCTTGAATTCCTGAAGGCTGACGACAAAAAAACCCTGGCCCTGCAAGCGTTCAATCAGACTCTCTTGATCATTGGCTTCAGTGATTTCAGTAACTGTTTTACCGTTGCTATCTTTGGCAACGTAGGTGAATTTGGTCAAGGTTCTTCCTTTAAGATTACATCAAGGCCGTTGTATTGAGGATTTCCTCTAGGCTGGTTAAACCGTCTTCGACTCTTTTGAGGCCGCTTTCAAAAAGCGTATTCATCCCATTTTTCCTGGCCGCATCACGAATCTGCGTGTAGGGAGCTTTTTGGGCGATCAGATTGCGGATACTGTCATTGATGGGCAAAACTTCTCCAATCACCAAACGGCCACGGTAGCCGGTGTGGTTGCATTCGTGGCAACCTTTGGGGCGGTAAATGAGATCCGTATGAAATTTGATGCCTCCGGAATTTTCCAGAGTCGGTTCATAGGGCTCTTTGCATTTTTGGCAAAGTCGGCGGGCGAGGCGCTGGGCCAAAACCAGGATTAAGGACGGCGTCAACAGGTATGATTCAATGCCGATATCCATAAGGCGCGTGACTGCGGAGGACGCATCATTGGTGTGTAATGTACTTAAAACAAAGTGTCCCGTGAGAGCGGCCCGAACGCAGATTTGGGCGGTTTCCAGATCCCGGACTTCTCCAACCATAATCACATCCGGATCTTGGCGCAAAAAGGCCCGCAAGGCTGAGGCAAAGGTTAATCCGATGTCTGATTTTATTCCCACCTGATTGATCCCTTCGATTTTAAATTCGACCGGATCTTCGACCGTCATGACATTCTTTTTGGGATCAATGGTTTCATTGAGCGCCGAGTAAAGGGTGGTGGATTTGCCGCTGCCCGTCGGACCAGTCACGAAGAAAAGCCCGTAAGGGCTATGCAGCGCCTTGCGCAAGATCTCCAGTTGTTTGGTATCAAAACCTAACCGGCTCAGTTCCAGCGGCACCGCCTCTTTATCCAAGATTCTCATGACCGCCTTTTCTCCCCAGACGGTCGGAACTGTGGAGACTCTCAGGTCAACGGTCCGGTTTTCCAATTTGGCCGCAATGGCGCCGTCCTGCGGGAGTCTTTTTTCGGCAATATCCAATTTGGAAAGAATTTTGATGCGGGAAACGATGGGCAAATGCAAATGCCTCGCCGGAGGTGGAATTTCATAGAGCGATCCATCGATGCGGTAGCGCAAACGGATTTTATCTTTGAAAGGTTCAATGTGGATGTCGCTCGCTCGTTCATCAATGGCCTGACGGATAATCAAATCGACCAATTTAATGACCGGGGCTTCCTCGGCCTTAGCGATGAGCTTGTCAAGACTGAGTTGGGCCTCGGAACCGGAGGTTTCCGTTTCGGCACTCAAGGTGGTTGAGGTTGTTTCCGCTTCATAAGTGTTTTGCACCGCTTGCCCTAATAAGGCTCCGCCGCTGGCACGAATGATTCCATAAAAACTCTGCATGGCCTGGTTGATTTCGGACTTGGTCGCAAGGACCAGATTCACTTCACAGCCCGAGATCCTTTTAAGATTGTCAATGAGCATCAAATCCAGCGGATCATGAACGGCTACGGTTAGGAGATTATCACTGACGGATAAAGGCAGGACCGCATTTTTTTCCGCAAATTCTTTAGGTATGATTTTTTCGAGGCCTTGTCCTGCCTGGGGTTTGAGAAGGTCATTCTTTTTGGAAGAATACGGGAGCAAGAATTGGGTCGCAAGAGCAACGACAATATCTTCTTCAGAGACGATCCCTTGTTTGACCAGGAGTTCACCGATGCGGCCTTTGGTTTGTTTTTGGGCGGCGATGGCCTGGGTTAATTGCTCTCCCGTAATGACCCCTTGCTGGACGAGGATTTCTCCCAGTTTCAAATGTGCCATAAGGATATCGCTTTAGCGTTTGTTTTCGATGATCAATAAAGCCTTGTCGATTTCTTGTTTACGATGGGCTGGAATATCCTGTTCGCGTGAAATGGGATTGAACGAAACTTTTTGGGCTTGGGCGGAAAGGATGGTCCCATCTTCGGCCAAAATATGCGGAGTGATGAAGATGATTAATTCCCTTTCCACTTCGGCTTCATCATTATGGCGAAAGACCCGGCCGATGACCGGAAGATCCCCGAGAAAGGGCAACTTTGTAATCGTATGGCTGACGTCGGTTCGAACCAGGCCACCAAGGACAATCGTGTCACCATTTTTGACCCGCAAGAGAGATTGGGTCCCGCGCTCCTCCGGATCTTTAAAGGTTGTGCCTTGAAATGTGGCTCCGGTCCTCGCCTGAATGACTTTGGGGGTGATGGCCATGGTGATTTCACCCGTCAACAGATTGGCCTGAGGTGTGACCGTGAGAAAAACGCCAGTTTGCACCCGTTCGGCTTCTTGCACGGTTGTGGTTTCTCCTCCAGTCCCACTGGATTTTTGGCTGACTCCGATGGCTTCACTCGTGGATATTTTGATTTCCGCCATTTCATTATTCAAGGTCAAAATCCTAGGACGCGCGAGATTTTTGGTATCCGTTTGCGTGCGCAAGAAATTTAAGGTCATTATGAGTCCTGCAGCGCTGATGGTCCCGACCCGATATTGCGGATCTTCAATGAGTCCTTTGCGTAAAAGCTGATTTTGATTCCAGGGATAAACATGATCACGTTCGGCGCCGGTAAAGGTCAATGGCGTATCTCCAAATTTAACGCCTAAAAGATCCGCTGTATTCTTCGAAACATCCAGCATTTCGACTTCAATCAAAATTTGGGGGATAGGAACATCCAACCGAGCTAGTGTCTGCTCAATCAAGGCGAACTGTGCGGGATAATCTGAAATAATGAGACTATTGGTGCGGGGATCTTCGATCAGGTTCCCGGAACTCGAAAGGACACTTTTGAGCGCGGATATGAGTCCCCCCGACGGGCTGCCTGCTCCAGCTCCTGCGGCGGTGCTGCCAGAAGAACTGCCGCTATTGCCGGAAATATTGAGGGTTTTATTAATTTTTGAATTAGATACCGAAGCGTGTTTTAGACGGTAAACTCGGGTGATGGTATTCTTGGTGGGCTTATCATTCGGTTTAACAATAAAAATACCGCTTCCTGATTCCAATTCATACATGAGTCCATTGGCCGATAGGATTCGTTCTAAGGCTTCCTCAACGGGAACATTGTTTAAAAAAAGCGTGATCCGGCGATTGGCCACTTCTTGAGAGCCGACAAAATTTAATCCCGACTGTTGCGAAAGGATTTTCAAGACATCGATGAGGGCCGCATCCTTGAAATCCATCGAGATTGTTTTTGAATACTCCGGATAGATAAAATGGCTGGCGGGATCAGAGGCAACCGGCACATTGGCACCTTGCGCCAGCCCACCTGATCCTCCAATCCAAATACCGATTACCAAGACATAACCTATGGTTTTTTTCATGGGATCCCCTTGGTTAAACCAATTGTTTCAGTATTTGTACAGAACCCGGTATTGACGGCCTTGGGAGATCACATCAATACCTGCAGATGTAATGTTGGTGATTAAAAAATGTTCCACCTCGTCTCCTATCCCGACCACATTATTGTTCACAATCGCCTGAGGGCGGTCTGTATCCCATACCAAGCCGTTGATGGTAAAGTTGGGAACAACCATTTCCATCGGTTTAGTCTCCGCGGAGACGGTCGGCGGCGGTTTGGATACGGTCGTGGGATTTTCTTTAGTCAGTTCAGGCAAGGGCGTTGGTGGCGGCCCTTTCGTTACCACATCTTTTCCCGGCTCCGGCGGTAATTGATCAAGAAAGGGATTGGGCACCGCTTCAATTTCTTCATTAGTGAGAACGAAGTCTTCCGGGTTGCTGATGGTTGAATCGGAACTGGCCTTCCCGGTTGATTCACTATTTGCGGCAGGCGTTGTCGTCTGGGCCCAAACCAACTCGATCAGGCAAAGACAGCAAAGATGGATGAAAAACCATGCGGCAATGATATGCGGGATCTTTTGCCCAGCGCGCAAAGGAATGATGAATTGGGAACTGTATTGCAAATGTGTAAAATTTTGTTTTTTTAGCAAAGTTTTACGTTTGTCGTTGATCGGTAACGATGCCCGTATCGGTATTCGTCCATCGGCAACGGTTTTAAAATGCCGATAGACATAACCGAAACCCGAAACGGGTTTCGTAACCAATAACCGTACCCAAATTCCTTTTGGTTGCGGCTTCGCTGCGCTATGGCAAGCATTGTATTTACGTAAAAAAAGTATTTTAGGGCTGAATGAAAGAAGATTCATTTAATATAATTGACGGAGTTGATTTCAATTTGCGCTATGATCGGTCGAGATTGATTGTCCGATTTTTCTGCCGCAGTGGATGAGGCTGTGTCGGCCCCCATTAATCCCGTCCAATGAACCACCTTTAATGCATAAGGGGCGGACTCGATATCGTGGATAAACTGAATCATCGTTTTGTAGTCGACCGCAGAAACATTAAGATTCAAACTAGTTAAAGTATATACTGTTTTGTTTACTTCCTTTGCCGGCGTGAACGATAAAATTTGGATGTTTCGGGCTGCGGCAAAATCAGCAATGTTGTCAACGATCGTATCCGCCGACAGACCGGGTTTCCTGGAATCAAGAAAGATCTTTAGTTCTTTGGTTGCATCCTCTTTCTCTTTAATGGAGCTGAGCTTTTTTTCAGCATCGGCAATCTTGTTTTTTATCTGACTGACTTGGGCCAGGCTATTGGCCATTACCTTGATGGTCACTAAAAGCGAAATAACGATGAGCAAGGTTTTAATTAAAAGAAGTGGTTTTTGTAGAAGGTTTTCTTGGATTTTTGCAAAATCAATTTTTTGCAGATCTTTAATGTCAATTTTATTCAAATCGGAAAGTTTCATCATTTATTTGAAGGCGATTTTAAAAAAGGTCACGTTGTGTTGGCCCATCGGCTGAGTATTGGCCGAATCCAAATTGATATTTGAAAAAATATCGGTCACTAGTTTATTGTTTTTCAAAGTGACCAGAAAATTGTTAACCAGACGAATTTGTTGGTTTGTTGACACTTCATAGACAAAACCGCTTAACGACAATTCCACTTTTGTGACCACTCGATCCGGCTCCTTGGTTGAGCCGCTGGTTGCGGATTCCGGTTTGAGGGTTGTCTCTACATACCGGATTTCGATATCTTTCAACCAAATCCCTTTTGGCAAAAGCGTTGGAATCTTGGTCAAGAAAAAGGCTACATTGCTCGTGGCCTTTATATCTTTGTAGGCTTGTAATTTGTTTTGTATATCCTTCGATTTGGCCTCCAGGGTTTCGATCTCAAAATCTTTGCTTGCGCCCAGCTGAGCGGCAAGAGTGTCCAGTTTTTTCTTCGAGTTCATGACCGCAAAGAAAGATCCGACGAAGGCCAAAGCAACGATTCCTATACACAGCGCTCCTGCTTTGGCGATCTCGATAATATTTTCTTGAGTCAGTTGAAATTTAAATTCGGCTTTTTGCGCCTTCGTCGCTTTTTGAGTCAGATCAAAATTAACCGGCATGGAGACCGAATCTTTAAGGCCAATACCAAAGGCGTTGACCACATCAATATCATGAACCTCACTGAGTCCGAGGATGCTATTGGCGCTCAGCGAGGTAAGGGGAATTCCCAGGTCATTGCCGATCGTTTGGGCGAGTTCGGGGGAGGCCTTTTCACTCAAGGTCAGAATGCTGGAGATTTTTTCCTGGTTGTATTGGCGGCTATAATAATCCAGTGAAATCCGGATTTCATTGAATAGGCGGGCATGAAACAACTCCGGATTATGATCCGTTTGGGCTGGATTCGCTGGCACTAATTTAAAATCGCGGATAAATTGAGGAACCCCCTGGTCGAGGATAACAATCTTGCCTTGCTTGCTCGTTGTGGTGACGACCGCTATCTTTTGGTCTAAAGGAATTTTGCCGCGAAAGATCAAGGCCCGCAGCAGACTCATGGGCGCCGGCTCAATATAATTGACTTTTAGCCCAGCCTGCTCAAAAATTTGCCGGTATTTTTTTAATCGGTCATTACGGACAGCAACGAGCAAAATCCGAATTTTGCGGACAGCCTTATCATTGAATACGGAGGAATGAAAGGTGTACGTGACTTCCTCAAGCTTGAAAGGAATATACTTTCGCGCTTCAAATTCAATGACATTCTTGATTTCGCTGGCATGCACCCAGGGAATGACAAAGGAACGGAAAACAATATCTTTGGTGGGAACCGAAAAGCCGACTTCCGTAGTTGTAATTTTCTCGTCGGCCAGGGCCTTTTGGAGGGTGGCGACCGCTTTGGTGTCCGGCAAGGTATCCTTAGGTAGAGTCGGATCAGCCGCTTCCGTTGGTTCATGGGGGACAAAAAAAACTTTGGCAGGGGATTGATTTTCCGTTTCGACGAGGGTGATGGAGTAGGTTCCTAAATAAACCCCCAGACGGCTATTGACGGGCATAGCTTGCTCTTTGGGAATGGGATTTAAGCCATTGGTCGACTTCGCGTAGATGAAAGCGCCAAATGCCGCATGACTGTTTGCTGTTCATTTTAATAAATAGTAATTTTATAAGTTAATTACACTATACGGGGTAATGTTTGTCAACGGGGATTTCAAATATTTCCGGGTGAGAAGAGAAAATTTTGAAAAAATTCCAGAGGATTCAATAAGTAATGACCGTGCTTAAGCTGCGGGTATCATCCAGTCCTGAGTTCAGGGCGGCGGGAGTGGAGGTCGCTGAAAAATTTTTGCCATCGAGCGATTGGGTTACCGTGGTGGGTGTTTCGTCAGCGTTGTTGAGTTTATCCAGCATCCTTAATTGGGCGGCCATGGCTATGGCCTCGGATTTGATCCGATCAATCTGTTTTTGGCCGGTTAGAACCTGTCCGACATTGATGCTGATAATGCCAATCACGAAGATCATCATGAGGGTTGTCACCATGAGCACCGTGACCAGGATGACGCCTTGTTCATTTCTTAATTTTTTCAGTCCCATGCGATTTGTTCCCTTTTCCTTTATCAAATAACTTCGGCACAGCGGGCAGATTAAATGATCTGAATCCAAATATTCAAAAAATAAATGCGTGCAGTAAGGACAATGCACAAGAAATTCTGATTTTTGGAATGGCTCCTCTTCTCTGGAACAATTGTAAAATATCCACATGGACAAAACAAGGATGAGAACAAAAGAAATATAAATGCCAATGGCCCAGGATAAATTGAGGGTGATCATGGCTTGCGTTGCCTCAAAGGCAAATAGGGAACAGCCTCTGGTATGCCTAAAACTTTTGGTTCCTGAATCTGGGGGGGTGTTTGCACAAACGAAGTTTTGATGCAGACTTTGGCGGTTGGCGGCGCAGGGACCGAGAGAGGCTTTTCTAGAGTCCCCGAGTCTATCATTCGATCTTCTCTGCCGTCAGGTAGCGCAATAGTTTCCTGTTCGTAAGGCATCACCTTGACTTTTGCGGCCTTTTTCCCGACGGAAAAATCCTGCCTCTGAAGAATTGAACCAAGAAAAATGAGCTCGGGCAAGACTCGAGAATCGGTATGTTTCAGCTGAAAACCAAAAAGATGAGTAAGGCCCAAATGGAAGGCTAAAGCAAAAAAGAAGGCCGGTTGCCAGTGGTTAAGGCGATGGATAAAATCTTTCATGAAGATATTAATTCGTCGCAATCTTGATCCGTTCAACCCCCAATTGGCGGCAGAGATTCCAGATTTTTACCAGACGTCCAATGGAGGTGCGTTGATCGGCTTTAATCATGAGCGGCTGCTTTTTGTGCCCCGATTCGCCGAGGCGCTGGCGTAATTCCTCGAGGCGAACCGGCTGATCATTGAAATACACGACGTCCTCGCCGGTGATCATAATGACGTTATGCTCTTCTTTAATGACATCGCTGGTGAGGGTTCGCGGCAGCGCAATGGGGATTCCCTCCCGCACGGTGAAAGCGGGCGACAAGATTAAAAAGATGAGTAAAACAAAGAGCACGTCAGCCAACGGCACGAGGTGAATCGGTTGGATCCCCCTTTCCAGAAGGAATTGCCGTTTAAATTTCAAGAGGATAATCTCCTTTTTCACTTTTGGGGAGCTGTTTGCTTTCGGTCACCGAGGAAAGAAAGGCGGCAAATTCCGTCGCTGATTGTTCCATTTGAAGAACAAGCGCATGGACACGGCTGACACAAAAATTGTAGGCCAGATATGCCGGGATTGCCACAACCAGACCGGTGACGGTCGTCAGCAAGGCCTGCCAAATGCCTCCGGCCAGATCTCCGGGCGAAGATGGATTCAAGGCCTCGGCGCGCTGCTGGATCGTATAAAAAACCATCGTCATGCCCGTGACCGTTCCCAGGAATCCCAAAAGCGGAGCCAGATGAGCCAAGGTGAGCAACGCCCCAAGATTCTTTTCTAATTTCGGTATTTCTTGGAGGCTGGCGGCCTCCATGGCCTCTTTGATTTGCGGTAACGCACTTCCAAAATTCAAGATCCCGGCCTTGAGAATTTTTGCCGTCGGAGAGGAGTGTTCTTCGCAGCGTTCAATGGCTTTTTTGATCTGATTGGTACGAATATCATCGAAGAGGGCCTTTTTGAGTGAATGGATATCAAGCGGCACCTTCGCAAAAGACCACAATTTTTCTGCGACGATCATCACGGTGAGAATCGAACATAATAACAGCGGAATCATGAGCGGGCCCCCGCGTGCGAGGATTTCCCAGCCCGTCAGTGGTCCGGTTCCCATGCGTCCTCCTAAAGTTGCGGTTTGTTGGTATTCGCTTGGATCCAGTCCAGGCGTTCCTGGGCAAACTTGACCTCGTCGGTGCCAGAGGCAATGATTTTTTGGTAGATGCTTTTGGCATTTTCCCAATCTTCTTTGTCTTCGAAAAGGCGGGCGACACGAAGATAAGATTTAACGACCCAGGTTGTTTCCTTGGGATACAGATACGGAACTTTCAAATAATTTTCAATGGCCGCGTCGGGTTTATTGAGGAGCTCTTCGAGGTCGCCAATGCGAAATTGCAATTCTGCATTCGTCAATTCACTCAAGCCCGGGTCAGCCCTCAAGGCCTCATTGAGGGTCTGCAAGGATTCCTCATATTTATGCTCGAGGTTGTTCGCTTCGGCAATTTTTAGCAATGCATCGCGTTTCATTTCCGGACAATTGGCGGCGATATTGCGATACGTGGTGATGGCGGTATCGAGGTCCATTTCTTTGGAAAAAATCTCCGCGATGGCGAGCTTGGCCTTGGCATACAATTCTTTATCTTTAGGATCGTCGATGAGTTTGTAGGCATTGATCGCCTTATCCAGATTTCCTTTGGCCTGATGCGCCTGGCCGATTTTATAATGGAGGAGCGGAATTTGTTTATGGTGGGGGAAATTGGTCAGAATCTGTTGGTAAAATTCTAAGGCGTTGTCGAATTCAGAATTTTCCAGATAGTAATCCCCCAGCCACATCATGGCATTGAGGGCGGTCTCGGTCTGCGGATATTTATAGAGGATGAGTTTGAATTTTTTGATGGCCTCTTTGGCATCGCCGAGTTGATAAAGGGATTTGGCCATCCCCAGTTCACACTGATGCACAAGATTCTCATCGTCCGCATAGAGCTTCAGGATTTTATCAAAGGTTTTCATCGCATTGGCCGGGTCGTTGAGGTTAAAAAAGGACAAGGCCAGGATATAGTTGGCTTCGGGCAGAAAATCGGAATTCTTCGGGGCCTCTTTCAAAAAATTTTCGATGAGTTCTTTGGCCCGGGGCCAGTCATTCTTTTTAAAATAGGCAACACCCAGATAGTATTTGCTGTCGGTGATCAGCTTGCTTTTGGGAAAATTGGCTGCTAACGTCTGTAAGGAAAGTGCGGCAGCGTCCAGTTTGTTCATCTTAAGCAGGGCGATTCCTTGTCGGTATTGCACATAATCGCTGTAGAGGCTGTCGGGATAATCGCGCAGGATCTGATCATAAATATCCAGGGCCTTATCCAGTTTGCCGGCATCCTGGTACGCATCGCCGATTTGAGTGAGCGCGCTAATCTTGACGGTCTTATTTTCCGTCTGCGATTTGATATGTTCGAAATTGCTGATGGCCGCATCGATATCGCCCTTTTTCAAAAAGGCCCAGGCCAGACCAAAGTAGGCTTTTTCAATGATCTCTTTATTGTCGGCGGATTCCGCATATTTGTTGATCAGATTCTGATAGGTTTCGATGGAAGCCGGATAATCCTTGAGCAGATACTGGATATTGGCCTTTCCCAAGAATGCTTCAATAAGCCGCGGGCTTTTGGGAAAATCTTGGATCAACCGACTGTAAGCCGCGAGCGCCTTGGCGTGTTCGCCCATTTCGGTATAAAGGCTCGCTTCCCCTAGAAAGATGTCATCGGAGAGGATATTTTTTTCATCCGCCAACTGCTGCGCCGCCAAGAAAGCCTTTTGGGCAGCGTCAAATTGTTTCTGTTTTAAATAGCTCCAGCCCAGGCTCACGTTCGCCATGACGGTTAATTTGGCATCCGTCGATATCGCTACGGTTTTGCCGTAATAATCAATGGCATCAGAATATTCATTTAAATAGTAAAAAGACTCGGCAATATAAAAATAGGCCTGGTCACGCCGGTTGGATTTGGGATATTTGATGATGTAATTTTGAAACTCTTCAATGGCATTCTCATATTGCCGCAGATTGTATTCGCATTCGCCCGATTTAAAAAAGCCGTCTTCGGTCAATTGGTGCAGAGGAAATTTTTTGGTGAGCTGTTTAAAGTGCTCTTGCGCCCTTTTGTAATCTTTTTGTTCGAAATGTGTCCAGGCGAGCGAATAAAAAGCCTGTGGAGCATACGGAGAATTGGGGAAAAGTTCAATGACCTGTTTGTATTGTTTTTCGGCCTGGGAGTAATCGGATCCTTTAAGGTAGGTCTCGCCCAGCCAGAACAGGATCGCATCTTTGAACTCGGAACTGCCAGCGAGCGATTGAAAGATATTGAACGCCTTCAGATACTGATTTTTAAAAAAATAGCATTGGCCTAAGAGGAGATTGGCCTGAACGCGTTTCTCAGTTTGCGGATATTTTTGTAAAAATTGTTCGATATAGCGGATGGCGACATCATAAAATCCGTCGTCGAAAGCCCTTTGGGCGATGAGAAACAATTCCTTTTCGTCTTCTTGAGCCGCAACTTTTTTGGGTAAATAGCTCAAAGTGATCAATCCGGTCAGCAAAAAGACGACCAGCCGCATTCGTAAAAGCAATTGTAAAAACATGGGAGTCATTATAACAGGCCTCACGACGAAATTCCAACGCTTGAGATTTGGCCCACGCGCGTTTTTTGCGGCGGTAAAAGTATATCCTTGAGATAGCGTCCGGTGTGAGACGACTTTTCTTTGATGATGTCTTCCGGCGTGCCGGCAAAGATGATCTGCCCTCCCCGGTCCCCTCCCTCCGGTCCCAAGTCGACAATATAATCCGCGTTCTTAATGACTTCCAAGTTGTGCTCAATGACGAGCACCGTATTGCCCCGGTCGACCAAACGCTGCAAAACCCCCAGAAGTTTTTCCACATCGGCAAAATGCAGGCCCGTCGTGGGTTCATCCAGGATATAAAGCGTCCGGCCGGTGGCGGTTTTGCACAGTTCGCTCGCGAGTTTGACGCGTTGGGCTTCTCCGCCGGAAAGGGTCGTCGCTGATTGACCCAACTTGATGTAGCCTAGTCCCACGTCGTGCAAGGTCTGCAAAATATTTTTGATGCGGGGGATATTTTCAAAAACAGTCATGGCCTCATCCACGGCAAGATTGAGAACTTGCGCGATCGTCTTTCCCTTATACTGGATATCGAGCGTTTGTTCGGTGAAGCGCTGACCGTGACAGACCTCGCACTCGACATAGACATCGGGAAGAAAATGCATTTCGATTTTTTTAATCCCGTCTCCGGAGCAGGCCTCGCAGCGGCCGCCCTTGACATTGAAACTAAAGCGGCCGGGTTTATAGCCGCGCAGTTTAGCTTCGGGCAATTGGCTGAATAAGTCGCGGATGGGACTAAAAAGACCGGTGTAGGTGGCCGGATTCGAACGGGGTGTGCGGCCAATCGGCGATTGATCAACGACAATCACCTTATCGAGCTGTTCGACTCCTTCGATTTTTTTGAATTCGCCGGGCTTTTCTTTTGAACGATAGATTTTTTGCGCGAGGGCTTTATAAAGGATGTCATCGACCAGAGTGGATTTTCCGGACCCGGAAACGCCGGTGATGGCGATAAAGGCGCCTAAAGGCAGAATGACATCAATGTTTTTTAGATTATGTTCTTTAGCTCCCCAGATTTTTAACTGAGGGGTTTTGAGGGTTTCTCGTCTTTTGTCGGGTATCGGAATCCGCAATTGTCCGCGCAGATATTGGCCGGTTAAAGAATCGGGCGATCGTAACAGCCCCGGGATGTCCCCGGCATAAATGATTTCCCCGCCGTATTCCCCGGCTCCGGGGCCTAGATCAATAATGAAATCCGCGGCCCGAATGGTGGCCTCATCATGCTCGACCACAATGAGACTGTTCCCTAAATCCCGTAAGGACTGCAGTGTCGACAAAAGCCGTTCATTATCTTTTTGGTGCAAACCAATGCTGGGTTCGTCCAGGATATAAATGACGCCCACCAATCCGGAACCCACTTGCGTTGCCAGGCGAATGCGTTCGGCTTCCCCGCCGGAAAGGGTGGCGCTGCGCCGGTCTAAGGTGAGATATTCCAATCCGACATTGATGCAGAAGTCCAAACGTCGGCAAATCTCTTTTAAGATGGGAACGCTAATGGTTTGCTGATCACGGCTCAAGGACAGTGTCTGGAAAAATTGTTTGGCCTCTTTGATGGGAAGGGCGGTCACCTCCGCAATATCCTTATCCGCGATCTTGACCGCCAGGGATTCTTTTTTTAACCGCTGACCCGTACAGTCAGGACAAGGCAAAACCGACATGAATCTGGCAAGTTCATCTTTGAGCCATTCGTTATCGGTTTCTCTAAATAAACGTTCCAGGTAAGCCAGGACGCCTTCAAATTGTCTGCCCCAAATGACATCATGGGATCCATAAAGGATGATATTTTTAAAACGTTTGTTTAAATTTTGATAAGGGCTGTCCGATTGAACGCCATAGCGTTGCGCAATCTCGCGAAAAACCGCGCGATAATAAAACATAAATCCGCGTCCGCCTTTGTGCCAGGGCACAACGGCCTGAACCCACGGTTTTGCGGGATCCGGAACAATGAGTTCCGGATCAATCTCCATTTTGGTTCCGAGCCCGTTGCACGTCGGACACGCGCCATAAGGGGAATTGAAAGAAAAAATCCGCGGTTCGATCTCGACGATGCTGATCCCGCAATCAACGCAGGCATATTTTTCGCTGAAGATGCGATCGGGGGCCTGTCCGTTAAAATCGACCATCACCAAACCATCGCCGGTCTGCAAGGCCGTTTCAATCGAATCCGTCAGGCGCTTGCGGATTTCCGGTCTAACGGTCAAGCGATCAACCACAACTTCAATATGGTGAATCTTGAATTTATCCAAAACCAAAGGCGGCTGGATATCGCGAATTTTTCCATCGACCCGAATCCGGACAAAGCCGGCCTGCGCGACCTGTTTGGGGATTTGCCGATATTCGCCTTTGCGGCCGCGCACCAACGGTGCAAGGATATTAATGGCGGTTCCCGGTTCTAGTTTAAGAATTTGTCCGGCAATCTCGGGAACGGTTTGGCGTTCAATTTTCTTGCCGCATTGATAACAGTGAGGCGTTCCAATACGGGCGAACAGCAAACGCAAATAGTCATAAATCTCTGTTTGGGTCGCGACCGTAGAACGCGGATTGCGGCTGGTGGTTTTTTGTTCAATGGAGATGGTCGGAGACAGCCCTTCAATTGCTTCCACGTCGGGTTTCTGCAGTTGTTCCAGGAATTGCCGGGCATAGGCCGAAAGACTTTCGACATACCGGCGCTGGCCTTCGGCGTAAATGGTATCGAAGGCCAACGATGATTTTCCTGAACCGCTCAAACCGGTCACGACGACCAGCTGATTGCGGGGAATCTTGAGGTCAATATTCTTTAAATTGTGTTCTTTGGCACCACGGATGGTGATGAAATTATTTTGCATGGGAGCAGCCTTTGATTTCAATGGTGAGCTCAGGGTGGGGAATACGGCAGAAGGAAAGCAGGAACAATCGAAGAATACAAAGCCTATCACACCCCCCGTCCTGTGGCAATGGGACAGGCCGGGAGGTGCAAAAGGTTATGATGCCGATTATTCTCCTGATGACAGGAGGTTTATTTTCTTTTTGCCGATTTCTTTTTCTTTCCTCCGCGGATTAATTTTGCGCAGGAAATATCACCCTGTTTGTCAAGAAAGTACAGATATCCGTCTTGTTTCTTGACACCGACTTTAGCGACTTTTTTGGGGGCGCCGCCTTTTTTGTTGCCGCGCGCCATTTTTGCGCAGGAGACGTCCCCTTGCCGGTCGACAAAGTACAGGAACCCCTTTTCCTTTTTGACTCCAACCTTAGCGACTTTTTGGGCCATCGTTGTTCACCTCCCTCCCTTGGGTATTTTAAGTTCCGATCTTGACTCCTCGAAGATACTCTTTGAGCGTGACAATCGCTGAGAGAACCGCCAGATAACTGGTTTTGGGATTATCCGGACAGACGGCGTTATCCGTCTTGGTGCTGATCCGGCCAAATTCGCCGATCGCCTCAATTTCGTGGGAATTGGTCCGAACGTGCGGCGATGTGATAATCCGGACTTGCAAAGAATCGCTGCAGTCGCCCGCTAAAGCCAGGGTTGCGGCAACGTTGATATTCTTAGGAAAATGGTGCAGCGCCTGTTTCACCGTTCCTTCAAAGAGCGTCGTTTCTTCATGCAAATCGTCAAGATTGATCCCCTGGTTTTTGACATAAGGGTTATCGGAAAATCCCGAGGGAGGTTTTCGCGTGGTTAGAGTTATTTTTTCAATGCCTGCACAAACAGCGGCCTTGATCGCATCGAGACCCGCAATGGCGCCCGAAGGAATCAAGACACTGCATTTGTTTTGATCTGCCAGTTGAAAAAGGTCTTCCGCCAACAGAAGTTGTCCTACACTCATGATTAAAATATCTTTTTTGGCTTCGAGGACAGTTCGAATGATCGCGGCGGTCTCCTTCGAGGCCACGGCCTCGACCACGAAATCCGCGACGCACAGCAGTTCTTTCAAAGAAGACTTGACCAGATCAAGATTCCGCAGATGTTTGGCCAAGGCCCGGGACTTAGCCAGATCAATATCGTAGAGCGCGGTTAAGGAACAATCTTTCGCCAGATCCTGACTAATCGTTTTCGCGATTCTTGATCCGATGGCTCCACAACCAATAATTCCCATCCTTTTTTTTCGGTGGGAAGGCATCAGATGCGGATCGTGATATTATCAATGAGCCGGGCTCGACCGAACCAAACCGCTAGAGCGATCAAAACATTTCCTTGCAGTGTTTTGAGTTTCTTCAGGGTGGAAGCATCGACTAACTCAATATAATCCACCGGTCCCGATGTTTTTGCCAAAATCATGGATCGCATCTTTTGGATAATTCTGTGGGGCTTGTATTCGCCATTGCGGATTTGGTTTTTAGCCGCAAGCAGGGCCTGATAAAGAACCCGAGCGGCGACCCTTTCCTCCGGACTCAAATAAATATTTCGAGAACTTAAAGCCAATCCGTCGTGTTCCCGGATGGTGGGTAATACTTTCACGTGAGTTGGAAAATTCAGATCCTTCACCATCGTTTGAATCACCATCGCCTGCTGCGCATCTTTTTGGCCCAGGTACAGCACATGGGGAGAAACGATGTTGAGCAATTTGGCGACGACGGTCGTCACTCCTTGAAAATGTCCCGGGCGAAAACGTCCGCAAAGCTGTTCCGATAGATTCCGAATCTCTACGGAGGTCAGAAAACCCAATGGATACATATCGTCGACCGACGGATGAAAGATTATATCAACTTTTTCTTTTTTTGCAAAGTTTTCATCTTTTTTGAAGGTGCGCGGGTAACGCTTAAAATCCTCCTGCGGACTGAACTGTCTGGGATTGACAAAGATACTGAGGACCGAGACATCATTCTCCTTGCGGCATTTTTTTAAAAGCGATGCATGTCCGGCATGAAGGCAGCCCATCGTTGGAACAAAGCCGATCGATTTTCCTTTGAACTTGAGCGCCGAGATCGCGGACTGCATGTGTTGGCTATGACGAATGATTTTCATCCTGTAATTCCCGGACAAAATCTGGGGCAATTTCCTTGAGAGGGATCATCACAAAATCGCGAGTCCACATTCGGGGATGAGGGATCGTCATTTGCGGACTGCGCCAGTGAATTCGATCATACAAAAGGATATCGATATCAATGGGCCTGGGTGCATTGACGAAGGTCCTCTTGCGTCCAAGTTTTCTTTCGATGTCTTTGATTCGTCGGAATAATTCGGTTGGAGAAAGGATGGTGTGCGCCTGCAGGACGGCATTGAAATAATCGCGTTGTTGGAATCCACCCTCGGGTTTGGTTTCGATTGTCCGCGAAACCTTTTCGATCTGTATGCCGGAGGCGCTTAATTCTTGAAGGGCGCGAGAAATAAATTCTTTTCGGTTCCCGAGGTTGGATCCCAAACCGAGATAAACGATGGCCAATTAGAGGACCTTTCGCAGGCGTTCAACGGCTTCGTTGATGCGCTCTTTGGGCACCGTGATCGTCATCCGGATGTAGCCTTCTCCCTGTTCTCCGAAACCGACACCCGGCGTGGCAACGATGTTGGCTTCTTCCAAAAAAAATTTGGCCGCGGTCATGGAATCCGGAAACTTTTTGGGGATTTTTCCCCAAACATAGAACGTTGCCTTCGGAGGCGGGATTTTCCAGTCGAGGCTGCGCAGACCATGAATGAGGTAGTCGCGACGTTCCTGGTACATGGCCCGCAGGCGTTCGATTTTTTCTTCGGGCATTTGCAGGGCCGTGATTCCGGCAATCTGAATCGCCTGGAAGATTCCAGAGTCGATATTCGATTTGACTTTGGCCAGAGCCTTCACGAGTTCGGGATTTCCGCAGGCCCATCCGATGCGCCAGCCGGTCATCGAAAAAGTTTTCGAAAAGGAATGAAACTCAATGGCGATTTCTTTGGCCCCCTCCACTTCCAGAACACTCGAAGGTTTTTCATTATCGAAATAGATTTCAGAATAAGCCAGATCCGAAACCAGAATAATTCCGCGATCACGGGCGATCTGCACCAATTGTTCCAAGTAATTCTTGGGCGCGACCGCTGCCGTCGGGTTATTCGGATAATTGAGGTACATGAGCTTGATGTCTTTGAGGTCTTTGATTTTATCCAGATCCGGCAAAAAACCGCTGCGTTCTTTTAAAGGAAGCCGGACCAGCCTTCCGCCGGCAAAGATCACAGCACCCAAATACCCTGGATAGCACGGATCAGGGACAATGACTTTATCTTTGGGATTGATGACGCCTAAGGGCAAATGCGAAAGCCCTTCTTTCGAGCCGATGAGGGGATAAATTTCTGTGTCAGGATCAAGGTTAACAGAAAAGCGTTTGGAGAACCAAAACGAGATGGCCTGACGCAGCGCTGGCATTCCGGCATCAAGTGCGTAATGATGATTCGCCGGGTTCTGAGCGGCCTCTTTGAGGGCGTCGATGATGGGTTGCGCCGTGCCAGTGTCCGGGTCGCCGATTCCCAAGTCAATGATATCCCGGCCAGCGGCACGGGCCGCCCTTTTCGCCTTGTCGATTTCCACAAAAAGATACGGCGGCAATTGCTTTAGTCGATCAGAAAAATCAATATGGCTCGGCATACAAGGCCCTTTCTAATGAGTATTTATGGATAACGAAATTTCTTTCGTTTCATCATAAAAACAAGATAGGCAATAAAGGAAAAGAATATTCCCAGCAAAGCGAGCCCCACATCAATGCCCGGAGTCAATACCGACATAAAATATTCCTTCGGATTGTAATAAACTTTTACAGTTTGTCCGGGAGAATAATGTGACTTCATGTGAAAGACACTTTCACCTTCGCTGCCATCGTAACTTTTTCCATCTACGTTGTATCGGTATAGCACTTCATAGTAGGGAGGAAAAAGGGAAGTGGGGACGCTCTGAATGTATTCGACCCCTTGGATTTCTCCTGGGCATTCTTGCCATTGAGTCGTCTGCAACCCAAAGGCGACCACCATTGCAGTGAAATAGAACCCTCCCAAGATGCAGACCGTATAAAAGCCCGAGACCACGTATCGGTGAATGGCCTCTTTTTTTTGATGGATGGAATTGGGGCAGACGAAAATTTATTCAACTGTCTAATGGGGATTGGAAACTCCCCCATACCATAAAAAGTATTTCTTCGACTGGTTTAACGATATTCCCTCGATTTTATTTGGATTAATTTTCACTAAGGACTTTTTCCAGGCTAAAGAGGCCGTTTTTTCTTGGCTAAGAATTTTGCAGCCGCCAGCGCTCCGGCGGCGAAGATGTCGCGGGTATTTTCGAATCCCATTATCCCCACAGCTCCTCAATGAATTTACCTCGTTCTTTTTCAAGATGAATTGCAACGTCGCTTAGAATAGCGGACAATGTTCCGATCTTAAGCGGATTGTGACGCGGAATAGTGATATGATGCTCACCGTTCAATTGAGTCATCAAACGCAGATGACTTCCGGTTTGCCGTCCAATCTCGCAACCATAACGTTTTAAGGCTTTGGCTAAATCAAGGCCGGTAATATCACGAGGGATCTTCATACAGCCAGGACTTCATCTTTGACCATGTGAAGGCGAATGATCTTCGGTGGCTGCGGATGATCGTGAAAATGGCAACGGACGGCGTCGATTACCTCTGTGCGCAAACTTTTCAAATCCTCCGCCTGGGTAAAAATGCTGACTCCCAATGCCCTGGCGACATAGCCCCCCTCCGGGGATTCTTCTACGATAAAAACAATTTCTTCTAAGGCTTTAGTCATTTCTATATCTCCTTATTTTTTATTCCAAGGACATCTTCCATGGTGAAAAGACCTTTGGATTTTTTAGCGAGAAACTTGGCGGCGACGAGCGCCCCGGCGGCAAAGATGTCGCGCGTCTTCGCGTGATGGCTAATTTTGATGGTATCGACCGGGCTTTCGAAAATGATTTCGTGATCGCCGATGGTTTCTCCCTCGCGAATGGACTGGATGTCGACCACCTTGTCTTTCGCCGCTTGTTCAATAATCTGGGTTAAAGTTTTGGCGGTTCCCGATGGGGCGTCTTTTTTATGGATGTGATGAGCCTCGACAATACGCATCTGGTATCGGCCGGCACAGCGGCGAGCCAAATCCCGGGCAGTGGCAAACAGAATGTTCACCCCGACCGACATATTGGAGGAAAAGACAATGGGAATCCTTTTGCTGGCGGCCTTAATCTGTTCGATCTGTATTTCGTTGAGACCGGTTGTGCCGATCACCATTTTGATGCGAAATTTTTGGGCCGCATCCAGATGTTCCATCGTGGCCACTGGCGATGTGAACTCGATGAGGACATTGGACTTTTTCATCACGGATGGATCCGGGCTGATCGTCAGGCCGTTCTTCTGAGAATTGGCATCGGGGTGCTGGGGATTTTCTAATAAGGCCACAATCTTAAAGGCCTTGTCTTCAGCGGCGAGCGCTGTGATCCGTTGCCCCATCCTGCCGCGGGCACCGCTGATGGCGAGTTTGATCATGGTTGTATTCCTTAAGGTTATTCGAAAGACAGAGAAATTCTGTGCTTTAATGGCGGAATCTCTTTTAAGCATATCGCCCAGACCAAGGCCAAATCCACACCAAAATACTGATGGATCAACTTATCTCTTAATCCGGCGATATCTTTCCAGGGGATATCTCGACGTTTTCTTTTGTAATCCGGAGTTAAATTCTTGACCGCTTCTCCTATGATTTCTAATTGCCTTATAACGGCGCTGCTAACAAGACTATCGTGCAGAAAATCTTCTTGGGTCATATCCCGTGTAAATTCTTCAATAAGATCAATGGCTTTAAAAATATGCTTCAGATAAACCTTATCGTTTTTCATAGACAACCCGCATTGACTTTAAAACGTCGTCTTTGAGATAGGGGCTAAGGCTGTCTTCGGTCAGCAGATCTATTTTTCGTTTGAATATTTTTTTTAGATCATTTTCTGTATGAATCAAATCCAAGAGGCTTTTGGTTTGCGATTTATCAAAGCGTACAATGAAGTCGATGTCACTTTTTTTTGTTTGTTTAGCTTGGGCAAACGAACCGAACATGGCTAGAAACACGATGTCATTCTCTTCGCAGGCGTTTTGCAATTTTTGCTCAATACCCTTTTTTCTAAGGGGCTTGGGAAGAAAATTAACTTTGACCATATCCCACCTCACTGTTTCTTCAATAACTATAATTTCTTTCCATCGCTCCCCGATAGCCGCTGATGGCGAGTTTGATCATCTTAGAATGAAACCTCGGCCAAGGAAAATTCTTTCTGGTCGATGGATTTCAGTTTTAATTGCAATTGAATGTGCTCGGGAATACATAAATGCACCGCTCCCGAATCAACCGAGGCGGTTGTTTTGACCGGCGCAAGTTTACTCCGCTGAGGATTCTTCAGCACGATATTGGCATGGATGAGCCCCATCGATATCTCCCTTGATCCCATAAATTTTGATTATTGGAATTTGATTATTTTTTTGGTGATTGTTTCTTGAGATTCGGTGATTACGACGACTTCGTTTTCATCAGCCCATAATCCTTGAGGGCTTTTTTGAGCTTGGCGAGGTTTTCTTCTCCCATTTCGCACAACGGTAAGCGTAAATCCGGCTGGCAAAGCCCCATCAGGCCAGCGGCGGTTTTGACGGGAATGGGATTCGTTTCGAGAAACATGGCCTTGATCAAGGGGTAAAGCTTTTCGTGAAGCCTTTGGGCTTTTTGTGGGTCGCCCTTTTCAAAGGCATGGACCATGTCGCTCACGTCCTTGGGGACAATATTCGCGACGACAGAAATGACACCCGCCCCCCCGATGGATAAAAGCGGCAGGGTCAAGGCATCGTCACCGGATAACAAAATAAATTTTTCACCGCATAGGTGCCGAATGTTCGCCATCTGATCCAAAGATCCGGAGGCTTCCTTAACCCCGATGATATTTTTGCAATCATTCGCCAGTTTTTGAATGATCGCCGGTTCAATATTCACTCCCGTCCTGCCGGCGATGTTGTACAAGATAATGGGGACATCCACAGCGTCGGCAATCGCTTTAAAATGCAAATAAAGGCCTTTTTGCGTCGGACGATTGTAGTAAGGAGAAACAATCAGAGCCGCGTCGGCTCCAGCCTGCGCCGCATGCCGCGTCAGCGAAATCGCTTCTTCGGTTGAATTAGAGCCCGTGCCCGCAATCACCGGAATTCGCTTGGCCGTGAATTTGAGGCAAAGTTCAATCACCCTCTCATGCTCTGCCGTCGACAACGTAGGCGATTCGCCGGTCGTTCCGCAGGGAACAATCCCGGTTGTTCCATTTTTGATCTGGAATTCAATCAGCTTCGAGAGCGCCGTTTCATCGACCCTGCCGTTTTGAAATGGAGTGAGAATCGCGACAATGGAACCCTTAAACATAGTACTCCCCTTGGGCAATGATCTTTCCACTGCCTTTGAGCCAAACATCAAAAATCCGGCCGTTGTTTATTTGAAAAGAAATCTCTAAGATTTCTCTACTTTTGGTTAAGACGTTCATGACTGCTTTCTTGGTTGTTTGAATTTGAGGATGCGCCAGCAAAAATCCAACGATACCGGAGGCGACCGCTCCTGTGCCGCAGGCATTGGTTTCGGCTTCGACGCCGCGTTCATAGGTTCTGACCGCAACCAGCGTTTCATTTTTTTGTTCAACAAAGTTGACGTTTGTCCCGCGGGGTTCAAAGGCTGCATGATGCCGCAATTGGCGGCCCAATTCGTTGACGGCGATGTTGTCGAGTCCGTCCACGAAAATGATGAGGTGCGGCACCCCCGTATCGATGGAATTCGCTTTTAAGGAACGGCCGTTGATTTCTAAAGGGAGATCCGGACGGTAATCTTTCGGGTCGCTCAAATGAACCCGGGCCGTTTCGCGGTTGGCTTGGCCCTCCACCATGCCGGCCAAGGTCTCGATCGTGAAGAGTTTCTTTTTCGGTTTTTTAAAATGGGTAATATAAACGGCCAGGCAGCGGACGCCATTTCCGCACATCTCCGCTTCGGAACCGTCGGAATTGATGATGCGCATTTGGTAATCGGCTTTCTTGGACGTCCCCAAGAGAAGAAGACCGTCGGCGCCCACGCCGGTTTGGCGCGCACACATGGCTACCGCGAGCTTTTGGGGATCGGTTTTAGAAAGATTTTCGATCACCAGAAAATCATTCCCGGCTCCGACCATTTTTGTAAACAGAATTCGCTGGTTTTGATGTGCCATTAGCAAAGTCACAACGCCACAGGTCACAACGTCACAGGTGTTGGACTGTTCAAGAATTTTGAACGGTCAATATCACTTGTGACTGGTGACCTTGTGAGGTGTGACCCTTTCAACTTATTTCAAAAATTCGGGAATGCGTTCCCCCCGAATCAAATCCGCAAACGTTTCGCGTTCCTTGACGACTTCGAATCGATCGCCTTTGACCAGGACCTCAGGCACCCGCGGCCGCATGTTGTAATTGCTGGCCATGACGTATCCATAGGCCCCGGCGCTCATGACCGCCAAGAGGTCATCTTTTTTTACCCTCGGAATCCGCCGATCCTTGGCAAAAAAATCGCCGCTTTCGCAAACCGGGCCAACGATATCGGCTTTCATTGATGGAGACTTGGTTTTTTTGACGGGCACGATTTCATGATAGGCATGATACAACGACGGCCGGATGAGGTCATTCATGCCGCCGTCGACAATCACAAATTTTTTAAAACCATTATCCTTGATATACAAAACCTTGGTCACAAAAATTCCGGCATTGCCGACAATGAAGCGGCCGGGCTCCATCACAATTTTTAACTGCGTTTGCTCGAGATAAGGCAAGATGCGGTTGGCAAATTCTTGAGCCGTTTGCGGTTTTTCATCTTTGTAGATGATCCCCATGCCTCCGCCCATATCCAGGTATTCCAAGCGGATATTATCCTTGCGCAAGGCTTGCAAAAATTCAATGACTTTTTTCATGGCCCTGATGAAGGGTTGGCTTTCGGTGATTTGCGAACCGATATGGATATGCAGGCCGTTGATGGTCACAAAGGGAAAGCGACTGCGCGACTTAAAAAGGCGCCGCGCCGAGCGCAGATCAATGCCAAATTTTTTCTCGAGGGTACCGGTCTTGATGAAGCTGTGGGTCGGAGCCTCCACATCCGGATTGATGCGCAAGGCCACGCGGGCTTTTTGATTCAGTTTTTGGGAGATGCGGTTGATCTCCTCCAATTCCGGAACCGACTCCACGTTTAAAAAAAGAATCCCGGCGCGGATGGCTTGACTGATTTCCTCCGCTGTTTTTCCAACGGAGGCAAAGACAATTTTTTTGGGATCGGCCCCCAGCGTTAAGGCCTTTTCCAATTCCCCTTTAGAGACAATGTCCAGGCCCGCTCCCTCATTCAAAAGGGTTTTGACGACGGCCATGTTTCCATTGGCTTTCATCGCAAAGCAGATGATGGGATCTACCGGCGCAAAGGCCTTTTTGATCTTGGTGAAGTGATCGACCAGGCTATGATGACTATACAAATAAAATGGCGTGCCAATCTGTTCGGCCACATCGCTCACTTTCACAGCTTCGCAGTGCAGTTCATTATTTTTGAAAATAAAATCATGCATGTTATTTGATCCGCTTGGTGACGGATTTTTTGGCCTGCACCGAATGTTTCGGATTGATGGTATGGCGAATGACCGCCGGGGTCAAAAAGGGAGAAAATACCTTTAATTCTTCCGCGCTCATGCGGATGAGGTCCTTGCCTTGGGCAAGTTTGTAACTGACCAACTTTCCAATCGTGGAGTGGGCCTCTTTGAAGGGAACTCCGCTTTTGACTAAATGATCAGCTAAATCCGTCGCATAAAGCAATTCATCGTCTAATTGTCGTTCGATGCTGGTTTTTTTGAATGAAATCTTTTTCAATAACGCCGTCAAGATGGACAACTCGCCGTTCACGATCCGCAGTGAATCAAACAGGGGTTCCTTGTCGTGCTGCAAATCGCGATTGTAGGACAACGGCAGCCCTTTGAGAACGACCAATACATTGACAAGATTCCCATAAAGCCTCCCGCTGTAGCCGCGGATGAGTTCCAGGACATCGGGATTTTTTTTCTGCGGCATGAGCGAACTCCCCGTGCAAAACGATTCGTCAATATCGATAAAATCGAATTCCTGGGTGGCCCACAGAATAAAATCCTCCGCCAAACGCGAGGCATGCATGCCAGTGATGGACAAGGCATTCAAGAGATCCACGACAAAATCACGGTCGCTCACGGTATAAATCGAATTGGTCGTCGACTTCACCTGCAATCGTTCCGGAAGAACCGAATGAACCGCCTGATTATAGTTTTTGGCATCAATAAAAGTCCCGGCGAGCGCTCCCGAGCCCATATTGAGGTGAATGCCTTCATAGACATTCTGCAGACGTTTTTGGTCGGCCGTGAACATTTCTTCATAAGCCAAAAGAACATCGACCAGCCGAACGGGCATCGCATGCTGCAGATGAGTATATCCCGGCAGGTAAATGTCTGAGTTCTCTAAGGCCACATCAAAAAGGGTTTGGCGAAGACCTTCCAGAAGCTTTTGGATATTTTTGATCTCTTCCATGCAGAAGAGTTTTGTGGCAAAGACAACTTGATCGTTGCGCGAGCGACAGGTGTGGAGTTTAAGCGCCACCTTCCCCACTTTTTTTTCTAAGGCCTGCTGGATCGCCGTATGGATATCTTCCGCCGTTTCATCAATCGGAAATCGACTTTGACGAATGGACTGAAGGATTTCCTCCAAACCGCTTTGCAGGTGTTTATGTTCTTTCGAAGAAATGAGATTCGCCTTCTTCAGGATATCGATGTGCGTCAAGGAGCCGATGCAATCGTAGGCCGCGAGTTTCCGGTCAAAGTGAATCGACCGGGTGAACTCCTCCACCCTTGGATCAGTCTTTTTGCTAAATCGTCCTCCCCAGAGTTTGGTCATGGTGATTTCCTTTTTAGTGGCTCGGGACCCGTGACTCGTGTCCCGAGACGAGCCACGGGCGACGAGTCACGAATCAATACGGCATTCCCCAAATTTTAATAAACCCTTCTGATAATTTCTGATCAAACTGATCTCCGTGGCCATAGGTGGCCAGTTCCTTTTTATAACGGGAGTACGGCGACTTACGGCCGACGACCGTGCAATTGCCTTTATACAATTTCAATCGGATCGTGCCCGTCACATGGCGTTGAGTTTCTTCGATGTATTGATCCAGTTGTTTTTTGAGGGGCGTTTCCCAGAGTCCGTAGTAAATCAGATCGGCGTATTTGAGGGAAACGCCCTGTTTGTAACGCATCGTTTCCCGATCCAAAACCATGGCCTCGAGTTCCTGATGGGCCGTCAATAAGATCGTACCGCCGGGACATTCATAGATTTCCCGGGACTTAATCCCCACCAAGCGATTTTCCACCATATCCACGCGGCCAATTCCCTGCGTCCCCCCTATATGATTGAGCTTCTCTAATAAGACGACGCCATGATAGGATTTGCCGTTCAGTTTTTTGGGAATTCCTTTTCCGAAATCGATTTCACAATAAATCGGTTTCGATGGGGCCTTTTCCGGTGAGGTCGTCATCTGGTAAATATCTTCCGGCGGCTCGGTCCATGGATCTTCCAGGACGCCCGCCTCAATGCTCATCCCATAAATGTTTTTGTCGATGGAATACGGTTTCTTCTTGGTGATTTCAAGCGTCACGCCTTTCGAGTACAAATAATCGATTTCCTCCTCGCGGGTTTTGAATTCCCAAATTCTCACCGGCGCAATCGTCTCTAGTTTCGGATCAAGGATTTTGGCCGTCACTTCAAAACGCACTTGATCGTTTCCTTTTCCAGTACAGCCGTGCGCAATGGCCGTCGCCTTCTCTTGATGCGCCACCTCGACCTGATATTTAGCGATGATCGGGCGGGATAAGGACGTCGCCATAAAATATTTGCGTTCGTAAACCGCGCCGGCCTTTAAGGCAGCGAATACATAGTTCTCAACAAATTCCTTTTTCAAATCAAGCACGTGCACTTTGGCGGCGCCGGTTTTAAGCGCCCGGGTCTTGATTTGAGCAAAGTCTTCTTTTTGGCCAACATCCGCGATCATGGCGATGACCGCATAGCCTTTGTCCTTGAGCCACGGAATGGCGCAGGAGGTGTCAAGTCCACCGGAATACGCCAGAACAACTTTTTTCATTGGTCCCTCACATCCTTTGGGTATCTATTGGTACGGTAAATTGTTCCCTTACTTTGGGGTGTCTGAGAAAAAATATAACGGGAGAGGCGATTACGACCCCAATAGCTGTGAATAGCAAACAAATGAAACCGTCATGATTGGTTAAGGAATATCCCAATCCCCAGACAGCCAAAAGATAAATTGTTAATAAAAAATACACCAACCGCAGAGTTGCGATTCTGGCGTAAGGTTTAAGTTGAAGCATTTTGAATCCCAAGAAAATATTGAAAGCCAGGGTCCCCATGATGAACAGATCGAACAAGTCACGCTCCTTGATTCCAAGAAGCGAAAAAATACCTAGAATCCCCAGCAGGACTTGAAGGATTCCAAAAATCTGAACTCCAACCGATGGGACTCTCGGATTATCCGGGATCATACCTTTTAAATCCTAAAAAGTCATCGTGTTTCTAGATTTTCGGTATTGACCGGTTCGCTTTTATGAGCTTCGTAAGATGGTCAACCTTTTTGAGATATTGATTTAATTTTTTCGAGGGGAAAATTGTTGATATCTTTACTTCCGGGAAACTGTGGTGCATCCCCAACCAAGTGATCTTCAGCTTTTTAGCTTTTTGAAGGTGATCAAGGTCACGACCGATCTTCTTTAACCCCAGTTCAAGGGCTTGCACGGCGTCTTCTCCACAAGCCGACTCGATTTCTTTAGACAGGCCTTCGAGTGTATAGCAACATCGGTAATAATGTTTCTCTGAGACTGGTTTAGAAATTCTAACCATGATCTCCGATTTTCGACCTCGGATATTTTGGGCGATTAATCTTCTCGTTGCAATCACCTTGGAAAATTCATTTTTGCGGGGTTTGCTCATTGCATTAGTCGAATCAGGATGGCCTTCTGCACATGCAGCCGATTTTCCGCTTGATCAAAAATGATCGAATGTTTCCCGTCAATAATTTTTTCGGTCACTTCCTGTCCGCGGTGGGCCGGCAAACAATGCATAAAAATAAAGTTCTTGTCTGCCAGTTTGGCTAACCCAGAGTTAATTTGGAATTTCTTAAAGTCTTTGAGCCGCTTTTTCATTTCTGCTTCTTGGCCCATGCTCACGAAGGTATCGGCATAAATCACGTGGGCGTCCTTCACGGCCTCAGCCGGCGATTCCATCCAAGCGATTTCCGCTCCCGAGCGTTGCCCCAGTTGTTGGCACTTTTTGAGAATGCTCGGATCCGGCGCGTACGCCTTGGGCGTCGCGATCCTCATCTGTAAACCGACCAGAGCAGAGCCCAGCATGAGTGAATGGCAAACGTTATTGCCGTCACCGACAAAGGCCAACGTGATCCCTTTCAATTTGCCAAGCTTTTCTTTAATGGAAAATAGATCCGCCAAGGCCTGACAGGGATGCTGTTCGTCGCTCAGGCCATTAATGACCGGGACACTGGAAAAACGCGCCAGGTCTTCGACATCCTTGTGGGTGTCGGTCCGCGCCACAATGCCGTCGACAAAGCGAGACAACGTGCCTGCCACATCAGAAACAGATTCCCGCTCCCCTAACTGGATCTCGCGAGGACTTAAATAAATGCAGTTTCCTCCCAACTGGTGGATGCCCACTTCAAAAGAGACCCGGGTTCGATTCGACGGCTTGGTAAACAACAAGGCGAAGGTTTTTCCCTCCAGGGCTTGCGAATGCAGTTTCCGGTTTGCCTTGAGTTTTTTGGCCAATTCCAAAAGTTGCAAAATCTCTTCACCGGAAAAATCCTCAATATTGACAAAATTGCGTTTCATCGTCTCACTTTATTCTGGAACAAGCCAGGTCAAGAATGGCCATGGCCTTATTGACCTCTTTCTGGGTTACGTTCAGGGCCGGCATCAACCGAAGGATATTGCCTTGAGTACAGTTGATGATAAGCCCACTGGCAAAACAATCCTCGACGATGGACTTTCCCTCAATAGAGAGCTGAATTCCGACCATCAATCCCAGCCCTCGAACCGCGGCCATGAAAGGATATTTTTGTTGGAGAATTTGCGCCTTCTTCATGAGATAAGGACCCATCACCTTCACATTTTGCAACATTTTACCCGTCACAATGGCCTTAAAGGCCCCCAGGCTTGCCTGGCAAATCAACGGGCTTCCGCCAAAGGTCGAGGCGTGCATGCCTGGCTTTAGCACATCGCTTAATTCTTTTTTAACGACCAGCGCCCCAATGGGCAATCCTCCGCCGAGAGATTTCGCCAGAATCATAAGATCGGGAGTGATCCCGAAATGTTTGAAGGCAAACATCTCACCGGTGCGTCCCATGCCCGTCTGAACTTCATCCAAGATAAAAAGGAGATTTTTTTCATCGCAAATCCGGCGGACTTCTTGAATGTATTCTTTTGAAGCCACATGAACCCCACCTTCTCCTTGCACCAATTCCAGGAGTACGGCAATCGTTTTCTCAGTCAAGGCGTTCTTAAGAGCCCCGAGGTTATTGAATTCGATGGTTTTAAACCCTGGCAACAGCGGATGAAAAGGATCCTGATATTTTTTTTGTCCCGTCGCAGAAACCGCACCGAGGGTTCGGCCATGAAATGAATTGTGCATCGAAATGATTTCAAAACGTTCACCTTTGCCATAGACCCGGGAGAACTTGATGGCCGCTTCGCAGGCTTCTGTCCCACTATTACAGAAGAAAACCTTGGCCGGAAACGACCAGCGTACGATCTCTTTGGCCAATTTTGGTGCGAACGGGTGATAAAGATTATTCGGAATAAAAATGAGCTTCCCGATTTGATTGCGGACGCCGGCCATGACTTTCGGATGACAATGCCCGACGTTATTGACGCCCCATCCCGGAAAAAAGTCCAAATATTTTTTTCCGTCAATATCATAAAGGGCCATGCCCTTGCCCTTGACAAAGATTCCCGGCATCCGGGAATAAATGGGAAGGATAAACTCATCGTAGGCTTCCAAGATTTCTGGTTTTTTCATTCTTTGATGATCTGGGTTCCCACGCCCTGGTCGGTAAAAATTTCCAAAAGTAGGGCGTGGCTCAGGCGGGCATCAATGATGTGAGTTTTATGGACACCGCCATTCAGGGCCTCGACGCAGGAATTGACCTTCGGGATCATCCCCGACTGGATGACATTTTTTTTGATGAGGTTGTTGACTTCCTCCACGGTCAGGCTCGAGATTAAGGATTCCGGATCATTCGGATTACTTAAAACCCCGGTCACATTGGTTAATAAGACAAATTTTTCCGCCTGCATGGAACAGGCAATCGCGCTCGCGACCTCGTCGGCATTGACGTTGTGGGGCTGTTTGTCCTTACTGATACCCATGGGAGAAACGACCGTAATATGCCCTCGTTTTAAATGCGACTCAATCACATCCAGATGGATACGGGTGATTGTCCCTACGAACCCCAGATCTTTCACGGCTTGTTTTTTTTCGACATAAATGAGATTTTCATCCCCTTTGAGACCAGTCACATCGCCCTTGAGGGCCTTGATCTCTGAGACAATTTGCTTATTGAGTTTATCCAATTCTTCGCTCACCACCTGCAGGGTATGCTCGTCGGTCACCCTAATGCCCTCGTGAAATTCCGATTTTCGCCCGCTTTCTTTGAGGCGGCGGCTGATCTGCGGCCCACCCCCATGGACCAGGATGGTTCGAATTCCGACATAACTAAAAAAGACAATATCTTCCAGGACATTTTTCCGGATGGCCGCATTATCCAGGATGCTGCCTCCGTACTTGATCACAAACACCTTGCGCCGGAAGGCGTGGATATAGGGAATGGCTTCAACCAGAATGCCAGCCTTTTTAATTATATCGTCCATTGATTTTTACATACTCCGTTGACAAATCCGCCGTGTAAATGACAGCCCGATGGCGTCCGAGATTCAAATCAACCTTGATATCGATATGGGGCTTTTTAAAGGAACTGAATGCGATCTTAAGGCTCTTTTCCGACACATGGAGTCCCAAAGATCCAACCGCCGCGGCCACCCGGCCCCAATTCGGATCACTGCCAAAGGCGGCGCATTTAACGAGATTGGAATTGGCAATGGCGAGCCCCACCGCCTTGGCCTGCTCGTCATCCTTTGCTCCTTCGATCGTGATTTCAATAAATTTGGTCGCGCCTTCTGCGTCCTTAACGATTTTGTGGGCCAAATCCAAGCAAATGAAATCCAGGGCTGCACAAAAGATTTCATAATCTTTGCTTGGCTCGGCGATGGGCGTGTGACCGACAAAACCATTGGCCAGGACACTCACCATGTCATTGGTGCTCATGCACCCATCAACGCTGATACAATTAAAAGTTTTTTCCACGGCGCGATGAAGCGCCAGATCCAGGGCTTGAGGTTGAATCATGGCATCGGTTGTGATAAAGGCGAGCATGGTCGCCATATTGGGTTGAATCATCCCGGAGCCTTTGGCGCAGGCACCGATCGTGACGGTCCTTCCTCCGATCTTTGTTTGGAGCGCGATCTCCTTAACTTTTTTATCCGTGGTCAAAATCGCTTGTGCAGCCAGGGCCCCGCCTCGTTTGCTCAATCCTTGAACCAAACGCGACGCTGCCTTTTCAATCTTTTTGTAAGGTAAAGGCTTTCCGATGATGCCGGTCGAAGCGACCAAGACATGGTCCGCGCTGATGTTGAGCAAACCCGCGATCAATTCGGTGGATTTTTGCGCATACAATAAACCAAAATTTCCGGTAAAACAGTTGGCATTGCCGCTATTCACCAGGATGGCCTGAGCCTGATGCCGGTGCAATTTTTGCTGGCTCACCACGACGGGCGCGGCCTTAATGGAATTTTTAGTAAACACACCAGCGCATACCGCCGGTTGATCGCAGGCAATCAAGGCCAGATCCAATTTTCCCGAACGCTTGATGCCTGAGGAAAGCCCGTTGGCTTTAAACCCTGTTGCCGCGGTGACGCCCCCTTCAATCAGTTTCATTTTAGACCCTCTGCTTCTTTAAATCCGCACATAATATTCAGATTCTGAATCGCTTGACCGCTGGCACCCTTCATCAGGTTATCGATGACCGTGGTCACGACCAACAAGTTTTGGTCAGAAGATTGCGCCAATCCCACGTCGCAATAATTGGTTCCCCCCACATGTTTGAGTTCCGGTTGATGACCCAATGGATGCAACCGTACAAAGGGTTCGGTTTTGTAAAATTTTTTATAAAGATTGTAGATACTTTCCAAACTAACGGATTTTTTTAGACGCACATAGATGGTCGAAAGAATTCCGTTATTGATGGGCAAAAGATGCGGCACGAAGGCCACCGTAACCGCATATCCGCAAAGTTTTGAGATCTGCCGCTCGATTTCCGGCGTATGCTGATGCTGCAGGACTTTATAGGCCTTAAAGTTTTCGTTAACCTCCACAAACATCAACTCAGGGGCAATCTTTTTGCCTGCGCCGGAAACACCCGATTTGGCGTCAATCGTGATCGAATCGATTGCCTCCGCTTGAGTGGAAACCAAAGGAGCTAATCCCAGAATGGCCGCAGTGGGGTAACACCCCGGATTAGCGACCAATCGGGATTTTTTGATATCGGCTCGATGCAATTCTGGAAGCCCATAAACCGCTTTTGCCAAATTGGCCGGATCCGAATGCTCAAGGTTATACCAGGTTTTGTAATCGGATTTATTTTTTAGTCGATAATCTGCGCTCAAATCAATCACCCGAACATTTCCTTTAAGGAGTTTCGGAGTAATGGACAAAGAGTTCGTGTGCGGAACCGCCAACAAAATCAGATCGCACAGTTCGATGGCTCGCTTTGCTTGAAAAATATCGCAGCGCAGTTCCGTCTGGCCGGCGACTCGCGGCCAGAGATCCGCCAGTTTGCCGGTGGTATTGAGTGCACTGGCATAAGTAACCCGAACCCGAGGATGATGCAGCAATAACTCCAGCAGCAAGGCACCGGAATAACCGCTCACCCCGACAATTCCTACCCGAACCATGATTTTCTCCTAAAAAAAGGAATTTTTAAAAGCCAGAAATGCGGTCGACACAATAGATAGAACAACCCCGCCTTTGTGGAAATATTCAAAAAACCTCAAGCAAAGTGCGGGGTAATCTTAGGCTCACATTTTTGTCACGGGCATTTTCTCGACTGAAAATTTAAAAAAGAATAACGTATATTAAAATAAAAAACCTATCTCGTCAACTCTTTTGTCGAGGGAGATAGGTTAGAAATGGCCTTTTGGCCGACCTGCGATGGTTATTTTCTACTGGATTGATTTAGCGCTTAACCCATTGGAATTTTTTCCTTGCTCCCTTCTGACCAGGTTTTTTTCTTTCCTTCATTCTGGGGTCGCGGCTCAGGCAATCAGCCTTTTTTAGAACGCTTTTATTGGCCGTATCGCACAATGCCAAGGCGCGCGAGAGTCCCAAACGCATAGCCCCGGCCTGTCCGGTTGAGCCCCCACCGAAAATGCTCACAAAAATGTCAAATTTATTGATGGTGTTGGTCAGGCGCAAGGGTTCCATGATGGTGATCCGATCAGTTTCTCGCTTAAAATATTCTTCAAAAGAACGGTCATTGACGGAAATTTTTCCTTCGCCGGGAATCAAGGTGACTCGGGCAACCGAACTTTTTCGGCGGCCCGTCGCTCCATATTTAACGATTTCTATCATCGGTATAATCCTTCAAAAATAATTTTAAATGGCTAAGGTCACGGGCTTTTGCGCCTGGTGCGGGTGCTTGTCACCCGTATAAATCTTCAGCTTTTTACGAATTTTAAATCCCAAAGGCCCACGAGGCAGCATGCGCGTGACGGCCAAGCGCATAACCTGTGTGGGTTTCTTGGCCAGAAGATCTCCCAGGGCGGTGAGCTTTCGACCACTCGGGTAACCGGTATATCGTTGGTAAAGCTTATCGGTCAGTTTTTTAGCAGTGACGCGAATTTTATCCGCGTTAATAATGATCACGGTATCGCCGCAATCAATATGGGGCGTGAAAATGGCTTTATGTTTCCCCCTTAAAATCGCCGCGGCCTTGCTGGCGACGCGGCCCAGGATTTTATTGTTCGCATCAATGAGATAAAAATGACGCGTGACCTCATGCGGCTTTGCGAGATAAGTCTTTTGCATGAAATTTTTGCCCTAAAGTTTTAGGAATGACAACGGAAAAATGAACTTGAAAAATATAACATCTTTAAAAAAATTGTCAACACTTATTCCCGGCTGCGACGGCTGTTTTACGGATAGAAGAAAAATTAGAGTGATTTTATTTTGGATAATCGACTTTGAGTAAGCATAGACCCCACGGGGGAGCAGCTTTGCCGGCATGAGCCCGGTCTTTTTTTTCGAGGATCTCTTTCATCTCGCTGGCCTTCATTCGACCGCTGCCCACCTCCAGTAACGCGCCAATGATATTACGGACCATTTTATAGAGGAACCCATCCGCCTTAATTTCAATCATAATCATGGGGCCCGACTTCTTGATCCTAAGTTTTGAAACGGTTCTAATCGTCCTTCGGGCTTTTCCTTCCTGGATCCGGGCCGATTCCAAGGACGTGAAGGCCTTAAAATCGTTTTTTCCTCTCAAATATCGACCTGCCTTTTTCATCCCAGCGATATCGAGACGATAAGGATATTGGTACATAAAGAATCGTGACAAAGGCTGACGAACCCGCCGGTTCAGAATCGTATAACGATAGGTTTTGCTCAGGGCCGAGTACTGGGCATTGAAAGAATGGGCAACGGCTTCAACTTTGACAATGCTGATATCGGGTGGAAGGTTGGCGTTGACGGCAAAAAGGATTTCGGAGGTGGATTTATTAGTTTCAATCTGGCAATGGGCCACCTGGCCCAAGGCATGAACGCCCCTGTCGGTTCTTCCTGAGCCATGAACATGAATTTTTTTCTTGAAAATTTTTTCCAGGACCTTCTGGATTTCTCCTTGGACGGTGCGTTGGGATTTTTCCTGAATCTGCCAGCCGTTAAAATTAGTCCCGTCGTATTCGATGGTGAATTTGAAATTTTGCATTGCAAAGAGACAGCGTGTAGCGGTTAGCGGACAGAGATGTCAGTTGTGACAAGAAGTTTTTGAGATTGTCTCGTCCGCTATTCGCTATCCGCTATTTGATTAACAATTCCGCAATCTGCACGGCATTGGTGGCGGCGCCTTTGCGCAAGTTATCGGCGACAATCCAAAGCCATAAGCCGTTTTTGACTGATGCATCGCGCCGGATCCGCCCGACAAAAACTTCGTCCTTGCCATCGCAGTGGATGGGCATGGGGTATAGATTGCTCTTAGGGTCGTCCATCACAATGATCCCGGCAGATTTTTTGAGCAGGGATCGAACCGAATCCGGAGAAATCGGCTTGGTGGTTTCGATGTAAACGGCTTCCGAATGGCCATTCACAACTGGGACCCGCACCGTGGTGGCAGAAATCTTGATTTTGTTGTCGTGCAGGATTTTGCGGGTTTCATGGACCATTTTCATTTCTTCGGTGGTGGAACCGTCTGCATTAAAACTTCCGATGTGCGGGAAGATATTGAACCGGATGGTTTGTGACATGGCCACGGGAATATTTTCGGAAGAATTGGCAGCCCAGGCGCGGTATTCTTTTTCTATCTGAACCATACCTCCCCGGCCGCTACCGGAAACAGCCTGATAAGTTGAAACAACAACACGTTTGAGTCCCGCTCTCTTTTTGATGGGGGCTAACGCCACGACCATCTGGATCGTCGAGCAGTTGGGATTGGCAATGATGCCCTTATGGTTTTTGACATCGCCGGGATTTGCTTCCGGTACGACGAGAGGAACATCCTTTTTCATGCGAAAATCTGCGCCATTGTCAATGACGACCGCCCCGGCCTTAATCGCACTTGCCGCATAGGTCACCGCCGCCCCCTTTTCTCCTTCGGTTCCAGCAAAAAGGGCGATATCGATCCCATGAAACGAATCGTGAGTTAATTCCTCAACGGAATATTCTTGTCCATCGACATTGATCGTCCGGGCGCTGCGCGCAAAGATCCTCAGTGTATTAATCGGGAATTTCCGCTGGCGCAACACGCGCAGCATCGCTTCGCCGACCGCCCCTACTCCTACGACGGCGATGTTGTAGGTTTTATTAATTTTTTTCATAATGTTTTTTTTAAAGTGTTAAGTGGCATTCGTTGTCAATTGATACCATTACCTGACACTTAACACTTTTCATTTTACACTGTGCTACAACGATTTCATCACCAAATCCCCGACTTCGCTTGTTGAATAACCCATCTGTCCGGCGGCGAGATCCTTGAGATGATTTCGCGCCACTGTTTGCACGGCCTTCTCCACCATTTGCCCGGCTTGGGTTTCTCCGACTTGTTCCAGAAGCATGCCTAAAGCACAAATAGCGGCCAAGGGATTGATCATATTTTTACCGGTGTACTTGGGAGCGGATCCCCCAATCGGTTCAAACATCGAAACCCCCTTGGGATTGATATTGCCGCCAGCCGCAATCCCCATCCCTCCCTGAATCATGGCCCCCAAATCCGTGATGATGTCGCCGAACATATTATCCGTCACGATCACATCGAACCATTCCGGATTTTTGACAAACCACATGGTCGTTGCATCGACGTGGGCATAATCGGTTTTGACATCCGCATACTCTTTTTTGAGTTCCTGAAAAGCCCGTTCCCAAAGATCAAAGGCATAAGTTAAGACATTGGTTTTTCCGCAGAGCGTCAATTGCTGGCGCGGCCGCTTTCGGGCATATTCAAAGGCATAGCGTAGACAGCGTTCAATCCCTTTGCGGGTATTATAGGAAATCTGAATGGCCACCTCGCGCTTGGTTCCTTTATTTTTGAATTCTCCCATTCCTTTATAAAGGCCTTCGGAATTTTCCCTTATGACGACAAAGTCAATGTCCTTGGGAGTTTTGTTTTTGATCGGACAAAAGCGCTCGTCGTACAATTTGACCGGACGAAGATTAATGTATTGATCCAAATCAAAGCGCAATTTTAATAGGATGCCTTTTTCCAGGATGCCGGGCTTAACCTGCGGGTGACCAATGGCGCCCAGATAAATCGCGTGGAAGGTTTTAAATTCCTTGATGACCGAGGCAGGCAGAATTTCCTTGGTCCGCAAGTAGCGTTCGCCCCCGAAATCATAACGCACCGTGGAATATTTGAATCCGCACTTTTCGGCCACAGCCTGCAGAACTTTCAGGCCTTCGGCAATGACTTCCGGGCCAGTCCCGTCGCCGGGAATGACCGCGATTTTATACGATGCCATGATTCTTTCTTCAGGGATGGAAAAAGATTTCTAGAAAATTAAATGGTTAAAAGTATATCACGTTTCGAAAATTCATTCGACGAATCTTTTGACGACCAGGGTGGCATTATGGCCGCCAAATCCGAGCGAGTTCGATAGCGCGGCATTGACGGTTACGCGGCGGGCTTCATTCGGGACATAATCCAGATCGCAATCCGGATCAGGGGTTTCATAGTTGATCGTTGGGGGAACCAGATTATGCCCAATGGACTCCACGCAGGCGATGAATTCGATTCCACCGGCGGCACCCAGCAAATGACCGGTCATGGATTTGGTGGAACTGACCGGAACTTTTTTGGCTAATTCTTTAAAGACTTTTTTGATCGCGAGGCTTTCGACTTTATCATTGAGTTTGGTCGAAGTTCCATGCGCATTGATGTAAGAAATATCCGCGGGTTTGAGCCCTGCGTCCTTAATGGCGAGCTCCATCGCCTTGGTCGCGCCTTCCCCTTTCTCATCGGGCGCCGTAATATGGTAGGCATCAGAGGTCCGACCATACCCACCCATTTCCGCCAGAATATGAGCTCCGCGCTTTTGGGCATGTTCCAATGATTCGAGAATGACAATACCGGCGCCTTCGGCCATGACAAATCCATCCCGGTTAAGATCAAACGGCCGGCTGGCCCTGGCGGGGTCATCATTGCGCTCGGAAAGTGCCTTGAGGGCACAAAATCCGCCGATCCCTAACATGGTCGTCGCACTTTCGGTCCCTCCGCAGATCATGACGTCAGCGTCACCATATTGAATAAAACGAAACGCATCTCCGATAGCATTATTGGCGGTAGCGCAAGCTGTGGCCACACAGGTTGTGGGACCTTTAGCGCCCGTATGGATAGAAACTTGGCCGGAGGCTTCGTTAATGATGATCCGCGGAATGAAAAAAGGAGAGATCTTGCTCGGCCCCTTCACTAAAAGTTTATCGTACTCTTCTTCCATTGTTCGCATACTGCCAATCCCGGAACCAACGAGAACACCGACCCGGTCCGGGTCTTCTTGGTTCATATTCAATTTTGCCTGAGTCATGGCCTCTTTGGTAGCGACAATGGCAAACTGAATAAACCGCGACAAGTGGCGGGCCTCTTTCGTTGAGAAATGATCGAGCGCGTTGTAATCGATCACGTCTCCATTGATGCGGCAATCAAACTTGCTCGCATCAAAATGAACGATGGGGCGGATACCGCTTTGGCCCTTGATGATCGAGTTCCAGAATTTGGTTACAGTCGTACCGACCGGAGATAGAATTCCTTGACCGGTGATGACAACTCTGCGTTTGTCCATGGGGTATACAGGAATTTGCCCCGACCGGTTGGATCGAGGCAAATGATTTTTATGAAGCTGATTTAAAGGAGGTTATTTATTGGCTGACTTTGATTCGATGTATTTGACGGCATCGCCGACGGTGGTCATCTTTTCAGCGTCCTCATCCGGGATTTCCACGTTGAATTCTTCTTCCAAGGCCATGATGAGTTCAACGGTATCGAGCGAATCGGCGCCCAGATCATCAATAAAAGATGCTTGCGGGGTGACTTCTTCGGGCTTTACCCCAAGCTGCTCCGCGATGATGGACTTGATTTTTTCTTCTACTGCCATGAATATTCCTCCTTTTTTCCCTGTTGACCAGGTTAGATCGCCATTCCTCCGTCCACCACAATGGTTTGGCCGGTTATGTAATCCGCTTGTTTCGAAGCGAGGAACAGACACACACCAGCCACATCTTGAGGTGAACCGAATCTTCCTTGAGGGATCATTTGCAAAATCTCTGTCCGGATTTGTTCTTTGAGTTGAGCGGTCATGTCGGTTTGGATATAACCCGGGGCAACCACATTGACCGTTATGCCGCGGGAGGCCAATTCCCGAGCCACCGATTTGCTAAAACCAATAACCCCGGCCTTACTTGCGGCGTAATTGGCTTGGCCCGGATTTCCGGTCAAGCCGATGACTGAGGCGATGCTGATGATCTTTCCCTTACGGGCTTTAAGCATCGCCTTAGAAACAATTTTAGTACAGTTGAATATGCCCTTGAGATTGACGCTGATCACGCTATCCCAGTCGGATTCACTCATCCGAAGAAGCAAATTGTCTTTGGTGACCCCAGCGTTGTTAACTAATATATCAATCGACTTATGTTTGTCAAGAATTTTATTGATGATTTCTTCGACGTGCGCAAGATTCGTGACGTCACAGCTAAATCCTTCCGCACGATAGCCTTCCCGTTGAATTTCTTGTGTGGTTTCTTGTACCAGGTCTAGGTTCCGGCCGATCACAACAACGGTAGCTCCCTGTTGGGCAAAGGCCTTGGCGATCTGTTTACCGATGCCGCGGGTCGCTCCCGTCACCATCACCACTTGATCCTGAAAATGCATTGGCTGCCTCTTGCATTTACCGCTTTAGTCAGTGGAGGTAGCTTCCTCTAATATACAGAGCCAACCATCCTGACATCGATATTCATCGTTTTCCTGTCAGCTCGACCGAAACCGATTTGGCATAACGCAGCGCATGGGGTTTATCCACGCGAACGGTGGCTTCCTTCACCTTTTTGTCTTGCATGACAAGATCCAAAATAAAGGTGGTTAACTTTTCCAAAAGCAGGAACTGACTGGCCTCGACTTCCTTGATGATGCGCTTGGTGAGGCTTTTGTAATCGACCGTTTCTTTAAGATCGTCTGTCTTGCTCGCCTGGGAGGAATCAAAAGCGAGTTCGATATTGATCACCACATCTTGACGGGTATCCCGCTCCCATTCGTTGGTGCCAATGATTGTCCGGACCAATAAGTCGGTGATGCGGATTTTAGCCATGGTTAAACCAAATGTTCTCCACCATCATTAAAAATGAATTGCCCGGTCACGTAATCATTTCCCAAAAGAAAGCGAAGAGAATGAGTGATATTATCCACTTCTCCCTTTTTCTGTAAAGGGACATTTTTCGCTTGGCGCTGGAGGTACTCATCGCCCTGGCCTGGCGGAGGCAGAATAAGTCCGGGGCAAATACCGTTAACGCGGATCTGGGGGGACAGGGCGACGGCTGCCATTTTTGTGAGATCGGCCAGGGCCTTCTTCATTAAAAGGTAAGAAAAATATTCGGTTTTATTCCGGGTGATATCGGTATCCAGCAAGTTGATGATGTGTCCGCGGCGGCAAAGACGGGCAAATTCGCAAATGAGAATGTAAGGGGCATGGAAGTTGGTGGCAAAGTGTTCCTGAAAAAGGTGCAAATCGGTCGTGGCGAGACGGGATTTCTTGAAGATGGAAGCGCTATTGACCAGAACATTCAGATCTGGAAAGCGGGTGTAAACTGATTGGATGATGGACAACGTCCTTTGTTGCCGGTTTAGATCACAGGGAAAAATTTCACACTCTACCTTGTTGTGCCGAATTTGTTTGGCGGTTTCTTCGGCTTGTCGACGCGACGAATGGTAGTGCACAGCGACGTTGTAGCCCATGCGTCCCAAAGCAAGGCATATTTCCTTCCCGATCCGTTTCGCTCCGCCGGTTACCAGGGCGGTTCCTTTTTGGGACCGATGTCTCATCTCAAACGGATAAGGCTTAAGAATTCCGAGCGGGTGGAGATTTCTTTTCGGAAAGAGCCCAGCATATAGGATGTTTTCATAATTGAATTTTGTTTTTCAACCCCGCGCATCATCATGCACAGATGCTGGGCTTCGATGACAACACCGACCCCCTGGGCGTGCAAAGAATTCATGAGGGTTTCGGCGATTTGTTTGGTGAGATTTTCCTGAACTTGCAAACGACGGGAGAAGACATCCACAATCCGGGCAATCTTCGAGAGTCCGATGATTTTTCCTTTGGGAATATAGCCGACGTGGCATTTGCCAAAAAACGGCAAGAGGTGATGCTCGCATAGAGAATAGAGTTCGATATCCTTGACGATGATCATTTCATCATCATCAGAGGTGAAAGTGGCATTATTGATGATGGCCTTGATGTCTTTCTTGTAGCCGCTGGTCATGAATTCCATCGCGCGGGCAGCGCGTCTGGGCGTATCGATCAGGCCCTCCCTTTGAACGTTTTCACCGATGGCCTTAAGCAATTTTTTATAAATATCGTCCATTGCAATCCTTTTTATTCGACAAGCCACGGAATAATAGCACAGCCGTTAGGGGTTGTCAAACCGCCTTGGTAAGCTAGCGTAAGTTTTTTGGCCGTGCTATAATAAGCGCTCTTTAGCGCATTTTGAAAAGGAAAACGGACCATGCAGCCCATTTGTGATTACCATATGCACACACCCTTATGCGGCCATGCCGTCGGTGAACCCGAACAATACGCGGCACAAGCCATTAAATTGGATTTAAAGGAAATCGGCTTTTCCGATCACCTGCCTCTGTTATCGCATGAGGATCCCAAGATCAGCATGAATCGTTCGCAGCTTCCCCTCTACCATAAGATGATTGAGAATGTGAAAAAAAACCACGATCCAATTCTGCGGGTTCGCATCGGCATTGAGGCCGATTATCTGGAAGGTTACGAGGAACAAACCAGGAACCTTCTGGCCTCCTATCCTTATGACTATGTCATTGGTTCTGTCCATTTCATCAAAGATTGGGGTTTTGATGATCCTGCCCAGCGCCAGGGATGGACCGGAAAAGATATCGATCAGGTTTATCACGATTACTTCGATTTGTTGCGAAAAAGTGCGCAGAGTGAACTGTTTGACATTATGGGGCATGTGGATCTGGTTAAAAAATTTGGACATCGGCCGCAAGAGGATATGAGCGGCGAGGTTCAAAAAACCGCCGAGGTTTTTCGCGATGCTGGGGTGGCCATCGAAATCAACACCGCAGGTTTGCGCAAACCCGTGGGCGAGATGTATCCCGCGCCGTGGATGCTGAAGGTTTACCGCAAGGCCGGCGTCCTTCTTACATTTGGCTCCGATGCCCATGACCCAAAAGATGTCGGTCGGGATTTTGAGGAGGCCTTGGCCTTAGCCCAAGCTGCCGGATATAAGAAATATATTTTGTTTAAGAACCGAAAAATCGAAGATGAACAAAAAATTTAACGGGGGTAACCCACTCTCACCCCGGGGGTGAGAGTGGGTATATAGGGAAAATATGATCAAAGTTCAAGGTATAGACCACGTCGCCATCAACGTTCGGGACATTGATAAGGCGGTGGAATTTTACCGCAAGGTTATTGGACTGAAGGTGACCACTCGAGAACCTTCCAAGCCAGGCATCGAATATTTCCTCGATTGTGGAGGGTCTCTCATCGGCCTCATCCAGGCCAAGGAATTGCATAAGCTTCATCCTTTTGAAAACGAAGGTTTGGGCGCCAACCATTTTTCCTTTCGGATTCATGCCAAGGATTTCGACGCCATGATCCAACACCTGGAATCGCACGCCGTCAGGATTGAGTTTGCCAAGAAAAGGCCGAAATCCTGGTCCCTGTATTTTTATGACCTCGATGGAAATAAACTCGAAATGACCGCGTGGCCCCTGGAAGACGGAATGGACAATTCGCGGCAAGTGATCTACAATCCCCAACAAAAAATTTGGAAACCATATTGATCGTGACCTGTGGCTCGTGGCCGTTGACGGGTCACGGGCCACGAGCCACAAAAAAGGACAAACCAATGACTAAACTCAAGGAAGGCAATCTGGCGCCAGAATTTTCCCTGCGAGCCTCGCATGGAGGTCAGGTTTCGCTCAAAGATTTTCGCGGTAATAAAAATGTGGTCCTGTATTTTTACCCTAAGGATGATACCCCGGTTGTACCGTCGAGGCTTGCAATTTTCGGGACGCGATCAAATCCATCACTGGCAAGGACTCCATAATTCTGGGAGTTAGCCCGGATAGTGTTCAGAGCCACGAACGATTCATCCAAAAATTTAATCTCCCCTTTCTCTTATTGAGCGATCCCGACAAAAAGATGTTGCAGGATTATGGGGTCTGGCAGCAAAAGACGTTCATGGGACGCAAATACATGGGAGTTGAGCGTACGACATTTATTATTGATAAAAATGGCAAGATTGCCAAAATCTTCCCCAAGGTCCGACCGAAAACTCATCATGAAGAGGTCCTCGATTGCCTTAACGAGCTGCTCGCCGCGACCAATTAGAATTTTTTGCCCAAGGGCGCAGAGGACTAGAGTTTGTGGCGTTGTTTCTGTCTGGCCCTTTTGATTTCCTCGATCGCCTGCTGTTGCTGGCGGTCCATTATTTTTTGCTCTTTTCGCCGGGCTTTGAGCTCGGCGTTTTTTTCTTGCTGATGGGCCTTTTGAATTTCAGTCTGGAGGTTCTGTCTTTTCCGGGCAGCTTTTTGCCGAGTTTGCTCGGCCAGGACATTTTTTTGCGGTACAAAGAGCGGATAATCCGCCGGCGGTTTGGATAAGGGATGTTCTAGGGCGGCATTGGCCTTCTGTCCCTTGTTTTTTTTGGGTAAAAGGCCAGACGCTAATACGGATTGAATTCCTGCAGCTTGCAGTAATCCCAGAAAAATCGCTACAAATTTTATCTGGATGCGGGTCCTCATGGATTCATTCGAAAAGTCAGAACGGGAACTTATTTCAACGCATTGAGAATGGCCGTTTGATCAAACCCGCTAATAAGTTTTGAGCCGATTCGAATAACCGGCACTCCGGGAATGCCGAATTGATCATAGACCCGTTTCGCCTGCGGATTCGCTTCGATGTCGTAACGTCGATAAGGGATGTGCTCTGCCTTCAAGAATTGTTCCAGTTTTCGGCAATACGGGCACCAGGAGGTAATAAAGATTTCCACCCACATTCGGGACTCGCGGGGCGAATACGGCGTTAAAGAGGATGATGCTTGTCCACGGATAATCATGATGCCTTCCTGGCGGATTTTGCGTTTGGCAGCGGCGGATGGATCAGTCTCGAGGAGATTCTTTTTGAACGAAACGATCCGGTCTTTTTCCTTCACCTTGATGAGGCCATCTTTGTCGTCGATCACCTCGCCCGTGATGGTCTTCCCGGATTTGAGAACGAAGACTTCGGCGGATGCCTTTGAGTTGGGCCAGGCAAGCCAGACAAAAAGGAAGGCAATGACAAACCAAGTCATCGTTGTGTTGGAATCATTCATGGGGCTTTCCTTCTTCGGAAGAGTCTTTCGGTTCAAAGGTTGAACCCGGCTCTGAGTACGTGAGGGTCAAATACAAAAAAGCCAAACCCATTCCCAAAAAGATCGCCAGGTTAACCCAATAAAGGAGCGTATAGATTTTTTGCGCTCCGGGCGAGATGGCAATGGCATCCGGCGGAATCGCTTTTAAGTTTATAGGATGGTGAATGAAATCCCAGACATTGAGAATCCTTCCTGAGATGATTCCATAAATGAAGAAGATAAAACTGATCACGGTCAAAAAAAGTTAAACATCCCGGCGGAATAATGGCCGCTCCGGCGGTTTTTGACCGCGCCAGGGTCAGCGAAATCTCGCGAGGATAAAAGGCAATGGTTTTCCTTTACGGCCACACATCCACACAGCCCTGTTTCGTGGTTTGATTATAAATGAGGCCGTCCCACTGTTTTTTGTGCTCCCGGTCGAAATTCTGAGTCACGTAGAAGAAGCTGGAGCCAGTTTGCGATAAAGGCGAACAATAGTGTGAGGGTTTATAAGCGAAGCATTCGTGGGGATTGTCCGGATTCATCTCTCCATCCCGGTAGGATTCACATTGGATGAGGCTGAAAGAATTTTGAATCTTTTCCATTTCACTTGGTTCCGTCCGGAACATGCAAAATCCATACCACCATCCCCAGTCTATGCCACAGTGAACACGGCTAAGGGTTGCAGAGCTGTAGCTCGCGACTCGCTGCCAATTTTTTTGCAGTTTTTGCATTCGCCGGAAGATGAGATATTGATGAATAAGGACCCCGGCAGCTAAGATCACAATGAGGATAATGATGGGATTTTTCAGCATCGATTGCATGAAGATCGTTAGTCCGAGAGTAATGGGTTTTTATGGTTTAATCTTTGGGCAAAATAATGTTGAAAATGTTTCCGGACCGGAGAGCGGGACATCCCGCAGCCAAAGGTCCCTCCTTGATATGGGCTCGTTTCCGGCGTATTTTGAATAAATGCATAGGCTCTCCCCAGGTCAGAAAATTCTTCGAACCAGGTAAGCGCTTGTCTTTGAAACTGGTTTTGAAATTCCTGCACAGCCATTTCCAATGTTTTTTCATCCGAGATTTGCCACAGAGCTTTGTGCGGATCGTCGCGCTGATATCGAAAAAAAAGTCCAAGGTTGTCAACCCAATTCAATTTTTTTCTCAAAAGGCACGTCCGCAGATGGCATTCCCATTCGTTGGGAATAAAATCTTGGGCAACGGGCTTGCCCGCCTCTTGGGGAGACGACGGCATGGATAATAGCGGAATAAACCGGTAATAGATTCCTAGATTGACGGTAAAATTCACCAGAGTTTTTGATTGGCCCTCCTCCGTTTCAATAAAAATCAATTGAATGATCTGTTCCAATTCTTCTCGATGACGGACGAATCGATCGGCATGCTCACGAAAACCGCTGGCGCCGACAATGGTCTTGACTTGTTCTGGAATTTTTTGTTTAAGATCCCAGGTTGGCATGAAATCCTTTCCCTATAGAATTAAGGAGACGGAATCGCGGGTTTCAATTCAGGGTTTTCCTGGGCGGACACCTCGGTTGTCCGCAGGTAAAATGCCTGGCCGTCCTTCCACTCAATTTCATAAGGTTCCATGACGAGAGGTTCCAGAACCGGCTCCATTGGAGAAAAAAGGTAAGCATTCTTTTTATCCGGAACAGGTACCAGTTTAAAAGCATGGTGCCGGAATTTTTTATTGACCGGAGGAGGCAATTCATAGGTCACTAAGAGGACCCGGTCATCGATGATTTCATAATGCGCGAGGAAGCCGACGCCGGTGCTTTTTACCTGATTGCCAGGATTTAAAAAGGCGGCATATTCTCCGGGATTTTGTGACCAATAGCCTTTGCTCTGATGAAATAAACTTAAAGCCGCGGCCAATTCCAAATCGGTTTTGTAAGGTTGGATTTTTTCATAACGCGCAAGGGTCTTCTTGTTGACCTTGAGGGGATTCGAACTGCAGCCAAAGATAGCGGCGTATAGCCCGATCGTGATAAACACATTAAGAATCCGAGAATATCGGTGAAGATTTTTTTGTAATCTTGTCATTGTCAATCCGGTCCCTCCATGTTGCTTCGGGATGGGTAGTTATTAAAATCAATCGATAAAATCGCCTCCTCAATCGATTTATGAACATATTCGTAGTCATCTCTGGGGATTTGATTGACGTAGAGTGTGATCCCGTCACGTGGAAAATAAACGAGCATTACGCCTTCGAAAAAATTTTCTTTTCCAACCGAATTTTCCCACCACAGGTCGTAAATATCAAAAGAACCAATCGCGGCACGGGTATCTTTAACAACTCTAAAATCTTTGGGAGCGTTTGAAACCATTTGGTGAAGGTCGTTCTCCTTGCTTTGTAAATCACTTTTTAAAAGCGCGCCGGTCACATAAATCATCCGGGGATAGTCCTCGTGCAATAAGGCAAAATCGTCTTCAAAATGAGAATCTAAAGTTTTCATATCATCGGAGTCAAGGAATCTCCATCCGGCGGGAGCCTTCATCAAAAGTTCTCCCTCATGGGTAGAAATTTGTTTTAGTCCACGGCTTTGAATAAATTGGATTTCCTTTTCGGTATAGGATTTTTGACATCTTTGTATGGGCGATTGATGAAAGGAAGCCCAACGGCCGGCAGCAAATAGAGAGCTAACGTATACACGATCACGAAAGGAAACATCTGCTGTTTTGTGAAAGATTTCAGACAAAAAGCAACAATGATCCCATTGATGACAATCGATTGGAGGATAGAGATGGAATCCGCATAAGGAATCGCATCCCAAAGATCGTAGAAGAAATTTCCGAGAGCAAAATATATCAAATAGATTTTGGCGCGATTCCCGCCATAAAGGAGGGCGGTTCCCAAACCAATGTAGAAAAAAATTTTAAAGAGGTGATCGATGGCACGATCCTGGAATAACCAGACGGACAAGGCCGCCATGAACATCAACGAGGCTAAAACCACATCTGAGGCCATTAAGCGAAAGGCCTTTTTGTCCCATTCATTAATCTCTTGAAAGTTATTAGCTAAGACCATAGTGTTTTAAAAATTATTCCCAAATTTTTTCTGAATGTGTTTTTCTAGAATACTGATGAATTCATCTTTGATCCGTTCTCCGCGCAAAACCACAAATTCCTTCCCGTCAACATAAACGGGGGCTACTGGATTTTCACTCATGCCTGGTAAACTGATGCCGATATCCGCATGACGGGATTCTCCGGGACCATTGACGACACAGCCCATCACCGCGATTTTGAGCTTTTCTACGCCTGGATATAGTTGTCGCCATTGCGACATCTTGACTCCGATGTGGGCATTGATATCTTGAGCGAGGTCTTGAAAGTAAGTGCTGGAGGTGCGACCACAACCAGGACAGCTGGTGACGCTCGGTTTGAAGTACCGCAAACCCATGGCCTGGAGAATCGCCTTGGCGACCTCCACTTCTCGGGAGCGTTTGACCTTGGGCTGGGGTGTTAGAGAAACCCGAATCGTATCACCGATTCCCTGCTGCAATAAAATCGCGAGGGCGGCAGAACTTGCCGCGATTCCTTGAATATCACCGCCGGCTTCGGTTAAACCTAAGTGTAACGCATAATCACATTGCCTGGCAATTTTTGTATAAACTTCGACCATGTCTTGTAAAACCGACATTTTGCAGCTGAGGACAATTTTGTTTTTGGGAAGCCCAAGCTTTTGCGCGTACTGGGCGCTTCGTAACCCGGATTGCATCATGGCCTCGATCGTCACCTCGCGGGCTGGTTGGGGGTTTCTTAGTCGGGCATTTTTATTCATCAGTTCTGTCAATAATTCTTGATCGAGCGACCCCCAGTTGACGCCGATGCGCACAGCCTTGCCGTTGGCGATCGCGATACGAATGATCTCGGCAAAATTCTCATCGTGCCTTTCCCGGCGGCCCACATTGCCGGGGTTAATCCGGTATTTATCCAAGGTCTTAGCTGTTTGCGGATACTTGGCCAAAAGGGTGTGGCCATTAAAATGGAAATCACCAATAATCGGAGTCTTCAATCCGCGATCTCTCAGGCGCTGGATGATATGAGGAACGGCCTTGGCCGCGTCGTCATCATTGACCGTCCAGCGAACCAGCTCAGAGCCGGCTTCAATTAATTCAACGGTTTGTTCAAGGGTTTTGACGACCTCAGAGGTCGGAGTATCGGTCATCGATTGGATGGCAACCGGATGCTGACTTCCCAATTGAACAGGCCCTATGGGAACACTCGGAGTTTTGCGACGTGGTGGCAGCTGGCTGGGTGATTTCGACATGGATCTTAGTCTAAAATAGTATTCAAAATGAGAAGGTAAAATGTTATAATTTACGAAAATTATAGAGAAATTCTCGAGGGAATTCAATGGTTATTCAGCCAATGCCTCGAGGCTTTTTCTTCATTTTAAAAGGAGTTAGAAGTGGAAATTTATTTGGCCAGGACACAGGGGTTTTGCGCCGGCGTTGCCAGTGCGGTCGAGATTGTCGAAGCGGTCCTGCAAAAATATGGGGCTCCCCTCTACGTTTTTCATGAGATCGTTCATAATACCTATGTGGTGAATGATTTTAAAAAGCGCGGGGTTGTTTTTGTGGATGATCTTTCGCAGATTCCGGATGGTGAAAGGGTCATCTTTAGTGCCCATGGCGTGGCTCCGGAGGTTATCGAGAAGGCCAAACGCAAGAATCTCAAATACATCGATGCCACTTGTCCTCTGGTGAATAAGGTTCATCGCGAGGCGATTCAATTCTCCAAGAATGGTTATGAAATTGTTCTTATCGGTCATAAAGGCCATCAGGAACTGATTGGAACAGCCGGGTACGTGACGCCGGAGCTTTTGCATATTGTCGAGGACGAAGACGATATTCTCGCCCTTACCATTGATCCGCAAAAATCCGTTGGCTACCTAACCCAGACCACCCTCTCGGTGACCGAAACCAAAGGGTTAATTGAAAAATTGCAAAAACGTTTTCCTCATCTGGTTGCTCCCCCTCGCGAAGATATCTGCTATGCCACTCAGAACCGCCAGGATGCCGTTAAGGAACTGGCCAAATTTTGCGATTGCATCATCATCTGCGGATCTCCGAATTCATCCAACAGCAACCGCCTTCGAGAAACCGGTGAGCAAGAAGGTGTGCCGAGCCATATCATCGACGCGGCGGAGGAATTGGATTTTGACTGGTTAAGGGGAAAACAAACCATTGGCATCTCCTCCGGGGCTTCCGTGCCTCGCGTCATTGTGGATCGATTGATTGAAAGGATCAAAGAGTTTTCTCCGGACGCGATTGTGCATGAGTTCGATGACCCGGAGAAAAATATCGTCTTTCCGATGCCGATGGTTTAGTGTAAAGTGCCAAGTGTTAAGTGTTAAAAGTGTTTTGAGTGTTCGGTTTTCCCATTTCAACTGGACAGACAATCAGTCAAAGGAGGAAGCATGACTCAAAACGATTTTGAATTTGATTTTGAAAAATTAAAGGTTTATCAAAAAACCCTCGACTTCACGAACGAAATCTTTACCGTAACATTGATGTGTTGAAGTATGCAAAATGGTTTTTAGTTTAGGCAAGTGCCTCGATCATTAAGGGTTTCCTCTTAACACTTTTCACTTAACACTTTACACTGAATCCAATGGCCAAATTCATCATCGACAACATCGAATACGAAATCCCGGAGGGAACAAGACTGGACGTGATTTGCGAAAAGGCCGGCGTTCCCTTCTCCTGCAACTCAGGTGTTTGCGGCACCTGCCAGATCAATATCTTGGAAGGCCAAGACAATCTGGGAGAATTGAACCAGGAAGAAAAGGATTTGGCGATGGATCGAACCCACCGCCTGGGTTGTCAGTGCGTGATTGTGGGCGGCGTGGTGAAGGCGAGTTTTTGAGTGTAGAGTTTCAAGTGACAAGTAACACTTAACACTTTTATCATTCCCATGTTTTCCCTTTCTCCTCAACCTTTAGAGGGAGCCAAACTTAAAGAATCCTTGCGTTCTCCTCGGGCTGGCGCATTAGCCATCTTCGAAGGCTGGGTGCGCGATCACAATGAAGGCAAGCGCGTATCCGGACTTCTATACGAGGCTTTCCCGGAATTGTGTGCCAAGGAAGCCGAAGCGATTTTTCAGGAAGTGAAAAAAAAGTTTCCCATCCTCAAGGCCAAATGCGTTCATCGCGTCGGAAAGTTAGCGGTAGGAGACATGGCGGTGTGGGTTGGGGTCACCTCGGCGCACCGGCAAGATGCCTTTGCGGCCTGCCGTTATATCATTGATAACATCAAAATGCGGCTCCCCATTTGGAAAAAAGAGTATTACCTCAACCGGCAATCGGCGTGGGTTATTTGCACGGAGTGTTCTGGATCAAGAAATGATCATACGCATTCCCACACCATTGTCCGCAGACGAATCGGGCACACTCCTCGTCAAAAGCGAAATTCCCCTGCGGTTTTGAAGAAATAAGGAAAGGCCAGCATGTCAAAGGTCAAACCCATTACAACGCAAACCAGGGATCAGGGATCCTCCCAGCTTTTTTCCGGCGAAGCGGTTCCCCAAAATTCATCCCGTCTCGCAGCGAAAACGCCCATTCCTCAACTGATCGTTTGGTTCAATCGTTTATCGGATTTTTTGTATTTACTCGCCCGATTTGAAGAAGGCCAACCTTTATACGTGAAAGATACGGCATGACGGCCAAGGGTTTTGGTGATCTTCAGGTCGGCATCCTTCCCCAAGCGAAACTCAGTGATTATACAACCTTCCAATTGGGCGGTCCTTGCCCGAGGCTCATTCTCTGTCAAGCCCCGGCACAATTACGGTCCGTCGTCAGGCAATTGCTGGAGGAAAAACTCCCGTTTATTTTGATCGGCGGCGGTTCCAATCTGGTCATTTCCGACCGAGGCCTTGATTGTATCGTCGTGCGTTACTGTTCTCCGACTCCTTTGATTGAGCGGCAAGGCTATGATCTTCTCGTCAGCGGTTCCACGTCTCTTGATAGCCTGGCCCTTTTTGCGATCAATGAAGGGCTCGAAGGCTTGACCTATACCTCGGGAATTCCCGGGACTGTTGGCGGCGCCATCGTTGGCAATGCGGGCGCCTTTGGCAAACAGGTCGGCGATATGATGAAAGAAGTGACCGTGATCACGCGGCAAGGGCAGGAGAAAAAATATGGTCCGGGTGAATGTGGTTTCAGTTACCGCCATTCGAGATTAAAAGAAACCGGTGATATTGTGGTCGAGACGGTTTTCGGATTAAAGCAGGGGCATTCTTTTCAAATGATGCACGAACGTCAGGAGATCCTGGCCACTCGGAAAGAAAAGCACCCTGATCTTAAAGAATATCCTTGTGCCGGATCGTTCTTTCGTAATATTGAACCCACCTCCAGCGCCGGCAAACGCCAGGCCGCCGGATGGTTTTTAGACCAGGCCGGCGGCAAGGATTTATCCGTCGGGGGTGCTTATATTTTTCCTAAACATGCGAACATCATCGTCAAGGGCAAGGGCTGCCGCGCGCAGGATGTCTTTGATTTGCATTTGCAGATGAAGCGTCTTGTGAAAGAAAAATTCGATTTGGATTTGGTGCGGGAGGTAAGATTTGTGGGGGATTTTCTGGGCAAGCCTCAGGAGGAGCAGTCAGCGATTTGGTAGACCTTATCCGCCAATTTGAAACATTTCAATTTTAGGCGGATGAGGATTTTGGATGAGCTTCGATCTTAATTCCGAATAGCGGTCCTCTCGCTTTTGCCAAGTCTGCGCAATGATATCTCTTAGTTCTATATCGGAGGCTCCTTCTCTGAGAAGTTTGCGCAAGTCAGTTCCTTTCCATCCGAATAAACAGGTATACAGTTTTCCATCCGTCGAAATCCGGGCCCGATTGCAGGTAGAACAGAATGGTTGAGTGACCGACGAGATAAATCCGATCTCGCCTGATCCATCGGCAAATCCATAGCGCAGGGCCACTTCTCCCCGATAATGGGCGTTTAAGCGAACAAGGGAAATTTTCCGGCCGATCACCTCCGCCAATTCCCGCGACGGAACCACGTTCTCTAACCTCCAGCCATTTTGATTGCCGACATCCATATATTCGATGAGCCGCAAGATATGGCCCGCCTTTTTACAATACCGAACGAGATGGATGATCGTGTGATCGTTCACACCTTTCTGGACAACGCAATTGATCTTGATCGGAGTAAAGCCGGCTTTCTGCGCCGCTTCAATTCCAGCGAGGACCTCGGAAGCATGGCCTTTGTTTCCATTCATTCGACGAAAGATTTCATCATCCAGGGAATCTAAGCTCACGGTCAGGCGCTTGAGGCCGGCTCTTTGTAGTTCGCTGGCGAGTTCACTTAAAAGAATTCCATTGGTCGTTAAAGCCAAATCTTCGACGCCGGATAAAGCACTCAATTGCCGAACCAAATCCGGAAGACCTGGACGCAGCAAAGGTTCTCCACCGGTGAGGCGAAGTTTGACGACTCCTAAAGAAATAAAAATTTTGGCCAGGCGAGTAATTTCCGCGAATGTGAGCCACTCGGGTTTTTTCAGAAAATTGTAAGACTTATGGGAGTCTTCGGCAGGCATGCAATAGTTGCAGCGCAGATTGCAGCGATCAATGACCGAGATGCGCAGATCGTGAAGCGGACGGCCGAACGTGTCTCTGATGGGGTTGATTAAGTTTGGACAATTCATAAAATGATTGATCACTTCTAATTTGACGCGCCACAGGTCACGGACGACGAGTCACCAATTATTCTTCGGTCGAAACTTTCTGAACTTTATTCAAAGCCCCGTGCATCGCATGCCAGGATAAGCTCGCACATTTGACGCGGGCCGGATAATGCCAGATGTTGGTGAAGATGGTCAATTTGCCCAGTTGATGAGGATCTTTCTTTGGATCAAGCGCGCAGGTGACCAACCGATGGAATTGATCAAAAAGAATTTCCGCTTCCTTGACCTTCTTGCCTTTGATGGAGGTTGTCATCAAGGATGCGGATGCCTGCGAAATCGCGCAGCCCGAACCCTGAAATGAAACATCTTCGATGGTTCCTTCTGGATCCACTTTCAAATAAACAGTCAAATGATCCCCGCATAAGGGATTATAGCCTTCAGCGAAATGCGTTGGGTGATCCATGACCTTAAAATTGCGCGGCTTTTTGTTGTGCTCGAGGATGATTTCCTGATAAAGGTCGGCGCGGATGTCGATGGGTTCGGTCATGGAAAGATTTCCTTAACTCGTCGGATAGAAGCCACAAGCTTGTCCAGTTCTTGTTTTGTGTTATAAAAACTCAAGGAAGCCCGAGATGTCGCCGGAACATTGAACCGTTTCATCAAGGGCATGGTGCAATGGTGACCCGTTCGAATAGCAATCCCGTCCTGGTCGACCAACGTTCCGACGTCATGGGGGTGCACATTGGGCAAGACAAAAGACAAAATGGCGGCTTTGTCTCTTGCCGTTCCAATGAGGCGCAACCTCGGAATCGCAGTCAGGGCCTTTGTCCCGTATTGGAGAAGCTCGTGTTCATATTCCTCTATGGCATCGATCCCGATGGAATGGACGTAATCAATCGCCGCACCCAGACCAATTACCCCAGCAATATGTGGAGTTCCGGCTTCGAGGCGATTGGGTAAAGTATTGTAGGTCGTTTTTTCAAAGGTGACGGAGGCGATCATGTCTCCTCCCCCCTGCCACGGCGGCATGGCGTCCAGTATTTCCAACTTGCCATAAAGAACACCGGTTCCCGTGGGAGCAAATAATTTATGTCCGGAGAAAACAAAGAAATCACAGTCCAGATCTTGGACATCGATTTTTTTATGATTGATCGATTGCGCGCCGTCAATGAGAACCTTGGCTTTGTATTGATGCGCCGCAGCGATGATATCCTTAGCCGGATTGATGGTCCCCAAGGAATTCGATATATGAACCATAGACACAATTTTCGTGCGCTCTGATAAAAGCTTTTCATATTCGGCAAAGATGAGCTCGCCCTGATCATTGATGGGTGCCACCTTGAGAACACATCTCTTTTCCTGACAGAGCATCTGCCAGGGAACAATATTGGAATGATGTTCCATGTGGGAGATAATGATCTCATCGCCTTTGTTTAAAAAAGTCCGGCCGTAACTTTGGGCAACCAGATTAATGGCCTCGGTGGCGCCTTTGGTAAAAATGATTTCCTGGCGATGGCGGGCATTGGTAAAGTCGCGAATCTTATCGCGGGTCGCCTCATAATCCTCCGTGGCCACCTGGCTCAAATGATGGACCCCCCGATGGATGTTGGAATTCTCGTTTTCATAGAAACGTTTCAAGGCGTTCAGAACCGTTCGCGGTTTCATCGTTGTCGCCGCATTGTCCAAATACACGAGAGGCTTGCCGTGAATTGTTACCGACAGATTCGGAAAATCCTTGCGGATCACATCAATGGGAAATGCGGTGCGGGTCTTCATCGTTTGAGGAGGACCGATTACTTTAAAACGTCAATGGCCGAGGACAGCAATTGATTGAGCTTTTCGCAAATGGATTGATTGGGAAGACGGTTGAGGATATCATCGACGAATCCCCGAGCCAGTATTCTTACCGCTAGATCTTGGGGAATATTTCGGGATTTCAAATAGAAGATTTCATCCTCGTTGAGCTGTCCGATCGTGGCGCCGTGCGTGCATTTGACATCATCGGCAAAAATCTCGAGCTGGGGTTTCGTATCAATCCGGCAATCAGAGCCCAACATGAGATTTTTATTCAGTTGATAGGAATTGGTTTGTTGCGCTTCCCGGCTGACAATAATCTTGCCGTTAAAGACCGCCCGCGAGTGCTGGTCCAAGATTCCTTTATAAAGCTGGTTGCTGGTGCAGTTCGGGGCACGGTGCTCCACACAGGTATGGTTGTCCACATGCTGCTCCTCCTTCATGGTGTAAAGTCCATGGAGAAATGTGGTTGTTCCGGGTTCTTCCAAAATAATATTCAAATTATTTCTCGTCAAAGTTCCACCGACCGTTAAAGAAAAAGTTTCTAAATTGCTATCGCGCTTCTGCCAAATCCGGGTCGACCCAATATGATAGGCGCCTTTGCTTTCGGCCTGGGCCTTGCAATAATGAGCCGCTGCGTTTTCTTTAATCAAAATGTCGGTGAGGGCATTGGCGAAATAAGCTCCCGATGAAAAACCTACATGGCTTTCCAGAATGTCAACCTGTGCCGATTTGCCGATGGAGATCAATGTCCGCGGCACAATGATGGTGTCATGATTGGTTGGGTTTGCCACATGCACCACGTGAATAACCTTTTGGACGACCGTAGCATCATCAATTTGAATAAAGATCCCTTCCTGAAGTAAAGCATTGTTTAAAGCAGCAAAGACATCCGGATAGGTGGAAGGAAAAAGATTAATGAGTTTTTTCAACTGAGCATTGTCAGCCTGAACGGTGAGATTGGTTACGGTTAATCCCTTCACCAGATTCTTCACATTGGAGAATTCTTCCGAGTAAACGCCATTGACCAGAACAATATTGGTTTCTTGAGGATTGAGGTAATGCTTGAGCAGTGCCTTTTCTTTGAGTGCGAACTCCATGGGAAAATGGAATTGGCGCTCGGCTAAGGGCGTTACATTCGTATATTTCCACTCCTCATCCTTGACGCTGGGGATCCCCATCTGGTTAAATCGTTCTCGTCCTTCGCAGCGCAGCTGGCGCAACCATCCTGGGACGCTCGCTTTGGTGCCGAAGTCGATATCTTGCAGTTTGGAGGATAAAGTTATAGATTTTCCGTTGGTCGCTGACATGGTTAAGATTATTTCTTAGGAGATTAACTAAAGCCAATCATATCCGCGTTCTTCCACTTCCAAAGCCAATTCTTTGCCGGAAGAGCGGACGATCCGGCCATTGGAGAGGATGTGTACAAAGTCCGGGACAATATAATTCAAGATTCTTTGGTAATGCGTAATGAGGATAACAGCATTGTCCTTGCGTTTGAGTTTGTTAACGCCCTCGGCCACGATGCGCAGCGCGTCAATGTCGAGTCCGGAATCGGTTTCATCCAAAACCGCTAAACGCGGATTCAAGACGGCCATTTGTAAAATTTCATTTCGTTTTTTTTCGCCTCCCGAAAAATCCACATTCACCGGGCGATTGATGACCTTCTCTTCCATGTTCAAGAGGGTTAGCTTTGATCGAAGGAATTCGTCAAATTCAATCGGGTCCATCTCCTCCGCTCCCTGATGCCGGCACAATTCATTGAACGCGGCTCTCAAGAAAACCGCCGTATTGACGCCGGGAATTTCCACTGGATATTGAAAAGCGAGGAAAACACCTTCCTTGGCTCGTTCATCGGGTTCCATTTCGAGCAGGTTGATCTTTTTGAAGTTGACCTCATATTCGATTGTTCCTTTGGTCACTTCGTATTCCGGATGGCCAGCAATGACCTTTGCCAGCGTACTTTTTCCAGAACCGTTGGGCCCCATGATGGCATGCACCTCGCCGGGATTAACGGTTAGATGAAGACCATTCAAAATGGGAACGCCATTGACCTGCACATGCAGATCCTTGATTTCTAACATTGCGGGCACCTTTTTATTTTATTTGGTAAGAATTAGCCGACACTGCCTTCGAGTTTCATTTCCAAAAGCCGAACTGCTTCAACGGAAAATTCCAGGGGCAATTCCTTAAAGACTTCCTTACAAAAGCCGTTGATGATGAGTGACACGGCTCCTTCCAGATCGAGTCCGCGGGAACGCAGATAAAACAGCTGTTCCGCACTGATCTTCGAGGTCGAGGCCTCATGCTCCATCACGGCGGTTGTATTTCGGACTTCAATATAAGGAAATGTATTAGCGCTGCAATTGTTGCCCACGAGCATCGAGTCGCACTGAGAGAAATTGCGCGCACCATCAGCCGATGGAAGAATCTTGACCAGACCGCGATAATTATTGTTGGAGTGGTCGGTGGAAATTCCTTTAGAAATAATTGTGCTTTTCGTGTTCTTTCCGATATGGATCATTTTGGTGCCGGTATCGGCCTGCATGCGATTGTTGGTCAAGGCGACCGAATAGAATTTACCAACCGAATGATCTCCCTGCAAAATGACACTGGGATATTTCCAGGTAATCGCCGCTCCTGCTTCCACCTGAGTCCAAGAAATTTTTGAATTGACTCCAACGCACTTGCCGCGCTTGGTGACGAAGTTATAAATCCCTCCCCGTCCCTCTTTATCCCCGGAATACCAGTTCTGTACGGTGGAATACTTGATCTCCGCGTTATTGAGTGCAATCAATTCGACGACGGCCGCGTGCAACTGGTTGCGTTCGCGCATAGGAGCGGTGCAGCCTTCCAGATAACTCACATAGCTATCATCTTCGGCAACGATTAAGGTTCTTTCGAATTGACCGGAATCGGCCGCATTGATCCGGAAATACGTGGATAATTCCAAGGGACAGCGCACGCTCTTTGGGATGTAGCAGAAAGAACCGTCGCTAAACACCGCTGAGTTGAGCGTCGCAAAAAAATTATCCGAATAAGGCACAACAGAGCCCATGTACTTTTTTACTAATTCGGGGTGATGGGAGATGGCTTCCGACATGGAGCAGAAAATGATGCCCAATTTGGCTAATTCGGATTGATGGGTGGTTGCAACCGACACGCTGTCAAAGACAGCATCGACGGCAACACCGGTCAGCCGTTTTTGTTCCGACAAAGGGATCCCGAGCCGCTCAAAGGTTTTTAAGAGTTCTTGATCCACTTCCTCTAAACTTTGGGCTTTATCTTTGCCTTTTTTGGGCGCAGAGTAATAGGTCACGGCTTGATAATCGATCGGATCATAATGGATATTGGCCCAGTGCGGTTCTTTCATGGTCGTCCAATGGCGGTAGGCCTTGAGCCTCCATTCCAACATCCAGGCTGGCTCTTTCTTTCTTTCGGAAAGCAAACGAATAATCTCTTCGTTGAGACCCTTGGGAAATTGTTCGGTTTCGATATCCGTGACAAACCCGTATTTGTATTCCCGCTGGGTCAGTTCGTCTTGTTGAGTGGTTTTTGTCATTTTAGGATTTTTAAGCTTCGTTGGTTGCGCCAACCTCGGCGTTTATGGTTTTGGCAAAAGGTTTTAATTTGATCTTACCTTCCGCTATATGGCGAGCCGCGATCAATTCGGCGATGGTGATATTTTTAAAGAGTTGGCTCATGCGTTCATTCAAATTGAGCATCGGCGATATGACATTGCAATTGCTCGTTAAATCGCAATGCGAATAGTTGCCATGAAAACAGTTAGCCAATTGGATAGGTCCGGTAATCATATTGACCAATTCACTAAAGGTGACGCGAGAAAGATCTTTGGTAATGAGATACCCTCCATGGGCACCGTGTTCCGCCTTGATAATGCCTTGCTGAGCCATGAGTTGAAGCACCCGAGACGTGGGATCGAAAGGCGTACGGTAAAGATCACAAATTTCTTTAGCGCTGGTCAACTGCCCCGGTTTTTTTGCCGTCATATGTTTAAGCGAGATGAGGGCGTATTCTATTTTGCGATTGATTTTAAACATACACAATTTCCGGTTGAATCAAATCTTGAGGTGGATGGGTTCAAGACTTTTAAAAGTTTTTCCATCCAAATCATGATTCCTTGGTTTCGGCAGGAAGCAGATTTATTTTTGCCGCTTCAATGAAATCATTTTCGGATAACCCGCCGATGGCGTGCGTGCTGAGTTCCACTTTCAATCGGCGATAGCCGGTCAAATGCAAATCCGGGTGATGATTTTCTTCTTCTGCGATCTTGGCAATGGAATTGATCAGGCGGATGGTGGCCATAAAATTTTTCATCACATATTCACGGCAAATCGTGCGGGAATTGGCGTTGAGTTTCCACTGCGGTAAATCTTTTAGATATTCTTGTGCCTGTTCAGCGTTCAAAGGTTGTCCCATCCCTTCACAGGGACGGCATCTTTTGTAAATGAGCTCTTGGGACTCCGCTACCATATGGCACCTCCCTTTCCTTCCTCATAACTATTGCGTCATTTGCACAACAATATTCGGGTTATATTCTTCTCTTAGAAGATTTTCAATGGCTTTTAGAGTTCCCATCGTTGCGCTGGGACATGAACCGCAAGCTCCTTGATAATTGATCATGAGCGTGTTTCCCTCTAGTCCCAAAATTTGCAAATCTCCACCATCTGCTTGTAGCGCTGGTCGCACTGTATCATCCAGAATTTGTTCGATCCTCGCCAGCTCTGGGCTGGCCGCGAGGCTGGCGGGTTTCTTGGCCTCTTCCGTTTTAAAATGCGGATCGTGCGTTTTGATATTATCCATGATCTTCGATCGAACTTGTTCTTCCAAAACATCCCAATCGCCGTTGCCATCTTGAGTGACGGTGATATAGTTTTCAAAGAAAAAAACTTCGGTCACATGGGGAATGCTAAAAAGTTGCCGCGCCAACGGATTGGTATGACATTCCTCAGCGCTTTTATAGGTGATCTTGCCTTCGGCTTTGACCGGAACGCTTAAGACAAATTTTAAGGCATTCGGATTTGGGGTGCTTTGGACTTGCATGCGGATATCACTGGCTTCCATCGTATTCCCTTTCAAGAAATGACGTTAGTTCCGCTTTAATTTTAAATCAAAAGCCTTAAGTGTCAAGCAAAATACTTCAAAATATAACTTATTTTGGCAATAGGCTTTAAATAGCTATAAATATTGAGCTTATACGCTGTGTGCGGGTTTTTTATTTAACGCAGATTCACGCGGATCAAACCTGCCTGCCGGCAGGCGGGCGCAGATTTTCGCTGATTGAATCCGCGACCATCTGCGTGCAATCTGCATTATCCGCGTTAAATCTGTTTTTTGAAAAATATCCGCACATCATGTGCTTATATAAGGATATACTTGTTGACAACAAACTCAGTAAATGGAAACGCACAGGTGAAAGCCGGCGACACCGCGTTCAGAACATGCACACTGTCTCGATCACCTTCCACAATAAAGTCCTGAACAAGTCGATTTTCCCGGGTGTCCAATAATTGGGCCCGAATGCCGGGAGAAGTGAACTCGGTGAATCCGTTCGGGTCAATCTTTTGAACCATCTGCAAGGCGAGGTTGATAAAATAACTTTTATTATATTTTTTTATCTCTGTGTGAGCGAGCTCCCGGAATCCAAATGCATTGGTCAGATAAAGTCTGGTCTCATGATTTAAGATATGGATTAATTCTGTGATTTGAAAATTGTCGAATCCGTTGTAATTTTCTCGCCACAAGGCCGGAATGGCGGTAGGCCCAATTTTGATTTCTTGTCGGACCGTGATGGTAAAATGGACGCCGAGAAAGGGATTTTTGAGATTAGGCACTGGATAAATGTGCATTTTTACATCGGTTTTATTTTTTGTATATTTGAGGTAAAGTCCTTTAAAGGGGATCATCGTATACTGGTGTCCATAACCAAAATCCTTGGCGAGTTTGTCAGCATAGAGTCCGGCACAATTGATGATTTTGGTCGCCGATAGTTCGCCTTGGTTTGTTTTGACGACGTTATGATCGTGAGCAAGATAGGAAGTCTGGAACCGGAATTCCACGCCGGATTCTTTCAAATCACTTTTTAAGCTCTGGCATACAGCGACGGGATCAATACTCGCCGTTTCTGGCGAGAACAAGGCGTATTGATGGGTTCGGACATTGGGCTCCTTGGTCATGGCCTCTTTTTCTGAGATGATGCAGATATTCGAACCATTGGCCTTGCCGCGTTTTTCCAGTTCAAAAAGGCTCGTGAGTTCGTTGGCATTGGAGGCGACGACCAGTTTTCCGCATTCATTGATAGGAAGTTTCTTCGCCCGGCAGTATTCTTTCATGAGGCGGTTACCGGCGATGGTAAATTTGGCTTTGAGGCTATCGGCGGTGTAATAAAATCCCGCATGCAAGACACCGCTATTGCGTCCGGAGGCGTGGCATGCCACGTCCTTCTCTTTCTCTATAATCAAGATAGAAGCCATCGGCTCTTTGCGTTTGATGGCATGCGCGATCGTCAGGCCTATGATTCCCGAGCCTATAATAAGAAAATCATACTTCTGTTTCATGCTTTAAACATTCTTGCTTAAAAGATAAATTCCCGTATGCGCAAAAAGGTTGGGCTTAAAATGGATGATGCGGTGATGGTTGGAAAGGGCAATTTTTTTTTCAATGGTGATGCCCTTTATTTGGCAAAAATGATGAAAATCCTTAAGGCTCAAAAAACGCAAATTGGGCGTGTTGTACCATTGGTAAGGCAATTCCTTGGTCACCGGCACCCGGCCTTGTAAAAAAATTTGCCAGCGGGCTCGGATATGGCAAAAATTCGGAATTCCGACGATAACTTCTTTTCCAACCCGCAAAGCCTCGATGATCACCTTGTCAGGATTTAAGACTTCCTGCAAACTTTCATTTAAGATCACATAATCAAAACGTTTGTTGGAATAATCGACGAGGCCGGAATCAATGTCGGCATGAGAAACCGTTAGCCCTTTTTCCATGCAATGGTAGATGGCCTTCTCATTGATTTCGATCCCCGTGCCCTTGATGGATTTTTCCTTGGTCAAGAGTGCCAACAATTCCCCATTGCCACAGCCCAGGTCAAGGACCCGGGAATTTGGTTCAATGAGGCCAGCAATGATCTGATGATCAAATCGAGGGGTTAGGGCTGGGTCCATGGGACTTCTCTTTTTGCAGACGATTCAAAAAATGTTTGACGAGTTTAGATTGGCTTTCGATTTCCACCAGAAACGCATCATGGCCGTAAGTGGAATTGATTTCGCAATCGGACACGTCCAGATCGTTGGCCTTAAGCGCGCGGACGAGTTCCTTGGATTGGTACGACGGATAAAGCCAATCCGAGGTGAACGAAATGACCAGAAAATGCGCCAGGGTTTTTTTAAATTTGTCAGTCAATTCTCCATCTTCAGCGAGATCAAAATAATCCAACGCCTTGGATATGTAAAGATAGGAATTCGCATCGAAGCGCTGCACAAAATTGCTCGCCCGGTATTTCAGATAGTTTTCCACTTCAAAATCGTGAGAAAAGTCATAGCCGAGTTTTTCTTTACCGATGAGTTTACGGCCGAATTTTTCATCCATGGACTTGTCGCTCATGTACGTGATATGGCCAATCATGCGGGCCAAGGCCAATCCTTTTGCGGGAATTGTTTTTCCATAATAATCCCCATTTTGCCAATCCGAATCCGACATAATGGCTTGACGTCCCACCTCATGCAAAGCGATTTGTTGGGCGGTATGGCGGTAGTTCGTGGCAATAAGAATGGCGGAATGAATTGCCTCGGGATAGTGAACCGCCCAAATGAGGGCCTGCAATCCCCCCATCGATCCCCCGGCGATTGAGAAAAATTTCCGAATCCCTAAATGATCGGCCAGTTTTTTTTGCGCCGCGACCATATCCTCAATCGTGATAAAGGGCAGACTCAATCCGTAAGGTTTATTCGTCGACGGGTTAATCGAGGCGGGACCGGTACTCCCCTTGCAGCTTCCCAGCACGTTGGAGGAGAGAACAAAATATTTGTTGGTATCAAAGGCCTTGCCGGGACCAATCATTCCCTCCCACCATCCGGGTTTTTTGTCACCGGGATGAAACCCGGCGGCGTGAGCATCGCTCGTCAGCGTATGACAGATGAGAATGGCGTTTGATTTGTCTTCGTTGAGCTGTCCGTAGGTTTCGTACGCGAGGGTGATCGGTCCTAATTTTAAACCGCTTTTGAGAACCAATTCGTTCGCTGGCTCGCAGCAGGTAAAATACTGCGCTTCAACGGTACCGACGCTGGGCAGATCCACGGAAGGACTCGAGGAGGTGTTCATCATTTTTTTCCGGTTAAAGAATACCGGAGATCATAGCATACGCCGTGTGCGACTGTCAATTTTCGCAGCGTTCGTTGAGAGAGGAAATCTTGGGAGGATATAGTCCTAGCCTTCCGTGTACCGGAACATGGCCTCGACACATTTCAAGGCGCGGGCTTGGATTTCTTTGGGAATCTCCACGCGGTCTCTCCGGGTGGGATTTTTGAGGACCCGGAGGATATTCTCGAGGGCATTCGACTTCATAAATTTGCATAAGGTACAAGATCCGACTAAACGTTTGTGAGGCATTTCCACTTGCAGTCGGGATGATAGACCGCATTCGGTCAGCATCAAGAAGTCTTTGTCTGAAGACTTTAACATATAATCCAGCATCTGATTCGTGCTGCCGACAAAATCAGAATTCGCGATGACGGCCGGGCTGCATTCGGGATGGCTGATCACCTTGACCTCCGGATACTCGGTGCGGATTTTGAAAATCTCTTGAGCCCCGTATTCGACGTGGACGTAACAGGTTCCAGAATAATATTGAATATCCTTTTTGCTTCCCTTTTCTTTAAAAGCATTCTGAATATTCATGCCCATCATTTGGTCGGGCAGAAAATAGATTTTGTCATTGGGAATGAGTTCTACGACCTTATAAGCGTTGGCGGAGGTCACGCAAACATCGCACTCGGCCTTGACGGCGGCGCTCGTATTGATGTAGCAGACAAAGGTGTAATCCGGAAACTGAAGACGCAATTCCCGCACTTTTTCGTTTGTGATCGAATCCGCCAAGGTGCAGCCGTCATCGCTGGCTGGAATGAGAACCTCTTTCTCCGGGTTTAGAATTTGCGCGGTTTCGCCCATAAACCGCACCGCGGCAAAGACGATCGTTTTGACGTTGGTTGACATCGCGTCTTTGCTGAGCTGGTAGGAATCCCCGACAAAGTCACTCACTCCGTAGATGATCTCAGGGCTGACGTAGGAATGAGCCAGGATGACGGCCTTTTTCTCTTCTTTGAGTTCGTTGATCTCATTGATCAATGGCACAAACTCTTCACATTTTTTAAGCGAATAATGACACACGCTTCCCCCGACCTTAATGTGCTTAAGGATGTCGTACAAGTGGGAGGCGGTCATTTTTTCGGCGGTCAGCATGCCTTTTCCCTTCCTTCGTCTTTAATATATCTGAGGAAGGATTAAAATTCAATCCTTCCTTTGGTGTGAAATTATAATGGAGAAATGGATTTTAGGCAAGAAGGAGGTCGCTAAAGGCGGGCAGGATCATAAGCCAGATGAAAGGAAAGCCGGCGTTCGACCGCGCTCACATCCACGCCCCCACGTCGGGCATAATCTTCGATCTGATCGCGTTGAATTTTACCGACCCCAAAATATTTTGACTGCGGCTGGGCAAAATAAAAACCACATACAGATGCCGCCGGGTACATGGCAAAATTTTCGGTCAATTCAATTCCCGTACTTTTTTCAGCCTGTAAAAGTTCGAACAGGATTTTCTTGTGGGTGTGATCCGGACATGCGGGGTAACCGGGCGCCGGACGAATCCCCTTATATTTTTCTTTGATGAGTTCTTGGTTGCTCAAGTTCTCTTGGGGCGCGTAACCCCAGAATTCTTTACGCACCCGCGCATGCAAATGTTCGGCAAAGGCTTCTGCCAGACGATCTGCCAGCGCCTTTGTCAGGATACTGTTATAATCGTCATGATGTTTTTCAAATGATTCGACAAGCCTTTCAATGCCAATCCCGGCAGTCACGGCAAATGCGCCGATAAAATCCTTGACCTGCGAGTCTTTAGGAGCGACAAAATCCGCCAGGCACAGATTCGGCTGGCCGGCTGACTTGGCGGATTGCTGCCGTAACATGGAAAATATCGCTAAGACTTTCCGTCGGGAATCGTCCGAATAGACTTCGATGTCATCAAGGATGCTGTTGGCCGGGAAAAAGCCAATGACTGCATGCGCCGTCAAAAGCTTTTCAGCGACGATGCGATCGAGCAAGCGCTGGGCATCGTCAAAAAGATTTTTGGCCTCCTTGCCCACCTGAGGATCGGCAAAAATTTTAGGGTAACTCCCTTTTAATTCCCAGGTCTGGAAAAACGGGGTCCAGTCAATGAACGGACTTAAGGCGGATAGAGGATAATCCTTTAAGACCTTGAGCCCCAGGAATGATGGCTTGGTCGGCTGCTCCTTGATCCAATTGATTCCAAATTTATTTCGTCTGGCCTCTTCAATGGACAACCACTGACCCTGACCTTTTTGCCGGCGGTGGGCATCGCGCAGGTTTTGATATTTCTCGCCAATTTCCTTCACATAAGCATCCTTGGATTGCGCCATCAATTTTCCCGCGACGCCCACCGCCCGCGACGCGTCGAGCACGTGGATCACTCCATGATCATATTCCGGTGCGATTTTGACCGCGGTGTGGACCTCCGAGGTCGTGGCTCCGCCGATGAGTAAAGGCAGGTTGAATCCTTCCCGTTTCATTTCTTTGGCGACGTGCGCCATCTCATCCAGAGAAGGCGTAATTAAGCCACTCAGGCCGATGATATCGACTTTGTGCTTTCGGGCTTCCTCTAAAATCTTGGCGCAGGGCACCATCACCCCCAGATCAATGATCTTGTAATTGTTGCAGCCTAAAACAACGCCGACGATATTTTTTCCAATATCATGCACATCGCCTTTGACGGTTGCCGTGAGGATGATGCCGGCGGGCCGGTGGTCGTTGGCCGAAAGCTTTTCTTGTTCCATGAATGGCAACAAATACGCGACCGCCTTTTTCATGACCCGGGCGCTTTTGACGACCTGCGGCAGAAACATCTTGCCGGAACCAAATAAATCTCCGACGACATTCATTCCGTCCATCAACGGTCCTTCAATCACCTTGAGCGGATGTCCGTATTTGGCCCTGGCTTCTTCCACATCATGATCAATAAAGTCCGTGATGCCGCGAATGAGAGACTCTTTTAATCGTTCCTCAACCGATGTCGTGCGCCAGAGCTCGGTCTCTATTTTGGTCTTATCCTTCTGTCGGACGTTTTCGGCAAATTCTACCAGGCGGCTGGTCGCCTCCGCATGCCGGTTAAAGATCACATCTTCCACCAATTTGAGGAGATCCTTTGGGATTTCTTCATAAACAGCCAGTTGTCCGGTGTTGACGATGCCCATATCAAGGCCGGCCTTAATCGCGTCATAGAGAAAGGCGCTGTGCATAGCCTCGCGCACGATGTTATTGCCGCGAAATGAAAAAGAAAGATTGCTCACCCCGCCGGAGACCTTGCAAAAGGGAAGATTTGTTTTGATCCAACGAGTCGCTTCGATAAAATTCACCGCGTAATTGTTATGTTCCTCGATACCGGTCGCAATCGTCAGGATGTTCGGATCGAAAATCACGTCCTCCGGCGGAAAGCCAACTTTTTCGGTCAAAATCTTGTAGGAGCGGGAACAGACTTCGATCTTGCGCTCGGTTGTGTCCGCCTGTCCTTTTTCATCAAAGGCCATGACGACGACCGCCGCCCCATAACGCCGGATCAGTTTGGCCTGTTCGATGAATTTGGCTTCCCCTTCTTTTAAGCTGATCGAATTGACCACAGGCTTGCCTTGAACGCATTGCAGTCCGGCCTCGAGGACTTCCCATTTGGAGCTGTCGATCATGACAGGGACGCGGGCGATGTCTGATTCGACCGCAATAAGATTTAAGAAGGTGGTCATGGCCTTTACCCCGTCGAGCATGGCCTCGTCCATGTTGACGTCAATGATCTGGGCACCGCCTTCGACCTGTTGCCGGGCAACCGTTAGCGCTTCTTCGTATTGATTGTTCAAAATCAATTTAGAAAATTTCGGTGAACCCGTAACGTTGGTGCGTTCGCCGATGTTGACGAAATTGGTCTGTGGTCCGATCGTTAAGGCATCGAGCCCACTCAAACGCAAATACTTTTCGGTTTTGGGAACAATCCGAGGCTTGATGCCCTCGACCGCTCTTGCCAGCAACTGGATATGCTCGGGAGTTGTCCCGCAGCAGCCGCCTACCAGATTGAGCCAGCCGTTTTGGGCCCACTCCTTTAATTGGGGAGCCAACGTCTGCGGAGTTTCCGGAAATCCCGTCGGCAAAAGCGGGTTAGGCAAACCGGCATTCGGATAACAGCTGACATAGACCGGCACCCGATTGGAAAGCTCCTCGATGAGCGGCCGCATTTCTTTCGGACCCAATGAACAATTGATTCCGACGCTCAATAAAGGAACATGCGAAATGGAATTCCAGAAGGCCTCAACGGTCTGGCCGGTGACCCCGCGGTTATTTCCCGGTTGAATGAAGGTGACCGAGGCCATGACCGGAAGTCGGAGCTTGCGGTCATCGAATAACTTTTCAATCGCGAAAAATGCGGCCTTGGCATTTAAGGTATCAAAAATGGTTTCGACTAAGAAGATGTCAACGCCGCCATCCAGGAGACCTCGGGTCTGTTCATAATATGCTTCGACCAGCTCCTTATAAGTCGTGCCTCTGGCGGCTGGATTATTCACATCGGTCGAAATCGACGAGGTTTTGGTAGTAGGGCCAATCGCGCCAGCCACGAAACAAACCCGGCCGGGGCGGGCCGCCATGAATTGATCCGCGGCGGCCCGCCCGCACATCGCGCCAGCCTTGGCAATATCGTAGGCAAACTCTTGCATCCCGTAATCGGCGAGTGAAATCGCTTGGGCATTGAAGGTGTTGGTTTCGATGATATCAGCGCCCGCTTCTAAATATTGATCATGAATGTCTTCAATGACTGCGGGTTTGGTTAGGTTCAACAGATCATTGAGGCCTTTTAAATCCTTGGGCCAGTCTTTGAACCGAGTTCCCCGGAAATCAGATTCCGTCAGCCGATATTGCTGAATCATCGTCCCCATCGCGCCATCGAGGATGAGGATGCGCTGGTTGAGGAGATTGTTCAGTCGTCGGTTGATTTGATTTGGCATTTTTAACGCAGATGGTTGCAGATCGAACGCCGATTAAACAGATTTAGACGTTATTGACATTTTCTTATCCAAAGATGGAATAGCACTGATAGCGGGAAAGGAATCCTTCGGCGTCAGCAAGATGAAGGTATTAAAGTTCCAAGCCAGCCTGATGGAAGAACGAGCGA
>JAHFFW010000022.1 GCA_023247725.1 Candidatus Omnitrophota bacterium | reverse complement strand
GATCTTTTATATTAAGAGCAAGTTCAAATAGTGGCTGGGTAAACATCGGTCTCCTCCTGGTTGATTTGTTTTCCAGGATTATAACCGATAACGCTTACCCATTCAAAACTTCAAAGAGCCGAATAAAAGACGTCCTGGTTTCGGTATTTCGGTAACGGTCACCGAATTGTGAAGATTAGAACGACGGAGGAACGCAGAAACAATATGATCAAACGATTTTTTTTCTTCTTATTGTGTTTTTCCTCGGGACTGGCCGGCCCCGTCTTCGCTCAAAAGATATGCCCTTTCAAAGGGCACATTGATTTTGTCAAAAAGGAATTGCGGCTGGATGTGCAGACCGGCCATCAAGAGGCCGTCAGTTTGAACATTGTGCAAGCCTCTCCGGACAATTATCAGCTGCATTTGTCGCTCGATCATCTGCGTTTCCCGGGATTTGACATCTCGACTCAGCTCCAGAGTCTTTTTTCCGTTGTCGTGGATCAAAAGCGCCGCCTCGCTTTGCGAGGAGCGGTCCTTAGCCAATACACCCTCATCAATTACAAACCGGTCCAGGAATTATCGGGAAATTTTCGCATTAAGGATCGTGTCCTTTTTCTGGAATCGGTGTCTCTGGGAGGCGTGACCGCGCAGGGCACCGTAGAGTTATCTGCGCCTTTCAAGGTCAATCTCTCGATGGGATTGTCGAATATCCCCATGAGCGATTTTTTGAAATTCTGGGGAGCCGATGAGCACGTTCGGTCTCAAGGCGAGGTCAACGGGGATATTCGAATTCAGGGAGCCATTGATAATCCTCTCCTGCGAGGTTCTTTCACCACCCTCGACGGAATGGTGCAGGACCTGGCGTATGACACGATTGTGCTTAATGTGGAAGGAGTCTATCCCCTCATGCAGGTAAAAAAATCGTCGGTGGCCAAGTCTGACGGCATGACCTTTAATTTGGAAGGGACCTTTGATCTGGCCAACCGCGAGCATTTTTCCAATCAGATTGCGGCCTTGAAGAAATTGCCTGTCGTGAGCCAAGATCATTCTACTTTGGAATGGACTCTCAAACGCCATAATGAGGAAGACCAGTCGAAGACGACGGAATTCAAATATTTTTTGCGTAAGGCCAATAATAATGCAACGACGGCGCCTAAGGAAACGAGTGATCTCCTGGGAGTCGAACGAAGCATTCACTTTTAGATGACAACGATCAGCCTTTTTCATCGTTCCGGATCTTGGATTTTTAATTTTGTCCAGTACATGGGGGAATTGGCTCTTCTTTTCATGAGAACCCTTTACTGGATTTTCGTTCCTTCTTATCAGGGAGGCCGGTTTTTGGAGCAGGCCAAAAGGATCGGGCCGGGAAGTTTTTTGATCTCGGCTTTGGTCGCGTTCTTCGTCGGGATGATCATTGCCCTGCAGATGGCGTATCTCATGGTCAAATTGTCGGCGGAGATCTATATCCCCAATGTCGTGGCGGTTTCGCTGACCCGCGAGTTGGCGCCGGTTTTGACCGCCCTGATTGTGGCCGGTCGAATCGGCGCAGGGATTACGGCCGAAATTGGTTCGATGACCGTGACCGAGCAGGTGGATGCCTTAAGGGCTTTTGCCACAGACCCCGTTAAATACCTCGTCGTGCCAAGGTTTTTGGGTCTTATTCTCATGCTGCCCTTGTTGACGGTCTTTGCCGATTTGATTGGTATTTTCGGTGGGTATATCATCTGCGTCTTGAAGCTTTCGATCAGCCCCGCCATGTATTTGAACATGGTGGTGCAGTCCTTGGCGATCAAGGATATTGTCACGGGACTCATCAAGACGATTTTTTTCGGGATCATCATTGCCTTGGTCGGCTGCCACCAGGGATTGACCGTCAAGGGCGGTGCCGAAGGCGTTGGCCGGGCGACCACCGTTTCGGTTGTCCGATCCTTTATTTTCATTATTGTCACCGACTGTATCTTTACGACGATGTTTTATTTTGTTTTTAATCAGTAGCGAGGCTGGGTTATGATTGAGATTAGAAACCTCTGCAAAACCTTCGGACATCAGCCAGTTCTTAACAATCTTGATTTGACGATCAAAACCGGCGAAACCAAGGTGATGATTGGCCGTTCCGGCGTGGGGAAAAGCGTTTTGCTCAAAAGCATCATCGGTCTTATCCGGCCGGACAGTGGCTCCATCAAGGTCAATGGCATTGAGGTGACCAGGATATCCGAGAAGGAATATAACAAGGTCCGCATGGAAATTGGCATGGTGTTCCAGGGCGGGGCCTTGTTTGATTCCATGACCGTCGGGGAGAATGTGGCCTTTGTTCTCAATGAATTCATGGACTTGGACAAAAAAACCATTGCCGACCGCGTGGCGGATTCCCTCGCCCTCGTGGGACTCAAAGGCGTCGAGAATTTGATGCCGTCGAATCTGAGCGGTGGAATGAAAAAACGCGTCAGCCTCGCCCGCGTCCTGTGCATGGAGCCGCAGATCATTTTGTACGATGAGCCGACCTCCGAGATTGATCCGATCACCGCGGATGCCATCAATAACCTCATCATTGAACTGCGCGATAAACTGCGGGTCACCTCGATCGTCGTCACTCACGATATGAACGCCGCCTATAAAGTCGCGGATTCCATCGCCATGTTCTATCATGGCCATGTGATCGCCGATGGGACTCCTGACGAGATTCGCAATACCTCGCACCCGGTTGTGCGTCAGTTTATCCATGGATTGGCCCAAGGACCGATTACCGAAGATGAAAATCTGGTCTTTGGGCATGTCAAATGATGAACGCTTTAAAAAGTGTTTCTTAAGGAGGATAACCCAACATGCCCAGAGAAACAAATTTGGAGATCAAGGTCGGAGCTTTCGTCGTGTTGGCGGTCGTGCTGCTGGTGGTTTTTATTTTTTCCGTCAGTGACTTTTCCTCCTTTGAAGAAGGCAAAAAGATCCGGGTCATTTTTCAATTTGCCAACGGCCTCAAAAAATCCGCGCCGGTGCGTTTTGCCGGGGTTGATGCCGGGATCGTGCGCGACATCACCATCTTTTTTGACCGCAAGGAAGCGAAGACGAAGGTGGCGGTCGAGTGCTGGCTCAAGAATGGCGTTGAGATCCCGGCCGATTCCAGGGTCGCCATCAATCAGCTGGGGTTGCTGGGGGAAAAATACATTGAGGTCATGCCGGGGGTGGACACCGAGAATTTTCTGGAAAATGGCGCCCAGCTCATTGGCAAAGATCCTATTGCCGTCGAGCGAATCACCGAGATGATCAGCGAAGTCGCACAGAAGGCGGAGGCAAGCCTGGAGGGCTTCAATCGGGTTGTTCAGAATGAAAAAAATCAAAGATCTCTACAAGAGGCTTTGGAAGGATTAAGTGTCATTGTCTCAAACATCAAGGACGGCAAAGGGACGGTAGGAAAATTGCTTTATGACCAGACCATTTATGACAATCTGCAGGATTTTACCGCTGATTTAAAGGCCAATCCCTGGAAATTGTTGTACCGCCCGAAGAATTCTCCAGCCAAACCATGACGACCAATGCCGCGTGACGTAAACATCGAATATTTTTTAGTGATTGTCACTTGGCTTTGGTCCCGAGAAGTCCGGAGTAAACATTGATGACACGGGGGACCAAAACGCTTTTTGTCTGCCAAAGCTGCGGGGCGCAATCCTTGAAATGGATGGGAAAGTGTCCCAGCTGCGAGAGCTGGAATACCTTGGTCGAAGAAATTCTGGCTGCCCCCATGTTCACCGATGACCGCCGAGGAATCGTGACTCTGAAGGCAACGCCGGTTCTTTTGACCGATGTGTCCGTGACCGAGCAAAAACGACTCTCGACGGGCATGGAGGAATTTGACCGGGTGATGGGCGCTGGCATCATTCCAGGCTCGGTCACGCTCGTCGGCGGTGATCCGGGGATCGGAAAATCCACTTTGACTTTACAAGTCAGCGCGGCTTTAAGTGAGCAGGGTTTAAAGGTCCTTTATGTCAGCGGGGAAGAATCCGTCGCCCAGACCAAGCTTCGCGCCAACCGCTTGATGCCCAAATCCAATCAGTTCCTTTATATTGTGAATCAGGTGGATTTAGATCCAATCGTCGACCACATCCGAACCTTGGAGCCGGAGGTCGTCGTCATGGATTCCATTCAGGTTTGTTTTATGAATGGTCTATCTTCTTCGCCGGGCAGCGTGGCCCAGGTCAGGGAATGCGCGGCGGTCCTGACCCAATTGGCCAAGTCCGCAGGGTTCGCGCTTTTTTTGATCGGGCATGTGACCAAAGAAGGCATGCTCGCCGGTCCGAAAGTTTTGGAACACATGGTCGACACGGTGTTGTATTTTGAAGGCGAACGATATTCTTCCTATCGGATTTTGCGCACGATCAAAAATCGATTCGGGTCCACCCATGAGCTGGGCGTTTTTGAAATGACCTCCGGTGGTCTATCGCAGGTGTCCAATCCTTCTGAGATTTTTTTATCCGAGCGGCCCCAGAATGCTTCCGGGTCCGTCGTTGTTCCCATTCTTGAGGGGACGAGGCCCTTTTTGGTGGAGATCCAAGGGCTGGTCAGCCGTTCGAATTTTGGTATGGTTCGCCAGAAGGCGCAAGGGTTTGATCCGAATCGTTTGGCGCTTCTGGGGGCCGTTTTGGAAAAGCGATTGGGATTGAATCTGCAGGATAAGGACATTTTTTTAAATGTCGTCGGGGGAGTGCGGCTCATGGATCCGGCGGCGGATTTGGGGGTTTGTTTGGCGATTGCCTCCGCCTTGCTGGATAAGAACGTGCCTTCCGATGTCGTGGTCTTGGGCGAAGTCGGGCTTTCCGCCGAGGTTCGTTCGATCAGCCAATTGACGCCGCGGCTCAATGAGGCGGAAAAATTGGGTTTTAAGCGCTGCATCCTTCCAGAAAACAATTTGAAAATGCGCGACCGATTTGCTGACGGCCGATTGCAGATCGTCGGCGTTGCCAATGTTCGTCAGGCGCTGGAGGCGTTGTGAGGTGGGTGCACGTCCGAACGACCCTGTGCCTTAGCGAGGAGTGAACATCCCACGTCCTACGTGGAATGATCTTTAAGGAGTAGATATGACTTTACTATTTATCCGCAGTTTTTTCGTGATCATCAGCGGCATCGTCGGTGATCAGGTCGGGGCCATCAATAACCAGCCGCTCATCGGGATGGCCTTAGGGATCCTGGCTGCATTTTTGTTGATCGTCGTCGAAGCCAATATGCAGCGGGTCTCTGTGCGCGGGCTTTCCAGCATGGTCTTTGGTTTGCTGTTGGGGGTATTTATGGCGAATCTGGTGGCCGACATCCTTTCGTTATTGCCTTTGAGCGATGCGGTTAAAAATATCGCGCGCGTGGTTCTGACCCTCATCTTTTCTTACCTGGGTGCGGTCATGGCCATGCGCGGTAAGGATGAATTTAGCGTCATCATTCCTTATGTCCGGTTCAAACGCCAGGATATTCGCGACGAGGATGTGCTGCTGGATACCAGCTCCATCATCGACGGCCGGATGGCGGACATCTATAAAACCAATTTTTTTTCCGGACGCCTGGTCGTGCCGCGGTTTGTCCTGCAGGAGCTGCAGAAAATCGCCGATTCCGACGACCCCTTGAAAAGGCAGAAAGGCCGGCGCGGATTGGAGATTCTGCGCTCCATGCAAAAAGATCCGGCGATCGAGATGCGCATTCAAGAGGATGACCTTCCGGGGGAAATAGACGTCGATAATAAACTCGTTAAAATGGCCAGGATGATGGAGGCCAAGGTCTGCACGACGGATTTTAATCTCAACCGGATCGCCACGATCCAGGGAGTAAAAGTTCTTAATATCAATGAGCTGACCAATGCCGTCAAGTCCGTCGTCTTTCCCAGTGAAGTCATGGAAGTGCGACTACTTAAAGAAGGCAAAGAGCCTAATCAGGCGGTCGGCTATCTTGACGACGGAACCATGATCGTGGTGTCGGAGGCCCGGCATCTCTTGGGACAAAAGATCAAGGCGACCGTTACCTCGGTTCTGCAGACTCAGGCGGGACGAATGATTTTTGCCAAACCGGTTAAGGCCGAGAAGGGTTAATGGTGAAGGTTCAAGCCATTGTCCCGGCGGCCGGACGCGGGGTGAGACTCAAGCGCCGTACCAGCAAAGCCCTCATCCCTTTGAATGGAAAACCCCTGGTTTATTATTCGCTGGCTGCGCTGGAGCGGTGTTCTTTGATTCATAGCATCATTCTGGTTGTTCAGCCGGCTCAACACGATCGCGCGGAGCGAATGATCAAGGCGCTGCGACTGCGCAAGGTGACTCGAATCATCGACGGGGGCAAAGAGCGTTCGGATTCTGTCTTTGCCGGGCTGCAATGTTTGGACAAAGACACGCGGTTTGTCCTCGTGCATGATGCGGCCAGACCCATGTTGAATGAACGACTTATTAAAGAAGCGATCAGACAGGCGCGGCGTTTCGCAGCGGCCGTGGCCGCCGTCAAGCTCAAGGCCGCCGTGAAGGAAATCAATCCCGGGACCGGCATGGTTGAACGAACTCTGGATCGAGAAAAAATTTACGAGATCCAAACCCCGCAAGCCTTTGACAGAGACTTGCTTTTGCGGGCGCACCTAAAACGAACTCACCCGAATCCGACGGATGATGCGGCGCTGGTGGAGGCCCTGGGGGTCAAGGTCAAAATTTTTCCGGGAGATCATTTCAATCTGAAGGTCACGACACCGGAAGATCTTGTCCTGGCCGGCGCTTTGCTAAGAATCCCTTTGAGCCGGAGATGGCGAGAATGGACGAACACTTAGATCCTCAACTGAAAAAGATTTTTGTTCAAAGGCAAACCCGGCGCAAGGAACTCGCTCGTCAGTCTTTTCCAGAAGAAATTCGCATGCTGGTTAAAATGCAAAAAATGGCGGCGCTGCTTGAACGCCGACGAGGAAAAAGGGCGCGGATCTGGAAGATCGGAGCGTGATCAACATCTCCAACGTTGGTTTTGGATATGATATCCACCGCCTGGTCAAAGGCCGGCGGTTATTTCTGGGCGGGGTTTTGATTCCGCATCGATGGGGGCTTTTGGGGCATTCCGATGCGGATGTGTTGTTGCATGCCATTTGTGATGCACTGTTAGGCGCGGCGGGAAAAGGCGATATCGGCGAGCATTTTCCGAATAAAGATCCTCGCTTCAAAGGAATTTCCAGCTTGCAATTGCTCACAAGGGTCAAAACCATGGTGAAGAAAGCACAATACCGGATCGGTCATATCGATACCATGGTTCTCGTCGAGGAGCCGAATCTGCAGGAATATAAACCAGCCATGCGAAAAAAAATTGCCGGTGCACTTGCCATCAACGAAAATCAAATCAATATCAAGGCGACCACCCAGGAGGGAATGGGTTTTGGTTCGGGCAAAAAGGCGATTGCGGCCTACGCGGTGGCGGTCTTAGAAAAGGAATCGTGATGGTGGCTCGTGATCCGTGACGAGCCACAGGCCACGAGCCACGAAAAGGAGCAGCGATGGGATTTCTCGGATTTCTTTTATTTTTGGCGCTCATTGTTCTGGCGTGGGTGGGAATCTGTGTTATTTTTTTCTCTGCGGAAATCCAGGCGACCAAAGAGAGAGACCCGGCGGCAAAGGGCGTGCTCGAAATCGTTTTATTGTATGCGGGTTTTCATGCGATCATTGCCTACCGATTATCGCATTTTCTTTGGAATTGCAAGATTCCGTTTTTTCCTCGGGCCATTTCCCAATTCGCGCGCTTTTTGACCGGCATCGAGATCCATCCCGGAGCCCGGATCGCCCGCGGCCTTTTTATTGATCATGGGACCGGAGTCGTGATTGGTGAGACCTCGATGATCGGTGACAATGTCACCCTGTTCCAAGGCGTCACCCTGGGGGGCACGGGCAAGGAAACCGGTAAACGGCATCCGACCCTGGGCAATAATATTGTCGTCGGGGCCGGGGCAAAAATCTTAGGCAACATCACGATCGGCGACAATTCTTATATCGGAGCCAATGCCGTCGTGGTCAAAGACGTTCCCCCTAACTCGACGGTGGTCGGAGTTCCCGGACGGATCACGCGCCAGGAGGGAAAAAAAATCGACACCCAGATGGATCACGTGCATATCCTCGATCCGGTCATGCAGAATATGGCGGAGTTGTTGCAGCGGATTAGGGATTTGGAGGAGAGATTGAAGGGAAAGTGAAGAAATTGGAGTTAGAGAGTTAAGGCGGTAAAGAAAATATGTTTGCAGCCAACTAATATGAAAGACAGCAACTACATGATTTCCTTGGAGTAATTCAACTCAATCGTGACAATACCTATTAAAATTTCCCTAACTCCCAAACTCTATAAAAAATGACCACTACCCGCTACCCGCTACCCGCTACCCGCTAAAAATGCCTCTCAAAATTTACAATACCCTCACGAAACAAAAAGCAGAATTTCTTCCGCAAAACCCTCCGGTCGTCAAGATGTATACTTGCGGGGTGACGGTGTACGACCAATGTCACCTGGGACACGCGCGCAGCCTTTACATTTTTGATGTCATCCGCCGTTACCTAAAGTATCGGGGTTATGACGTTCAATTTGTCCGCAATATTACTGACGTCGATGACAAAATCATCAATAAGGCGCAGGAGCAGAAAAAAACCAGCCAGCAGGTCGCCTCGGAAAATATCGCCTCTTATGATCGGGACCTGGAGGCGCTGGGTATTGCCCGAGCCGACCAGGAACCGAAGGCCACGGATGATATCCCGGACATGATTCAACACATCCAGGGTCTTGCTCAGAAGGGATTTGCTTACCCCATTGATGGTGATGTCTATTTTGATGTTCGCAAATTCAAGGATTATGGCCGGCTTTCGGGTCAAAGCATCGATCAAATGTTGGAGGCGGTTCGGATCGAAAAAGATTCGAAGAAAAAAGATCCACTTGATTTCGCTTTATGGAAAAAGTCCAAGCCCGGCGAGCCCTCTTGGGCGAGCCCCTGGGGAGAAGGCCGGCCGGGCTGGCATATCGAATGCTCTTCTATGAGCATGAAGCATTTAAAGACGCAGACGCTCGATATCCATGCCGGTGGCCGGGATTTGGTTTTTCCCCATCACGAGAATGAAATTGCCCAATCGGAAGCCTTGACCGGAAAACCTTTCTCCCGATATTGGATTCATCATGGTCTTTTAACCATCAACGGCCAGAAGATGGCCAAATCGCTGGGCAACTTCATTACGGTGCAAGAAGCGATTTCTCAATACGGCGTGGATAACCTTAAACTTTTTTTCTTATCCTCGCACTATGCGAGTCCGATTGATTTCACTGAAGAAAAAATCCTGGAGGCCCAAAAGGCCCGGCGGCATTTTGTGGAATTCATGGACAAGGTGCACGGGTGGTCGGCTTATCCGGGTCAACCGATGGTTCCCGTCTCCGACGATGATTTTGGGAAAGTTGACGCCGCCGTGGCGGCTTTTACCGCCGCGATGGACGATGATTTCAATACCCCGCAGGCCTTGGCCGCGATGTTCCATTTGGTGGACTGGGGTTCGGTATTGATTTCCGCCGGAAAAGAAGAGGCCTTTCGTTACGCGCTCTTGCGGCTTTCGGAATTATTTGGTCTTCTGGGATTGGAAGTGAAAACGGCCCAGGAGTTACCCGAGGAGCTCCGCGAACTGGTTCGGCAAAGAGAGGCCGCCAAAAAAAATAAAGATTTTACCCGGGCGGATGCCTTGCGTCAGGAAATGCGGAGCCGCTTTCATCTGGCGGCCGTGGATACGGTTTCGGGCATTACGTTTATTGAGCTTGAATGGAAGAAACGAATGAGGCATGCAAATTGAAGAGTCGCGAACAGCGCCTATTTCTATAAAATTTAAGCAACTCTGTTTCTTGATGAATTCATTTTTTCCCCGTTCACAGGATCAACAGAGAGAGGCACAGGTCAAAACCATACGACGGCGCTGGATCATTCTTAAGAAAAGAGCATTGATGAACGCCAAAGGACGATGAGCCCAGGATTTGTTTGGCCCTGAACCAAATGACACGACACAAAGGGAAATTCATCACATTCGAAGGCTCCGAAGGCTCCGGGAAAAGCACCCAGGCGAAACTGGTCTATCGATATTTGAAAAGCCGCTACCCATCCGTTCTTCTTATCCGCGAACCCGGAGGCGTTAAGATTAGCGAAGCGATCCGCCGGATCCTTCTGGATGTGCGGCACAAAGAAATGAATGCGGTCTGTGAAACCTTGTTATACATGGCGGCCCGGGCGCAACTCGTCGAGGAAGTGATTGCCCCGGTCTTAAGGAAAGGGGCCATTGTGCTGTGCGATCGCTTTCTTGATTCAACGCTCGTCTATCAGGGCTATGGGCATGGCCTTCCTCTGGAATTTATCCGATCGTTGGGCAAAAGGGCAACTCAAGGCATCGTCCCTCATTTGACCTTCATTTTTGATATTGATACGCGACGAGGCCTGGCGCGCAAAACTTCCAGAAAAGACCGGATTGAATTGCGTTCTTTGGATTACCACAACCGGGTTCGTTGGGGATATTGCGAGATTGCATCCAAAGAACCCCATCGGGTGAAATTGATTAAGGTGGATGGGAATAAGCATGAGGTGCAAAAGGTTGTGCGTGGATTTGTGGACGATTTGTTAAGAAGAAATAATTGAAAGGTCCCCCAGCGCCCCAGGTACCCAATGAAATGATTTCCCAAATTAACCCAACCCTGCTCGATCGCTTCGCCCGCCTCATGGAGGCCCAGCACCTCGCGCATGCCTATCTTTTTATCGGCCCAGAGGGGATTGGAAAAACCCAAACCGCCTTGGCCTTGGCCCAACTGCTTAATTGTGATCGCCGTGAAAAAGGCCCGGCTTGCGGTATTTGTCCCACCTGCGTCAGAATCCACAATCTCCAGCATCCGGACGTCCATCTATTCAAAAAACCCGACGGGAAGGAATGTATTTCGATCGACCAGATTCGCGATCTCATCGGCCAAAGTCAGTTGAGAAGTTATGAAGCCCGCAGTAAGGTTTTTATGATCCTTGAGGCCGAATGCCTGACCGCGGAGGGCAGCAATGCTTTTTTAAAGACTTTGGAAGAACCCGCACCGAATACCCTGTTTATTCTCACCAGCAGTGTGCCGGAACAGGTCTTTGATACCATCCGGTCCCGCTGCCAGCCGATTTATTTCTTTCCGCAACCATTAAGAATGCTTGCGCAGGAGTTGGCAAAAGATTATTCTATAGAGCCGGCGCTCGCCTTTGGCCTGGCTTATTTTGCGCAAGGGTGTCCCGCCGAAGGTCGCCGGTTGCAAGAAGGCGATTTTTGGCGCAAAAAAAATGACATCATTAACGAGATTGTTTACAATCGCCAGAGCGAAACGTTTTTCAAGAAGATCCTGGGCGATAAGATAAAGATAAAACAGGCGCTGCAGGTGACGCTCAGCTGGCTGAGGGATCTCCTGATGGTTAAAGCCGCGGGAAATTCCGGTGAGCTGGTCAATTTTGACCGTCGGAATGATTTGCAGAAATCGCAGTCGCAATTTTCACTGAAGGATCTTCACGAGTTGAGTCAGGAAGTGACCGCCGCCTTTCTCGCACTGAATGAAAATCTGAATGTGAAAGTTGCCCTTGCCCTGATCAAGGAAAAATTATGTCAAAGCTGATTGAAATCAAGCTCGGCGATTACCGGCCGGTGCTTTTCTATGAGTTGGGAGAGGTCGTTTGCCAGAGAGGGGACACGGTGATCCTCGAGGTGGACCGGGGAGCGGAATTTGGCATGGTCATCTCCGATCCCTCGGTCGCATGCAAAGCCAAGGCAGAAAATCTCGCTGGGAAAGTCCTGCGCCGGGCCACCGAAGGCGATCACAAACAAATCGAAAATAATCGGACGAAGGCCAAAGACGCCATCAGCATCTGCGAGCGCAAGGTGGATGAACGCAAGCTTGACATGAAGATCGTCAAGGCCGAGTATTCGTTCGATACCAGCAAAATCATTTTTTATTTTACTGCCGACGGGCGGGTAGATTTCCGCAACCTGGTGCAGGATCTCGCCCGAATTTTCCGTGTCCGCATTGAACTCAAGCAGATCGGCGTCCGGGACAAGGCGAAGATCATCGGCGGGTTTGGGGTTTGCGGACGGGAGCTTTGCTGTTCTTCCTTTTTGAAAGGATTCCATCCCTTGTCCATCAAAATGGCCAAAGAGCAGGGCCTGCCTTTGAATCCTTCCCGCATCTCCGGGGTCTGCGGCCGCATCAAATGCTGCATGGCCTATGAGTTTACCGTCTATCGGGAATGCGCCAAAAGCCTTCCCCGGCTCGGCGAAAAAATCACCACTCCCGAAGGTAAAGGCAAGGTGATGGACATCAATATTCTCAAAGGAACGGTGAACGTGGATTTGGGCGAAGGCCGGATTACTAAAGTGGCGTATCCTCGGACGGAGGGAAATTGAGCTGCACGGTATTTAAGGGTCACAAAGTCACCAGTCACATGGTCACAAGAAAATTTTCCTGTGACTTGTGACGAGTGACCTTCTGACTGATCTGATTTGCATCGGATTTTTCAAATGAACTCTAAGTTTTATGTCACGACCCCCATTTATTACGTCAATGACAAACCCCATATCGGTCACCTCTACACGACGACGATGGCGGATATCCTGGCCCGCTATCACCGTTTGTTTAAAGAAGACGTCTTTTTCCTCACTGGCACCGACGAGCATGCCGCCAAGGTGGTGGAGGCGGCCAAAGAACGCGGGCTAACTCCCCTTCAATGGGCTGATCAAAATGCCGCCGCATTTGCGGAAACCTTCCAAAAATTTTTCATCACCAATAACGATTTTGTCCGAACGACTCAAGAGCGCCATCAGAAGAAGGTTCAAGATTATGTGGCGAAGCTGATGCAAACCGGGGATGTCTTTTCCGGCGAGTACGAGGGTTGGTATGACGCAGGGCAAGAAGAATATGTCACCGATAACAAGGCCAAGGACTACGACTACAAATCTCCGATCAACGGCAAGCCGCTCCTGCGCAAGAAAGAAAGAAATTATTTTTTCAGATTAAGCAAGTACGCGCCGAAATTACTTGAACTCTTGGAAAAAAGAAACGAATTTGACGTCCAGCCAGAAGCGCGGCGTAACGAAACCATCAACCGGATCAAAGAAGGTTTGAATGACGTCCCCATTTCGCGCAGCGGCACCGGCGGCTGGGGCATCCCCATCCCCGGCGATCCCGATCAAAATGTTTATGTCTGGATCGATGCGCTTTTCAATTATCTTTCCATCGTCGATACACCGCAGCGCCGGCACTATTGGCCGGCGGATGTTCACTTGATTGCCAAGGACATTCTGTGGTTTCATGCGGTCATCTGGCCGGCCATGCTTTTGGCTTTGGAGGAGCCGCTGCCGCGAGTGGTTTATTCGCATAGTTTCTGGACGAGCGAAGGCCAGAAGATGAGCAAGTCCCTGGGGAATTTTATCGATCTCGATAAAATCGAAGACTATGCCTGGCGTTTTGGGGTGGATGCGTTGCGGTGGTTCCTCGCAACCAATGGGCCGTTCGAAACCATGGACAGCGATTTTTCCGAGAACAAATTCATCGGCGTCTACAACAGTGATCTGGCCAATGATTACGGGAATTTATTAAATCGAATCAGTGGTCTGATCGGAAAATATTTTAATGGAGAGGTTCCGGAGTACGACACGGCAAGTCCCTTTGGCCAGGTCATTAAGGAAACAATCAGTGAAATGGTGGAACGTATTCCAAAAAAGATCAATAACCTTGAACTTCAAGAGGCTCTGGTTGAGATGATGAGGAAGGTTGGTTTATTGAATTCCCAATTGGAATTCCAAGCGCCCTGGCAGCAAATGAAGCAGGATCCTAAACTGGCGGCAACAACCCTTTACGTTGTTGCCGAAGGTTTGCGTTTGTGCACGGTTCTTTTGCAGCCCGTCATGCCCGAAAAAACAAAGATTGTCCTCGAGGTTTTAGGTGCTGCAGGAACGGGGACAAAGTGGGGCGAACTGAAATCCGGAACCAAATTAAAAACCCACGGCCCGCTGTTTCCGCGGTTCGAAATGGAGAAACAATAAAAAATTTCTTTGAGAGTCATTAGGAGAATGTATGTTAGTGGTCATCCGAGCCAAGATCGATCCAGAATTGCGGCAAAAAATTGCCGAAGATCTAAAAGGTTATATTAAAGTTGTTGTGGATGTGCAGCGCGGTATTATGTCCGCCGGAGGGCAAAAGCATGTTGATGGAGAAGAATTGCTTCTCAAGGACGGGAGTCGGCAGGAAAACCTTTGGGGGGCCGGCTTAGACTTGGAAACTGGTCAGATGGATTTTGATTCAATGATTAACATAAGGCCGGCGCAAAATTCAAGTCGGGAAATACTAGATCCAAAGATTCGACAAAAAGTTGAGATGGTAACCCGACAATTATTGGAGGAACAAGAATGCAAGCCAGGGACTTAACTTTAAACATCGCCATTAATTTGGGGCGGTTATGCCGATGGTCCATGGAAGGCCGCCGGTCAAGAGTGGATCAATTCCTGCTCGAGACGGAAGAGTATTTAAAAGCCTTGGAAGCGGCTCCAAAATCGGTTCGATTTATCCCTACCTTTGAGTGGTTTAAGGAGGATTTTGAAAAATTGCGTCGGGACATCCGAATGGATGCGGATTGGGCCGAGGCCATGTTGACTTGGGCCAACATTCTTACGCATCGGGCAACACTGACATAAATTTTGTTCAAGGATTGAATACAAATTTTTCATTATGGATCAATGGGTCCCATGATCGATCCACAGGTTTGGAACCAAAAAAGCCTGGCGTTTCGTTTGGGAAATATTGGCAGCGAACTGCATCGGGCCCGGAAGGCCGATGAAACTCAGGCTTCCGTCGAGCGAGACGCATCGTTGTTGAGAGCTCTTGATCTTATTGACTTAACCTTAATGGATCGGACTTTGGGCGAAGGTTTAAAAGAAATCGCCCGCTTGCGGGAAGTTGTTTGCGACTGGTACGCGGGTACCGGCGTTTATCCGATCGCGCCCCAGGAGCTCGAGGATTATTGTTTACAGATGACTGTGGCGCAAAGAAATTAGAGATCCATAGAGGAAGCAAATGGCAATTCAAACCATTCAATGGATTCATAGCGGCGTCAAGATCATTGATCAGCGTGAGCTTCCCAGGAAACTCCAATACATTATCTGCCGCGATCTCAAAACACTTTGGTGGGCCATCCGAACCCTCGCCGTGCGCGGGGCGCCAGCCTTAGGGATTGCCGCGGGTTTTGGCGTTTTGCTGGGGATCAAGGATTTTAAGGGGAAGGATTCCCAAAAATTTTTGGCCCATCTAAAAAAGGTTTGCGCATATATCGGTTCTTCCCGCCCGACGGCGGTCAATTTATTCCATGTCTTAGAAAGGATGCAAAATGCCGCCGAAACGCATGCTGGCCAATCCGTCGCCGGGTTAAAAACCGTTCTGAAAAAAGAGGCCCTGGCGGTTTTCGAAGAAGACCGCGCGGTTTGCCGACGGATGGGGGACCTTGGCGCAGGATTGATCCGTTCGGGCCAGCAAATCATGACGGTCTGTAACGCCGGCGCCCTGGCCACTGCCGATTATGGAACGGCGCTGGGAGTCATGTATTCAGCCAAGCGCCAGGGAAAAAAATTTAAGGTGATGGCTTGCGAAACCAGACCGCTTTTGCAGGGCGCGCGCCTCACCGCCTGGGAATTGACCAAAGAGAAGATTCCGACGACGCTCATTTGCGACAATATGGCGGCAACCGTCATGAAGCAGGGAAAAATTCAGGGAATCTTTACCGGCGCCGACCGCATCGCGGCTAACGGCGACACCGCTAATAAAATTGGAACATACAATCTCGCCGTTCTGGCCAAACATCACGGAATTCCGTTTTATGTGGTGGCTCCCTCGTCCACCTTTGATCTTAAGATCCAAACCGGCCGTCAGATTCCGATTGAAGAACGAAAGAAAGAAGAAGTCACGACCATGGCCGGAATACCGATTGCCCCCGACGGCGTTACGGTCTATAACCCGGCGTTTGATGTGACCGATCATTCCCTGATCACGGCGATCATTACGGAGCGAGGGATCATCCGGCCGCCGTTAGGCCGCAATATCAAAAAGGCATTCAAGTTTGTTTAATGTGTTACGTGTCATGTTTTATAACTACGGAATGGAATTCTGACAGGACATAACACGTGACACATAACACATGAAACAAATATGCCATCCACCCTCAAAGATCTAGGCGAATTCCGCCTGATAGACCAGTTAGCCAAGACTGTACGGATGCGACCGGGCGTCATCAACGGCATCGGCGATGATGCGGCGGTTTTGGATATCGGCCACAAGGATTTTCTTTTGTTAACGACGGATATGCTGGTCGAAGGAGTGCATTTCCTCCGAAATGATCCAGCCATCGCGATCGGCCACAAGGCCATGGCCTGCAATCTCAGCGACATTGCGGCCATGGGCGGACTGCCCCTCTTCGCCGTTGTGTCGCTGGGTTTAGTCCCGGCATTATCGGTGAAATTCGTTCAGGATCTTTATAAAGGAATGAACCGTTTGGCCAAACGATTCCATGTGGCCATTGTTGGCGGAGATACGAATCGTGCACAAAAGGTCGTTATCAATGTCGGGCTTTTGGGAAAGGTGGAAAAGAATCGGGTGGTCACGCGTAGCGGAGCCCAAAAGGGAGACTGGATTTTTCTGACCGGCCCTTTGGGGCGATCTTTGCCCAGCGGCCGGCATCTTCGATTCTTCCCCAGAGTGAAAGAAGCCAGATTCCTCGTCGATCATTTTCAACCCAACGCCATGATCGATATTTCCGACGGCTTGATTGCAGACTTGGGACATATCTTGAACAAGAGCGGCGTTGGCGCTACACTATGGGAAAAATTCATACCAAGGACGAAAGGATCATCGTTGTCCAATGCCTTCTATGACGGCGAGGATTTTGAACTGATCTTTACTCTTCCCGAACAAAAAGCCAAACGATTGTTAGCCCGTGGCCCAAGGCGAACCATGCATTTTTATCCCATTGGTCGGATTGAAGGACGGCCGAGGCAGATTTTTCTTTTTGATCGTCGAGGCCGTAAACAATCCATTGACTTGAAAGGGTTTCAACATTTTTGATATGACCAAACAGAATACACCCGCTTCCCTGGAAATCACGACCAGAAAACCCGCGGAGACAATCCGATTCGGGATGAAACTCGCCCACTGTCTAGGTCCCGGCGATATTCTGTGTCTATTGGGGAATCTCGGCAGCGGTAAGACCACGTTTGTCAAAGGCATTGCCAAGGGCTTGCGCATTGATCCGAAAGCGGTCAACAGCCCCACGTTTGTTTTGCTGAATCTTTACCGGGGGCGCCTGGCGTTGCATCATTTTGATTTATACCGGATCGAACAAGCAAAAGAACTTTTTTATCTGGATTATGAGGAATATTTTTACGGACAAGGCATCACCGTGGTGGAATGGGCCGAGCGGTTAAAGAATTTTCTGCCCGCCGAGTTTCTCAAAATCGAGTTGAGTGGCCGGGCCCCGTTCCCGTCAGAGCGGCGCATTCGCCTGACACCCGTCGGGCATCATTATCAACACATTCTGGAACCGTTACGGTATGAATATTCTCGCCATTGACACCTCCACAAAAAATTATAGCCTGGCGATTTCGTCGGATGATCAGATCCTGGCGCAAGTGAATCTGCATTTGCCCGATGTGCTGGAGGATTCGGTCATTCCGGGAATTGAACGGCTGCTTTTTTTAAGCAAACTCACGCTGGCTCAAGTCGACGGCTTCGTGGCCGGGCTGGGCCCCGGGTCCTTCACCAGCCTCCGAGTTGGCATCTCGACGGTAAAAGCGCTGGCGTGGTCCACGGGTCGACCGATTGTGGGAATCAGCAGTCTCGATGCCATCGCCGCAAATGCAGAGGTTGAGGAAGCGGGACAAATCGCAGTCCTTTGTGATGCCAGGCGCAACATGGTCTTTGGTTGTCTTTACCAAAAGACCCGCAATGAACTGAAGGCGCTCACGGATTACCTTTTGGTGCCGCCCCAGAAAATTCTAGAGCGCATCCATTCCGACACGTTTTTTACGGGCAATGGTATCAGCCTGTTTGCGCCCATGATGGCGCAGGCCGCGAAGAAACAGGGGTGGAAGGCGTCATTCGCCCCAGAACATCAGTGGCTGCCGAACGCCCGGACCTTCATTTCGTTATCCCTCCCTAAATTTCTCAATCAGGAATTGACCGCGGCGAGCGATCTATTGCCGCTCTACCTTTATCCCGAGGACTGTCAGGTGACCCAATGAAAAACCCCTTGTATCCGACGGACATTCATCCCTTGCACCGCCCCACGTGGTGCGAGGTCGATCTTCAGGCTGTGGCGCACAACTATCGAGTTTTAAAAAAATTGGCCGGTTTTAAGACGGAAATGCTGCCGGTGATCAAAGGGGATGCTTATGGTCATGGGATGCTGCAGGTGGCTTCGATTCTTAATGACGCCGGTGTCAAATTTTTCGGGGTGTCCGATGTGGAAGAGGGCGTTTTGCTGCGCCAGACTGGATTCACCCAAAAAATCCTTTTATTTGAAAGCACCCTGCCGCAGGACGCGCCTCTCATTGCGGAATTCGATTTGATTCCCACGATCTGCACGCTCGAATTGGCCAAGGAACTGAATCGCTATGCCCGCTCGATCAACCGCCGGATTGCCATTCATGTGGAGGTCGATACCGGGATGGGGCGCCTTGGTCTTTGGCATGAAGAGGCTGTTCCTTTTATTTCGAAGGTCCTCAAAGATCATCATTGCCTTTCCATTGAAGGCATTTACACGCATTTTCCGGTGGCTGAGGCGGACCCGGAGTTTACTCGTCGGCAAATTCAAAAACTGGATGAGGTCGTAAGCCAATTGGATCGTTTAGGGCTGGTTGTTCCTTACATTCATGCGGCCAACAGCATGGGGATCGTCAAATACCAAAGCAAGACGCTCAATCTGGCCCGGCCGGGATTAATGCTCTATGGGCTTCATCCCAATGGCCGGCACGTGGGGAAGGTGCGCTTAAAACCGGTTTTAAGCGTTAAATCACAAGTGATGTTTGTCAAACGCATGCTCAAAGGTCGCAGTATCAGCTATGGCCGGACTTTTGTGGCGCCACGGACGATGACGATTGCGACCTTGGCCATTGGTTATCGGGATGGGTACTTTCGAAGTTTGTCCAACCGGGCCTTTGTCCTCATCAAGGGTGAGCCTTGTCCGGTTGTCGGCAGGGTCACCATGGATCAAATCATGGTCGATGTCTCACATCTCAAAGGCGTCAAACCAGGAATCGAAGCGGTCATCATGGGTCGGCAGGGACAGAAAGAGGTTTCCGCAGACGATCTGGCCCAGTGGGCCGATACGATTAGCTATGAAATCGTCACGAGCCTCGGCAGTGGGGTCGCGAGGATTTATAAAAGCAGGGGTTAGCGTAGAGTGGATAGGAAAATAAAAGGGGCCGGGGCCGCCTGGTTCCTTCTCGAGGGCGGCCCCGGCCCCCGCAATTTCCTCCATCCGCATATTTTGGGACGATGGGCGTTCTGCCCGCCGCGCTAAAATTTACTGCTGATCAAAATCATCCCCGCCAGGAAAAACACCGCCGGAGCCAGCCACGCCGCAAAGACGGGCGGAAATAACCCGCCCTTGCCAAAGGCCAGACCCACCGCGTTAAACACATGATAGAGAAAGCCAATGAGGACCGCGATGCCAAGCGAGGTAAAGGTCAGCGCCTTGCGCCGGCCGGTGAGCATGGCCAGAGGCAGACCGACGAGCACAATCACGATCGTCGCGAAAGGAAAGGCGATCTTTTGATGCAGATCCACGCGCAGATTATTCAAGGCCTTCGTGGCCCCGCTTTTGGAAAACCGTCCAATATAGGCGGACAATTGCTGGAGATTCATCGAGGTGACATTCAAGCGCTGCTTTAAGAAATCCTGCGGGGTTTCTTTGATGTCCATGAGCTTTTCCTTGTAATATTTGATTTCCTTGGCCTTGCTGAAATCTTGCGGATCAAAGGTCGTCACCTGGCACTGAAAAAATTTCCAGGCAATTCCCGTCCATTTGCCTTTTAACGCCGCAATCTTCTCGGCGAGATTCTGGTTTTCATCCTGGCCGATGATCGTGATGCCCTCGAGCTCAAAGGTGTTGGGGTCAAACTGATCGATAAAGTACAGCCGGTTTTGCAGGCCGTAGAAGGTCAGATATTTGATCTGGCCTTTCTTTTTATTTTCCGAATCGGATTTGAGGATGATGTTTTCATTGCGGATTTCATCGGAGGCAATCGTGGCGTGAGGAACGTAATGTTCGTTGATCCAGAAGATGACCGCGGCGACGACGAGCGCAAAGACAATCGCCGGCCGGGTGATCTGCCAGAAGTTGAGCCCCGCGCAGCGAAGCGCAATGACCTCGTTATGGCCATTCATGCCGCTGAAGGTGAATAAGGTGGCGATGAGGCACGCGATCGTCGAGGTTTGGACGAGGATAATGGGAAAAAAGGAGCTGTAATATTGAATGAGGACATCGAGGGGCACTTTGCGGTCAATGATTTCGGTGAGGTTGGCCGCGAGGTCAATAAGGACATATAACAGCGAAAAGATCAGGATCGTTCCCGCGAAGATCCGCACGATGGAAGTGGAGATGGATCGGTCTATGATGCGCATAGGCGGTAGTTGAGAAACAGGGCCGCGCCAGCTCCCAGGATATTGGGCACCCACATGGTCAGGGCGGGAGGGGTGATATTCTGAATGCTCAAGGCCTCGCACCCGAGCGATATCAGGTAGTAAAGGGCGGCGCATAAAATCGCCATGACCATATTGGCGCTTTTTTCCCGTCGGTGGGTGATGATGGCCAGGGGAAATCCCAGAAGGATAAAGACCAGCGCCGAAAACGACCAGGAGATTTTCCGGTGAAACTCGGTCACCAGGGGTGAGGGATCAATCAAGAGCATGTCCATCTCCGCAATCTTGGCGTTCAATTCACTGAAGGTCATGCTCTTGGGCTTTTTGTCCAGGCTTTCGGCCTTTTGGGACAGATCCAGCGTCATGAAATAGGTACGGAAATTGAGCTTGTAAAAGCTGTCGGGATTTTTCAAATTGGGCTCATCGGAGGTCCCATCGATCAGTTTGAGCTTGATCTTATCCTCGCCGGGCACCGGCGTGAATTCACCTTCGCGGGCGATGATGGTGCGCGTTGGTTTGTCGTTGGGCTGAGGCTGATAGATGCGGACGTTATACATCCGACTGCCATCGATCCGGTAGATGAAAAGGATCTGGTCCTTGAAGGCATTGATGAACGTTCCGGCCTCCAGCGCCGCCGTGGGATTTTTTATGCCCACCTCTTTGAGGACCTTTCTTTGCTCGAAATGGGCGTAAGGAATAAGGCGTTCGTTCAGTAAAATCAATATGAGGCTGAACATAATCCCGACGACAAAAAGCGGCCCCAAAAGATGCCGTAGATTGAGGCCGTTTGAGCGCATCGCGAGGATTTCATTGTCCGCCGATAGCCGGCTGAAAGCGAGGATGATGGCGGTCAGACACGAAATGGGCAGGGTGTAACCCAGAAGCAGCGGAATGTACAAAACGAAGACCGCTCCTATGGCGGTCAGACTCACTCCCTTATTGATGACGAGGTTCGCCAGTTGGATCAGATTTCCCAAAAGAAAAACGCAGGTCAAAACCCCCAGGGACAAAAAAAAAGGGATGACGCATTCAGCGAGGATATAATTACGCAGGATTCGCATGATGATCGAGTAAAGCGAGAATGGCGTCCAGCTCCCAGCGCCAGGCTCCAAGCAGTAGATGTTCAGCACCGGGAGCTGCTTGCTTGGCATGAGAACGCAGCGTTTTAATTTTAGCGAGAATGGCTCCCTGTTCCTAGTCCTTGATATTTACTTGTCACCCAGCCCCAAGCTCCCAGTGTTACGATAGCCGGGAGTTGGATGCTGGGCACGAGGAGCCCAGAATGTTTATGCAACGGCGAGCGTCAGAACATCAACCCGCCTCGCCCCAGCCATCTTGAGCAAAAGCGCGGCCTCCGAAACCGTAGCGCCGGTGGTTAACAAATCGTCGACGAGAAGAACCGATTTTCCAAAGAGCTCCCGAGGTTGGCTTATTGTAAAGGCGCCTTTTAGGTTTGTCCAGCGTTCTTTTGGTTTGACCGTCGCTTGATAGCGGGTAAAATGCCGGCGAAGCAGCCTGTTCGATAAAAGCGGAAGTTCAAACCGGCGGCCGATCATTTCTGCCAAAAGCTGGGCCTGATTGTATCCGCGTTCGCGCAGCCGGGTTGAATGTAAAGGGATGGGAATGATGTAATCGTGGGATTCGATGGGCAGGGCATAGGTTTGGACGAAATCAATCAGCGCCTTGCCAAACTCATGCCGCAAAAATGTTTTTTGCCCATATTTGAATTCATGGAGCAGCCGGCGCAGAGGCCCTTCATAAAGGAATGCGGACCAGGCGCGGTCGAAAAAAGGAGGGCGACGGTGGCAATCGGAACAGCAGGAACCAGGCTTTAGGCAATGCCGCGGGCACACAACGCAAAAAGGCGGCGGGTTGGCGATCCACAGACTCCGGCAGCCTGGACAAAAGATGTCAGTTTTAAGATGGCCCTTTAAATATTTTTGGCAGATAATACAATTGTGAGGGTAGAGGAGATCACAAAAGCCCTGCGCGAGCGTTTTGATCACGGGCCCATCTTAACAGGATTTGGTGGAAAGTCAATTCGCGCGGGGGGCGGCCCCGCAAATGATTTACGGGGCCGCCCCCCGCGTAATCTTAAATTACCAATGGCCAATCCGAATTTCTTCGTTGCCCTGACCATTTTATTTTATGCCTGGAAAATTTTTTATCGGTCCCTCTCACCCCGGGAGTGAGAGCATCATTTATGCGCTTCTCTCACTCCCGGGGTGAGAGGGTGGCTACCGTAGCAATGAAATCTATGACCAACGCCGATTCTATTGTGGCCTTGACCAACTTTTTTTTATCCATTGAGAATTTTTTATTCGCCTGGCTCTTGGTGCGCAAAACGCCCTCCAACTATTTCCGCTCGTCGCTGGTCCTGTTTTTTCATTCCAGCGGCTGGGCCGCCCTTTTAGGAGCGATGGTCCACGCCTATTTTTCAGCCCGCTCGTCCTGGGGTTTTAAAATCCTTTGGCGATGGATTTTATTGGCCATCGGCCCAGCGATCTTCGGGCTTTGGCAGGCGAGCGCGGCCATCTATCCAGAGGCTCGATGGAATCAGATCCTGCGGCGATTATCGGTTGTGCAATTGAGTCTTTATATCCCGCTCGTCCTCTTCTTCCTCCCGGATTACCTGTTTGTCATCGCCAATTATTTACCGGCCGTTGTCTTTTTGCTCGTCGTGCTTGGCCAGCTTGGGGTTCAAACAAAACAGGGGACGGCATTCCTGGGTGTTGCCGGATTACTTTTGGCTTTAGCGGGGTCGTACATCCAAAATGCGCGGCTGGCCTGGGATCCCGTGTATTTGAACCACAACACGATTTATCATCTGTTTCTGATGGCCTCGTTCGCGCTGTTATTCTTTTGCGGTCAAGCTCTCAAACCTTTTCCCCGAGAAACAATGCAATGAAAAAAATTTCTTTAGTCTTTGCCGGTCTTTTGATCGCAGCAATGCTTTCCTCGCCGGTGCTGGCGCAAATAAATCCGGTTGTTAATGATGTTCATTCGGCCCTCAATGAAACAACGGTTCACAGCATTCATTACCCTGAATTGACGGCCGAGGTCATTGCCCTCATCAAGCAGGCCAAACGAGGGCATCTGGCCGTCAGCATCTGCGCCGGACGCCATGCCATGGGAGGCCAACAGTTCGGAGCTGGCACGTTCCTCATTGATATGAGCCGAATGAATGAGATCCTAGCCTTTGATCGCCGTCGGGGAATGATTGAAGTGGAGGCCGGAATCCAATGGCCGGAATTGGTGGGATATCTACTCAAGGCGCAAGAAGGCGATCGCCACCAATGGGGAATTATCCAAAAGCAAACCGGGACCAGTCGCCTGAGCATCGGCGGCGCATTGTCGGCCAACGCCCACGGCCGGGCATTGACCTGCAAACCGATCATTGACCAGGTGGAATCATTTTTGTTGATTGATGCCGACGGAAAAATGAAGCGCTGCAGTCGCCGGCACAACCCCGAGCTTTTTCGTTTAGTCATCGGCGGTTATGGATTGTTCGGGGTGATTACTCAGATTCAATTGCGGTTGGGAACAAGGATGAGAGTCCGCCGCGATGTGGAGATCATTTCCATCAACAATCTTGTCGAAAAGTTTCAAGAACGGATCAAGGCCGGATATCTGTACGGAGACTTTCAGTATTCGACTGACAAGATCTCCGAGAATTTCATGCGCGAAGGAATATTTCCTACGTATGCGCCGGTGGATCACGCGACTCCTTTGACCGCCAATCCTCTGAAACAAACTGATTCGGATTAGCGGCAATTATATTACCTGGCTCATACAAATCCTGCCGAGGCTTACCAAAAATATTCCCGGTATTACCTCAAAACCGCCGGGCAGATCTATTGGTCGGACACAGCCGACTTGGCAACCTATATCGAGAATTATCATACACTCGTCGATCAGCAGCTCAAATCCACCCATCCGGGATCGGAGATGATCACCGAGATTTATGTCCCCCGCGATCAGCTCGTGGATTTTATGGAGGCAGTGCGTCAGGATTTTTTGAAATACAATGTCCCGCTCATCTATGGCACCGTCCGCTGGATTGAAGAGGATAAGGAAAGTTTTTTGGCCTGGGCCAGAAAGAATTTTATTTGCGTCATTTTAAATCTGCATGTGGAGCATACCCCGGAAGGAATCAAAGAGGCGCAGGAACATTTTCGCCGCCTCATTGACCGCGCCATCGAGTTTAAGGGAAGCTATTATTTGACCTATCATCGCTGGGCGACCAAGGAGCAGGTCTTGGCCTGTTATCCGCAATTCGTGGATTTTTTGAAATTGAAATTAAAGTACGACCCGACGGAACGTTTTCAGAGCGACTGGTATCGGCATTACCGGGAGATGTTTCGGGAGGAACTTCCGTAGCAGCGGATAGCGGATAGATTTACAATGACCAAATTCCAAACAAATCCAAAATCCAAATTTCAAACGACCAAAAGGTTTTAAAGAATTTCCTTTTCCGGCGGTCTTACAATATCTATTCCGCCTATACCCTATACCCATCACCCTATACCCTAGAAATAAATTGTCACGCCCCGACCACCGTCGTATAATACCCCTTGTTTTGCATCCGGGAATCATTCAACTTAAGAGAAGCAGAGAAGAAGGAGGACCCAATGAATCATCGATCGATTTTTCTAGCAATGGCACTAATCCTCACCGTTTTAGCCACTCTCAATGCCTCAGCCCCGCTTGTCCAGGCCGCTTTCGAAAGCCAGATTGAGATTCTGGATCGCGGCGCGATTGACAAGCTAGCCGACCAGGATCTGTTGGACAGCTACATCAACGTGCTGGTCGAGCTCAAGGCCGTCGAGGCCTTTCACCGGACCTCCGGCTTTAAACCCCAGGAATACGAAAATTATAAAAATCTTCTGCGGTATAAAATCCTTCTTTTGGAAGAAATTGACGAACGCAAATTGAAAGCCCCTCGCCTCGATCACGATGAAATGAGTTTGAATATCCAAAAACGATGAAGCCCGACTTGAACCCGGACAAGGCCCGATTGCGCGAGATGTTGAAACAGATGGCCTTATTCAAAGAAAAAATCGTTCTCTCTTCCGGCAAGACCAGCGATTATTATATTGACGCCCGACGGGTAACATTGAACGCCGAAGGCGTTTATTTGTGCGCCAAACTCATTTTGGAAAAATTAAAAGACGAACCCTTTGACGCGATGGGTGGACCCACCTTGGGGGCAGATCCTTTTCTGGGCGCCATTGGGGTTTTAAGCTATCAAGCCAAGAAGCCGATCAATACCTTTATTGTCCGCAAAGCCCCCAAACCGCACGGAAAACAGCAGCAGGTCGAGGGACCATTGTTGTCACCGCAGGCCCGGGTTGTTCTCATCGATGATGTGGCAACGACGGGACAGGCCTTTGTACAATCCATTGATGTGTTGAAGGCCCTTGGAATAAAACCGCTTAAGGCCCTCTGTATTGTTGATCGGCAGGAAGGCGCTGAGGAGGCACTGGCCCAGAAAGGCTGTCCTTTGATTTCGCTTTTTAAGGCCTCCGAATTTTTTTAGTGACCAACGCATGAAAAAAATTATTTTGGCCTCGGCGTCCGTCCAGAGACAGAATTTGTTAAAACGTCTCGGGATTCCATTGTGCGTCGAGCCAAGCCATATCCGGGAAAAGTCCAGAATCCGCACCACCTGCGCGGATCTGGTGAAGGAAAATGCCTTGCAAAAGGCCACGGATGTCGCCGGACGCACAACCGATTCCATCGTGATCGGGGCCGACACGCTGGTGTATCTGGGAGGGAAAACGATCGTGGGTAAACCCAAAGACCTCAAGGAAGCCCAACGGATTCTCCGGCGACTTTTTGCCCAACCGCATTGGGTTTATACGGGTCTGGCGGTCATCGATACGCAGACCGGCCGGCAAATGGTCGATTACGAAAAAACCAAGGTGTTCATGACGCATTTGTCCAATGAGGAAATCGAGCGTTATCACAACAAAGTGTCTCCTTTGGATAAGGCGGGAGGTTTTGATATTGAAGGCCATGGGGCGCTTTTTATCCGGCGGATTGAAGGCTGTTATTTCAATGTCATCGGGCTTCCGATGGCGAAGTTATTTCAAATGCTCAAGAAAATGGGAGTGCATCTTTTAGGTTTGGTCCTGCTCCTCGGTCTCTTCGGATGCGCTACCGAATATAATCTGGCGACGGGGAAGCACGAAACCCTGCTGTATGGAACCGATAAAGAAGTTTCCATTGGTAATTCCCTTTCCCGGCAATTCGACAAACATTACAAATATGTCGAGGATGTGGACACGAACGAACGTGTGCAGCGGATCCTCGATTGCATTGTGGCTGTGTGCGACCGCCAGGAATTGGTTTACTCCATTCGAGTTATTGACGAAGATAAATTGAACGCCGTCAGTCTTCCCGGCGGTTACGTGTATGTCTTTAAAGGCTTGCTGGACAAATTGAAAACCGACGATCAGCTGGCTGGCGTCATTGGTCATGAAGTGGGTCATATCACGGCGCGGCACGCGATCAAAAAATTGCAATCGATGTACGGTTATACCCTTTTGCAAATCGCGACCATCGGATCAGGCAATGCCCAGATGGCGCCGGGTCTTGATGCTGCCTTTACTTCGGTTTTCCTGGAATACTCGCAACAAGATGAGTTCCAGGCTGACCAACTTGGAATCAAATATGCGCGCAAGGCCGGTTTTAATCCCGCCGGAATGGGGGAGGCCTTAGCCATCCTCAAGGCGGAAGAAGACAAGGAACCGGGCCGTCCCTTCAGCTATTGGCGAACTCATCCGCATTTGAGCCAACGGATCTCCCAGGCCCGCGCCGATGTCAAAGGACAATTGGAATTTCGGGATTATCTCAACCTCACGGGTGAGCGGTGATCCGGACGTTTTTCTGGGCGGGTTTCTTCCTTGTCCTTGGGTTATTTCTTTTGCCTTTCCTTGGCTGCTCATCAAAATTCCCCCGATCAAAAATTGATCAGGTCTGCTTTGAACAGCATTGTTTCGCAGTGAAAGTTGTCTCGCGGCCGGAAGAACTCTCCAAAGGACTTATGTTCCGACGGTCTTTGCCACCGGATGAGGGGATGCTGTTTGTTTTTCCCCGGCCGGAGCGTTACAGCTTCTGGATGAAAAACACCTTGATCCCTTTGGATATCATTTGGCTCAATTCCGATCGCTCGGTTGTGCATTTGGAAACCAACGTGCCGGCGTGCGTTCATGATCCCTGTCCCAATTACGCGCCGGTACAGCCTGCCCTTTATGTCCTGGAAGTCAATGCCGGATCCGCTCAACAATTCGGAATCAAAAAAAACGACACGGCCAAGATTCTTCTGCGCTAAAGATTTTCCGCTTCCCCATCCCGGAAAATTCTGAGTTTCCCATGGAATGAAAAGGACGCGAATGTTAGAATAGCCGCAATGAATATCACTCCCTCCGACGTATGGGCCTTTAAAAATTATTACCTCAATCCCTATTCCATTGCTTCTTTTCTCGTTGCCATCCTTGCTCTCATCTTCGGTATTTTTATCCAGCGTCTGGAAAAAACCTCCAGTTTCAATCGTTCGCTTTTGTATTTTTATGCCAGCTGCGCGGTTTGGCTGGTGGGTTGCGGGATGGTCGTCAATTCTCATTATGCGTCCTTGGCCTTTTTCTGGTCGTATGTTTTGTTCATGGGCATGATGCTGGCGGCGGTCACCATGTTCCATCTGTCGGTGACCCTGACCGACCAATGGGATCAGCAGCGACATTTTGTTTATGTTTTTTATTTATTGTCGATTATTCTGGCGATGTTCATCCGTCATCCCGATTTCTTCGACGAGATGGGAGAATACGCCTTCGGATTTTACCCGCGAGCCGGCCCCCTGCAATTCGTGATGCTGTTTTTCATTCTGCTGTGCCTATTGCTGAGCTTACTCAATGTCATCAAATACAATTGGCGGCCGAAAGATTCCTGGGAACAGCGCAAGGTGCGATTTTTTACGCTGGCTTTTTTGGCCGTCTCTTTGAGTTTCCTCGATCTTCTGGCTGGATATGACCTCCTGTTTTACCCTTTGGGGTATATGGCCATTTTAGGGTTTGTCGTGTCGATCACCTGTTTTAAAATCAAGGTTTTTTATGATCAGTCCAAACGCAGGGCCCGCGAATTGGAACAGGAGATTGACAGTAAAACCCGGGAGATTTCGAAGATCGTCGAGGAATTGCGGACAACACAGCTGAAGTTATTAGAAACGGGAAAGGTCTCCGCCCTGGCGTCTTTGAGTGCGGGCATTCTCCATCAGATCAGCCAGCCCATCACCGCCATCCATGGTTTTGTGAAATTCATCAAAAAAGAAATGCCGCCGGATCAGCCGTTCTACAAACCGATTTGCCTCATGGAGGAGCAATCCGTGTATCTCAAGGAAATGCTCGAGGATCTGATGGAGCTCATCCGTCACCGTGAGATCCGCAAGGAACAGATTGATGTCAACGTTTCTATTCAGCGGGCCATCAACTTGTTGACGGATGAATTGAGGATCCGCCGGGTCGACTGGGATCTAATTTTGACCGAGGATCTGCCCAAGGTCTATGCCGATGGAGTTCACCTGCAGCAGGTCTTTATGAATATTGTCATCAATGCCATTCAGGCCATGAGCGATTTGCCCCGCGGATCCCGGCGGTATTTGAAGATCACCTCCGAATTCGCCAAACAAAAGAATCAGGTGGTGGTCACCTTTGAGGACAGCGGTCCCGGTTTGCCGCCCGAGGTCGCGAGCCAAATCTTTGAACCATTTTTTTCCACGAAAACAACCGGGGCCGGCATCGGGCTGGCTCTGTGCAAGGATCTCATCGCCGAACACGGAGGGAATATCGAATTGGAAAGTTCTCCCGGTTCTGGTGCGACCTTCGTTATTCGTCTGCCTTGCGAGAATGGACGTGACGGAATCAACTTCAACGTGCAGAAAGTTTGAGTTTATTGTATAATGGCGCCAATCCCTTTAGGAGATTTGGATGGATAAAATCAAGGTTTTAGTCGTTGATGATAAAAAAGTCATCGGCGATTTATTTGACTTTACTTTAGGATATAGCGGCCATCACATCACTGTCGTGGACAATTGCCTCGATGCCATCAATGCGATCCGCAAACAGGATTTTGATATCGCCTTCCTGGATATTGTTATGCCGGGAAAAGACGGAGTGGAAATCCTCAGAGAGATCCGCTCGGTGTCACCCAAATTACCCATCATCATGATGAGCGGCTATTCCGTCGAGGAAAAGAGGGCACAGGCCCAGGCGCTGGGCGCAGTGACGTGCCTTAAAAAGCCGTTTGAAATGGAAGACGTCAAAAGGGCGATCAAGGCGGCGATTGGGAGGGAGATTTGAGAGGCGAGGGGACCGTTCACCCCGCCATCTGACCATTCGTTAGGAACCGGCGGGGTTCACTGGGACGAGAGACGTCGAAAGGATAAAGGCAAAGCGGAAAACTCAGAGTTTTCCGCTTTTTTTATTTTTGTATCGGCCGATAAATATGCGTGCTCTGACCGAAGAAACTCTCGGCGGATTCCATGATGGTTTCGGAAAGCGTGGGATGCGGATGGATGCTCAATTTGATATCGGACACAACGGATCCCATTTCGACAGCGAGGACACCCTCCGCAATGAGTTCTCCGGCCCCGGTCCCCACAACCACCATCCCTAAAACCCGTTCGGTCGCCGGATCGATGATCAGCTTGGTCAAGCCCTCCGGCCGATCCAAGGTAACGGCGCGGCCCGAGGCCCCCCAGGGGAATTTGGCCACTTTGACGGGGCGATTCTCTTTGGCCGCCTGCGTTTCGGTCAATCCACACCAGGCAATTTCCGGATCGGTAAAGACCACCGCCGGAATCGCCTGCGGCTCAAAGGCCACCTTATGGCCGGCGATCGCCTCGACGGCAATCCGGCCCTCATGAGAAGCCTTATGCGCGAGCATGGGTTCCCCGGCAATATCACCGATTGCATAAATATTTTTATCCGTGGTTTGGCGAGTCGGTGAGACCTTGACAAATTGGCGGCTGTCGAGTTGGATTTTGGTATGTTCTAACCCTAAATCTTGCGTGTTGGGTTTGCGTCCGATCGCGATGAGGACCTTACTAAATTCCGCTGCTTTTTTCTGTCCATCTTCCTGTTCAAAGGTCACCTTGATTCCGCTGTCGGTTGTGGCCATGCCGGTGACCTTTGTATTTAGCATCATATTGGAAAAAATCTTTTCGACCTGTCTGGAAAGAATTTGAACTACGTCGCGGTCCGCTCCTGGAATTAATCCCGGCGTCATTTCCACGACGGTGATTTTCGAACCCAATTGCGCATAAACCGTGCCTAGTTCCAGACCGATGTAACCGCCGCCAACGACCAGAAGTGATTGAGGAATATCCTTAATCTCCAGGGCCGAGGTGGAGTCCATAATTCGGTCCGACGCAGGCAGATTGGGCAAGAGAATCGGACGCGATCCCGTCGCCAGGATAGCCGTGGCAAAGTTTAATTGCGTTACAGAACCACTGGTTTCGTTAATCTGCAGAGAAGAGGAATTAAGAAATCTGGCCTTTCCCCGAATGTATTGGATCTTGCGTTGCTTGACCAGGACCCCTAACCCAGAGGTCATCCGGCCGACGACATTATTTTTCCATTGACGCAGCTGATCAAGATGAATTTTGGGTTCAGGAAAATCAACGCCAAAATTTTTGGCTTCCCTGGCTTCGGAGAGGACTTTGGCCGCATGCAGGAGCGCTTTGGAAGGAATGCAACCGCGGTAAAGACAGACTCCGCCGGGATTGGTGTCCTCATCGATGAGGGTTACCGCCATCCCTAAATCGGCAGCGAGAAAGGCCGCCGCGTAACCGCCGGGGCCAGCGCCGATGACCACGAGGTGAGTCGAAGAGTTGCTCACGAAAATTCCTTTCCCGTGGGAAGTGGGACGTCCGCTCGCCCCGCTGATTTTTGTTTGTTGCTGCAAGCAAATAACGGGGCTCGCTCGGACGAGGGACGTAAAATTTGAATGCAGCTCCACTCGAAATCCACGTCCTGCGTCCCAGCGAACGAAGTGAGCGAACGTCCCACGTCCTACGTTACAAAACTAACCCTCCAGCTCAATCAGCAAAGGCTGCTGAATCGCCTCGGAAACCCAACGCAAAAATCGGGCCCCGTCCGCTCCATCGATGAGGCGATGGTCGTAAGATAAAGAAAGGGGAAGCAAGAGGCGAGGAACAAGTTGGCCTTCGATATAAATTGGTTCAAGGTTCGCTCGTGAGACTCCGAGGATGGCCACATCCGGCCAATTGATGATGGGGGTAAAAGCCGTGCCGCCCACTCCTCCTAAATTCGTCAGCGTGAAAGAACTTCCCTGCATTTCCTCAATCGTGGTTTTGCGGTTGCGGGCTTTCTCCGCCATCTGCGCGAGTTCGACCGCCAGATCAAAGATCCCTTTTTTATCCACATCGCGGATGACGGGAACAATCAGACCCCGATCGGTGTCGACGGCGACACCAATATGAAAATATTTTTTGTAAATGATTTCATTGCGGGGCATATCGACACTCGCATTGAATTGGGGGAAAACTTTTAAGGCGCCGGCCAACACCTTCAAAAGAAAGGCGGTGATCGTAAGCTTGCCGCCTTTACTCTCGGCTTTTTTGGCGAAGCGTTTCCGTAGTTTTTCCAGCTCGGTAACATCAGCCTTGTCAAACTGCGTCACATGAGGAATCATGGACCAGGCGAGACTTAAATGCTCGGCCGTTTTTTTTCGCACCATGCTCATGGCTTGACGTTCAACCCCGCCCCATTTGGTAAAATCGGGGAGAGGGGGTTGAAGAACATGACTGTCGCTGGATGGACGCCCGGTCGCGCCGGTATTGATCGCCTTGGCGAACGCCTTTACGTCGTCGATGGAAATCCTGCTTTTTGGTCCACTGCCGGGAACTTGACTGATTTCAATGCCAATCTCTCGAGCAAAGCGGCGCACAGAGGGGGCAGCGGGAACATCCTTTGCCAGGGATGGTTCATAATCCGGGAGCGGGAATTCTTTTTCTACCGGCGCTGTTTGGGTGGGGATTTCGGTTTTCAGTGAAGCGGGGGGCGCAGAAGGAGTCTCTTTTTTTTCTTCTTCCTTGGGCTTTTGCGGCGTGGCAACCGTTGGTGGAGTCGCGGTGGTTGTTGCCCCTTCCTCGAGGCGCATAACAACTTGACCAACTTTGGCGGATTGGCCAACCTTGAGGAGGATTTCTTTAATCACGCCCTCCATGGGGGAGGGAACTTCCAGAACTGCTTTGTCGGTCTCTAATTCGATCACCATCTGATCTTTTTTGACGGTATCGCCGACCTTCACCATGATTTTCGTGACGACACCCGAGGTGATGTTCTCACCGAGACCGGGAAGTTTGAAGTCAGTGGTGGGCATTGGGAAAGTCCTTTATTAAGTCATAAGTCACATGTCACCATAGTTCTTGCTGTGACCGGTGACGTGTGACTGGTGACTTTTTTACGAAACCATCGGATCCAACTTATCGGGATGAATCTGCAGATCTTGAGCCGCTTTTTGCACGGAGTCCATTTTAAGCTTACCTTGGCGATAAAGGCCGCCAATGGCCGCAAAGGCCACATGCCGGCTATCGACCTCGAAGAAATCACGCAAGGCCTGCCGGCCGTCGCTGCGACCAAACCCGTCGGTTCCCAGTGAAATCAAAGACCCTGGAATCCAGCGGGCGATCGAATCCGGCAGGGCCTTGACATAATCTGAGGCCGCCACATAAATTCCCTGTTCTGAATTTAAGATTTTGCTAACGTAAGGAATTCGGGGGTTTTCCAACGGATGAAGTATGTTCCAGCGTTCGGTTTCCAGGCCGTCGCGTCGTAATTCCTTATAACTGGTAATGCTCCAGATATCCGTCGAGATTCTGTATTGCTCTTCCAGAATTTGCTGAGCCTTGATGACCTCATTCATGATGGCGCCACTGCCGAACAGATGCGCCTTAAGGGTTGGATTGTTCAAGGTGGAAGATTTGAATCGGTAAAGGCCTTTGAGGATTCCGTCCTTCACATTCGGTCCGGAAGGCAAAGAAGGCTGCGGATAATTGTCATTGCCCACGGTCAGATAATAAAAAAGACTTTCCTGATCCTGATACATGCGTTTGATGCCGTCGCGGATAATAACGGCAATCTCAAAGGCAAAGGCGGGATCATAGGCCATGAGATTCGGAATGGCATAAGCAAACAGCTGGCTGTGACCATCTTGATGCTGCAATCCCTCGCCGGCCAAGGTCGTCCTTCCCGACGTTGCGCCTACGAGGAATCCCCGGCAGCGCAGGTCGGCGGCCGCCCAAAATAAATCGCCAATCCGTTGCAGGCCGAACATGGAATAATAAGTAAAAAACGGAATCGTATTGATTCCGTGAGTGGAATAGGCGGTTCCGGCGGCGATGAAGGAAGACATAGAACCTGCTTCGGTAATGCCCTCTTCGAGAATCTGGCCATCTTTGGCTTCTTTGTAATAAATCAAACTGTCCGCGTCGACCGGTTCATACAATTGCCCGACGTGAGAATAGATCCCGCACTGTCGGAACAAGGCCTCCATGCCAAAGGTCCGGGCTTCGTCCGGGACGATGGGAACAATGAGCTTCCCCAGCTCTTGATCGCGCAGTAATTTGTTCAGGACCCGGACATAAACCATGGTGGTTGAGACCTCGCGGCCTTCAGTGCCTTTGTAGAATTCTTCAAACAAATCTTCTGGAGGTACAGGCAGAGGAATACTTTTGGTGCTGCGAGAGGGAAGGTAACCCCCGAGCTTCTGGCGGCATTCGTGCAGATATTTGATTTCCGGCGCATCTGGCGGCGGTTTGTAAAACGGGGCCTTGGCGACTTCTTCATCGGAGATGGGAATACTGAAGCGGGCCCGGAATTCTTTGAGTTCCAGCTCATTGAGCTTTTTTTGCTGGTGGGTGATGTTTTTCCCTTCGCCGCTTTCCCCCAAACCATAGCCTTTGATGGTTTGGGCCAGAATGACCGTCGGCGAACCTTTTTCTTCTACGGCTGCCTTATAGGCGCTATAAACCTTGACCGGGTCATGACCGCCGCGGTTGAGGTTCCGAATCTGTTCATCAGTCAAATTTTTGGCCAAGTCCATTAATTCTGGATAAGTCCCAAAGAAATGATCGCGGATGTACTTACCGCTGGAGACTGTGTATTTTTGATATTGGCCGTCGACAATTTCGCCCATACGTTTGACCAAAAGTCCTTCTTTATCGGCGGCTAATAAGGAATCCCAATGGCTGCCCCAGATGACCTTGAGCACGTTCCAACCGGTCCCGCGAAAGATGGCTTCCAACTCTTGAATGATTTTGCCGTTGCCCCGCACAGGGCCGTCCAAGCGCTGGAGATTGCAATTGATGACAAAAATCAGATTGTCCAGTTTCTCGCGAGAGGCCAGGCTGATGGCGCCCAGAGATTCGGGTTCATCGCATTCTCCATCCCCCATAAATACCCAGACTTTTTGATCGGTCTTTGGCTTGAGACCCCGGTCTTCCAGGTAACGGTTAAAACGCGCCTGATAAATTCCCATGATTGGGGCCAGGCCCATGGAAACCGTAGGAAACTGCCAGAAGTCTGGCATAAGCCAGGGGTGAGGGTAAGAAGAAAGCCCGCCGTCGGGGCGCAATTCCCGCCGGAAGTTTTCTAACTTTTCCATCGATAGCCGGTTTTCTAAAAAGGCTCGAGAGTAAACGCCGGGAGAAGCGTGACCCTGAAAATAGACAATGTCGCCTCCGCAAGGATGATTTTTTCCGCGGAAAAAGTGATTAAACCCCACCTCGAAAAGCGTGGCCGCCGAGGCATAGGTGGAGATATGCCCTCCAATCCCGCTTTCTACGCGATTGGCCCGCACGACCATGGCCATGGCATTCCACCGAATAATGCTTTTGATCCGGCGTTCGATGTCCCGATTTCCCGGATAGGGAGGCTGCTTATCGGGCGAAATGGTATTGATATACGGGGTATTACTAGTGAAGGGAAGTTTGATGCCGGCAATCTCCGCCCGCACTTGCAATTGCTGCAGGAGTTCTTTGGCCTGTTCGGGCGTATCGTGGTCCAGGACGTAATCTAGAGAACTGAGCCATTCCTTGATTTCAATATCCCGAACATCCGTGCTTTTGGGTTCATCATTCATGGTAAGTGTTTTTGTTGGTTAGAAAGCAAAATTTTCGGTAAAGGATTTTTAAGAGGTTTATTCTATTATGATCTGTAACTGTAAGCAAGGAGATTTTGAGCGGGAATGGCTAATTGACTTTAATCTTTTTCAGGCCTACTCTCACCCCGGGAGTGAGAGTAGGTCGTTCAGAGGAAGATTTATGCCGAAGGTGGGAGTGGTTCGACTCATCCGCTTTTGGCGGATTCGCTCACCACAAGTCGAACCATCCTGAGCGAGAGAGTTTAGCGAACGAGTCGAAGGATCGAACCCTGTTTTAGATTTATGCCGAAGGTGGGAGTCGAACCCACAATCCCGTAAGGGAATAGCGCCCTGAACGCTACGTGTATGCCAATTTCACCACTTCGGCGAGGTTCTACCACAATTTTTTATAGAAGAGAACCTCGCCGCCCCGGCTACCACAGATCTTTATAGAGAAAACCGGGGCGGCTTCGGGATTAAATCGCAGTCAGTATACCCACAATTTTTCTGTCTGTCAACCAGCCTTCCTCAATCGTCGAGCTTTCGAATCTCTCGTGGACAGGGCCATTGAATTTTGGGATAATACCGGCCATGTACAGAGTGGATTTTGGGGATGTGGCCTCGGCCATGGTTCAGATTTTTTTGATAGGGGTGGCCGGTTTTCTTTTTGTCCGGAAAAAATTTATGGATGAGTCGGGGCTACGCCTTTTGGCGAAGCTCCTCGTCAACTTTTTTTGGCCTAACTATGTCTTTTTTCATCTGACTCAGCAGTTCCACTTCCAGGAATACCCAAGATGGTGGATTTTTCCCTTGCTTAGCCTCACGATCACCGCCGCAGGAATGGGGATCGGCAGGGCGCTATTAAGTTTTTTTCCTTGGGCAAACCAACGCAAAGAAATTATGGCCTTGGTCGCGTTTCAAAATTCGGGTTTTTTGCCCTTGATGCTCGCGTCCACTATTTTTCCGGCCATGGAAGCGCAGCAATTGACCATATACATTTTGATTTTTCTGGTGGGATTTGATCTTTCTATCTGGACCATGGGGGTTTGGTTTCTGCACGGCCGGCAAGAAGGACATTTTGATTCCAAGTGGTTGCTGAATCCTCCATTCCTGGCGATTGTTATGACCTTGCTCTTTATTGCCCTCGGTGGGCAAAAAATTTTGCCTCACTCCTTGATGAGGGCAACGGAAATGTTGAGCCAGTGTGCCTTGCCGATGGCGCTTTTGACCGTCGGGGGAAGCCTTGCCGCCCTTAAGGTGGAGCAGGTCAGCAAGCGGGCCGTCCTAGGAGCAGTCTTTGCCAAACTGATCGTGATGCCTTTATTAGCCTTCTTTTTCATTGAAGGATTGCGGCTCGAATTCTGGATGGGCTTTTTAATCCTCTTGCAAAGCGTTGTTCCCAGCGCGATTACACTTTCCATTTTGGCCAGGCACTACAAGGGAATCGATGAACAATTTATCAATCAGGGATTGCTCTTCAGCCACATCCTGAGCCTTTTGACAATCCCCGCGTTTTTGTCTTGGTATTTGCATGTGCGGTTAGGATGATATGGAATCCAAAGCCATTGCCACCAATAAAAAAGCCTTCCGCGATTTTTTTCTGACTGACAAGTGGGAATGCGGCATTGAACTCAAAGGGGGTGAGGTCAAATCCGTCCGTCAGGCCGAGGTCAATTTTGCTGATAGTTTTGCGCGGGTTGAGCAGGGGGAAGTGAAACTTTACAACTTGCATATCAGTCCTTATGCCCAGGCCAGTTATCTTAATCCCGAGCCGGATCGGCCGCGCAAGTTGCTTTTGCATAGGAGGGAAATTGAAAAGATCGACGCCTTGATCAATCAAAAGCATCTCGCGCTTATTCCGACAAAAATTTACATCAATCGTCGGGGTTTGGTGAAAGTGGAACTTGCCGTCGGAAAAGGTAAAAAAATTTACGATAAAAGGGAAGATATCAAAAAACGGGATATTGAGCGGGAATTAAAACGGACCATGCATCAGAGGCGAAAGTGACTTAAAAGCCGTCCGGATGTGGTTTTTATAAAAAGGCGAGGGGCCGCCCCGCTTTAAAGCAGCGGCGGCCCCTCGCCTTTTTTGAATATTGGTTGATAAGGCGGTGGATTTTCTCTTCGTTAGCGCCTGTCACAAAATCGGTGTCCCCGGTGGCGAAGGCGTTTTCCTTCTCTCCACCCATGATTTCCTGAGAGTACACAATGATGGGGATGGTTTTAAGATGAGACATGCTGCGGGGTAACTCAATCACCTTGCTTCCGGCTATTCCGGGCAAGATGTACTTGGAAAGGATGAGGTGAGGAGAAAAACGGATCGCTTCTTCCAGGCATTGCGCGACGGAGGTGGCCACCTTGACGTTGTATCCGTTTTGTGTCAGTTGCGAAGGCAAAAGCTGAAGGGCTTCTTCGTCATCTTCAAGGAACGGAGATAACGATTGGATAACAGGCCTATTATAGAGGAAGGCACAAGATCGCACTACGGCAATCTACGCCAAACAGACGGTGGCTTTCCCTCCTTGTTTGGCTTGATATAAAGCACTATCGGCCTTACGGATCAATTCATAGCGGTCCATGGAGGATTCAAACTTAGCAACGCCAATGCTGATCGTCACTTTGCATTTGTGCGGAAGTTGTTCAATTTTTTCTTTGATCTTTTCCGCCGCCCGTTTGGCTTGGTCAATCTTGGTTTCTGGCAGAATGACCGCGAATTCATCGCCCGCATAGCGGCAAGGGATATCGACATCTCGCAGATTTTGTTGCAGGATCCGGCCAATGGTCTTAAGGAGTTGATCCCCTTCCCCTTGGCCGTAGAGGTCATTGTAAGGCTTAAAGTGATCCACATCGAGCATCAACAGGCACAGGGAATTGGGATACCTTTTGGTTCGCTTAATTTCATCGTCGAGACTTCGAATAAAGTGACGGTAATTGGAGAGTCCCGTCAAGGTATCTTTGACGGAAAGGTATTTCAACTCTTTGTAGAGTCGGGCATTTTCGATGGCCACGGCCACCTGCCGGGCGATGAGGCAGAGAATTTTCAGATCAAGCTCGCTAAAAACCGCATTGGAAACCATCTTTTCCGCGACACACAGTACTCCCATCAGATGGGACCCGCGTTGAATGGGCGCAATGATGAACGATTTGGATTTGAAGGAATAACGATTCGCCCTCCGAAAAAGCGGATCCGTTTCAATATCCGCCACCAGAATCGGTTCACCCCTTTGGGCCACGAGCCCGGCGACCGGATCACCTAAACGGATGCGGCTCGACGAAATGAAACGTTCGTCAATGCCCTTGGATCCTTTGATGCACAATTTCTGTGATTCCTCATCGAGGAGCATAAAGGAACAACGCTCCGCATTGAGAATAGAAGTGGTTTTATCGACGACAAAATCAATCAGCTTGTCGAGTTTGAGAATGGAATTGAGTCCCTCTTCCAAACTGAGGACGGCTTCCATTTTGATGACTTCCTGTTGGGCGTGCGGCCCGTGGCGCAAAAGCGAAGATGACTTTTCTGCGGGGGCCTTTTCAATAAAGATGGCCATGCCGATCACATTACCAAAGATGTCTTTCACCGCAGAAATGGTTAAAAAGACAGGCATGGTCCCCTCCTCCTTGGTCCGACTGTAATGCTCGCGCAAGTGCAAATGATCGCCGTTCAATAAACGCTTGAGCTGTTCCGCCGAATTTAAAAAATGCAGGGAAGAGAATAACAGAGTCATGGGTTTACCGGCGATTTCCTCAGAGCTAAAGCCAAAGAGTTTCTCCGCGCCCCTATTCCAAGCGATAACAATCCCATCCAAGTTGATTCCAATAAGGGCCTCTGGCAGTGAGTCCATAAAAGCTGTCCAATACATTTTTACTGTATCGGAACGCATGAGTTCATTGAACTCCAAAACTGAATTTATCATAAATGCACCTCATAAGATAACCATATTGACCCATTTGTATTCGAATCTCCTTTAAGTTAAGGAGAATAGCTTTGGGTTATTAACAAAACCCGTCGTGAATCGCCGATTCTTTTTCAAAGCAAGGGGAGGGAGTATTTCTATGCTGAAAAAGAAAATTCATGGCCGGCCCTGTCCAATCACCTTCAACAAGATTGAGCCAGTCCGATTTGATCTTTTGCTTCGTTGCCTTGAACGTGAGCCCTTTTTGATCGGACGGATGGGGGTCTTGAGCCCGCAAGGAATATCCGACCTTATTGCACGCTGTCGCTTGGCCATAAGGATAAAGCAATATAAGCGCCAGTGCTCCTATCAATCGAAGGTTCATGATCCACCTGCTTCCTGTCCGGAGCTTATGAATATCTCAACAAGGTCTTGTTGCCAGCGACCATCACTTCACCAGGGCATAATGGATGTCTGCGGTGTCTTCGCGGAAGAGGAGGCCCGTGGCCTTGTGCAAGAGCGCATAAGGGCCTGTTGATCTATCAAAATAATCGTTCGCCCGGAAAAACGCGTCTTGGTCCCGTGCCGGTGTGTCCATGATGATGACTTTCAAGTAAGCGTAATCGATTTCCAACAAATCAAGGAATTCCTGATCGGTTTCTTTCGGGCCCGGATTAAGGATAATCAAATCAATGCAATAATTCAAAAGCACTTCCACCGCTTCCCACGCATCGATGGCTTCGTAAACCTTGAAGCCTTCCGTGCGAAAAATCTTGGCGTACAACAAGCGTTCCTTTGGGTCACTATCAACAATGAGAATTTTTTTCATCAATAAGAAGCCCCATTCCCGTTCAGGTTCAACGATGACACATTAACAAAGTCTTCTTAAGAAAAGGATTAAAAGAATATTAAAATATTCTTATCGAGGCAAACTTCCCACCTCGTAAGTGGGGAACGGTTTGAACAAGGAAGGGTGTTTATGCGCGAGGCAGGATGACACAGAACGTTGTCCCGTCGCCTTTTTGACTTTCGACTTCAATGGAACCGCGATGGATATGGGCGATTGTTCTGGCGATATGAAGGCCTAAGCCCACCCCCGTGCCACCTGTCTCTGCGCGGAAAAAACGGTCAAAGATTTTGGAAATATTCTCAGGTTCGATTCCCGGCCCAGAATCCCGGATCGCGGCCACGATTTTGTGGGGCGGGAGTTGAACTTCGATATACACATGGCTTTTGGGAGGGGAATATTTGAGGGCATTGTCAATGAGGTTAAAGAATAATCGTCTTAAGTGGAGGCGGTCCGCCCGGACTAGTACATTGTTAAGTTAGTTGTTAATGGTTTATAATTTCATGGTATTATCTTCCGAGAGGAGATAACCCATGAGCCAAAAAAGCCATTGTGTAAAACTGAAGAAGCAAGCTCGTCAGT